>CALQCM020000040.1 GCA_943329075.2 Chitinophaga pinensis | reverse complement strand
GCCGTGGCCGGCGGAAACGAAATTGAGTTTGCCCGGTTTGGCCTGCGCGAGTGCGATCAGGTCCTTGACGGTTTTTACGGCCAGCGATGGATGCACAGTCAACAGGCTGGGCGCGGTGCCGAGCATGCTGATCGGCGCGAAATCTTTTAACGGATCGTAGGGCAGCTTTTTATGCAGCCCCGGATTGATCGCCATCGAGGCCGTGCCCGAGAGCAGCAGCGTGTGGCCGTCGGGCGCCGAGCGCGCGGCGATTTCAGCACCGATGATGCCGCCGGCGCCGCCGCGGTTGTCGACGACGACCTGCTGGCCGAGTTGTCCGGTCAGCGTGCTGGCCACTACGCGGCCGAGAATGTCGTTCGGTCCGCCGGGCGGGAAGGGCACGATCAGGCGGATCGGTTTGTTCGGATAGTTTGGTTGCGCGACGGCAGGCGCGGCCAACAGCAGCGCGGCGAATCCGCAGAACAAGACATTCATGATGTTTTCCTTCGCCACTAGCGCATTTGTCGAAAAAAATCCCGTTGCTCCCGCGCAGGTGGAAGCTCAGGAATTCGGGCACAAATCAAAAATCCTCTGGATTCCCGCTTGCGCGGGAATGACGGCTCTGGGCCGCCGCATGTTTCCCGACTGTCGATAACACCTGAGCACGGCGGGGCAATCTGCAACAGTGCAGGATTTTCGCATTTATTGCGGATTGCCGCCGCGGGCGTCGAAGCCTATGATCATGGCACGCGCAGCATTCCCTGCGCGCTATGGTGAGGCTTCCATGCGAATGAACAGCACAGGCGTTTTTGGCATGCTCCGACTGTTTCTGGCAAGCGCGCTGGTATTTCTCGGCACGGCGGCCATCGGCGCGGAGACGCCGGGCAATGGTGGCATTGGTGGCAATAGTGGCAGTAGCCGTCCGCCGCTTACCGTCGATGCCTTCTCGGTGGTCAGGCTGCACGCGCGCGTGGTGCCGGATGCACGCAGCCGCCAGTCACTCGGTGCCGAACGCGAAGGCACCGGCATCGTCATCGATTCGAGCGGCCTGATCCTCACCATCGGTTATCTGATCCAGGAAGCCGAAACCGTCGAGATCAACGCGGTCGATGGGCGCAAGTCGCCGGCCACCGTGATTGCCTACGATTACGCCACCGGCTTCGGTTTGCTGCGCGCGCTGACGCCGCCGGCGATCAAGCCGATTGAGTTTGGCGACTCTAAGGGTTTGCCTGATCGCGAGCCGGTGCTGATTGTCGGTTTTGATGGCGTGGCACCGGCCTTCGTCGTTTCCAAACGCCCCTTCGCCGGCAGCTGGGAATATCTGCTCGACGAGGCGATTTTTACCGCGCCGGCGACGGTCAACTGGCAGGGCGCGGCACTCGTCAACAAGGAGGGCAAGCTGATCGGCGTCGGTTCACTCGCCGTTGGCGATGCGATGGGCGGAAGCGGGGTGCCGGGCAATATGTTCGTGCCGATCGATTTGTTGAAACCGATCCTCGGCAATCTGATTGCGCAGGGCCATGCCACCGACAAGCCGCGGCCGTGGCTGGGTGTGAACACGCAGGACCTGCAGGGCAAACTGATGATCACGCGCGTGTCGCCCGACAGTCCGGCCGACAAGGCCGGCCTTGCCGCCGGCGACATCATCCTCGGCGTGCGCGGCGAGCAATTAAAGGGCCACGCGGACTTTTATAAAAAGCTGTGGTCGAGCGGCGACGCCGGCTCGGTAATCGCGCTCGATGTGTTGAAGGGCGTCGAGGTGCGCAAGCTCGACGTGCGGTCGATGGACCGCGACAGTTATCTGCGGCCAAAGACGGTGTATTGATTTGCGTGGCGCAGGCGACTCGCCTGCGGGAAGCACCGTATTCTTGTGGCGCAGGCGACTCGCCTGCGAGAAGCACCGCGTATCAAATACACATCAGAAAAAATTACGCCGCAGTCCCCCCATCCTATCCTTCCCCCACAAGGGGGGAAGGGACCCTCTAACAGCGTCCGCAGCAACCCGTAGCCGCGGCCGTGGCTAGGGTGTGAACACGCAGGACTTGCAGGGCAAACTGATGATCACGCGCGTGTCGCCCGACAGCCCGGCCGACAAGGCGGGCCTTGCCGCCGGCGACATCATTCTCGGCGTGCGATCGATGGACCGCGACAGTTATCTGCGGGCAAAGACGGTGTATTGATTTACGTGGCGCAGGCGACCCGCCTGCGAGAAGCACCATCTTGTTGTGGCGCAGGCGACTCGCCTGCGAGAAGCACAGTGCTTCAAATTGGCAGCGTGCGCAGTGTGCTTGCATGATCATCGATGGGTATTGTGTCGCTCAAGCCATCGACGCGCAGGCGCTTCCCGCAGGCGAGTCGCCTGCGCCACAAGATCTAAAACATCTGCATGCCGAGCACGCCGCTCGCCAGATCCATATCCTCAACGAGTTTGCGGCCGACGAAATTCCGGAGCGTTTCGCTGGTGCCGCCGCCCAGGCTGCCGTAACGCGTGCCGCGGAAGAAACGCGACACCGGGTATTCGTCGGTGAAGCCGTAGCCGCCGTGCACCTGGATCGCCTCTGAGGTGACGCGGATACTCATTTCGTTAGTGTAGATCTTCGCCATCGCCGCCAGCGTCGGGTCGGGGAACTGCTTGCCGCTGACGGCGGCCCGATAAAGCAGGCCGCGCGCGGCTTCGATCTGGATGTACATGTCGGCGGCCTTCCAGCGCATGCCCTGGAAATCGCCGATCGCTTTGCCAAACGCCCGGCGCTCGCGCAGGTACTTGACCGCTTCTTCGAGCGCGCCTTCGGCGAGGCCAAGACAGATCGCCGGATTGAGGCAGCGCTGCGTATTGAACGCGCTCATCAGTTTTTTCAGGCCGTTGTCGGTGATGACAAGGTTTTCGAGCGGCAGTTCGATGTCGTTGAACTGCACTTCGCTTAAATACTCGCCGCCCATGGTGTGGTACTTCGCCTCGGCGACGAGGCCCTTGGTGCCGCCGGGAATCAGCACGCAGCCGATGCCCGGTGCGCCCGCCACGCCGTTGACGCGCGTGAAGACGACGAACATCTCGGCGATGTCGGCGCGGCTGATCAGGGTCTTGCGGCCGTTGATGATGATGCGGTCGCCCTTGATCACCGTGTTGGTTTTGTAATTCGGCACGTCGGTGCCGGCGTCGGGTTCGGTCATGCAGATGGCGAGAATCGCTTCGCCGGTGGCCACACGCGGCAGGATTTTCTGTTTGATCGATTCGGGCGCGTAGGTCGAGATGATGCGCGTCTGCGTGCCGACTTCGCCGAGCACCGCCATCGCGGTGACGTAACAGACTTTACCGATTTCCTCGAGCACCAGCACGGTGTCTAGAATGCCGAGTCCCGAGCCGCCGTATTCCGGCGGCACCGACATGCCGAGCACACCGAGGTCGGCCAGCGTTTTCATATTCTCGGCGGGCCAGGTGCCGTCGAGGTATTTGATCGCGCGCGGTGCGAATTCCTTCTGGCAGGCGCGGCGGACGGTGTCGACGAGGGCGCGTTGTTCTTCGCTGATGCTGAAATCCACGATAATTTCTCCTTTAAGGCGCAATTATACGGCGCCGATTGACGCTGTGTTCACGCCTGCAATAGACTAGCCCGCTCATTTCGCCGTTACGCGCAATCACACGAGGAATTTCAATGCACACGCCGATCGTTCACGCATCGTACACAGGCAAGGAACACTGGACCAAAAAGGGCGACGTCAAACTTTTTCTCTATGAGAAACCGGCGACCACCAAGGCCAAACGCGGCACCGTGCTCTTCGTGCATGGTTCGTCGATGGCTTCGCAACCGACTTTTGATCTGCAGGTGCCGGGCCGGCCGTATTCGTCGGCGATGGATTATTTTGCCGACCAGGGTTACGACACCTGGTGCTTCGACATGGAGGGCTACGGCCGCTCCGACAAGAACCGCAATATCAACTGCGACATCTCGAATGGTGCTGACGATGCCGCCGCCGCCACCGACTACATCATGAAAACGCGCGGCGTGCAGCAGTTCATGGTCTACGGCATTTCATCGGGCGCACTGCGCGCGGCGATGTTCGCCGAGCGCCATCCGGAGCGCGTCTCGCGCCTCGCCCTCGACGCCTTCGTGTGGACCGGCGAGGGCAGCCCGACGCTGGACGAACGGCGCAAGAAACTGCCACAGTTCATCAACGTCAACCGCCGGCCGATCGACCATGCCTTCATGCGCAGTGTTTTCACGCGCGATCATGCGGGCTGTGCCGAAGACAAGGTGATCGATATTTTTGCCGACCGCGTGCTCGAACTCGACGACTCGGTGCCGACCGGCACCTATGTCGACATGTGTTCGAAGCTGCCGGTGGTCGATCCGCAGAAAATCAAGGCCGCCACGATCGTCATGCGCGGTGAATTCGACGGCATCGCCGGCTTCAACGACCTGATCGAGTTCTTCAAGCTTTTGCCGAACCCGGACAAGAACTTCACTGTGATGGCAGGCATCTCGCACGCGAGCTTTCAGCAGATCAACTATATGCAGGTCTATCACATCCTGCTGTCGTTCTTCGCGCAGCCGGAGCCGATTTATCACGGTGAGCATTGAGGCGGTCCGACCTGCACAGATTGTTTCAAGAGCGAAGCTATTCCCGGAATACGCTGCGCCCCTTCCGGGCTACGGGCCTGATTGGTTTTGTGGCGCAGGCGACTCGCCTGCGTCAAAGCACGCTTGCCAGGCAATGGCGCGGTGCTTCCCGCAGGCGAGTCGCCTGCGCCACGAGTGCGCCGTAACAAAGGGAGAATTTCAATTTTTCAAGCATTTGTAGGGTGGGCAACTTGTTGCCCACGCGTTTTTGCGTTTTGCGGCACGGCGCTTAAAATTCGCCGGGCTGCCCCCGGCCAACTGAAGATAGGAAAAGCGATGACGCGAATTTCTTGGATGAGGCTAATTACTGTTGCGATCGCAGTGATTGCCGGGAATGCAAATGCGCAAACCTATCCAACCAAACCCATCCGCTTCATCGTTGGCTTCGCCCCCGGTGGCGCCACCGACATCATCGCCCGTGCGCTGGCGCAAAAACTCTCCGACGTCTTCGGTCAGCAGGTGGTGGTCGACAACCGCGCCGGCGGTGGCGGCACCATTGCCGCGTCGATGACGGCGAAATCGCCGCCGGATGGTTACACCATGTTGATGGGCACCATCAGCACGCTGGCCACCAACGTCAGCACTTACAAAAACCTGCCATATGATCCGCTGCGCGATTTCGCGCCGGTGACGCTCGCTGCGGCGACGCCGTACTTCGTCACGGTGAATGCGGCCATGCCCTCCACGTTGAAGGACTTCATCGCGCTGGCGAAGGCAAAGCCGGGGCAGATCAACTTCGGCAGCTCGGGTGCGGGTGGCGGCGCGCATCTGTCGGCCGAGCTGTTTCGTGCCATGGTCGGCATTGAACTCACGCATATTCCTTACAAAGGCGCGGCACTCGCGTTGACCGATGTGATGGCGGGGCAGATCCAGATGAGTTTCAGTCAGCCGCTGATCGTGCTGCCGCATCTGAAGAGCGGCCGTGTGAAGGCGCTGGCCATCACCAGCGCGAAACGCTCGAGCGCGCTGCCCGACTATCCGACGATTGCCGAATCGGGCGTGCCCGGTTACGAATCGTCATCCTGGCAGGGCATTGTTGTGCCGGCCGGCACGCCGCCGGCGATCATTGCGCGTCTGCATACCGAACTGGTGAAAGGTTTGCGCGCGAAAGACATCGGCGAACGGCTCGCCGCCGAGGGCACGGATCCGGGCGGCAATTCGCCGGCCGAGTTCGGCGCCTATATCAAGCGCGAGATCGAGAAGTGGGCGCGCGTGGTGAAAAGCGCCGGCCTCAAGACCGAATGAGGTAGCGCAGGCGACCTCGCCTGCGCTACAAGTTCTAAGTGTTGAATGTCCGGTCGCTGCGTTATTCGCCGTGTATGCCGGTCGCCTTGACGACCTTCGCCCACTTGTCGACTTCGGCGCGGAAGTACTGATCGAACTGTGCGGGTGAATTGGCCACTGCTTCAATGCCGAAGGAGGCGAATTTTTCCTGCACGTCGGGCAACTTTACGGCGCGGCCGAAATCTTCACTGATCTTCGTCACGATGGCCGCCGGCGTGCCGATCGGCGCGAAGACGGCGTTCCACAGGCTGTGTTCGTAACCCTTGACGCCGGCTTCCTGCATGGTCGGAATATCGGGCGCGGCGGGCGAGCGTTTCGCCGTCGTCACTGCGAGGCCGCGCACGCGGCCGGACTTCACATGCGGCAGGCAGACCGGCAGGCCCGCCATGTAGAACACCACTTCGCCTGAAATCACTTGTTGCAGCGCCTGTGGCCCGCCCTTGTTCGGCACGTGAGTGAATTTGGTGCCGGTCATATAGCCGAAGAGTTCGCCCGCCATGTGGTCCGAATTGCCGATGCCGGCCGACGAAAACATGATGTCGCCGGGGCGCGTTTTTGCCAGCGCGACGAGTTCCTTGATCGATTTCGCCGGAAACGCAAGATTGCTGCAGACGATGTGCGGCATCGACGTCACCAGCGCGACAGGGGCGAGGTCTCGCAGCGCGTTGTATTCGAGTTTCGTGTAATACGACTGCGCAATGGCGATGCCGCCGTTGGCGAACAATAGTGTGTAGCCGTCTCCCTGCGCTTTCGCGGTGAGTTCGGCGGCAATGTTGCCGCCCGCGCCCGCGCGGTTGTCGACGATGACGTTCTGACCGAGGATTTCGCCGAGTCGCGGGCCGATCAGGCGCATCGCCACGTCGGTGCTGGAGCCGGCGGCGAAACCGACCAACACGCGCACCGGTTTGGCGGGATAGCTCTGCGCAAGGGCGATGCCGGCGGAACCGATGGCAAGCGCGGCGAGAACGGGCAATCCGGTTTTGCAGCAAGAGTTCATATTGTCGCTCCGCATGGGGTTGCAAACGGCGGCGGCCGAACAGCCGGGCCCGCTGCAAAGTCGGATTATATCCGGCGCAGCCATACGCATGCCGCTTGCGGCCGGCTGTGGCAGAATGACCGGGCATTTAAACAAGATCGGGTGCAAATAGCACACCGCCCAAGTGCCAATCCAGGAGGAATTACATGAAAACTTCATGCGCCGTGTTTACACGATTGCTACTGCTCGCCGGTTTGTGCGCGTTTCCGTTTGCAACGGTATATGCGCAAACGGCCGAGGCGACGAAACCGATTCCGCCGATGCAACCGGTGCCCAGCGCCGTGCCGGGCCGCCCGGACGTGCCGAATGCCGAGGTTGAAAAGCAGTTGCGCAACACGCCGCCGCTGCCATTCCCTGTCGCTGAAGACAAACTGCCGCTCGGCGACCTGAAAGTGCCGAAGGGCTTCAAGGTCGAGGTCTACACCAGCGGCATCGCCAACGCGCGTTCGATGCGCATGGGCGACAAGGGCACGCTGTTTGTCAGCAACCGCCTGCTCGACAAGGTGTGGGCGGTGGTCGATAAAAACGGCAAGCGCGAAAACAAGGTGATCGCCGCCGGCCTCGATCGTCCGAACGGCCTCGCGTTCCACCAGGGCACGCTCTACATCGCCGAAGGCACGAAGATTTCGAAAATGGAAAATATCGAGGACAACCTCGATAATCCGCCCAAACCGGTGGTGATCTACAGCGATTTTCTCAACCACCAGTCGCACGGCTGGAAGTTCATGGGCCTCGGCCCCGACAACAAGCTCTACGTCAACGTCGGCTCACCGTGCAATATCTGCGAGCCGCCGGAAACCAACGGCCAGCTGCGCCGCATCAACCTCGACGGCACGGGCGCCGAGGTGGTGGTACGCGGTGTGCGCAACTCGGTGGGCTTTGACTGGCATCCGGTGTCGAAGGAGTTGTACTTCACCGACAACGGCCGCGACTGGCTGTCGGAGGACCTGCCGAATGACGAACTGAATCGCGTGACGAAGCAGGGCCAGCACTTCGGTTTCCCGTATTGCCATCAGGGCAACTTCACTGATCGCGAGATGGGTTGGGGCCGCACCTGCGACGAGTTCGAGAAACCGGCCGCGCTGCTCGGGCCGCACGTCGCGGCACTCGGCATGCGTTTCTACACTGGCAAGATGTTCCCGGCCGAATATCAGAACGGCATCTTCATCGCGCGCCACGGCTCGTGGAACAAATCGAAGAAGCTCGGCGGCGACATCATTTACGTCACGCTGAACAAGGACGGCTCGGTCAAATCGTTCAAACCCTTCCTCACCGGCTTCCTGCAGAACAACGGCTACGTCGGCCGCCCGGTCGATGTGCTGGTGATGAAAGACGGCTCGCTGCTCATTTCAGACGACCACGCCGGCGCGGTTTATCGGGTCAGCTATGGCGCGGCGACGAAAGTAGCGGCGCGTTGAAGTGCGTATGCACTTTGCGTAAATTGACGGCGGCCTCGCATTTTGCAATTTGTGCCGCCGTTTTTTCTGTGGCTTCGATTGCTGCGGTTGCTGCGGAGAGCGCCGAGGCCACGCTGAATAGCTGTCTGGTCTGTCATGGCGATGCGGCGCGCGCGGCATTGCCGAATGTGCCGGCGCTCGGCGCGCAGCCGTTCGATTACCTGACCATACAGCTCTACATGTTTCGCGAAAAAATGCGCACCGTCGAACCGATGACCGCCATGCTGGCGGGCATGAAGGACGACGATCTCAAGCGTCTAGCCGCGGCGATTGTGAAGCTGCCGGCGCCGGCGCCGAACAGCGAGCCCGCCGATGCTGCGCGCATCGAGCGTGCCAAGGCGCTGGTGGTGCAACACCGCTGCAATTTCTGCCATAACCGCGATTATTCGGGCCAGCAAAACGTGCCACGCCTGGCCGGGCAGCGCGAAGACTATCTGCTGAAAGCACTGCGCGATTACAAATCCAATGCGCGCCGCGGTTACGACGCGACGATGGACGACGTTTTATATCCGCTGACCGACGCCGACTTTCAGGACCTCGCGCATTTTCTGTCGCGACAGCGTTGAGTTTTTGTAGCGCAGGCGACTCGCCTGCATCAAACAAGCCTTGCATAGATCGGGCTTGGTGCTTCTCGCGGGCGGGGCGCCTGCGCCACAGTTTTTGTAGCCCGGATGGAACGAAGTGTAATCCGGGGAGAAAGGACCGCCGTTCCCGGAATACGCTGCGCTCCTTCCGGGCTACAGGACTGATTGGTTTTGTAGCGCAGGCGACTCGCCTGCATCAAACATGACTTGCATAGATCGGGCTTGGTGCTTCTCGCAGGCGGGTCGCCTGCGCCACAAATACGCGAACGCAGTCAGCTTATTAAGCCAGCTTCTGATTCTTCAGCGGCAGGTCGCGCACTGGCCGGCCGATTGCCGCGCTGACTGCGTTGACTACCGCGGGTGCAACGACTGCAATCGTCGGTTCGCCGATGCCGCCCCAGAAATCGCCGTTGGCAACGACGATGGTTTCGACCTTGGGCATTTCCGATAATTGCAATACGCGATAGTCGTGGAAATTGGTTTGCACCATGCGGCCTTTTTCGACGGTGTTCTCGCCCCACAGCGCGGCACTCAAACCGTAGACGATGGAGCCCTGCACCTGCGCTTCGATCTGTCCGGGGTTGACGGCGTGGCCGCAATTGGCGGCCAGCAACAGCTTGTGCACGCGCACCGCGCCATCGGGGGTCACTGAAACTTCCGCGACTGCCGCTGAATAGGTGTCGTAGCTCATGAACTGTGCGACACCGCGAAACACGCCTTTCGGCAGCGGCTTGCCCCAGTTGCCGCGTTCGGCCGCGAGGTTGAGGATTTCCAGATGTTTGGGATGGTTGCGCATGAGGCCGCGGCGGAATTCCACCGCATCGACGCCGACCGTGCGCGCGACTTCGTCGATGAAGCATTCCATGTAAAAACCGTTCTGCGGCACGTTCACGCCGCGCCAGGTGCCGACTGGCACGTGGGTGTTACGGATCGCATATTCGATCAGCAGGTTGGGCACGGTGTAACCGAGCTGCTGGTCGCCTTTTTCATACCAGCCCTGCAACTGGCGGTCGTCTTTGTAGCCGTCGATGATGGCCGAGGGGTTGACCCAGGCGTTGATCGACTGGCCCGACATGCGCACGTGCATGCCGACGAGGTTGTTCTGCGCGTCGAGGCCGGCGGTGAATTTGCATTGCGAGATCGGCCGGTACTGGCCGTGCGTCATGTCTTCCTCGCGCGTCCAGATCATCTTGATGGGCACGTCCGGAAACTGTTTGGCGATGTCGACGGCCTGGCGCGCGAAATCGGAAACGCGGCCGCGGCGGCCGAATCCGCCGCCCGGATCGTAACGATGAACGAAACATTTTTCGATCGGCAGGCCGGAGGTTTTCGCGACCTGCAGATGGGCGCCTTCGAGGTCCTGTGTCGCCACCCACACCTCGGCCCTGTCGGCGCTGACGCGCGCCGTGCAGTTCATCGGCTCCATCGTCGCGTGATTGAGGAAGGGCGTGCTGTAGGTGCCTTCGACTTTTTTCGCCGCGCTTTCGATCGCCTTCAACGCGTCGCCTTCCTTGCGGAAAGCGTGCACCTTGTCCTGCGTGACAAGGCCGTCCGCGAGGCGCGCGGCAATGGTGGCGCTCGATTCGCTGGCGTTGGGGCCTTCGTCCCAGACGATTTTGACTTCGTCGAGCGCGCGTTTGGCATGCCACCAGGTGTCGGCGACCACCGCGACCGCTGAGGCGTCGACGCGGATCACGCTGCGCACGCCGGGCATCGTTAACGCCTTCGCGCCGTCGAAGCTGGCGAGTTTGCCGCCGAACACCGGGCAATCCTTGATCGCCGCATTGAGCAGGCCGGGCAGTTTGACGTCGATGGCGTAGACCATGCTGCCGTCGAGTTTGGGCGCGGTGTCGACACGTTTGAGCGCTTTGCCGGCGATTTTCCAGTCGCGCATGTTTTTCAGCTTCAGCGATTTCGCGTCGGGCGCGGGCAGTTTCGCCGCTGCCGCGGCGACCTTGCCGTAGCTCGTGACGCGGTTCGAGGCGGCGTGACGAATCACGCCTTTATCAACTGTGAGTTCGGCGACCGGCACATTCCATTCGTTCGCCGCCGCCTGCAGCAGCAGCGTACGCGCCGCGGCACCGCCGCGCCGCACCGCCTCGTGCGAGAAACGGATGCCGCGGCTGCCGACGGTGATCATTTCGCCCCACACGCGTTTGCGCGCGAGGTTGTCCTGCGGTGTGACCTGCTCGGTGCTGACCTTGCTCCAGTCGCAGTCAAGTTCTTCGGCGACGAGTTGCGCGATGCCGGTGCGCGTGCCCTGGCCCATCTCGGTGCGCTGGATGCGCACGACACAGCTGTCGTCAGGTTTGATCACGACCCAGGCATCGACTTCGGTGCCGGCGGCGCTTTGCGCGCGGGCGCCGGTAGGCAGACTGAAGCCGACGGCGAGACCACCCGCGGCGGCGGCCGAACTGATCATGAACTGGCGGCGCGACAGATCAGGCGTCGCTGCGGTGCGGGCGATCTTCATGGGGTTCCTCCGTGGGCGGCTGTTATGGCGGCCGCTTATTGTCATATCGACAGCGAGTTCTGGCGCAACGGATTTGCATTGCCAGCCCGCGTCTGTGGAGGGGATGCTACGCCCGCACCCCGAAGGCGTAAAGCTTCACCTGTTAGCAGATGATCGGCCGCCCTCGTTGGTCGAAGAACACTGCGCTGGACTCCGGTGTCAGCAGGTGCTGCGCAATCCCGCTGCGCTGTTCAGGTCTTTTTCGCCCAGGCAACGCACCAGCCCCTGGCACTGACGAGCTTGCCGCCGACGGCACCACAAGCACCCGAGGCTTCGGCGGCCTTGCCTTGATAGAGCTGGCAGCCCGTGCAATTGCGCCCGGCGGCGGATGCGGGGCGGGCGACAGTCAGTGCGAGCGTCGCGGCGGGAAGCGTCTAGAGAAAACTGCGGCGGGTTGTCATGATTGCGCCGCTAGGGGCGGGGCTTGGCGGAAGTCGGCTGGTGTACGAGCGCGGGCGGCGTATACCAAAGGCGCCGCAAGCGCAGAAAAAGCCCGTAGGCGGCTTCGAGCATCGCGAGCACGCGCGGCCGCGCGCAGATGCGTGCCAGCCAGTTGAACGCGGGCAGGTGTTTCCAGATTTCGACGAATGCAGCCGCGCCCGCGATGAGTGTGCCGTCGGCGCCGCGCACGTGGAACCGCTGCAATGCCGATGCGCGGTCGAGACCGCTGCTGAGCGCCGCGTCATCGCAGCGCGCGGCATCGACCCAGTCGATCGCGTCGCCGCCGCGCGATTGCCGGTAGGTCGCGATTTCGCGGCTGCAAATGGGGCAGTCGCTGTCGAAGTAGACGGTGCAGCGCGCGCCGGGTGTGCTTGCGTCCAAGGCGTGTTCCTCAGTTGCCGCGGCTGATGACAGCGGCGGTCGCGGCAAGCTCGTCGAGCAGCGCCATCGACGCGTGGCCGGAGCAATTGAACGGATTGAGCACCGCCTTCTTTGAATATTTCAGCAGCAGCGACGGATTGACCTTGGCGATGTTGACCTGCCCCATGGTCCAGCCGCCGAACCGCCGCTCGGCGATCTCTTCGAAAACCAGTATTCGTACATTGGCGTGCCGGTCGTCACGCACGATCGCGTTGAACAGTTCGCAGACCTCGTCGCGGCCGCCCTCGAGCAACTGGATGAAAATGTCTTCGGTGAAACACAGCAGGCCGGTGATGCCCTGGTGTGGATTGTTTACGCGCGACTGCTCCAGAATGGAGTCCACCATGGAGGCGGTCAGTGGCGCGGCGGGGCGGCTGGCGTAAAGCAGACGGACAAGCATGGCGGCCTCAGTTCTTCAGATTGATGAGTGACAGGAATTCGCGGCGCAGCGCGGAATCCTTGAGAAAGGAACCGCGCATCACGCTGTTGACCATCTTGGTCTCGGCGTCCCTGACGCCGCGCCAGTGCATGCAAAAGTGATCGGCTTCCATGACGACCGCCAGCCCGTCGGGGCTGACCTTGTTCATCAGCAGTTCGGCCATCTGCGTGATGGCTTCTTCCTGGATCTGAGGCCGGCTCATGATCCATTCGGCCAGCCGCGAGTATTTCGACAAGCCGATCAAATTGGAGTGCTCGTTGGGCATCACGCCGATCCACAGCCGGCCCATGATCGGGCAGAAATGGTGGCTGCAGGCGCTGCGCACCGTGATCGGGCCGACAATCATCAACTCGTTGAGGCGCTCGGCGTTCGGGAACTCGGTGACGGCCGGCGCCGGCACGTAGCGCCCGCGAAACACTTCGGTCAGATACATTTTGGCGACACGGCGCGCCGTGTCCTGCGTGTTGTGATCGCTGACGGTATCGATCACCAGGCTTTCGAGCACGCCTTTCATCTTGCCTGCAACCTCGTCGAGCAACGCGTCAAGTTCGCCCGGCGCGACAAATGCAGAGATGTTGTCGTTGGCGTGAAAGCGCAGTTTCGCGTGCTGGATGCGGGCGCGAATCCGCGCAGACACGGATACGGTTGGGTCGTCAACGGGAAGTTTTGAAAGATTGCTCATGGTCATTTGTCGTTGGCTCGTCGGAAAAATTCAAGGGCGAAATGCGGATTGCTTAAAGCGTGCCGCAACGGTGTTCGGGCTGCGGTGCGTTACCGCCAGCCTTGCAGCCAGCGGCTGGCGTCGGTCAGTTCACGCCAGTGCAGGGTAAAACTGCGCAGCGTGTAGACGGCTTCAAGTTCAACAATTTCGATCTGCAGGGCCGGCGGCTCCGGTTCAACGACTTTGGTGACGATGAAATGCTTTTCCTTTTGCTGCGGAGTCGCCGCGGTCCATTTGCTCAGCAGCAGCTTTTTCGGGTTCAGGCGGTGCGGGGTTTGCAGGCGCATGGCTGTGCACTAACCGTCAGTGCGGGTTTGTTCGACCCAGATCAGTTTCTGCGTATCAATGCCCGCTGCGCCAGCCTCGCGCAGCAAATGCGCGCGAACAGCTTCGGGCAGGCGCTTCTCCCGGGCCAGTATCCATAGATAGTCGCGATCGGGGCCGACCACCATCGCCCATTGGTAGTTTTGCTGGTCCAGCGCCATCACATGGTAGCCGCCATAAAACGGCCCGAAAAAAGAAACCTTCAGCGACGCGCGGTTTGTGTCGCCGGTAAACAGGGCGCGCCCGAGCGCCTGGCGCCAGTCGTTTCGTTTGCTGTCATAGCCGCGGTTGATGACTTCAACGCTGCCATCGGGCTGCTGCCGGTAGCTGGCGGATACGTCGCTCAGACCGCGTTCGAACGAATGGTCGAGGCGCGCAATTTCGTACCACTTGCCCTGATAGCGCTCGATGTCGAACGGGGTGACCGCGGCAATTCCTTCGGGTGCCGTTGTCGAGCAGGCACTCAAACCCAGTAGTGCAGCGATCAGCAGGGTGGCCAGACTGAGTGATGGCGCGGCGCGGCGCAGTGTGCGTGTCATGTTCAAAATCCTCTATTAAAGGGAGGGGGCTGTCCGCCTGGTTTGGGCGGATGAGGCTACAGCCTTGCTGCAACGCCCATGTCTTTGCGGCTGCATGCGAATCACGCCCGCGCGGCGGATGGCCCGCGCGCTTAAAAATTCTAGTTGTCCTAGACAAAAAGTCCAATAAATGGTAAGTTAGGGCCATTGAAGTCGTTTGTCAATCACATTTGTCATGGACAAAAAAGAGAAACCGCATAGCCGCTTGAAGATGGTTTCGATCGCCGCCGTCGAACGCGCCACCGGCTTGTCCAAAGACACCCTGCGTGTCTGGGAGCGTCGCTACGGTTTTCCACGGCCGGCACGGGACGACAACGGCGAGCGCGCCTATCCGCCGGAGCAACTCGAAAAACTGCGTTTGATCCGCCGCTTTATGGATCTCGGTCACCGGCCCGGCAAAATCGTCGCCGCGCCGATGCGCGAGCTGACGGCGCGCATGACCGAGTTTGATGCCGGATCCCGCGCCAAGAGTGTGGCGGCCGTTCCATTGCCCGCCGTGCTGCAATTGCTGAAGACGCATCGCATCGCCGAAATGCGCGATTACCTCGCCCAGGACATGATGCGCAAGGGTGTGCAGCGCTTCCTGCTGGAGACCGTGGTGCCGATCAATGCCGAGATTGGCAGCGCATGGATGCGCGGTGAAATCGAAATACACGAAGAACACGTTTATTCGGAGCAAATCAATCATTTGCTGCGGCAGGCGATTGGCAATGCCTCGCCGGCCGCCACCGCACCCCGCATCATGCTGACGACACTCCCCGGTGAAGAGCACCAGCTTGGCCTATTGATGGCGCAGGCTTTTCTCTCGGTCGAGGGCGTGCATTGCATTTCGCTGGGCGTGCAGACGCCGGCCTTCGACATCGTGCGCGCTGCCAGCGCGCTGGCGGTGGATATCGTCGGGCTGTCGTTCAGTCTGGCGCGCCAGCCGCGCGTTGTGCTGGCGCAGGTTGAGGAGTTGCGCCAGGGGCTCAAGCCGCAGGTAGAATTATGGGCTGGCGGAGCGGCCGTCGAACGCGTGCGCAAAGCGCCCGATGGCGTGCGTCTGCTGGCGTCGCTTACCGACATTACACCGGCGTTGTCGGATTGGCGCGCGCGCCACACCGTGCGCGCCGCCTAAAGGAACATTTATGAGCAGCACGAACCGCACGGCATTGCGACCGCGCGAAGATCAAGCGCCGGCCGGTTGGTCGGCCGCACGTAGTGCGATTGCGCTGAGCGAACGCGGCTGGTTGCCGGACGCGGTGTTGCGCGCCGGCATACGACGCCTGACCCGCGAACGATTGCAGGAGATCCACGCCGGCGATGCCGAAACAGCGGCGGCGGCGAGTATCGCGTTCGTGGCGGCTCTGCGCGACGCTGAGGTTGCCTTGCTGGTGGACAAGGCCAACGAACAGCATTACGAGGTGCCCGCCGAATTTTTCGCTGGCGTGCTGGGGCCGCACCGCAAGTACAGCGCCTGCTGGTGGCCCGCCGGGGTGACGACCCTTGAAGGCGCCGAGGCCGCGGCGCTCGAGGCGACCTGCGGGCGCGCCGGACTCGCCGACGGCCAGCACATTCTCGAACTCGGTTGCGGCTGGGGCTCGCTCACGCTTTATATGGCGGCGCGGTTTCCGCGCAGCCGTATCACGGCGGTGTCGAATTCGCAGTCGCAGCGCGCCTATATCGAAGCGGAAGCGGCGCGCCGCGGCCTGACCAACGTGCGCATCATCACCTGTGACATGAATGCCTTCGACAGTGACGACCGTTTCGAGCGCGTGGTGTCGGTCGAGATGTTCGAACATATGCGCAACTGGCCCGAGATGTTCCGTCGTGTCGCCGGCTGGCTCCGCCCCGGCGGCCGCTTTTTCATGCATGTTTTTGTGCACCGCCTGACGCCCTACCTGTTTGTCGAGCGCGACAGCGGTGACTGGATGAGCCGTTACTTCTTCTCCGGCGGCATGATGCCGAGCGACGATCTGGCGCTGCATTTTCAGGACCATCTGCAATTGCTGCAGCGCTGGCGCTGGGACGGCAGCCACTATGCGCGCACCGCGGAGGCGTGGCTGGCCAATATGGATGCGCGCCGCGCCACGCTGTGGCCGGTCATCGCGCAGACGTACGGCGCAGACAACGCCGCGGTCTGGTGGACACGCTGGCGTCTGTTTTTCATGGCCTGCGCCGAACTGTTCGGTTACGCGAACGGCAACGAGTGGTGGGTCAGCCATTATCTTTTCGAGCGTCGGTCGTGAATGTTTTTGCCGCCCGGCAGCGCGCGCCCGTGAGCACGCCGGCAACCCCGCGTGTGATCGCTAATTTTGTGGCGTTTCAGGCGGGCTGGTTCGCCTGCGTGCTGGGCGCGGCGCACGGCCTGCCGTGGGCCGGCACTGCGTTCGCGGCGGTCATCATCGTGACGCATGTGTTTTTTGCAGAGCAACCGCGGCGGGAGATCCGGTTGGTCGCCATGGCGCTGCTGATCGGCATCGTCTGGGACAGCGCGCTGGTCATGCTGGGCTGGCTTGACTTCAGCTCGGGATTTTTCATCGCCGGCGTGGCGCCGTACTGGATTCTTGCATTATGGGCGTTGTTCGCTATCACGCTCAGGCATTCACTGGCGTGGCTGCAGGCGCGCCTGCTCACCGCGGCGGCACTCGGTGCGATTGCCGGCCCGCTGGCGTACTGGGGCGGCCTGCGTCTGGGCGCGGTGATTCTGGTCGAACCGCTGCACGCGCTGGTCGCATTGTCGATCGGCTGGGGCCTATTCACGCCGCTGCTCCTGCGGCTGGCGCGCGAAAGAGCGCCGGCGATATGAACACGCTGAGTCCTGTGATTTTCGCTTTGCTCGGCGGCCTCGCCGTGATGCTTGCGATCGGCGCCCTGACGTGGGTGGTGAGTCTGCTCAAGGCGGACGTCAGCATCGTCGACGGCGTCTGGTCGCTGCTGATTTTGGGTGGCGGGGTGGTCTACGCGACGCTGCTGCCGGCCAGCGGGCCGCGCACTGCGCTGGTCATGACGCTGTTGACCCTGTGGGCGCTGCGGCTCTCCGCGCATATCACGTGGCGCAACTGGGGCGATGCAGAGGACTATCGCTACCGCGCGATCCGCGCGCGCAATCAACCGCATTTCGAGTGGAAAAGTTTTTATCTGGTGTTCACGCTGCAGGCGCTGCTCGCGTGGATTGTTTCTCTGCCGCTGTTGGCGGCAATCGAGGGTGGTGCCGCGCCGGGCTGGCTGGACGTCGCCGGCGCAGCGCTGGTTTTGTCCGGTTTCATCTTCGAGAGCGTGGCGGACTGGCAGCTTGCGCAATTCAGGCGGCGCGCCGGCACTGCGGGCGGCGTGATGGACCGCGGCTTGTGGCGCTATACACGTCATCCGAATTACTTCGGCGAATGTTGCGTGTGGTGGGGATTTTATGTCATAGCCTGTGCGGCCGGCGGTTGGTGGGCCATCGTTTCCCCGCTGCTGATGTCGGTGCTATTGCTCAGGATATCGGGGGTTGCGCTGCTGGAAAAAGATATCGGTGAGCGGCGGCCCGCCTATCGCGAATACATTGTGCGGACCAATGCGTTTTTTCCGGGGCTGCCGAAAGGAGACCGCCGGTGAACTTGCTGACGCCGCGCAATGCGCGATTGATATGCGGCGTGGTCGCCGCGCTTTGCACCAGTGGCGCCGCCGCGCAGACGCGCGTGTGGGACTTTCAGGCGTTTCTCGACGACGCCCGCATCGGTTATCATCGCTTCACCCTGACGGATCAGGGGGGCGTGCGCGAGCTCAAAAGCGAAACGCGTTTTGAGGTCAAAATACTGTTCATCACCGCCTATCGTTACACGCACAATGCCGTCGAACGCTGGCGCGGCGATTGTCTCGATAGTCTGCAGGCGAGCACCGATGACAACGGCGAGAAGCTCATGGTCGATGCGGTGATCGCGGGTGACCGCCTGACGGTCAACACCGGCAAGAGCCGCGCAGACTTCGCTGGATGCGTCATGAGTTTTGCCTACTGGAACCCGCAGATGCTGCGTCAGACGCTGTTGCTCAATGCGCAGACCGGTGCGCTTGAGCCGGCGCGCATCGTCGATATGGGCAACGAAACAATTGCAGTGCGCGGCGCGCCGGTGGCGGCCAAGCGCTATCGCATCACCGGCCCAAAAAATCCGATTGATCTCTGGTATTCGCCGAGCGACGAGTGGCTGGCGCTCGAATCGACACTGGCGGGCGGGCGCCGCCTGCGTTATGCGTTGAAATGATGGAGGCACTTCTGAAAAAATTCCGCTTGTTATCGTGCGCTGCCGCGACCCTGTTGCTGGGCGGCTGCCAGAACCCGGCGCCGCTGCCGACGGTGCCGCAGGTCGATCTGCCGCGTTTCATGGGGCCGTGGTATGTGATTGCCAGCATTCCGACGTTCATTGAAAAGGGTGCGCATAATGCGGTCGAATCGTACCGCCTTGACGCCGACGGCACGATTGCCACGACCTTTACCTTTCGCGCTGGCGGTTTCGACGGCGAGGCGAAGCGCTATACGCCGCGCGGTTTTGTCGTCGATCGCGAAACCAATGCCCTGTGGGGCATGCAGTTTCTGTGGCCGATCAAGGCCGACTACCGCATCACCTATCTGGCCGACGATTACAGCGTGACGGTGATCAGCCGCATCCAGCGCGATTACGTCTGGATCATGGCGCGCGCGCCGGCGATCCCGGACGACGAGTACCAGCGCCTCGTCAAACTGATTGGCGCGCAGGGCTACGACGTCGCGAAAATTGAAAAAGTGCCGCAGCGATGGAATTGAAGCGACGCGGTTTTTTCGCCAGCGTCGCGCGCTGGTTCGATGCCTATGCCGATGACGGCGCGCCGGCGCGCCGTTTCGACTGGGCGCGCCTGCTGCCGTTTATCGGTCTGCATCTGGGCTGCCTTGGCGTGTTGTGGGTCGGCGTGAGCACGACCGCGGTGCTGGTCGCCGCTGTGTTGTATGCGTTGCGCATGTTCGCCATCACGGGGTTCTACCACCGCTATTTTTCGCACAACGCGTTTCGCACCTCGCGCGCGGCGCAACTCGTGTTTGCCGTGTTGGGTGCGGCCGCCGTCCAGCGCGGCCCGCTATGGTGGGCCTCGCACCACCGCCACCACCACGCCAATTCCGACCGCGCCGCCGATGCGCATTCGCCGCTGCAACACGGTTTTCTCTGGAGCCACATGGGCTGGTTTCTGGCGCGGGAGAATTTCGCAACACGCACCGCGCTGGTGGCCGACCTTGCACGTTATCCGGAATTGCGTTTTCTCGATCGCTACGACGCGCTGGTGCCGTTGCTGCTGGCGCTGTCGTTGTATGCGGCGGGCGAATGGTGCGCGGTGTACGTTCCGGCCCTCGCGACCAGCGGCGCGCAACTGGTGGTATGGGGTTTCTGCATTTCGACTGTGGTGCTCTATCAGGCCACCTTCACCATCAATTCGCTGGCGCACCGTTTCGGCTGGCGTCGTTACGCCACCCGCGATGGCTCGCGCAACAACCTCTGGCTGGCTTTGCTGACCTTCGGCGAAGGCTGGCACAACAACCACCACCATTTTCCCGGCGCGGCGCGGCAGGGTTTTTACTGGTGGGAAATCGATCTGACCTATTGCGGCCTGCGCTTGCTTGAGGCGCTCGGTATCATCCGCGATCTGCGCGTCGTGCCGCCGCGCTTGCTCGGCGCGCGCCGCGCCGCCGGCGGGGCGCTGTGAGAATCGCCATTATCGGCAGCGGCATCGCCGGCAACGTCGTCGCGCGCGGCCTGCACCGTGATCACGATATCACCGTCTTCGAGGCGGCCTCGCATATCGGCGGGCACACGCATACGCACGATATCGAGATCGACGGCGAGCGCCATCAGATCGACACCGGCTTCATCGTTTTCAACGACTGGACCTATCCGAATTTCATCAAACTGCTCGAAGAAATCGGCGTCGAAGCGCAACCCAGTGCGATGAGTTTCAGTGTGCGCAACGAAACCAGTGGCCTCGAGTACAACGGCACCACGCTCGACACGCTTTTTGCGCAGCGGCGCAATCTGCTGAATCCCGCGTTCTACCGTCTGCTTGCCGCCATTATGCGTTTCAACCGCGAAGCGCCGCGCTTGCTTGAAGACGGCGGTGAAATTACGCTGGGCGAATACCTGCGGCAGCGCCGCTACCCGCGCATTTTCATCGACAACTATCTGCTGCCGATGGGGGCGGCGATCTGGTCCACCGATCCGGAGCGCATGCTGGGTTTTCCAGCGCGTTTTTTTGTGCGCTTTTTCCACAACCACGGCATGTTGTCGGTGGATGCGCGGCCGCAGTGGCGCGCCATCCGCGGCGGCTCGGCGCGTTATGTGGAAAAGCTGGTGGCGCCGTTCCGCCGGCACATACGCCTGAACGCAGCGGTGGAAACGGTGCTGCGCTCGCGCGGGCGCGTGCTGGTGAAGGTGCGCGATGCGGCGCCGGAAACGTTCGACCAGGTCTTTTTTGCCTGCCATTCAGACCAGGCGCTGCGCCTGCTCGGCGACGCTTCGCCGCTGGAGCGCGAGGTGCTGGGGGCTATTGCCTACCAGCGCAACGAGGTGATCCTGCATACCGACTGCTCGATACTGCCGCGCGCGCGGCGCGCCTGGGCGGCGTGGAACTATCATGTGCTGCCGCAGGACGGCACGCAGGTGGCGCTTACCTACAACATGAATATTCTGCAGAGCCTGCATTCGCGGCACACGTTTTGCGTGACGCTCAACCGCGGTGAGGCGATCGCGCCGGACAGAATCATCAAGCGTCTCTCCTATGATCACCCGTTGTTCACCCCGGCCGCGGTGGCGGCGCAGCAGCGCCAGCATGAGATCAACGGCGTCAACGGCAGCTATTTCTGCGGCGCCTACTGGCGCTTCGGTTTTCACGAGGACGGTGTCGTCAGCGCGCTCAATGCGCTGCAACACTTCGAACACAATGCCCATGCACAGCGCGATTTATCACGGGTCGCTTAGGCACCGGCGCTTTGCGCCGCGCCCGCACGTGTTCGGCTATCCGCTGTTCATGGTGTATCTCGATCTCGCCGAGCTTGACCGCGTGTTCCGCGGACGCTGGTTATGGTCGGCGCGCCGCGCGGCGCTGGCGCGGTTTGAGCGCGCCGATCATCTGGGAGATGCGGCGGTGCCGCTCGACACGGCGGTGCGCGACCTGGTCGAAAGCCGTCGCGGTGTGCGTCCGACGGGACCGATCCGCCTGTTGACCCATCTTCGTTACTTCGGTTATTGCTTCAACCCGGTGAGTTTTTACTACTGCTTCGATGCCGCCGGCGTGAACATCGAATGCATCGTTGCCGAGGTCAACAACACGCCGTGGGGCGAGCGCCATTGTTACGTGCTGGACGAACCTCTGCTGCCGCGTCACGACCGGCATCTCGCCTATCGCAGCGGCAAGGCGATGCATGTTTCCCCGTTCATGCCGATGGATCTTGTCTATGACTGGCATTTCAGCCGCCCGGAGGAGCAACTCAGCGCGCATATGGCGCTGCATGAAAACACAGACGCGGGCGCCAGGCTGTTCGATGCCACCCTGCGCCTGCGGCGCGCGCCGGCCAGCGGCCTGCAACTGGCGCTCGCGCTGTTGCGCTTTCCGCTGATGACGCTGCAGGTGATGGTGGCAATTCACTGGCAGGCCTTGCGCTTGTGGCTCAAGCGCGTGCCGGTTCACACCCATCCCGGCAAGGCGCCGCCTTTACATTCCGCCCCGAAAACATGAAAACGACCACCCTCCATCCGATAGATCTGCCGCGCCTCAAAGCCGGCGGCAACCTGTTCGAGAAAATTGCGCGCCGCGCCGTGCTGGCGCGCCTGGCGGCCATCGAGCACGGTGTGCTGCGCATCGAAGACGCCGGCCGCACGCTGGAATTCGGCGCGCGGTCCGCGCGGTGTGCCCTAAACGCGACAGTGCGCGTGCATGATCCGCGCTTCTACACCGAACTCGCCTTCGGCGGCTCGATCGGCGCCGGCGAAGCCTATATGGCGGGATACTGGAGTGCCGATGATCTGACGGCGGTGATGCGTGTGCTTGCCGGCAACCTGCAGGTCGTAAACGGCATGGAGAGCGGCCTCGCGCGTCTGGCCGCGCCGCTGCGCAGTGCATTGCACTGGGCGGCGCGCAATAGCCGCCGCGGCAGTCGCCGCAACATTGCCGCCCACTATGATCTGGGCAACGATTTCTTTCGCGCGTTTCTCGATCCGACGATGATGTATTCGGCGGCGATTTTCGAACGCGCCGGCATGTCGCTCGAAGCAGCCTCGCTGGCGAAACTCGACCGCATCTGCCGCCGCCTCGAACTCAAGCCCGGTGATCATCTGCTGGAAATCGGCACCGGCTGGGGCGCGATGGCATTGCATGCGGCGGGGCGTTACGGCTGCCGCGTTACGACGACGACGATTTCACGGCAGCAATACGACCTGGCGCGCGAACGCATCGATGCTGCGGGCCTTGCCGACCGCATTACCCTGCTGCAGGAAGACTACCGCGACCTGCGCGGCCAGTATGACAAGCTGGTGTCGATCGAAATGATCGAGGCGGTGGGGCACCGCTACTACGACGCTTATTTCAGGCAATGCGGCGCGCTGCTCAAGCCTGACGGCATGATGCTGTTGCAGGCGATCACCATCGCCGACCAGCGTTACGAGTCGGCCCGCGATGCGGTCGATTTCATACAGCGCCATATTTTTCCCGGCAGTTGCATTCCCTCGGTGACAGTCATCACCGACGCTGTGGCGCGCGTCACCGACATGCGGCTGGTTGATCTGCTCGACATCGGCGAACATTACGCAACCACATTGCGTTGCTGGCGCGAAAACCTCTTCGCCAATCTCGAGCGGGTGCGGGCACTCGGCTATCCCGAGGAATTCATCCGTATGTGGGAGTTCTACTTCTGCTATTGCGAGGGCGGGTTCATCGAGCGTGTCATCGGCGACGCGCAAATGCTGTTCATCAAACCGCTGGCGCGGCCGGCGCTGTAGGGAATCCGCCGGGCCTGACTGTCGAGCGCGCCATGTTTTGCCCGTCCTGTGCGAAAATGCAGGCGGGAGAAGACATGATCGAACGCAAACAACTTGGTATCGCAGTCATCGGCTCGGGCCGCATCGGCACGCTGCGCTCGCGGCTGGCGGCGGAACATCCGGCGGTCAGATTCATCGCGGTTTCAGACCTCGTCGAGGCCAATGCGCAGAAGCTGGCGAAGGCGGTCGGTGCGAGCGTGGCCTCGACCGACAATCGCGCCATCATCGCGCACCCCGAGGTCAATGCGGTGATCGTCTCGACCAGCGAGGGCGAGCATCTTGATGCGGTGCTGGCGGCGATCGAACTCGGCAAGCCGGTGCTGGTCGAGAAACCGATTGCGCTGACGACGGCGGACGCCGACCGTATCATCGCCGCGTCGACGAAAGCAGGTGTCGAGGTGCGCGTCGGTTACAGCCGCCGCTACAAAGACCGCTATCTGCTGGCGAAGGAACAGATCGTGCAGGGGCGCATCGGCCGCGTGATCGGCGCGGCAATGCGCGTCTACAACTCACGCTCACAGGCGCTGGCGATGCTCGGGCGTAATCCGCATGCCACACCGGTGGTCGATGCACTGACCTATTACGTTGATCTCGCCAACTGGCTGCTCGATACCGGTTCGCCGGTCGAGGTGTATGCGCGCGGACAGAAGGGCGTGCTGAAAGCCGCCGGCCACGATGTCGACGACGTCAGTTGGGCGATCCTCAGTTATTCGAACGGTGCGGTGGTGAATCTCGGCGTCTGTTACGCGCTGCCGGAAAAATATCCCTCTCTTGGACACGCCGCGCGTGTCGAAATCCTTGGCAGTGAGGGCGTGATGATTCTCGACGATGATCACACCGACCAGATCATGTACAGCGAGAAGGGCGTGCCGCACGTCTATCTGCCCGATCACAACGTCAACATGG
This sequence comes from Chitinophaga pinensis, assembly GCA_943329075.2. Lineage (GTDB taxonomy): Bacteria > Pseudomonadota > Gammaproteobacteria > Burkholderiales > SG8-41 > PALSA-1004. The sequence continues at coordinate 14,763 of CALQCM020000040.1, read as the reverse complement.
TGTTCATGGGTAGCGGCACGCCGGGCGACTGGGCACTGGGCGATTTCTGGGGCCCGATCGCGAACGAAACGCGTGCCTGGCTCGATCATCTCGCCACCGGCAAAAAGTGCGTGCTGGCGACGCCGCAGGAAGCGCGCGCCAACCTCGAAACCACGCTGGCGATTGAACTCGCCGCCGATACCGGGCGGCAGGTCAAGCTGCCGCTGTCGGCGTAACGATGCAACGCAGAATTTCTGCGCGCCTTTGCCATTCGTCATTCCCGCGAAAGCGCGAATCCAGTGGTTTTTTTGTAGGGTGCGCACCGCGCACGGGTAGCGGTAGATGGACAGTGCGCAGTGCGCACCCTACGGACTGTCCGCTTAACGACTAGGAAATTACGCCAATGCGATCCATTTTCGTCATTCCCGCGAACGCGGGAATCCAGTTGTTACAGGCACGGCGGTTTGCAAATCACTGGATTCGCGCTTTCGCGGGAATGACGGTGCTGTTTGTGCCGGCGCTGAGTGCTAGTGAGTTGGCCCTCGCACAGGACGCCTATCCGACGCGCTCGATCCGCATGGTCGTCGCCTATCCGCCGGGTGGCGGCACCGACATCGTCGGCCGCATGGTGGCGCAGAAGCTGAGCGAGGTCTTCGGGCACACCGTCGTCGTCGACAACCGCGGCGGCGCCACCGGCAATATCGGCACTGAAATGGTCGCGCGCGCCGCGCCTGATGGCTACACGCTGCAGATGGGCAATGTCGCGCCCAATGCCATCAACGTCAGTCTCTTTGCGAAGATTCCGTACGACCCAGTCAACGATTTTGAGCCGGTGAGCCTGGTCGCGCTGACGCCGAACATTCTGCTGGTGCATCCGGCATTGCCGGTGAAGAACGTGAAGGAATTTGTCGCGCTGGCAAAAGCGAAACCCGGCACGCTGAATTATTCATCGGCCGGCATCGGCAGTTCATCGCATCTGGCGCCCGAATTGCTGGCGTTGATGACCGGCATCAACATCGTGCACGTGCCTTACAAGGGCGGCGGGCCCGGCCTCGTCGATCTGCTCTCGGGGCAGATGCAGTTCATGATGACGACGACACCGGCGGCGATGCCGCATGTGAAGACCGGCAAAGTTCGCGCGCTGGGTGTGACCAGCGCCAAACGCTCGCAGTCGCTGCCGGATCTGCCGACCATCGCCGAAGCGGGCGTCAAGGGTTACGAGGTCTCGACCTGGTACGGCGTGCTGGCGCCGGCGAAAACGCCGAAAGCCATTGTCACCAGACTGCATGGCGAAATCGTCAAGCTGATCGCGGTGCCCGACACGCGCGAGAAACTGCTGGTACAGGGTTTCGAGCCGGTGGGCAGCACGCCGGACGAGTTCGGCGCCTATATCAAATCCGAAATCGCCAAGTGGGCGAAAGTCATCAAGACCGCGAAGATCAAGGCGGAATAATCTCCCGCCCTTCATTGCGCGCAGCGCGGGGGAGAGCCAGCTTTATCGGCGAGGGGGCAGTAGGGGTGGTGGCAAGCAGACGCGCCGCTCGCCCCCATCCTAGCCTTCCCCCGCAGGCGGGGGAAGGAACCCGAATGTTGGATAAATTACGATAGATCACGAATGCCGATAATCGAACGCCGCGGCGCGCCCGCGCTGTATTACGAACTCGACGATTACACCGATCCGTGGCGCAATGCGCCGACGATCGTGCTGCAGCACGGCTTCGCCCGCTCGTCGAAGTTCTGGTACCAATGGGTGCCGTACCTGTCGCGCTTCTACAAGGTGATCCGCACCGATCTGCGCGGGCTGGGTCGTTCGTCGAAAGAGTTTGACCTGAAGACCGGATTCACGGCCGCCAACTGGGTCGGCGATGTCGAAGCGATCCTCGATCACGCCGGTGTGGACAGTGTTCACTACTGCGGCGAATCAACCGGCGGCATCATCGGCATGTTGTTTGCCGCCGAGCGGCCGCAACGTGTGCGCACACTTAGCCTGGTTTCGGCGCCGGTGCGGCTCAACGAGACCGCGGCGACGCGGGTCGGCGTAGGCGAGGCGGCACTGCGCAAGCTCGGGCCCATGGCTTACGCGCGCGCCAAAAACGGCGTCGATCGATTTCCGCCGGGCACCGCTCCGGGACTGCTGGAATGGTTTGCGACGGAGCAGGGACAGTCCGACCTTGAAGTCATGATCAATATGCAAAAGTTCAGTTACAGCCTCGACACCACGCCGTACCTCGCACGCATTGCCGCACCGACGCTGGTGATCTATCCGTCGCACGACACACATAGCACGCCCGGGCAGGAAGAGACGCTGAAGCAAAACGTGCGCAACCTGCGGCTTGTGCATCTGCCTTCGCATTTTCACAATTTGCACTGCACGCAGCCGGCAGCGTGCGCGACGCAGGTGCTGCATTTTGCCGCGCAGCACGACGGCATGGCCTGTCGCGAGAACTAGCGTGCGGCTGATGGTAATTTTTGCGGTGCTGATTGCCGCCACGCCGGTGACGGCACAAAATTTCCCCGCGCGCCCGATCCGTCTCGTCTCACCATTCGCGCCGGGCGGTGGCAACGATCTGGTTTCGCGCACATTGGCGCAGGCGCTGTCGAAAAGCCTTGGCCAGCCGGTGGTGGTCGATAACCGGCCGGGGGCCACCACCATCATCGGCATGGAGTTGGTCGCCAAGGCGCCGGCCGATGGTTACACGCTGGTGATGTCGAGCAGCACGCTGGCGATCAACGTGACGCTGTATCCGAAGCTGCCCTACGATTCGATCAGGGACTTTGCACCGGTGTCGCTGGTGGCGACCACGCCGCTGATTCTTGCCGTGCACCCCTCGCAGCCAATGACCTCGGTTGCGGAACTGATTGCGCTGGCGAAGGCAAAACCCGGGGAACTGTTTTTTCCGTCGGCCGGCACCGGCGATGCGCCGCATCTGGCGGCAGAACTCTTCAACATCGTTGCCGGCGTGAAACTCGTGCATGTCCCCTACAAAGGTGCCGCCATCGGCATCAACGATCTGGTTGCCGGTCGCCTCGCGCTGATGTTCGGCACCAGTCCGACCACGCTGCCGCATGTGCGTTCCGGCAGACTGCGTGCGATTGCGGTCACCGGCCGCGTGCGTTCGGCGGTGATGCCCGACTTGCCGACGGTGGCGGAGTCCGGTCTGCCCGGTTACGAAGCGGGATCGTGGTACGGCATGCTGGCGCCAGCGCACACGCCGAAAGCCGTGGTAACGAAGTTATCTGCGGAAATTGCCACGGCGTTGACGTCGCCCGAGGTGCGCGAAAAACTCAAGGCGCAGGGTGTCGATCCGGTCGGCAACACGCCGGAGCAATTCGCCGTTTACATCAGGCAGGAAATCGTCAAATGGGCGAAGGTCATGCAGGCCGCGAACATCAAGGCGGAGGCGGCGCATTGATGGCGTAAGATGGCGGCATTTGATTATTGAGGATTACATAAGCGCGTGGCGAACTTTGTACCACTGCGTCGTCCCCGCGACAGCGGGGACCCGGGGTTTTCATTCTGAATTCCCGCTTTCGCGGGAATGACGAGTATGCCGTCAGCCGGTTATGTAATGTTCGATAGTGTTGCACTGAAAATTATGAAAGATTGGAAATGAAAAAATCATCTGCAGCGTTGATATTCATCGCGGCATTGTCGGCGGGTTTGTTTTTTCAATCCGTACAGGCACAAACCTATCCGGACCGTCCGATCCGCCTCGTCATTCCGTTTCCACCCGGTGGCGGCTCGGACATTACCGGACGCACCATCGCGCAGAAACTCGGTGAAGCACTCGGCCAGCAGGTGGTGGCCGACAACCGCGGCGGCGCCGGCGGCAACATCGGCACCGACATCGTCGCCAAGGCGGTGCCGGACGGTTACACCATCTGCATGGCGTTATCGGGGCCGTTTTCGATCAATGGCAGCCTGCTCGGCAAACTGCCGTTCGATCCGCTGAAAGATTTCGCCTTGATCACGCTCGCCGGTGCGACGCCCAATCTGCTGGTCGCGCATCCCTCGCTGGCGGCGCACACGGTAAAGGAACTGATCGCACTGGCGAAAGCGAGCCCCGGAAAAATCAATTTTGCGTCTTCGGGCCTCGGCACGCCAGCGCAGCTTGCCGGTGAATTGTTCAACACGATGGCCGGCGTGAAACTCGTGCACGTGCCGTACAAAGGCGCTTCTCCTGCGCTGACCGATCTGCTTGCCGGTCAGGTGCAACTGATGTTCTCGACCATGCCGCCGTCGCTGCCGCAGGTGAAGGCCGGCAAGCTGAAGGCGATTGCGGTGACGAGTGCGAAACGTTCTGTCACCACGCCGGAACTGCCGACAATTGCGGAAGCGGGTTTGCCGGGCTTTGAAGCGATTACCTGGTATGGCATGGCGGCACCCGCCGGCACACCGCCGGCGATCGTCAAAAAACTGAACGCCGAAGTGGTCAAACTGCTGCATCTGCCGGATGTTAAAGAGCGTTTGCTGGCCACCGGCACCGAGGCTTCCGGCACGACGCCGGAAGAATTCGCCACCTATATCAAATCCGAGACGGTAAAGTGGGCAAAGGTGATCAAGGCGTCCGGCGCGCGCGCTGACTGATTACCTTGTGTGCCGCTGCTTGTGGCTGACATGCCACTCTGCTATGTTGCAGGCTTCTTGATCTGGCTTAAGACGGGGGTACGATGAAACTGATGTCATGGATTGCTCGGACTGCTGCGTTGTTCGCGTTAGGCACAGCCGCCGCCATTGCCGCTGATCTGCCGCCACTGCCGCAGGGCCTGACAGCGCCGGTCAAGCCGAGCAAGATGCAGGCCTTCAATCTGCCGACCGCGGCGGGCGGCTTCGCCAAATCCGACGACTACAAAGACAAGGTTATCATCGCCCGCTTCTGGGCAACCTGGTGAGACATCTGCGTAGGTGAGATGCCCTCCGTGCAGAGGGCTCAGCAGGAATACCAGAAAAGCGGCATCCCGGTCGTCGCGATTTCTCTCGATGGCGACGGTGCCAAGTCGGTCAAGCCGTTTCTCGCCGAACACAAGTACACGCTGCCGGTGCCGCTTGATCCCGAGATGCAGTTTGCGCGCTCGCTCGGCGTGCGCGTCACGCCGTGGACGGTGATCATCGACCGCGACGGCAATCTCGTCGGCGGCGGTTACGGCCGCATCGACATGCAGAGCGCGGAGTTCCGTAACTACATCAAGGCGCTCGCCGCGAAGAAGCGGGGCTGACCGGTTTTTTTGTAAGTCGCAATCAACCACAACGGGGGGACTATGCAGATGACACGATGGCGGCAGTTGATAACGGGTGTTTTGCTGGCGGCATGGGCGATGGCCGCGTCAGCGGTGAATGTCGGCGACAAAGCGCCGGAATTCGCAGCGCCTTCAAGCACCGGCAAGGAAATCAAGCTCGCTGATTTCGCCGGCAAGAAACACACGGTGTTGTTTTTCTACATCGGCGCATTCACCAACACTTGAACGCAGGAAGCGCTGGCTTTCCAACTGGATCTTCCCCAGTTCGAAGCCGCAAATGCCCAGGTCCTGGGCATCAGTGTTGATTTCCCCGATGCCAATAAAGCGTGGGGTGAAAAGCTTGGTCTGAAGTATCCGTTGCTGTCCGATTTGCGCCGGCAGATTTCGCGTGCCTACGGCGTGTTGCAGGACGACGCGGCGATGGCGCAGGATCCTGCGCGTATTCCGCAGTATCTGCGCTCGAAGCGTTCGTGGTTCATCGTCGATAAAAACGGTGTGGTGGTTTACGCGCGTGTCACCGACCCGCGCGGCCTCGTGCCGAACGACGAGATGCTCGAAGTCTTGTCGAAACTCAAGTAATCCGCACCGCCGACCCTTCTTTCCGGAAGGGGCGGCGGTGACGGTTTCTCCCGAAGTTTTCCGGCGCACAGCCATTGTGCGGCGTTCGGTTACGCGCATTTCGCCCAAATGCCACCTGACCGCCCGCAATTTGCTAGACTCCACGTTCCGTTTCGAATCCCTCTGATCAATTTCCGCATCTACAGGAGAAGTCATGGCTGTGCGCAAACCGAAAGTCAAAAACACGATCGAAAAACGTAATCGCAAACTGACGCGGAAAGACATACACGCCGCCGCCAAGCGCCTGAAGAACTGGGGCCGCTGGGGCAAGAATGACGAAATCGGCACGCTGAATTTTGTCACGCCCGATTGCATCGTCGAGGCCTGCCGCCTCGTCACCAAGGGCCAGGTCATTTCGCTGGCATTGAACTACGATCAGACCGGCCCGCAGGGCGGCAAGACCAAGTACCCGGCGCTCGGCCGCTTCAACCCGATCCACCTGATGACGCGCACCGGCACCGATGCGTATTCGGGTGTGCTCGATCACCGCAAGATCCGCGGCACCGACGACATCATCATCATGCCTCTGCAATGCGGCACGCAGTGGGACGGCCTTGCCCACATCATGTACTACGATCACATGTGGAACGGCTACGACTGCCGCACGGTCACCAGTGCCGGCGCGTCGAAGGGCGGCATCGAAAAGACCAAGGAAAAAATGATCGGCCGCGGCGTGCTGCTCGACGTGCCGAAGGCACTCGGCATGAAGTGGCTGCCGGACGGTTTTGCCGTCACCAATGAAACCCTCGATTTCACCGCGGACAAACTCGGCGTCGAAGTGCGTCGCGGCGACTTCCTGCTGGTGCGCACCGGCCACGTTGAACGCAAGTTCGCCGACAAGAACTGGGACGGTTACTCGGGTGGTGACGCGCCGGGCCTCGCCTTTGAAACGCTCGACTGGTTGCACAAGAAAGAAGTTGCGGCGATTGTCACCGACACCTGGGGCGCGGAAGTGCGTCCGAACGAAACCGAAGACACTAACCAGCCGTGGCACTGGATCGCCATTCCGATCATGGGCCTGACGGTCGGCGAGATTTTCGACTTGGGCGCCCTGTCGAAAGCCTGCGCCGCAGACGGTGTTTACGAATTCATGTTCTGCGCCCCCGCGCTGCCGATCACCGGCGGTGTCGGATCGCCGGTTAATCCGTATGCGGTGAAGTAAGCTCAAGCACTTGCTGTGGTTCAAAGTAACGCGGCCCGCAACGGGCCGCGTTGCGTTTTCGGCGCCACCATTGCGATAGACTTTGTTAGAACCGTCATTCCCGCGAAGGCGGGAATCCAGTGGCTGATTGAATACTGGTAGATTAATTCCTGGGCTCCCGCATTCGCGGGAGCGACGGATTTGTTTGAATCGCGCATCGGATAAATTGATTATGAAAAAAAATAAGCCCGCCATCTCTCCCGTCATATGCAAACTTAGAGCGGTAGGGCGCAATAAGCGAAGCGCATTGCGCCGGACGCGGTGTGGTTCAAAGTAACGCGGCCCGCAACGGGCTGCGTTGCGTTTTCGGCGCCACCATTGCGATAGACTTTGTTAGAACCGTCATTCCCGCGAAGGCGGGAATCCAGTGGCTGATTGAATACTGGTAGATTAATTCCTGGGCTCCCGCTTTCGCGGGAGCGACGGATTTGTTTGAATCGCACATCGGATAAATTGATTATGAAAAAAAATAAACCCGTCATCTCACCGGTCATGCGCAAGCTCAGCACCTACATCGCGGGTGCAGCCAAACGTCCGCTGCCCGCGCGCGTCACCGAACGCGCCAAACATCATCTGCTCGACACGCTCTCGGCGATGCTGTCGGGTGCGCCGCTGCTGCCGGGGCGCCGCGCCATCGAATACGTCGGCGCCATGGGTGGCACGCCCGAGGCCTGTGTCGTCGGCACGCGCATCGTCACCACCGCGGTTAATGCAGCGCTCGCCAACGGCATGCTCGCGCACGCTGATGAAACCGATGACGCTTATTACCTTGCGCTGGTGCATCCGGGTTGTGCGGTGGTGCCCGCCGCTTTGGCGATGGCCGAGCGCCAGCATTCGAGCGGACAGGCGCTGTTGCGCGCGGTAGTGGTGGGTTACGACATTTGCGCGCGCACTTCGAAGGCCCTGGGTATCGAACGCTTCCGTTCGGCCGGACATTCGACGCACAGTTACGGCGGCACTTTCGGCGCGGCGGCGGCGGCCGGCGCACTCGCCGGCCTCAACGCTGATCAGGCGCGCTGGCTGCTCTCCTATACGGCGCAACAGGCTTCCGGGCTGTCGTGCTGGGCGCGTGACACCGAACACGTTGAAAAAGCCTTCGACTTCGGTGGCATGCCGGCGCGCAACGGCGTTACGTCGGCGACGATGGTGGCGAGCCACTTCACTGGCGTCGAAGATGTGTTCTACGGCGACCGCGGTTTCTTTCATGCGCATGAAAAATATGCCGAGCCGGAAAAATTTGTCGCCGGCCTCGGTCTTGATTTCGACATCATGCAGACGGCGATCAAGCGCTGGCCAGTCGGTTATCCGATCCAGGCGCCGCTCGATGCGCTGTCGAACCTGATGGCAACGCATAAAGTCAGCGCGCGCGATGTCGAACGCGTTCAAATCACGTTGGACGAGCAGGGCGCGCGCACTGTCAACGGCCGCACCATGGCCGACATCAACATCCAGCATCTCGCCGCCCTGATGCTGCTCGATGGTGACATCACCTTCGAAACGTCGCATAGTGCAAAGCGCGTGCGCGATCCGAAGGTGCTGAAGTTGCGTGAGCGTATTGCTATCGTCGGCAGCGCCGCCTTGTCGAAGACGAAAACCACGCAGGCGATCGCCGAGATCGTCACGCGCGACGGGCGCAAGCTGCGCCACCATACGCGCGAGGTGCGCGGCACGGCGACCAATCCGATGACGCGCGAAGACATTTCCGCCAAGAGCCGTGCACTGCTCGTTCCGGTGATGGGCAAGCGCCGCGCCGAGGCCTTGATCAAGGCGGTGCTCGAGATCGATCGCCTGCGCGATGTGCGCATGCTGCGGCGCCTGTTGCAGAACTGAAAACGGTTGACGGGAAGGAGCGCAGCCCGTGTAGGGTGGGCAACTTTGTTGCCCACGCGGAATATCAGACTCGGTTGTACGCGTGGGCAGCGAGCTGCCCACCCTACCGGCTGTTGCAGAAATGAAAACTGTAGGCGGGAAGGAACGCAGCCCGTGTAGGGGGGGCAACTTTGTTGCCCACGCGGAATATCAGACTTGGTTGTACGCGTGGGCAGCGAGCAGCCCGCCCTACCGGCTGTCAGTACCTACGCCGGAATACGCTGCGCGCCTTGCGGGCTACGCGCTGTCGCTATAATTGATCGATAACCCGCAGGAAATCGATGCATCGTGTCCGACCATAACAAACTGTTGTTCATCACCGAAGCCGATACCGTCATGCTGTTGAACTGGTCCGACGTGATTGCTTGTCTGGCGGCTGCCTATGGTGCGCCCGACGAGCCGGCCGCAGTGCCGCCGCGTGTGGTGGCGCGCAAAGAGGGCGCATGGCTGCGCGTGCTGGCGGCCATGTCATCGGGTAAACACATGGGGGCGAAGATCATCGCCCGCGCGCGCACGCCGCAATTGAGTTATCTGATGCCGCTGTGGGACCGTGAAACCGCCGAGCTGGTCTGCCTGCTTGATGCCAAACACATCACCGGCATGCGCACCGCCGGCACCACGGCGATGGCGGCCGATCGCATGCTGCCGAAAAAGCCGCTGCGTGTGGCGGTGCTCGGTTCGAGTCATGAGGCGCAGGCGCATGCGGCAGCGATTGCAGCCGTGCGTGATATCTCCGCCATGACGGTTTACAGTCCGACGCCGGCAAGTCGCGAGAAGTTTGCGCAGAAGGTCTCGCGCGAATTGAAGGTCGATTGCAGTGCGGCTGCGTCGGCACAGGCCGCCATCGAGGGCGCCGACCTGATTCTGTGCGCCGCGCGTTCACACGACGAAAAGCCCATACTCGAAGGCGCCTGGCTCAAGCCGGGCGTGATGGTGGCGTCGATCGGTTCGACGCTGCCCGAACAGATCGAAGTCGATCCGGAGGTGATCCGCCGCGCCGCGGTGATCGTCGCCGATGTGCCCGAAGAAGTCATGCATCAGACCGGCGATATGCTGGCAGCGGCCCAAGCCGGTGTCGAATTCGCAGACAAGGTGGTTGCGCTGCATGACGTAGTGCAGGGTCGGCGCACCGTCGCGCAGACGGCCGACAACATCGTGCTGTTCAAATCGGTCGGCTCCGCGCTGCAGGACATGGCGGTATCGGAACTCTGTCTGGAACAGGCGCGCCGCCGCGGCATGGGCACGGAGTTGCCGGTCGGGCTGGCAGTCAAGGGCCGCAAGTAAAATCACCGCCGTATAACGATGAGATCGAGGAGTTGGTAATGGTCCGCTACGAAAAGAACGAAGCCCGCGCCTGGGCACGCGAACATATGAAGGGCATGGCAAATGTGGTCATCCCCTCGTATACGCAGGACCTCGAGCATCTGAACGAGAAGGGCATCCGCCACGATGTGCGCACCTGCATCCAGTATGGTTTCTGGGGCACGCTGCTGGCTTCCGAAGTGGCGATCACCGTCGACGAATACCGCCAGTTCGTCGAATGGTCACACGACGAGGCGGGCGGCAAACTCACACTGATCCATCACGCTGCTTTCGGCACGCTGGCGCAGAACATCGCCGCCGTGAAAGCCGCCGAGAAAGCCGGCGCCGAACTCGTGCTGCTAGCCTACCCGCATAACTTTTACGCCACGACTGAGCAGCACATCTTTGATTACACCAAGGCGTTCTGCGATGCCACGCGGCTGGGGGTGATTTTGTTTCCGGTGCCGCACTGGGGTTTCGAACGCGTGCACCCGGCGGGCATGAGCCCCGATCTGATCAAAAAAATGGTCAAGGAAATCCCCAACATCGTTTGCATCAAGGCCGAGGGCGGCATGCCCACCCCGGCGGGTTTTGTCGAAACCTGGAAGAACCACTCACACGAGGTGGTAGTGACCTGTCCGCTTGAGGCCGATGCGATTCCGTTTATGGGTCTGGTGCCGATGCAGTTTTCGGGCACCAGCAACACCGGCTATTTCGGCGACACCATTCCGCGCATGTTCAACCTCGCACGCGACGGCAAATTCGACGAGGCGATGAAGATTTACTGGCAGATCCATCCGGCGCGCATGGCGCAGAAGGCGGCCGGCGCCAGTTACATGCCGGGTACCGCGGTGATCAACCGCATGGACTGGAAATACCAGACCTGGCTGGCCGGCTTCAACGGCGGTCCGCTGCGCCAGCCGACGATGAAAATTGTCGATCGCAACATGCGTATCCTGCGCGAGGGTCTGAAGAAATCCGGGCTCAAGGTGACGGATGATCCGGACAGTGCTTATTTCGTCGGCCGTCATCCGGTTTGAGGCGTACGTAACGCGGCGTATGGGAACCGCATCTGCCGTGTTCGCGCGATGCAGTAACATGGCGCTTCTTGTGGCGCCTTCAAATGCCCGGAGTCATTACATGAAAACCATTCTATTGCTGACGGTTGCACTGCTTGGCCTTGTGCCAGGCGCGCAGGCGCAGAACTATCCAAACCGCTCGATCCGACTCGTCGTGCCGTGGGCGGCCGGCGGTCCGCCCGATGCGGTTGGTCGTCTGCTCGGCCAGCGCATCGGTGAGGCCTTCAAGCAGCAGTTCCTCATCGACAACCGCCCGGGGGCGAACAGCATTATCGGCACCGAGATGGTGGCGCGCGCCGCACCCGACGGCTACACCTGGTTGTTGACGACCGGTTCGCACACCACGAATGCAGCGCTGCATCCCAAACTGCCGTACGACACGCTGAAGGATTTTGCGCCGCTGACCCTGGTCGGTGAGTCGGCCGGCATGGTAATCGGCGTGCACCCGTCGCTGCCGGTGAAGTCGGTGAAGGAACTGGTGGCGCTGGCGAAGTCGCGCCCCGGGCAGCTGACTTTCGGTTCGGCCGGCAACGGCAACACGCTGCATCTGGCCGGCGAACTCTTCAAGGCGGCCACCGGTACCAACATCACGCATGTGCCGTACAAAAGCGCGACGCCGGCGCTGAACGATCTGCTCGGCGGGCACATCGACATGATGTTCGCCAGTCCGATCTCGATGTCGCCGCCGATCAAGGCCGGGCGGTTGCGCGGCATCGCGCAGATGGGCCTGCGCCGCTCGCACCTGCTGCCCGATCTGGTCACGCTCAATGAACTCGGCATCCGGGACGCCGAAATCGGCGGCTGGTACGGTTTGTATGCGCCGGCGAAAACACCGCGCGAGATCACCGACCGCATGCTGGTCGAAGTGTTGAAGGCCCTGAAAGAACCCGAGGTGCGCGAAAGAATCGGCAACCTCGGTGCCGAACCGGTCGGTATGCCGCAGGACGAATTCGCGCGCTTCATCGTTGCCGACATTGAAAAATACGCAAAGCTTGGAAAACGCATCAGTCTCAAAATCGAGTAAACGACGAGTGAATATTCATCGAACGCAAAGTTATGCCGTCATTCCCGCGAAAGCGGGAGTTCATTCTGCCGCAGGTAGAACCCTATGCGTGAAGTTCTGGACTCCCGCTTTCGCGGGAGTGACGGAGCTGTGCACGCGACACGGGCATCGCGTGCTGCCCGCTGCGGCATTGCTTGGGTTGTGTGCTCTGCCGTGCATTGCAAATGCGGCCGGTTATCCGGATCATCCTTTGCGCCTGATCCTGCCGTTTCCGACCGGCGGACCGACTGACATCGTGGCGCGCGCCTTTGGCCAGAAACTCGGCGAGGCGCTCGGCCAGCAGGTCGTCATCGACAACCGCGGCGGCGCCGCCGGCGTGATCGCCTGCGACATCGCCGCGCACGCGGTGCCCGACGGCTACACGCTGTTGCTCGGCGTGATCGGCACGATGTCGGTGCAGCCCAATCTGACGCCGAAGCTGCCGTATCAGCCGCTGCGCGATTTCGCGCCGGTGTCCTTGCTGTCTGAATCGCCTTATGTGTTTGCGCTGAGCAACACGGTGCAGGCGCGCAGCGTGAAGGAACTCGTTGCGCTGGCGAAAGCCAAACCGGGTCAGCTGACCTTTGCCTCCGGTGGCGTCGGCACCGGCAATCATCTGTCGGCGGAATTGTTCCGCATCACCGCCGGCATCGATCTCGTGCACGTGCCTTATAAGGGGGCGAGCCTCGCCATTACCGACGTGATCTCCGGCCAGATCCAGGTCTGGTTCCTCAATTTGCTGCCGGCCACGCCCTATGTGAAAGCCAACCGCATCCGCGCGCTGGCAGTGACCAGCGCGAAACGCGCGCATTCAACGCCGGATATTCCGACCGTCGCCGAATCCGGTTATCCAACCTATGAGACGACGTCGTGGCACGGCATTGTGGTGCCGGTCAAAACGCCGGCGTCGATCGTGACGCGCCTGAATACCGAGCTGGTGAAAGTCGCGCGGCAGCCCGAACTGCGCGATCTGCTCGGCGCGCAGGGTTCCGAGGTGATCGGCAGCACGCCGGAAGCATTCACCGCCAAGATCAAATCAGAGTCGGCGAAGTGGGCGCACGTTATCAAGACCGCCAATATCCGGGCGGAGAATTAATTCAGGATTGAGGATTCGTGATTGAGGATTACATCAGTGGATGACGAGGCTTTGTTCCACTCCGTCATTCCCGCGAAAGCGGGAATCCAGAATTCAAACCCTGGGTCCCCGCCTTTGCGGGGACGACGAATATTCCATCAGGAGATCATGTAATGTTCACAAATGTTTTTCTTCGTGCATTTTCCGTCATTACACTTGTGGCGGCGGTTGCGGCAAATGCGCAAACCTATCCATCCAAACCGGTGCGCCTCGTCGTGCCCTATACCGCGGGCGGGCCCTATGATGAACTCGCGCGCCTGCTCGGGCCCTATCTGACGCAAATCTGGGGACAGCCCGTGGTGGTGGACAACCGCGGCGGCGCCGGCGGCAATATCGGCGCCGATGCGGTGGCGAAGGCGCCGCCCGACGGCTATACGCTGTTGCTCGGCAATGCCGGCCCCATCACCATCAATCCCAGCCTGCATAAAAAAATGCCGTATGACGCGCAGCGCGATCTGCTCGCCATCGCCATGTTGTCCGGTTCGCCGATGGTACTGGTCGCGCATCCGTCATTGCCGGTGAAGACGGTGAAGGAGTTCGTGCAGTTTGCGAAGCAGCGGCCGGATCAGATCAATTACTGCTCCTCGGGTGTGGGCAATCTGACGCATCTCGGCATGGAGTATTTGCAGTCGATTGCCGGCATCAAACTCAATCACGTGCCTTACAAGGGCGCCGCGCCCGCCTTTATCGACCTGATCGCCGGCCAGTGCAGCATCATGTTTGCGAACATCACCGGATCGATGACGCATATCGGTTCAGGTCGTGTGCGCGTGGTTGCGGTGTCTTCGGCAAAACGCGCTGCCGTGTTGCCGCAGGTGCCGGGCGTTGCCGAGACCTATCCCGAATTCGACATCACAACCTGGGTGGGCATCTTTGCGCCCGCCGGCACGCCACGTGAAATTACCGCCAAGCTGCAGGCCGACTTGATGACCGTGATGGCGCGCAGCGAAGTGCGCGAACGCATCGCCAGCCAGGGCGGTGAAGTTTTCGCTGCGCCGGGCGAACAGCTCGCCGCGCATATCCGCAAGGAAACCGCGTTGTATGCGAAGGTGGTGCAGAGTTCAGGGATAAAGCCTGAGTAAGTAAACCAGTGTCGAGGACTGACTTGGCGAATTGGTATTCCCCCTCGCCCCGCTTCGCGGGGAGAGGGCCGGGGCTGATGTTTCCCCGGCTTTTCATGCTCGTAATCCGAGTCGTTTCTTGAGCACCTGCATGGCGAAGTCGGTCAATATAAGGGAATGCTGGGTACACAATAGTTTAGCCAAAGTGATGATCGATAGTTCGCGCGCAACGCGGGTGG
>CALQCM020000039.1 GCA_943329075.2 Chitinophaga pinensis | reverse complement strand
TAAAAGATTTCGCGCCGATCAGCATGCTCGGCACCGCGCCCAGCCTGTTGACTGTGCATCCATCGCTGGCCGTAAAAACCGTCAAGGACCTGATCGCACTCGCGCAGGCCAAACCGGGCAAACTCAATTTCGTTTCCGCCGGCCACGGCACGCCACCGCATCTGGCCGGTGAATTGTTCAAGAGCATGACCGGGATCAGCATGGTGCACGTGCCCTACAAAGGCGGCGGCCCAGCACAGGCCGATCTGCTCGCCGGGCAGGTCGAACTGTATTTCTCGAGCATTGTATTTGTGCTGCCCTTCGTCAAAGAGGGCCGGCTTCGCGGTGTCGCCGTAACCAGCGCGAAGCGCACTGCGGTGCTGCCAGATACGCCGACAATCGCCGAATCGGGCCTACCCGGTTTCGAAGTCGGCAACTGGTACGCGGTGGCGGCACCCGCGGCGACTTCACCTGCGATCATCAAGCGGCTGAACGCGGAAATTCTTACCGCGTTGACCGCTCCCGAGCTGAAAAAACGCTTCTTCGAACTCGCCGCCGACCCGTTCGGCAGCACGCCCGAACAACTCGAGGCCTATAATCGCAGCGAAATCACCAAGTGGGCCCGCGCCATCAAGGCGGCGGGCATAACACCCGAATAGCGCCGGAACAACAATCAAGAATATTTAACGGTGAAACCGCAGCGTAAAGCTTCTATATTGGGCTCTGCAGCGCGGGACGATCCAGCGTCACGCCCGTGCCCTTCTTGGGAACACTGGGGGGCAGTGATGCAGTAATGCATCGCCGCTACCCGACTTTCGGGAGCAGATCGAGGCGTACGACAATCCATACGCGCTTAGCTAATGCACCTCAATTAAGAGATGAGGACCCTTGCAGTCCAAAACTACTGCAGTTTCAGTAGCTTCCTATTTTTTGACCATACGAGCTAAAAGAGTCTTATACCCTCTAAGTAGAAATCGCCGCCGATGAACTCAACTGAAAACCTTTGGGCAAACCCGCATTCGCCACCGCACCGTGATAAATCTGGTCGCCAAGCTTCAAACAAACTTTTTTACGCACTTCGATTAACGCTTGAATGTCGATCCCCGTATCTAACCCCATAGATTCCAGCATGAAAACGAGATCTTCTGTTGTAATGTTGCCGCTTGCACCTGGCGCGTAAGGGCAACCTCCTAAACCGGCTAAAGAGGCGTCGAATGCCCGGATTCCCACATCAAGTGCTGCAAGAACATTTGCCAAACCCAGCCCCCGGGTGTCATGAAAATGCGCCGTAATTGGTATATCTCCAATATCGCCTTTTACCGAACTGAATAACCGGCGCACCGAGGCTGGGTCTGCATAGCCGACAGTGTCAGCGAGAACAATTTCATCGGCGCCCGCGCGCACCAAGCGCAAGGCGAGCCTGCGCACGCTCTCAACCGATACAGGGCCTTCGATAGTGCATCCCAGTGCAGTGGAAATCCCACCAACCACAGTCGGTTTGCGTTGTAGCTGACTGTGGCGGCACGCATCAACGATTCGGTCGAAATCCAGAGCAGACTCCTCTGTGGACCGGCGAATGTTTGCGCGATTATGACTTTCGCTGGCGGAGATTACGTAATTAATTTTATGCACACCCAGTTCAAGCGCTCTTTCAGCGCCTTTCAGGTTAGGCACAAGGGCTGCAACCGTCAACCGTTCAAGCGTTTGGGCGTATCGAACCACTTCAGTCGCATCTGAAAACTGCGGAAGCAGCTTACTCGGAACAAATGAGCACACCTCAATCTCGGTCACGCCCGCAGAAAATTCCTCCCGGCACCATTCGTTCTTGACTGTGGTCGGGACGAATGTGGAAACGCTCTGAAGACCATCCCTCAAACCAACTTCATGCACATAAACATTCGTCATAAATTTCTCCGATCTGCTTTCTTGAAAATGATGGCCATCGCATTTCATCGCAGGCGAGCACGCATCCCAGTTTAACGTCTTTCAACCGCGCGGCGATCCGCAAGCGCACCGAAGAAACGGCCTCTAAAGCCGCTTATCTCGGCACCCGATTCCTCGCGAGACGATTATTTTATGCCGCCCAGCACTTATTGTAAGTCGACGCCGCATCAGGCCTGTCAGCAAGCGATTTTGCGCCTCGGCGCTAGAGCCGCCGCAAACATTGCAGTATAGTCCGGATGTTCCGGAAGAAAAATACGCGCGCTCAAAGGGCCACCCAGCTTGACGCCTGGAGGAATTCCAGACGCAAGGCCGAATAAATGCCGGGTGCGCGCCGCAGCATCGGAAGCGATCGCCGCAACGCTGCCGTTGCTTATGTAAAATCATCGATGACACCATGAGGTCATGGCAATGGACTTGCAATTACAGGATAAGACCGCTCTCGTTACCGGCGCCAGCCGGGGTCTGGGACGCGCCATTGCCCGCGCGCTCGCGCGCGAAGGCGTGCATGTCGCCATTGCAGCAAGAAGACGCAATCTGCTCGACGAACTCGCGTTTGAAATCAAGGGGGACGGCGGTCGGACCCCGATCGTCATCGAGGCCGACCTCTTCAAACCCGAAGCACCGCTCCAACTCGCAACCGAATCCCGGCGCGGACTCGGAAAAATAGACATCTTGATAAATGCGGCAGGCGGCAGCCGTCCGATTCCCTTTGATGCACCGGTCAGCGTTTGGGAAGAAGGCATGCAGGTCAATTTCTTTCGCCTGCGTGAACTTGGCCACGCCGTGGTGCCGAGCATGAAACACAACCGATTCGGGCGCATTATCAATCTTACCGGAACCTCAGAACCTAGAAGCATTAACGTGGCGAATTCGGCAAAGGCAGCGGTTCACGCCTGGTCAAAAGCGCTGTCGCGCGAAGTTGCGAAATACAATATTACGGTCAACTCCCTGCAACCGGGGCGCATCATAACGGAGCAGATACTCCGGATACACCCCACCGAAGAGGATCGGCGTCGATTTTCTTCGGATAACATTCCGGCCGCGCGTTTCGGCGAACCTGACGAGTTGGCGGTGCTCGCGGTTTTTTTGTGTTCACCGCTAGCGGGTTATATCACCGGAACGGTCATCCCTGTCGACGGTGGCATGAGTCATTTCGCTTTTTAGTCAACCTCCAAGACGAGCGGCACTAGCAGCCTGAATTATTTTCGAAACCACTGCATATCAGGATATCCCATGCGCATAATCCGCTACATCGGCAAAAACGGCGAACCGGACATTGGTGCGGTGCAAAACGACACGGTATCCCGATTGCCGTGCTCGAGTTTTCTTGACCTCGTCAGAATGGCGGATGCACTCGACCTCACCCCGTTGGAATGGACCCGGCGGGCGCTTGCCAAGGCAGCGCCGGTCGGCTTCGCCCTCGGCGCGCTTCAGTTGCTCACGCCGCACCCCTTTCCGGAGGTGTGGGCGGCGGGCGTCACCTACAAGCGAAGCCAGGAAGCACGCGATTATGAATCAACTGGCGGCAAGAGTGCAGCAGAGACGATCTATGATCGCGTATATGCGGCCGAGCGGCCCGAAATTTTCTTCAAGTCGACTGCGGCAAGACTCATCGACCCGGGCGCGCCGCTTTTTATCCGCGGCGATTCAAACTGGCAGATACCAGAGCCTGAACTGGGCATCGTCATAGATGCCAGCGGAAAAATTCTGGGCTACACCGCCGGCAACGACATGAGCTGCCGGGATATCGAGGGTGCGAACCCCCTGTATCTGCCTCAAGCCAAGATATGGAAGGGATCCTGCTCGACCGGCCCCGCCATCAGGCTGGTGGAAAACGGTTTCGATCCCTACCGTCTGGGGATTTATCTTCGGATTTTCCGGAACGGCGTGAAAATCGTCGAGGAGAGCGCCAACACGTCGCAACTAAAGCGGAAAATCGACGAGCTGATTGGCTACCTGTTAAAGGACAACGTTATTTTTGATGGCACGGTGCTGCTGACCGGAACCTGCGCCGTACCGCCAAACGACTTCACGTTGATGGCGGGCGATCAAATCGAAATCGAAATCGAAGGAATCGGCGTCCTGGCGAACTCCGTCTCGGGGCCTGCGCACGCAAGCCGGGCTTAGCCTAGCGGCCCCAGCGGATGGCGAGCGGGTTCAGTTCCTCCGCAAGCTCAAGCAATCCCGCCCGCGTCGCCGCATGTAACGCCTCGAGCGGATGGCGCACGGCGTCGCTCTTGATGACGCCTCCGGCGGCCATGACGGTTTTCGCCGCGCGCAATCCGCATTGACGATTCTCGAAGTTGATCAACGGCAGAATGCGCGCATACGCTGCGGCCGCCTCTTTTCTCCGTCCTGCCCGGTAATGTTCCAGCACCGGTTTGATCAGATCCGGCAGCAATGCACTCGGCATGGTGCCAGTGGCGTGCGCGTCGAGGTCTGCCATCAGGGTGATTGATTCTTCCCCGTCAAACGGGCCCTCGATCACGTCTCCACCCATTTCGACCAAGGCACGCAACTTCGCTGCCGCGTTCGGCACTTCAATCTTGAAATACCGCGCGGCCGGCACTTCTCGCGCCAGCCGAACGAGGAAGGGCACCGACAGGCTGACGCCGCTCAGCGGCGCATCCTGAATCATGATCGGAATCGAGGTGGCGTCGGCCACGGAAGAAAAGTGCTGCAACATCCCCGCTTCGTTGGCGCGCAGAGCGTTGCCGTGATACGGCGGCATCAGCATCAACATCGCCGCACCGGCGCTCGCCGCCGCCCCCGCCCGCTCAACGGCAATCCGCGTGCTGAAATGACTACAGGTCACGATCACCGGAACGCGGCCGCTGACGTGCGAGAGACAGACATCGAGCAAGGTGTTGCGCTCGTTGTCGGTGAGCAGGAACTGCTCGGAATAATTAGCTAGGATGCAAATGCCGTCGACGCCCTGATCCACCATGCAGTCGAGCACGCGGCGCTGGCCGGGGACATCAAGGTCCCCTGATTCCGTAAAAGGCGTGGGCGCGATCGGAAAAACCCCGGCGAACCGCATCAACTTGAAAGAACTCACACAGCCCCCTCGCGGCTATATTGCTGACGCTGCGTGATCTTCACTCGGCCGGCGACCATCCGATTGCGTTTGACTTGCAGAAACAGCGTTTCACTCGACCGGCGGCAGAAACCCGGCCGGCACGATTGCGGCGCCAATGCCAGCTGACGTGGTTTCCCCTTTCTGATTTTCGATAGAGATCTCTACGGTCACGCGCTGGCCATTGGCCTCGCGAGTCATCACGGTGATTTTGCCTTTCACCGTGACCGTGTCCCCAGTGCGCACGGGGCGCAGATTGCGCAGGTCGACCATGCCGGAGCGGTTGAACACGTCTTCGCCAAAAAACCGGCGAAGGAATTCTAGCGAATACGAGATAGACATGCGCCCCGACGCCATCGGACTGTCGAGACCGAGCGTTTTCTTCGCTGTCTCGGCATCGGTAAAAAAACTGGGCTCAAGTTTGTTGCCACTCTGCTCGAACAGATTGATCCGCGCCTGCGAAACGTGTTTGGTAAGGGGCGGCAGTTCCTGACCGATCGTGTAGTTCCTCATTTTCCCCATTTTTTGCCCACCTCCGATGGCCGCTTCAACTCATGCGTGATAACACGATCGATCAACCGCCCGTCTTCGTCAACCGAAACCGCTTCAGTAACCAAATACGGTTTTTCGCGACGTATGTATTTATCGGCAAGCCAGGCGGTGACGCGCAAGCGCTTGCCAGAGATGGGCGAGTTGTAGCAATAAAACGCGCAGCGCGCGTTTACCGATCCCACATCTTCGTATTTTTGGTAGAAGGCGGTGACGTCCACACGTACTGAAATGGTCGGGAAACGGGCCTCCGGATCCTCCACTCCCTCGCGGTACTTGTCGACCATTTCCTGGGTCAGCAGATATTCATAGGAAGGAAAGGGCTCTCCGATCTCGAGTTTTCCCCAGTCCACCGTCAGGCGTTTGCCATCGCTCATAATGCCAGTTCCTTTCACATTCTGTTACGGATAACAAGTCCCTGCGCAAGTCCCTGCGGCCACTCCGACGCAGCGGCCGCATCGGCGGAAAACGGATATGGAACGCGTGCGCTGCCGCGTCTGGGCAGCACAACCACGGCATTGCCTTTGGTCGATTCCACGCCACGCGAATTCCTGAGTCCGATGTCCAATTCTACATAGCCTAAACCAGAAGATTCTGTTTTCTTGGTGACCCGGCCCCAAGCGGTAATCACGTCCCCCGGGATATCCATGTCGCGGAACTGGAAGTTTACTTTCCAGGCCCAGCCGTCAGGCTCGCTCCAATCCTTCAGAAGCTGCATCAGAACGTGCTGTTTCCATGACCCATTGACCATGACATCTGGAAGATGATCGTGTTCCACCGCATAGGCCTTATCGTAATGAATGCGATGCCAGTTCTCTATCGCAGCCGACCAGCGCATGACGTGCGAATTGGTCATCGGGCCCTTGACGATTTCCGGAATCGTCTGGCCAACGGTTATATCGTCGAAGTAGACTTGTTGTCGGGTCATGATAGTGGTTTATGCCTGCTCGTCCCCATTGGCACCCTCACCTGAGCACGTGCGTCTGTAAAGACTTCAGGATTATTTCGTTGCGCGAATTTTTGTAGAGTGTCTCCACAAGGATGAATACCAGGGCGCCGGATTTTCCGTCTTTCTGGTAAATGTCCACGTACTTGCTCTTGGCGCGGATGCGCTCACCGTGGCGCGCCAATTGATAAACCTCGACCTGATTGCCGCCGTTGAGCAAGCGCGGCAGATTGATGGGCAGAGGCGGCAAACCAAGGCCGTAGTCGCGCGGGACGCCGTCAAAATCAGGATCCTCGGCGACGCGGCTTAACGGGTCGGGCGTACCGGGCGGCCGCCGGAACGCGTGCAGCGGATAGAGTGGCGGCGCAACGAGCGCACGATACTTGGTTTGCTCCGCCTGCTGCGGCTGCCAATAGGGTGCATCGTCGTCCATGATAGCGTGGCAGAATCGACGCACCGCGCCGCTCTCAACGGCATCGCACGCCTCTATCCAATCGGTCTCCACACCGATCAAAGTTTTTACTTCTTCAGTGATGAAATTTCTCTGGATCATCGATTTTCCCGCTTTACCATTCTATTTTAGTACGCCCGATCACGCTGAAAGCCCGGCGCGCTGCGCCTTCGCCGGAGCCGCCGCAACGCCGACAGGCTCGACGACTATCAGGGCATCCAGGGCCACCGCGCCCTGGCCTTTGGGCAACACGGCGAGCGGATTAATGTCGAGGCTCACGATCCGGTCGCGCTCCCACACAGCGAGTCTCGAAACATTCACCATCGTATCCACTAGCGCGTCGACGTCCGCCGCCGGACGGCCGCGAAAACCGGCAAGCATTTTTGGCAGGGCCGCGATTTCGCCGATCATGTCGCGCGCCTCCCTGGATGTTACGGGACACAACCGCCATGACGCCGATACCAGAGCTTCGGCCAGAATTCCGCCGATGCCGAGCATCAATACCGGGCCGAATTGCGCGTCGCGCGAAACGCCGACGATGAGTTCGATGCCTGCTGACACCATTTGTTGCACCAGCACGCCGTCAATGCGCGCAGCTGGTTCGTAGTTGCGCACTGAGGCGACTATGTCCTCGTAGGCCGCAGCCAAACCGCGGGCGTCGGTTATACCGAGCCTTAAGCCTCCGGCTTCGGTCTTATGACTGAGCTGCCTGGACACCACTTTCAGCGCCACCGGATAACCAATGCGCTCGGCCGCACGTTCAGCATCCTTGACATTCCGGCAAAACACCTCATTGACCGAGGCGACGCCAAACATCGATAGCGCGAGCTTGCTGTCATGCTCCGTCAGCGGATAGCCTTCGGCGCGGCGCAGTATCGCTCCCAAGGCGGCCGCGCGCTCATCCGTCGGCGGCGACGGCCGGCTTTCGTTTTCGTCGGCCAGCACTAGCCTCCTGGTTTGATGGTAGTCGTAGAGGCGTTTCGCCGCCTTGGCGGCTTTCCCTGGCTGGTAAAACACCGCAACGTTGCTCGTCTGCAGCATTTCCAGACCGGCGCGTTGCGTGCTGCCGGCCCACGCGAACAGGATCGGCTTGCCGGGATCGGCCGCGGCATCGACGATCGCCTTGGCCTGCACGTCCCCGCCTATGCTCGACATGATTATCAGGTCTTGCCGCTCCTCGTCGAGCAGATAATTCAATATGCGAGGAAAGTCCGTCGCGCTCAATCCAAAGAGCGTCAGATCCGTTGGATTCGCCGCCGAGCCACGTTCTCCCATGATCGAGACGAGCTTTTTTCTCGTGCCCTCGGAGAGCGGCGGAACCTGCAAACCGGCTTCACCGCACTTGTCGGCCAGGAACGAGCCCATACCGCCCGACTCCGAAACCGCCCCCACCCTGTTGCCGAGCGGCGGTCGTGCCTTTTCAAACATGGCGGCGGTCTCGAGCAATTCGTCGTAGTCGTCGACCCGGACGACACCTTTCTGGGTGAACAGCGCGTCGTGAACCGTATCGGAGCCGGTCATCGCCGCGGTGTGACTGCTGGCGCCGCGGCTTCCCGCCTCCGATCGGCCGATCTTCAGGACTACGATGGGCTTGCCCGCCCGCAGCGCCATTTCAGCGGTCCGCGCAAAGTTTGCGCCATCCTTGAATCCTTCGATCACCGCGGCAATGACTTTGACGTCGGGATCGCGCAGCATATAGCGCATGAAATCGGACGATTCAAGATCTGCCTCGTTACCGGTCGCAACAAGATACTTGAAACCGATGCGCCTGTCGTGCGCCATCGCCAACAATGAGCTGTAGCAGGTGGCTCCGCTCTGCGAGATGAGTCCGATGCCGCCGGCGCGTATCGGCGTGTCGAAATCGATTCGCGGCGAGGACGTGATCCAGTTGCCGGCCGGCACGTTGGCGAACCCAAGACAGTTTGGGCCGCACACGCGTACGCCGGTTGCACGCGCCAGCGCGCCCAGTTCCCGTTGCCACGTCCGCCCCTCCTCCGTGCCCATCTCCGCAAAGCCCGCGGAAACAACCAACGCCGCGCGCGCGCCAACATCAGCGCACTCGCGAACGGTGCCGACAACGTCGCCTGCGGCGAGGATGATTGCCGCCAGATCCACCGGTTCCGGAAGGTCGCGCACCGAGCGATAACACTTCAGCCCGAACACCTCGTCGCGGTTTGGATTCACCGGGTAGAGGCGCGCTTTGTTGCGCGTCTTCAGCAAATTATTGACGAACCGACTGCCGTATCCGACACGCTCGGTGGCCCCGACAATAGCGATGGATGCGGGTTGCAGCATGGCGTGTATCGACCGCAACATCGCTTCGTCGCCGTGTATATCACCGTGTTTATCCTTACCGTTCAAACCGTTTCTCCATAGCGCAAGGCGGAACTTCGTCTAGGTGCCGCTCATCGCCGCGTCTTGTCGAGAAAGCTTTGCAGGGCTTCGCCGCGATCGGGCGCCTGCTGCACGAGTCGCCGGCATTCGGCAATGTACTGCTCGGTCAACGTGTGGCCGGCCATGTCCAGCAGATAGCACATCGCTTTTTTCGTGTAGGCCATCGACTGCATCGGCTGCGCCGCCAGATGTTCGGCGTAGTGAGCAACGGTCGCTTCCAGTTGATCGTCCGCTACAGTTTTGTAAACGAGACCCCACTGCGCGGCCTGCTCGCCCGAGATCCAGTCGCCGGTGAGCACCATGCCGAGCGCCCGTGCACGTCCCAGCGCAAACAGCGGCATGCCCGGTACGCTGCCTGCCTGCACTTCCCTGATGGAGAATCTCGCACTGGTCGATGCGATCGTGATGTCGCTGCATTCCGTCGCAATCACGCATCCGCCGCCCGAAGCCGGGCCGTGCACGCGGCACACAACCGGCTTTGACAGTCGACGCAAACGATCCTTGCCCTCAGCGTTCAATTTCAGATACCGGGCAGCCGACGCGGCATCCGCCGTCTTAGCTTCGGCGAAATCCCTGCCGGCGCAAAAAGCAGGGCCGGCGCCGGCGAGTACCATTACGCGAATCTCATTGTCGTCTTCGACTCGCTGCAAGGCATCGAGGAATTCCAGAAAAACCTGGATGGTGAGCGCATTGCGCTTTTCGGGACGGTTGAAGGTAAGAGTTGCTACCGGCCCGTTTTTATGAAAAAGGATAGTTTCGTAATGCTTTGGCACGGCATCGCTAGCGGTCGTCAATGGCATCTTTCTCTAGGTTGCGCAAAGATGTTTGGAATGGGAACGGAAAACGCTGGCCCAAAAACAAACCAAGGTCACCAAAATAAGTTCTATTTTTCAGAAGAATCCACGTCGCCGACTAAACCGAATTGCGCAGGACTTCGAAGACGAGATTCGCATCCGTCGGCGATCCTAAATAGACGCTTCGTTAATTGAACTCGCCGCGCTGGCGAGAAAGCAGAAAAAACAGAACCACGATCCAGCGCAACGAGAAAAAGACTATTGTTATTTTTAATCATTCTGCTCTTGGCTCGATGCACTGTCAAGAATATCGAGCTATTACGGCCAACAAAAAAACATACGATGCAATCGGACATCGTCCGATTCTTGCATTGAAACTATAACCCTTCATTGCCAAACGCCTAGGGCATCGCCAGCAAACGCTTCGATGAAAGCAGTCAGGATATAGGCAAGTGCCGATTCGAAATTCAGCGCCACCCCGTGAACGGCTCCGCCGACGCTACGCGCGTCCTCCCCTTTTTCTAGCGTCGCTATTTTTCGAACCGGATGTTGGCTGTCTTGATGATATTTCCAAACAGTACGGTATCCGCTTTCATCAACGCCGCAAACTGTTCGGGGGAGGAAAGGAATGCATCCATACCAAGTTCTGTCAACTGCTCCTTGATGTCCGGCATTTGCAGGATTTTTCCTATTTCGTTCGATACCTTAGCGATAACGCTCTTCGTCGCTCCCAAAGGCGCCAGCAACCCCCACCACTGCTTGATATCAACGTTGGCCATACCCGCCTCGGTGAAAGTTGGCAGTTGTGGAATCGATGTCAGACGCATTTTTCCGCCAATTGCGATCGCCTTGAGGCGGCCGCTTTGAACGTGCGGGACAACGTTGCTTGGCGGGCCGAAATACATCTGCACGTGTCCGCCAATGAGGTCAATCAGCGCCGGCCCCGATCCTTTGTAAGGCACGTGCTGAATCTTTACGCCAGCCACCATGTTAAACAGTTCGCCCGCCAAATGGGTTGAACTCCCTCCGCCCGCCGACGCGTAATTCAGGTTCCCCAGCCTGGACTTCGCGAGTTCAATGAGTTCCCGAAGATTATTAGCCGGCACCGATGGGTGAACAACCAGCATTTGTTCACTGCTGCCAATTGTCGCCACCGCAGAGAAGTCATTGACTGCATCATACGGCGTGGGTTGCAGTAAAGGCGTTATGATATGCGTGGTCGTGATCACCATCATCGTATAGCCATCTGGCGACGAACGCGCCAGCGCCTCACCACCAATGACGCCGTTGCCGCCAGGGCGGTTGTCCACCACCACAGGCTTCCCCCATTTGTCCGTTAATTTCTGCCCCACCACACGCGCCAATATAGTGGTTCCGCCTCCTGGCGCGTTGGGGCTGATAATTCGAATCGGTTTGTCAGGATAATTCGACTGCGCTGACACAATACAGGCGATGAAAAAAAGCATGGTGGCGGTGACGACACGCAATACGGTGGAGATATTCAACATAAATGAAAAAGCCCTCACGTTTTAGAAAGTAGAACCGTCTTGCGCTCACTCAGGCGAGGCACTGCCAATTCGACCGCGCGCTTTTTCTGGCCCTCCCATATAACTGCCTTTACATTGAACGCGCGGAACGCGGCGAATTCTGCGTGCCCAGCCCACTATAGTCTACTTTCTCTGCGCGTTCGTTGCGTGCCGATTGCTCGCCCGCATCCCATACGCGGTGGATTTTGAGCTTATCCCGAAAGCTTGGCTCGCATGGCACACCTGAAAGTATAGCTTCGGAAAACGAATACCATAATTGCGCCACGAGAAAAGTGTCACGCCTGCCGTCGAGACCCGTCACATAGCGGTATTGATCCTTCGCGGGTATTTCCCTGAACTGCCCCTGCAATTGCTCCGGCGGAGTCGGCTTGGCAATGAATTGCTCCAGATCTGCATGCGCACCGTAGAGCCTGAGTTCGCCATGATTCACCCCGTGCTCACCGGCATTACCACCCAAACCCGGAAATTCACCGCTCGCCAGCATCAGCATTCCCTCGGTACCATACAACTCAAAGCGAGTACCGCTTCCAAACCATGCGGTAAAAGAAACCTGCAACGTTCCCGTAATATCGTCGCCGACGCGAAGCAAATAACTCATATTGTCGACCTGGTCGCTGCGTATCGGCGGTCCGCCATCAAGGCTCGCACGCTCCGGCACCTTCACGGCCATAATTGCATTAATTTCGGAAATGTCCTGACCGATCACTGCGGTGAGGCGCTCAAGACTTTGCCCGCTGCGATACCCGGGATGCCCGCCCATGTCGCTGCGAAACAACCAGCCCCGATTCGCCGGTCGCGGCACGATATAATTACTGAAAAATTCGGCCTGATTAAATACAAGCGGTCGGCCGATATAGCCTTGCCGCACCAACTCGGCCATTTGCAGTGCCGCAGGCTCGCAGTGGGTTTGGTGACCGACCACGGTGAACACGCCCTGACGTTCGGCAAGTTCGTACATTTCCTGGGCTTCGGTAGTCGTCAGGCCCAGCGGCTGTTCGCAGTAGACGTGTTTGCCGGCGCGCAGCGCAGCCATCACAATTGCATAATGTAATGCCGGCCGCACGCTGACGCACACCACGTCGATTTCGTGCAGCTCCTCCAACATGCGCTCTACGCTATCGAACGCATGCGGCACGCTGAAGTGGCGCGCGGCGACGCTGGCCGTATCCATGCTCGTTGTGCAAAGCGCAACCACTTCATACCGGTCGGGCAAGGCATTGAGTGCCGGCAGATGAGCACGTATCGCCCAGCGCTCGCGCCCATCCGGACTGTTGCTGAATCCGGCGCCAACGATTGCAACTTTGAGCCGTCGTATCATGCCGCACCACGGGCGGAGTTTGAGATCGCCATCACTTCTCCATATTTATCAATATCCTGAAACCCGTTATTTGTCCATCCTAATATCTGCAGTTTTTATGATCTTAGCGTATTTTGCAGTCTCGGCCCGCATGAGTGCCGTCAATTCTTCCGGCGTAGAAATATAGGCATCCATGCCCTGACTCACCAGCTTTTCCCTTACTTCCGAAGAGGCCAGAATACGTCCGATTTCAGCAGACAATTTGCCGATGATTTCTTTCGGGGTGGCCGCTGGGGCCAAAGTTCCATACCAGTACTTCACGTCAAAATCAGTCATCCCGGCCTCGGCGAACGTCGGCACGTCAGGCAGCGCTGCGAGGCGCGATTTACCGGTAACGGCAATGGCTTTGACTCTTCCGCCTTTGACCCGGGGCATGATTGAAATAGGAACAGCAAAATACAACTGCACATGACCGCCGATGAGATCGATGATGGCAGGGGCCCCGCTCTTGTAGGGGATCTGCTGCATTTTTACGTTTGTCATAATGCAGAACAATGCGCCAGCCAGATGCGATAGGGTACCAACCCCGCCCGTGGCATAGTTCAACTGATTCGGATTTGCCTTCGCCAAACGAATAAATTCCTGCAGATTATTGGCTGGAATCGACGGGTGGAGGACGAGAATATTTTCGCTGCTAGCGTTTGCCGCGACCGGAGAAAAATCTTTGATGGCATCATAAGGGGTAGGCGCCAGCAGCGGAGTAATGATGTGACTGCTGGAGGTGATCATCAGTGTATAACCATCCGGGGCTGCCTTGGCCAACGCCTCGCCGCCGACGGTGCCGTTGCCACCGGCTCGATTGTCCGCTATAAGTTGCTGCCCTAGACTTTCACCGAGTTTTTGCCCTATGAGGCGCGCCAATATGTCGGTACTGCCCCCCGCAGATGTCGGGATAATTACGCGAATCGGCTTGTTGGGATAACCCTGTTGAGCCGCAGCAATGGAAGCAAAAAACAACAGTGTGCCCACGACCAGTTGTATTCTTACCGCCCTGACGAATATGATCATGGATACTTTCTTATTGTTGCGCATGCTTTTCTTATAGTTGCGCATGATTACGCTGAGGAATCGGCATGAGCAAACGCGCCGATCATTGCGCGGCAGCACACCGCACGCTAGCACCGAACTCCCAACCTGCATGCCGCTCAAAATGGGGAACGCAATAACAGAAGTATTGCGCTTAACAAATTACGCTGTCAAGATTCATTGTTGAGCGGCCTGCGATCTTGAAAGTAAATTTTGGAGCGCGCATAAAATGCGCGACGCCCACCCCTCCATTTGCGACCTAATCCAGAACCCGGTGAAATAATATGAATGCTCATTTTAAATCTATGAAAGGCGATATGACTCCGGTGGACGAAATGCCTGTCGCAATCTCGGCACGTCTCGCCGCCTACGTATCGGACTTCGACTATGCCGCGATCCCAACCGCGGTACGCGAGCGCGCGAAGTATCTAATCCTAGATTCAATCGGCGTCGCGATCGCTTCCACGACTTACGATTTCGCCCATCGCACTTTATCGGGCATCCGTGCACTGGCCGGCGAAGGCGACTGCTCCGTGATCGGAATGACGCAACGGCTACCGCTTCGGGATGCAGTCCTAATGAATGGTATGCTGGTTCACGGCCTTGATTACGATGACACGCATCTCGGTGGCGCCGTGCATCCGACAGCAAGCGCACTGCCGTGCGCACTCGGCATGGCAGAGCATCTTAATGCCAGCGGAGAAAAAATGCTAGCCGCATATGTACTGGGCGTCGAAGTCGTGACGCGCCTCGGCTTGGCAGGCGCATTCGGCTTTCATCATTGCGGTTTTCACCCGACTGGGATTCTCGGACATTTTTCCTGCTCTCTGCAAGCCGGCTGGCTCCTGGGCTTAAGCGCGCGTCATCTCGCGATGGCGCAGGGTATCGTTGGCAGCACCGCAGCGGCGAGTCAGGAATTCCTAGCCGACGGCGCATGGAATAAACGCATGCACCCTGGTTGGGCCGGCGTTGCGGGCATAACGGCGGCCTACCTTGCAGACGCGGGATTCCTAGCGCCATCAAAAACATACGAAGGCCGATTCGGCCTATTCAAAGGCCACCTGCAGGAGCGAGAAGCGCAGGTCGACTACGAAAAGATTCTCTCCGGCCTTGGCGAGACCTGGGAACTCATGGCGACCTCGGTAAAACCGTATCCGATATGCCATTTTTTACACGCGTGCGCGGATTCTGCGGTCGAACTCAAACGCAAGCATGATTTGAGGCCCGACGATATCGCTCAAATCCGGGTTGTCCTACCGAAGGAGGGCCTGCCCGTCGTCGCCGAACCGGAAACCAGCAAGCTATCTCCCACGCATAGTTACGACGCGCAATTCAGCGCGCAATTTGTTGTTGCAGCGAGTCTGCTACTCGGCCGATTCGGACTCGCCGAGTTGCAGAGTCATGTTCTCTCGGACCCTCAAATTCTACAAATGGCGCGCAAGGTCAAGTGCGCCGCGGATACGGCTTCAGCCTTCCCGCAATTCTATTCTGGTGGCGTGACTGTCGTAACAACCGACGGGCGAGAATTCACCCACCATGAACGAATCAACCGCGGCGCGGGTGAGCGTGCATTGAGCGGGGCGGAAATCGAATCTAAGTTCATGTTCAACACCCAGTTGTCGACCACGCTAAAACACGCAGATGCACTAAGAGACCACATACTCTGCATAGAAAACCATAGCGCTCGCGATGTTGCGCGCGCGCTCGCAAAGGCATGACGGCCCCCTCAACCGCGACTCTCGGCGGCGATTAGCTATCCAGATGGGTGACTGACCATTATCACAAGCGATCTCAAAAATCGCGAATTGATTCTGGATCTACCAAGACACGCCGACTGCACCTCGGCGCAAAACGTCCTACTTTAAATGAGGGCGCGTAATTCTAGAGAGTCATCCGGACTTGGTGTGAGTCGATTTGAGATCCAACGCGACTGAAAGCCGCATGAATACTGGGGCTTAACTCCTTGGCGCTCTGGCGCTGGTTTAATAAAGTTTCGCCCCCTATCAAACCGGGCAACCCCACCCATTGGCAAGGCCTTACTGTCAGATCAAGCGGAACTACTACAGGTTCGTGGAAGGTTTAAACAACAAGATTCGTGTCATCCAGAGACGCGCATGTGCACTACTGGACCAAGAATATTTAAACCTAAAATGATGCGTCGAGCATACTCAAATAATCCTCCTCGGTTGCCTTGCGCGGATTGGTGGCGTGGCAGTGATCTTTTGTCGCCAGTTGCGCAATCTCCGCCAGCATATCCCGCGTAACGCCCATCGCCCCAAGTCCAGCCGGCAGCACCAGACGCCTATTCAGCGCGCCAATTGCATCAGCCGCATCGACGCCAGGCGCCAACCCCATCGCCTCGTTAAGCGCGGGGAGTTTTTCGCCGACGACCGGAGCGTTAAAACGTAGAACAGCCGGCAACAACACCGCGTTCAAAGTTCCATGGTGAAGTTGTAGATCGTGAATGGCTCCCAAAGGGTGAGATAGAGCGTGCACGGCCCCCAATCCTTTCTGAAAGGCCATCGCACCCTCAGTTGCCGCCATCATCATATTCCATCGCGCTTCGCGGTCACTGCCATCAAATGTCGCTCGCTCGATATGCCGGACTGCGCGGCGCAACCCGTCGAGCGCAATGGCGTCAGCCGGCGGGTTGATTGCCGACGCGAGATAGGTCTCGATGCAATGTGCTATCGCATCCAGGCCGGTCGCCGCAGTCAGCCCCGGCGGCAATCCCAGCGTAAGTTCTGGATCGCAAATAGCGACTTTGGGCAGAAGATGAGGACTGAGCAATCCAAGTTTCAATCCAGAATTCATCACGATCAAACATCCGCGCCCCACTTCGCTGCCAGTGCCCGCCGTGGTCGGAATGGCAATCACCGGCGCAATAGCGGCCGTGATCTTACCCATACCGCCCTCGACGACCGCATACTGCTGAAGCGGCGGCGGGTGCGTTGCAAGCAGTGCAGTTGCCTTCCCAAGGTCAATCGACGATCCGCCGCCGATAGCGATAATTCCGTCGCAGCCATTTTTTCGAAAGACATCAGTCGCAGCAAGAACGGCGTCTTCCGTCGGATTCGGCGGTGTCTGATCGAAGATAAGCGGTTTTGAGGCCCCTCCAATCACAGCCACCAGACGGGCGAGAAGTCCGGCGGCCTCCACCCCCTTATCTGTAACAATCAGCGGCTTCCAAATGTTCAGTTTTTTCATCTCGGTTTGCACAAGACCAAGCGCACCAAAATCAAATTGCACAGTTGTCAAATAGCTAATCGTCGCCATATTTATTGTCTGTCGGCATTTTTAATTAAAAAAAAAGAACTATCTCTCAGGCACAGCCTACACGTTGCCACCTTGATTGCCAAGTAGCAGTAGTCTCTTCCAATATGGTATGAGTCTAAGCGAGGTAACGCCACCGATATCGGGCCAATCGCAAGCGGCAAGCGCGCCTGCGAGCACGCGCTCCGGGCAGCAGCCCCCCCCCAGTGCACATATGGATATGCAAACGTAAAAAGCGTATAAATAGAAAACATCAAGAGCGTGTAGTGTCTGTCGTGTCTTGTGACCAAAGGTCATCCTATGCTGAAACCCTCCGCCGCTGTACTGCGAATGCTACTCGCAGGTTTATTGGTCGATTTCTCGAGTGCTGCTATGGCTCAGCAAATTTATCCGACTGGCCCGATCCGCATCATCGTGCCCTACCCGCCGGGCGGCTCCAACAACGTAGTCGCCCGCCTCATCAGCCAGAAGCTGAACGAAAGCTGGAACATGCAGGTGGTTGTCGACAATCGGCCAGGGGGTAACACAATCATAGGGTCTGAAGTCCTGCTCAAATCTCCAGCCGACGGCCACACAATGATGTTGACATCTAACTCCCATGTCATTACCAATCTCCTCATCCCCACGCCCTACGATCCCCTCAAGGATTTCGCTCCGGTCGGAACGATTGCAATTAGCGAAAATGTTTTAGTTGTCCATCCATCGTTGCCGGCCAAGACCCTGCGGGATTTCATTTTGCTGGCCAAGTCCAAACCAGGACAGCTCAATTGCGCGTCATCCGGCGCTGGGAGCCCGACACATCTAGCAGCGGTAATGTTTGAAATCCTAACCGACATTAAGATGCAGCACATTCCCTACAAAGGGGGCGGGCCGGCGATCATCGACCTGATTGGTGGTCACGTTCAGTTGCACTTTAATACCCCCATCAATCTCATATCGCATGTTCAGAGCGGCAAACTCCGAGCGCTAGCGATTACCGGCGAGAAACGCTTCTCTAACCTCCCCCAGGTACCAACCTTCGCCGAGGCAAGCATGCCGGCGTTCGACTTAAAAACGTGGTTTGGCGTCTTTGTGCCGGTTGGCACCCCAAAAGAAGTCATCGACAAGCTTTCGGCCGAATTCGCAAAGATACTCGCAGCCCCGGACTTCGCTGAAAAGCTTGATAAACTCGGGATGTCGCCCATGGCCTCGTCGCCGGATAAATTCACCGCCCTGATGAAATCGGAAACCGTTACCATGGCCAAAGTAATCAAGACCGGAAAAGTAAAACTCGAACAATAATCAGAAATTGATTTCTGAGGTCGCACCACCAATTAGATTTGCTGCACGATTGCGCGCTATTGAAATAAGGACGTCCCCTTTTGAAATTATCGATACGCCTCGCTCATATTTCAGCCGCATTCACACTCGCCGCATGCGCCGGTAGCGCGGGCGCCCAGTCGGCTTACCCCGGCAAGCCAATTCGCCTCATTACGCCTTATGCGCCGGGAGGAGGCACCAGCGTCGTCGCGCATATTGTCGGCCAGAAGCTTACCGAGAGCCTGAGTCAACCGGTGTTGGTCGATAACCGCCCAGGCGGAAACACTATAATCGGCACCGAGGCCCTCGCAAAATCGCCACCAGACGGGCATACACTGATACTGGTGATCAGTACTTTCGCCATCGTACCTAGCCTGTTTCCCACTCCTTACGATCCAATTAGGGATTTTGCTCCGGTCGCCACCCTCGTGAACAGCGATTATGTTCTCGTCGTACATCCGTCGGTACCCGTCAAGAATTTAAAAGAACTCATTGCCCTAGCCAAAGCTAAACCACGGCAACTCAATTACGGTTCGACGGGCGCTGGCGGCGTACAGCATTTGGCGGGCGAATCGATGAATATCATGGCAGGAATAAAAATGCAGCACATTCCCTATAAAGGTTCCGGGCAACTGCTACCCGACCTCATGGGAGGACACATTCAACTCTCCTTCCAAAGCCCCGCCGCTTCCATTCCTTACATCAAGAACGGAAAACTAAAAACGATTGCCATGGGCGGCGAAAAACGCCTGCCCGCACTGCCCGAGGTGCCGACCTTCGCCGAGGCCGGCCTGCCGGGTTTCGAAGTAAACACGTGGTTCGGAATTCTCGCGCCAGCCGGCACCGCGCGCGAAATAATCGACAAGCTTGCGACGGAGATCGCCAGGGTGATGACAAGTCCAGACATCACCGGAAAACTGGATAGCCTGGGGACCTATCCTTTCATCTCCAGCCCGGAAAAATTTGCAGCTCTGATAAAATCGGACATCGCGAGATACGCGAAAATTATCAAGACCGCCAAGGTCACAACCGAATAATTTTTCCCGCGCGACCACCCGTGGCTGTAATTTTTATTAGGCGTTCTTCGGCCGCACAAAAGGATAGGGCACCGCGCGGCCGCCGCGTATCGGCAGCACGATCGTAGCCTTGCCCGGGCAAGTCTCAACGCCGGTCTGCAACAGCATTCCCACGTCCAAACCGATCAAACCAAGTCCGTCTTGCGTGGACTTGCTGGTCACCTTCGCCCAGCACGTGATCGTGTCGCCGGGCACGATCATGGCCCGATGCTGGAAGGAAACTTTCCACATCCAGCCATCCGGAAGACAGATATCTTTCAGATAGCGGGGCAATATGCTCTGCTTCCACGAACCGTGCCCGAGAATATTTGGCAGACCCTCGTGGTAGATGGCGAAGTTCTGGTCGTAGTGTATGCGCCCCCAATTCTCAATCGCAGCACTCCAGCGAAAGATATGCGTCGTGGTCAACGGGCCGATGACCAGCGCCGTCATTTCCTGCTGCAGTTCAAGATCGTCAAAATAGAGTTGCGTTTTGTTGCGTAGCTCGTCTGCGCTCAACATTCTGTTTCGCTCCCGGGCAATCTTCGTGCAGGTGGGGAGGTTCTCGACATCGGGTCAGCGCCGCAGACGCACCTGCCTGAGGATACAGAGTTCCGCGCCGTCCTGATCGGTGTAGATGACCTCGGTAGTGATGATGAGAAAAGGCTTGCCGTCTTTGCCGATTTTTTCGGCAATGTCCGCGTATTTCGCCTGAGAAAATATTCGGTCGCCCAGCATCGGATATTTATAAACCTCGATTTCATTGCCCCCATTTAGGCTTCTCCTCAGGTTTGTCGGTACCAGCGGCAAGGCCCCCACGCCGCTGTCCTCGATGCCGGCAACGCCGTCGCAATTCGGATTTTCAAGAAACGCTCGACTAACCGGATCATCTGCTCCGGCAGGCGTCTTCCTGCCAAGATAGGTGCAATAGATAGGCGGGGTGACGATCCCGCCATAGCGTGTCGACTTGGCGAACGCGTCGTCCCAGTAGCGGGGGTCGGGATCCATAATCGCCTGCGTGAAGCGACGCAAGCCTTCGCGTTCGATGCCCAACAAACTCGCCTCTACTTTGTCGCCTGTCACGCCGATCATCGCCCGCACCTCATCGGTCAGCGCACTCGTGGTTGCTGTCATACCCTCCTCCTTCCCTGATACGGCGCAGCGGCGCTAGCACGGATCCTCCGCCAACCAGCGCACCATGCCGGTAAATCCGAAACCTTCTGTTTGCTTAGTCGAAAACCCCCGCGCGCCGATGACGCTCATACTCTTCATCGGACATCTGCAGTATCCCCTTGAACACGTATTCGTTGTGTTCGCCAAGGGCCGGCGCTTGAAAAAGGTTGCCCTTCCAGTCGCTCTCATCCTTCCACGGTATCCCTGTCGTTTTCGGTACGGCGGCATCGCTGTTGGCGGGTTGCCGGAAAAGGCCGCGCAACTCCAGTTGCGGATCGTTCATGACCTCCTGAAAATTGTTGCACGGACCAGCGGCTACGCCAGCAGCCTGGAAGCGGTGGAACAGTTCGGTAGCTGGAAACTGCGCCGTCCAAGCAGACAGCAAGGAGTCGATCCTCTGCCGATTTTTCTGCCTGCCAGCCGGCGTCCGCATTCCCTCCTCGCTGCACCATGGCGGATTTCCGAGGACGGCGGAAAACGCCCCCCACCCCGCCTGGCACTCAACCGATATGGCAATCCAGGAATCCGGTTCCTTACACGGATATATGCCATGCGGCACAGCGTGCTCATGGCTCGATGATTGGCCGGGAACAGGCGACTTTCCCGACGCCGCGGCGCCGAGAAATACGTCGCCCATGATGGCGATGGCGCTCTCCAGCATCGATAAATCTACGCAGACTCCTTGGCCGCTACGGGAACGGCTCAAGAGTGCCGCCTGAATCAAGAGCGCTTCCCATGAACCGGTAAGAGGATCCGTCCAACTGGGATCGACACCCATCGCTTCCATTTGAGGATTCGGTTCGCCGAAAAGCGACGTCCACCCGCTGAAACCCTGAAGCAGGCTGCCGTAAGCCGGATAGTCCTTGGCCGGACCGCTTCTTCCGACGCCGGAGGACGACACGTAGATGAGATCATTTTTGATTGCCTTCAGGGCCTCGTAGCCGAAACCCAGCCGATCCATGACGCCGGTCGAGAAATTTTCGACCACGACATCGCTTACGGCGACCAGTCGCTTTACGATTGCTTTGCCCTCTTCAGTGGAAAGATTGATAGAACAACTTTTCTTCGAGTCGTTCAGTCCAAAGGACCAGCCGCCCCGATTCAAGTATTGCGGACGGGTGGAGGTTTCGATCTTTATGACGTCCGCCCCCATGAGCCCCAGCAGTTTCGTGCAAAAAGGCCCAGCCACCACCCAGCTGAAGTCAACTACCCTCACACCTTCCAGTGCGTTCTGATACATTTTCTAGATCACTCCCTGTTGCCAAAGCATCTTAATCTCTTCAGAGGAGATGCCCAATTCTGCACAGATCTCCAGAGTGTGCTCCCCCAGCAGCGGTGCTCGCCGCGTAGGCGGAGTATCACGGTTATCGATTTTCGCTGGAAGGCCCGGATAGCGCAGCCCCTTGATCACCGGATGGTCGATCTCAGCGAAGAAACCTCTGTGCTTAAGTTGTTCCAATTCGGGCAAATCGTTCATGGAACTGACTGGAAAACACGCGACCTTCTTTTCCTGCGCAGCCAGAAAGACAAAATTTTTCTTGCGAACCTTGGTCCACGCAGCCGAACGCTCGTAGATTACCCAAGCGTTGTGCTCGCGCAGTTTCAACGTTGAAAATTCCGGTTGGCTCGCCCACTCCGTCTCACCGATAACCTCGGCCCAATGCCTGAATTGATGGTCCTCGCGGGGAGAGACCATTACCCACCCATCCGAGCAAGGCAAACACCAGACCAAGCCGCCAACGATCGTGATGGCAGCACCCGGGACGCGCTCCCGATTGGCAGGCAAAGTACCATTCGCGATGTGAGCCGTATATTGATACATCAGGTAGGTAAATGCTTCCAATTCAGAAAGATCAACCATAACCCCCGCCCCCTTCTTCGCCGCAGCAACGATGGCCCATAGCGTTGCGCTGGCGGCCCTGAGTCCCGCCACCAGCCCTACTTGGTAGCCAGGATTCTGTTTGGGTGGGCTTGCCGCGGGGTCACCTACGGGGGACGAGAGATAGTAGGAAAAACCGCTCATGGCAAAGTGGATGAGATCGTTGCCACGATAAGTCGCATACGGTCCTTCACTACCAAACGGGCTAATGGTGATCACGGAGAGTTTAGGGTTAGCTGTCTTGATGTCGGCAACGCCCAAGCCCTTCCCTGACCCTCGTATCAGCGCGTCCCTGCCACGCAACAACTCGAGCAAAATTGCATGTCCCCGAGCCTGCTCAATATCCAGTGTAATACTGCGCTTTTCAGCGCACAGCCAATTATGCAAGACGCTTCGATCGGCGCCTGGGATATCCTGATAATAGGGCGGCAACCGCCGAAGAGGACTCCCCCCCGGCGCCTCGATGACCAGAACATCCGCTCCCAAGCCAGCAAGGAGTTTGCCGCAGAAAGCAACCGCAACGCTGTCGCCCAACTCGACCACCTTGAGCCCATTCAGTAACTTTAGCGCCATCAACCCGCTCCATTAGACCTGATTCAAATCGGCAGCACAGCCACGCTGCGTCTACGTTTTACATTAACCGCAATTGTTAAAACATCCAACGACTCTAGCTGCCTCACCGCTAGCCTGATCGAATGTACTAGACCACACGCAATCCTCGCGTTAATCAGAACCACCAGCGCCAAATCCATAGGTAAATATAGTAATCACGCCTAGCAGTTCGTTGAAATTCGATAATATTTGGTCGCGACGCAAAAACTTGTCGTTGTCATACCCAATAAAAACATAGAGTTATACATGCCCGCATGTTTTGTTAAAAACAAAACATAACCGCTTTCAAGAAAAATTGAACAGCCTACTAGTAGTAGCGGCTTTACCAGCAAAGGCTAGTTCATCGAAGTTCTGGATTTCAAATATAGAACCCGACAAAATGCAGCTAATGAAAAGTAACACAAAAAAAATAGCCTTGCGCAATTTTGCGAAATCAACGAATGTAATACTGGCCGCTAGAAGCTATCGCCAATTAGAGTAGCGCGAAGAAGCGCGGTGAACGATGCCTCTTACACTCCGAAAACACCAAAGACCGCATACATATACACGACCGCATTCCGCCGTGCCAAGCGACGCACGGATGGCTACAAAAGCGAATCAACCCAAAATCTAAAACAGTTAGGGCGGCCGCACTAGCAGTCTGTCGGCAGAAGAATCACT
Source organism: Chitinophaga pinensis (assembly GCA_943329075.2). Taxonomy (GTDB): domain Bacteria; phylum Pseudomonadota; class Gammaproteobacteria; order Burkholderiales; family SG8-41; genus PALSA-1004. The sequence continues at coordinate 17,213 of CALQCM020000039.1, read as the reverse complement.
TTGGGCAGCGATAAACTTTTCTTGTGCTTCTTGGTCAACCATGTGATTTACAATCCAACCAAAAGGTCATTCTGACACCTCTGGTGTATCCGTTTCCTACAGAGCCTTTTCATCAATCTTCTGCCTTGCTGACTGCTAGTCAGAAACGTTCGGTAACCGCATCAGCATTGCGTCAAGTGGACAGCCAACAAAAAATTGTAGATGATGGCCTTCAAGTTGCGACGACAGCAATAGCCACCCTGCGACACAAACACGCTTATTGCCCGCGGCACAGAAAAACCGCACCGCAGCACAAATGTGAAAAAGGAGAGGCACTATGGGACGCTGGATTGCAATCGGGACAGTACCTGACTGGGGCGATATCGAAAAATTCGAGGTTGAAATGGCACCAACGAACAGGTGGCGACTGGATGCGCAGACCACCATTACGACGGTATTCGCACTCGAAGATGGACGCATATTGGCGGAGTGCCACGCTAATAAGAAGGAAGACTTTGAAGCGTGGTTAAACCAAAAACACTGGAAAATAGAATCGATCACGCAGATCAAACACTTGGCCAAGAGCGGCAGTATCTGGAACGTTTCGCCAACCCCGCATTGAAACCCGAGGGTACGCTCTGGGCAGCGCCGCGAATTTCTTAATTGCGCAGGCCACACCCCAATACCACTGAACAGAGTTGGCATAATTGCGCGCAAATGAAGCCCGTTTGGTAAAAATATCCATCGGTGATGATTTCCGGAAAATCAACAACTTTTTTATCACCAAGATTTCAAGTATAGGCCAAGCCGATTGAAATATTCTAGGCAATACACGCAGAGACAGCACACGCACCAGCAACGTCTGACCGAGCAGGCACAATGCTCGCCCCGCCCTCCCCTGCCACGTCAAACGCTCAGGCCGCCTTGCGGTGTTGCTGCCGATTCGAATTTGATCGTCGGCAGGTCGGGCCGATCTGCGATTGACCACCACTGCCAATCGACAAACACTGGTCAATGCGCAATCGGCAGTTATCAATTGGGAGTCTGCGGGAACATGATTGGTTTAGTTGCCTGATTGCAACCGGATGAACTGACAGGTTCACGCTCAGGTTCTGCGAGACGCCAGTGGTGAAATCCAATGGCCTACTCACCCAGGAAAAATCTTTATCTGCAATGACCACGAGACTACCCTAAAGGTCGATCCCAATACCAGCCTCGGAGGCATCCATTATCGTTGCTCCACGTTTGAGGTTGCGAGGCTTCTGAAATGCCGCATTTACAGACGGAACACCAACCATGACCAACAAGATTACCGTGGTGGCGTCAGAGGTAGGGTGAATGACTACGCCGATAACGGCACTGAAAGCAACTCCCTTCCAACATTCGCTTGGAAAACCGTAACCGAAGTTCGTGTGGAGAACGGCCTCATCTTTATGATCACAGGTGATGCCAAAGGGTTGCACGGCGAATTCTGGTTCGAAAACGATGAACAACTCGTAGTTATCCGCTACCCAGAAACCGTTTCAGTAACAACACCAGAAAATAAGGCAAATTCAAGACAAAAAAACTCATAGCAGCTAGCTCGTAAAAAAACCCCAGGCCAAAAAACACTGGCCCCGGGGCGTGCTAGCATGTTCATCGAACCCAATGCCCGCAATGGGAGATTCGGCGGGCGGCGATGTGCCGTTTGACGACCAAGACTGAAGCCCATGGAGGAAGATCGATGTCATTCTACCGAGGTATGACCTGCGAGAACTTGACCATCAACGGCAACAAAGGAACGCCGATTACCGCTTACGTAGCTAAGCCGTCTGGACCGGGCCGTTTTCCCGGTGTTGTGCTTGTCCACCATCTTCCGGGCTGGAGTGAACTCTACATCGAGACAACGCGTCGGTTCGCGCATCACGGCTATCTCGCGATCTGCGTCAACCTCTATGAACGCGAGGGTGCCGGCAGCGACGGCAACCCGGACGATGTCGCCGCCAAAGTGCGCGCTGACGGAGGCATTGCTGACGCCCAGATGGTTGGCGATACCGAAGCTGCAGTAAAGTGGATGCGCGCGCAGTCCAATCACAACGGCAAGGTCGGCCTGTTCGGCTCCTGTTCTGGCGGCCGGCACGCCTTCATCTATGCATGCCAGAGGAAGGACGTCGACGCCTGCGTCGAACTCTGGGGCGGCCGCGTGGTGATGGGCAAGGAGGAACTCAATGCCAAGACGCCGGTCGCGCCAATCGAGATGACGAAGGATCTTTGCTGCCCGCTGCTCGGCTTATTCGGGAACGACGACCGCGCGCCGAGCCCCGAGCAAGTGAACCAGCACGATGCCGAACTCAAGAAGCACGGCAAAACGCACGAGTTCCACCGCTACGATGGTGCTGGCCACGGCTTTTTCTATTGGCACCGGCCACTCTACCGGCCCGAGCAGGCCATGGATGGCTGGAGCAAGGTGTTTGCCTTCTTCGGCAAGCATCTGGCAAAGTAGGACGCTCGGATATGTGCACCAAAATTATCGAGATCGTCCGCGCTGAGGGCATGGCAAAGCGCTGTGACGAATGGTTCCCGCTCACGCAAGCGGTGGTTGCCTATGACCACGCGCGCCATGCCCCGCTGTGCGACGTCATCACTCTTGACTTCATCAACGCCGACCTCGACTCCGGGGCGAGGGCCGGGATCGAACTGACGCTTGAGACGGCCAAAGAATTGCGCAACGCGCTCGACCGGGCGATAGTCGCCGCCGAGTTCGAAGAGGCGGAAGTGAGAGGCAAGGGCGCCGTGCCAAGCCTCGTTCGGGCGGCGCGACGGGTCGGCTGAGGCGATCTTTCGCAAGATCGGCATACGGGTAAGCGCCACGCCTAGTATCGGCGTTCAGCCCTACGACATACTTGGCGATAAGCCGGTCCTGAGCGAGACACTCGTGCAGATGACGTTTTCCTACGAGCGTCGCGGGATTTGCGCTTCGTGCGGTGCCCGGCTCGCGCCTAGGTTTTGTCACCGATTTCAATTCGATCAGTTTCGACAGGTAGTGCCGATCTGCGATTGACCACCACCCTCGCCGCTTCCTAAATTTTCGCCCTGCGGGTTATTGCCGCGATGCCGCCTCCGGAATGGAAGGATCGCTACGCCGCACAGGGTGGCCAGCGGTACGCCGGCTGAATTCCGGTGTTTCACTGAAGTCGAATTCGAGAAAATGGCGCAGGTCCTCAAGCAACGCGCGCTTACGGGCTTGAATTAAAAACGCGTCACGATGTCTTTATGAAAAAGCTACACTCGCACAAAAAAATAGTTACACTTCAAACTTGAATCCATTTATTAATATGATGTATAACTTTCCCCTAAATGTCAGCATCCCCGACGAGAATATGACAAAGTAAAGTTGCTGATCACACAATCACGCTTAGAGCAAACGAGGAGAGGCACTTAAATGTCGGATGTATTGACGCGAATCGCCGCGGCAGTTGATGCTCGCGAGGATGAAATCATCACACTCCTGCGGCAGTGGATCGGCGTTTCGACCGAAGTTCCGCCCGGCAAAAATTACGGCGAGATGGTCGAAAAGATCATGCCGCGCTTCTCGGCGCTAGGATTCGACGTACGTCGGATCGACATACCCGCTGATATTTTTGAGCAGCGTTCCCGCACGCACTATCCGGAACTTGTCGGCACGCGCGCAAACCTGCTTGCCAAAATGGCAGTGCCTGGGAAACAACCTGCGCTCTGGTACACCCATCTCGACACCGTCCCGATCGGCGACCCTGCTAGGTGGAGCGTGCCGCCTCTTGAAGGGGTAATCAAGGATGGGAAAATGTGGGGGCGCGGAACGGTTGACTCAAAGGCCGGCGCAGTGGCTCTCTTAATTGCATTTGAAGTAATCCGCGAGTTGGAGATTGAGCTCGCCGTCAGCCCCGTAATTGCGCTGACCACGGACGAGGAAGTCGGTGCCTACACTGGCCTGATGTACCTTGCCGACCAAGGCGAATTTCGAGATTGCCAATGGTTTCACAGTTGCGATGCCTTTGCAGATACTGTTGGTATTGCAACCGCAGGCGGGTTCAACTGGACCATCCGGATCAAGGGAAAGTCCGTTCACTCAGGGCGCTCTTTTCTGGGCATCAACCCGATTGAGCTTAGCCACGTTCTGCTGGAGGAATTGCTCAAGCTCAAAGCGGTGGTCCAAAGCCGGGTCAGTTGGGTTCCGCAGCATCCCGACGTAGCGAAGGAAGGCGGGGGTGGATCCCACCTACAGGCGTTGCTCAATGTGACGCTCGCGCATGGCGGCCACAAGTACAACGTTGTACCTCCCGAATTCGTTCTTCAAGGCGATCGTCGCTTCTTACCTGAAGAGGATGAGGAAGCCGCAATCGCCGAACTACGAGCAGCCGTCGATCTCGCCCGCTCCCGCGTTCCTCAACTCGATGCGACCTTGACAATCCAGCCGTTTTACACTTCTTACTCGATTTCTCCCGACCACCCGTGGCCACTCAAACTCAAACGTGTAGCGGAAGCAGTCACGGGCGAAAATTATCCCTTTGTCGGGTCAAGCGGATCGTCGGATATTGCACATGTCGCCGGCGTCACGGGAATTCCCACCGCACGAATTGGCGTAAACCGACCGATCGGAGCAAATGCCCACGGCATCAATGAAAACGTCCGTCTCTCCGACATAACCAACTTGATCAAGATTATTTGCGTGCTTGCGACAAACGCCGTTGCTTGATGGCATGTTTGAAGTTAACCAACAGTCGACGTGATAGCAGGCCCCGTCCCGCTATCAAACCCGGCCTTTTTCGAGCTCAGCGAAACCCTTGCCGCGATCGAAAAGTGGAAGTTCTGCCCGTTGGGTACGCTGCGTCGCGCGTTCGCGTTCAGTTGCCGCGAGGTCGATATCAAGGGATTCGGAGATTAAAACCACGCCGTAATCCGCGCGCGCACCGTCCACGCTTACGTAGCCGTCCAGAACGTCCGCCTGAACCGCTCTGAGATCACGATCTAGCGCGTCACCATACCCACCACCGCCCGTTGTGATTGCTCTAAGAACGTCGTCGCGGCGCAACTTGATTTCGTCAGCGAACCCGGGGACTTTGCGCTCAGTCGGTAGTCCAGGATTCACGACAAAACCTCCCGAGCGGCCAGCCAGCCCACCTTTAACGCCCCAGCACATCTGAAATTTCAGACCATTCATCCGGGTCGCAACCGTAACTTCCTCGGCCAGCACGCGGAAATCCCGAAGTACCCCGGTGCCGCCCCGATAACATCCTGGCCCCCCCGAGTCCTCGTGTACGGCATAGCGCTCGATACGTAACGGAAACTCTATCTCCATGAATTCGATTGGATGGTTCTTCTGGCCGCGCAAAGGGTAAACGGCATCGGTGCCATCGGCAAACGGCCGTGCACCCTGCCCTGAGCCTAGTCCATCCGTGCACAGAAAATACTTGCCGGTCGTAGCGTCCAGCGAACGGAACATGAGTATGACATTGTCGGAAGATCCCGCCGGCGTCTGACCGTCGCTCGCCTGCGCGACGAGACCGAGCACGGAATTGACGAAGCGATACATGACGTGCGCGCGCAAACCGAGCGCCGCCGGCCGCACCGGTTGGAATATACTGCCAGAGCGTAAGCGCACTGCACCAACTGGCCGCCACGCACCTTCGTTCTGCATGACTGAATCGTCTTGCCAAGCAAGCACACTGCTGAACACCATACGCGCGATGTCTGGATGCAGCAGCGCGTTGATTGGGCCACGCACTTGGTCATCACTGCTGGTGCAATCGATCAGAGTCACGCCGTCCTTCGTGAATTCGGCATCTAACTGGATACGTACGGGCTTATCCGAGACACAGTCGTTATCTACCCAGTCGGAGAATGTGTAGCGGCCTGGGCGGATGCGACGGCTGATCGACTGCACTACGGCGCGCTCCGAACGTTCGAGCAACTCGGCAAACGCTTGCTCGACAGTCGACTTACCAAAACGGTCAAATAACTCGAGCAACCGAGCCTGCCCCAACTTTGACGCCGCCATCATCGCCCGCGTGTCGCCCTCGAACAGATCCGGAAAGCGCGAATTGCGCATCACCGTCTTGTAGAGGTCGGCGTTGAGCTTGCCCTGATCGATGATGCGCACTGGCGGTACCACTATGCCTTCTTGGAAGACATCGGTGTTGGACGGCGACAGGGTGCCCGGTCGTGCACCGCCTATATCCCAGTAGTGCCCAAAGCAAAGAGAGAAGGCGACAATCCCGCCCTCGACGAACACCGGTACTGCAAAACACATATCCGGCGAATGGGAAATCGCGCCCTTGGTTTGATAGCAGTCGTTAAGCCAATAGACGTCGCCAGGGCGCATGGTGTCGATCGGGTATTGTTCGAAAATCGCCTCGATCATCCCGGGCCCTGCGCGATCGTGCATAGTGAACAACATGCGCGCGTCGCGGTCGGTAATGCCAGAAAAATAGTCTTTCTTTTCGCGAATAAAAGCGGACATCGCTGTACGCTCTATGACCGAATCCATCTCGCGCGCACAAGATTGAAGTGCACCGCGGATGATCTCCAACGTAATCGGATCGACCTTGACGTTCTCGCTCACCGCGGCACCTCGATCAAAATATTGCCAAATGCGTCGACAGTCGCTTTATGCCTGGGAAGAATGACTACTGTCGAGAAGCGTTGCTCGATAACTGCCGGTCCAGTTGTAACCCAACCCGGCCGCAAATTCGCATAGTAGTAAACGGGCGTTGAAACAACACCGCAAACGCGCCCCATGTAGACAGGCCGACTGCCGGAAGGCGTGCCCGCAGATGGTTCGACGACGCCGAGTTTCGACAGAACCAGCTTGGGCAACCTCCCGTACGCACTGACGCGCAGGCCGACCAGTTCAACTGACAATTCCGGCGCCGACCAGTCGTAGAGTTTTTCGTGTTCGGCATGAAAGCGCTTGACGAGTTCGGGCAGCAGAGAATCGTCGATCGGGCTCTCTGACAGTAACACTGAAATCTCGTAGCCCTGATTGGCGTAACGCATGTCGGCTGCGAGTACGAGGCGGCGATCGTCGGGCGGAATGCGCTCGCTATACAGCCACTTCGTCGCCTTAGCTTTCAGCTTTTCATAGCCGGCCGACAATTTCGCCGGATCGCAATCCATTATGCGCTGGACGTTCGTTTGCACGTAGTCGATCTTCAGATCGGTCGAGAGTAGACCCAGCGTCGAGAGTAGACCGGCAGCAGCAGGTACAATTATCTGGGGAATGCCAAGCAGTTCTCCCAGACGGCAACCATGCAGGGCACCAGCACCACCGCCAACCACCAGTGCGAACTCGCGCGGATCGTAACCGCGCTCGACCGATACGGCACGGATTGCCGCGGCCATGTTGTTGTCGAGTATTTCCACGATACCTGCCGCCGCTTCCACTAGGGAAAGCCCGAGCGGGCAGGCGACGTATTCCTCGATAGCTCTAGCGGCGAGCGCTGGATCAAGCCTCACTTCGCCCGCCGCGATTTCGGCGGGGATACGCCCCATGACGAGATGCGCATCCGTAACAGTCGGCTCGCGGCCTCCGCGGCCGTAGCACGCAGGCCCGGGTTCAGCGCCTGCGCTTTGCGGCCCTACTAGCAAGCTGCCGTTCGCCGCAATATGTGCGATCGACCCGCCGCCCGCGCCAATGGTGTGGACGCCGAGCATTGGCACGGTGAATGGCATTCCACCAATCTCGCTTTCACTGTTGATTGCCGGCTCGCCACGGTTCGAAAGGCAGATATCGGCCGAGGTGCCGCCGACGTCGATCGATATAACGTTCGTCTGGCCGGCCGCCTTCCCGACGAGCACAGCGCCGATCACGCCAGCGGCAGGCCCTGACAGAACGGTGTGTATCGGTAGCAGCGTCGCTTCGCGCGCACTGTACATACCACCGTTCGATTTCATGATGCGCAGCGGCGCAGACACGCCCAAATCGCTGAGACGTTGCTCGAGGTGCTGCAAATAGTTGCTTATCTTTGGTTGCACGTAAGCATTGACGGTCGTCGCCATCATACGTTCGTACTCGCGGAACACCGGCAATACTACGTGAGAACTGCTTACTGGGACGCCGGACAACTCCGCGGCCGCCAGCGCCCCGGCCCGGCGCTCGTGGTCGGAGTTCGCATAGGCGTGAAGAAAACAAATGACTAGCGCTTCAATTTTCGCCTTGCCGAGTTTACGCAGCGCGCGCCGGCATTCCTCTTCGTCCAGATCACGCACCACGCCGCCATCCGGACTCAGTCGTTCAGTTACTTCCATGATCCAGCGCGGAAGCACCAGCTGTTCGGGTTTGACCCAAGTAAGCATATGAGCATCCTTGGGAACGTTTTGCCGGCCAATATGGAGCACGTGACGACAACCAGCGGTCGTCAACATACCGAGGCGCGCACCTTTGCGTTCTAGAATGGCATTCGTTGCCACGGTGGTGCCATGAAAGACGCCGTTTACAACGCTCGCCGAAATTCCGGCTTTTTCCAGAACACGGCGAACGCCATCTGCGAACCCCCTAGACTGGTCGTCCGGGGTTGTCGGCATCTTGACCTGCCAGAGTTCCCCGCTGACGAGATTGGCAAGCGTAACATCCGTAAACGTGCCACCAGTGTCTACTGCGATCGCATAGTCTACTCTCGCCATTTTTTCAAAAACTCCGAAGAAATAATTTTACACGCAGGCGTATGGACATCAATGGGATACAACTTGCATTCTTAATATTTTGCAGTAATTTCCAAGACGTCGAATTAATTGCTAGCAACCGATGGAAAAATGACGATCGCAAGACCGTTATTACACTTCATGACCCAAATCTGAATTCACAATTTATTACAAGTCGGCGTTTCTTATAACATCGTAATCATGCACTAGCGGTCGAAATGCCGTGCACCCAGTCCCAACACAAACTCGCCCGCTGAATCATCGATTCGAGATCTTCTTCCAACACGAGGCGCTGCTCGATTAGACTCTGGGCCGCTATTCTCACGCACTCGAGGTAGGCGGCTCTCGATGCATAACGCTCCTCAATGGACTGACGTGGATCGCCGGTGAGTTCCCGCTCGGAGCGTGTTCTTGGAAAAGGCAGGGTCGACCCCATCATTAACATCACGTCGCCCGACGCACCCTGCTCGACGTTACGCGTATTCCAACCGGCAAATGTTGCGAGCGGCACCTCAAGCTCCGGAAGCCGGATACCTGCCATTTCATTTCCGTTAACGTCCAGTCTGGACACATACGTACGGTACGGCTTTCCTGTCTTTCCTGGGTATCGTGCGACCCCGCGATCCACCTCGGGCCCTAGGTCGATATGCAATGGTCGATCGAACCGGTCCGGGAAACTCGCACACGGGATCGCCTTAAAGAACTCACCGAGCGGCTCGGGCTCGACAGCCGTGCCATCGCTGAGCCGCGGAAACATGCTTGGCGGAGGCTCGCACCCCTCTCTGATCCATCGATCAAGATTGCGCAATGCGGCGCGCATGATTGGCGCAGAATCGACAATGTTGAACAGGTTATGTCCGCGATTGCCGGTGTTCGAATCGGCTGGTAACGGAGGGATCGGGCCGGGTGTGTGCTGAGTACCGGCCATCAGATAGTTCCGCGCAAACTCGGGCGGATCAAGGTCGAGGTTACCTTCATCGTCCGTGTGCACTAGGGAAGAGTCACCGCGCCAATACTCATTGGAGGAGTTAGTCGTGAAAATCCGCGGCACCTGCAGCCGCTTGCCCAGACGCTCGTAGAGCGCCACATCGTTGAAGGGGGGCAGGGTTCCCACGGCAATGCTTGCATTTAGCGACGGCTGACCAAACCGCAAATTAAATTCGCCCCGGCGTGCACCTGCGATATGTGCGATCGCCCCGTCGAACACCATGCGTTCCTGTTCGTCCTGATCCAGTCCGCGATATAGCATTTCCCGCACAAAGCGTCCGCATTGCGACTGTCCGAACAGATATGCCCGATCAATGTCACCGGCGCAAGGGTTGCCACAGCTTGTCGGAGACCATCGTAACCACGCGGCGGCGTCACGCACAGCTAGAAATCCCAGCCCTAGGATCGCCGGATCGGCAGACCGATAAAGAACGTTGTAAATCGCGCCGGGGTTGAATCCACCTTTCAGTTCCACGTTTGTAGAGTTAGAAAAGCGCCAATCGGCGCGCGGGATTTCAACGATAGGAGCACCGGAATTCTCACGCACGGTTAGGCGGGCTTGGCAATCCGCCACATCAATCGTCGGCTGCGGAATGTGTCCTCTGTCACCTAGTGGCAATTCATTCGCGCGGGTATGCGGACGCAGTTCGACACGAACAAAGTCTGTCACGCCTTTCGCGCGCGGGACATCAAGCGCCATCATCCCGCCCTCGCGCGGCACATCCGCCTGCCAACCAGTCCACGCCACGGTATAGCCATGCCGCATCAAAAAGCCATTGCCAAAATCCTGCGGGCGTGTGGGATCTGGCAGGCGAGGCGCGCTATTGAATGTACCAAGCGCGAGCTTACGTCCCCGATTGGCAACCTCGAACAAGAGACTACCGTTGCCCCTACTCCCGTCCACCGGCCGCAACAAATAGAAATCACCGGCGAATTCGACCTTGCCATCTGCATTTCTCGGGGCCCGTTCGATGTCCGTGATCTGACGGTGGAGAGCGTTTTCGGGATCTGCGGAAAATCGGATCGTGCCAACAATCTTCTCGTATGCACCCACTTTGCCAAAGCGGTGGCCGTCAAGCACCAATTCACGTCTAAGCATTTGGAAGCCGGTTACCATAATGTTTCCTGGAATCTAAAATTCGTTTTTAATCGACGCGTTGCCTCCCCAATGCAAATGAAAACTATTTTTGGCGGGGGAATCATCGCACGCTTCTACATTCAGGCAGAAGCCCCTTGAACTCTCACGCTAATTGCGACCATTTTCAAGGTTTGAGATGAATGATTTTTTATCCCGTGGGTGTCACCGCGCATTGCCAGAACCATATCACCAGGTCCGACCTCACGCTCTTCCCCGCTGACAGCGGCAATCCCTGTACCCTCAAGAATGAAGTAGATTTCTTCTTTGGTTTGCTTGTGGACGCCGATCGACGTTCCTGGCGGCAACACATCATACGAAACAGAATTCCAGTCGCTGCGGAAATCTTCAGGATTAAATACGCGACAATGCTCAATGGAACCGACGCCGCCGTGATCCGACTGACCGACCTGCCGCGGGACCGCAAATGCGTTTCTTATTATCATGCTTACTCCTCTTTGCTCGATCTAGATTTCGGATTTCAGGCTCTGATTTCTTGGTCAACCGATTTGATCAGTAGCCATCTTCGAAATCGAATTCATTGTATGTTATACGACTTCCGAAGGGTTCGTGCGGCACAATCGCTGCCAAAAGGTGGGCGGCTGATTAAAATAAATGCATGGCCAGATACAACAAACGCGGATTCAAGTATGAATTGCAATTTTGATTAACGTGTGGTCCACACGTTAATCAAAATTGCCCAAGGAACTACACCTATCTTACCCAGAACGAAAGATACCAAATTTATATTCTCAGTAGCGCAGGCGACAAACAGAACGAGATCACCGGATTGTTCAGCCGCCACCCGTCGACCATCAGCCGCGAACTGGCCCGTAACAAGGGCGGGCGTGGTTATCGCCCCCAGCAGGCACAGCAGCTATCCGAAGTGCGCTCCGGCAACAGCCGCAATGCCTCGCGTATTGCCCCAACAGTCTGGACGGCGGCGAAGGCAGCACTTCTCCGACAACACAGCCCCGAGCAGGTCGCTGCCCGCCTGCCGGTAAGCCATGAGACGCTCTACTAGCGTATTTATGCCGAGAAGCGTGAGGGCGGCGACTTTATGGTGCAACCTTCGCTGCCAGAAGCAACGCCGCAAGCGATATGCCTCTGGACAGAATCGCCGCGGCAAAATTCCGGACCGCCGGCCGATTTCACAGCGTCCGGCCAGCTTCGAGCCCCAGTGCCGCATCGGCCATTGGGAAGGAAATACGTTGATCGGCGCCGGCCACCGGCAAGCCACTGTTAGCCTCGTTGAGCGCAAGTCTGGCTTCTATCTGTTAGCCCATGCGCCGCGCAAGACCAGTGAGGCGACCAGGAATGACCATTGTGCAGTCGCTCGTTCCGTTCAAAGCCCGCGTCTGCACGCTGACCTTCGACAATGGCCTGGAGTTCGCCCAGCATCGAGAGATTGATAACGCCCTCAATTCCACATCCTACGTCGCGGAACCCTATGCGTCGTGGCAGCGTGGAGCCAACGAAAATGCCAACGGCTTGGTGCGTCAGTATCTGCCCAAGTCCAGACCGTTCCATACCGTCACTGATAAGGAGTTTGCCATGATCATGGACAGATTAAACCACCGCCCTAGAAAAGACTGAATTGGAAAACCCCTCATCAGGTATTTATGCAATCATCCAATTGCGTTGCACTTCGTGATTGAACCCGCCATATTTTATTAATCCTCGGAGGATTAACCATGGACAGATTAGTCGGCAAAACTGCCTTTATAACCGGCGCGGGTGCAGGTATTGCCCGCGCAGGAGCGTTAGTCTTCGCCCGTGAAGGTGCGCAAGTTGTCATCGCAGAAATAAACCCGGAGTGGGGACGCGATACAGAACAGATCGTTCTTGATGCGGGCGGCAGTGCGCTCTTTGTCGAAACCGACGTCACCAGTTCGGGCAGCGTGCGCGCAGCGATTGCAGCTGCGGTCGAACGTTTCGGAAAAATCAATATCCTCTATAACTGCGCCGGTGGCGCGCTGTCCGCAGACAAGATCATCACTGAGGTCGACCTCGATGCGGTGTGGGGCCATACGATGATGCTCGATTTGTACGGAACAATGATCTGTTGCCGGCACGTGATCCCGGAACTGATCAAGGCGGGCGGCGGCACAGTGGTCAATATGTCATCCGGTGCAGCCTTGCGCGGCGCGGCGCCTGAACACGTCTACACCGCGGCCAAGGGCGGCATCTTGTCGCTGACGCGCGCATTGGCAGGAACTTACGTCAAGCAGGGGGTGCGCGTTAATGCAATATGCGCAGGGCGAATCTTAACGGAAAAAAACATCAAAAGGTACGGCCTCCCCGGCGAGATAGACTACGGCAAGCAGGAAGGGCTAGGGCGAATCTCCGATCCGCAAGACGCAGCTTCGCGCCTAAAGGAGTACCCGCTGTGGGCAGGCAAACCCGAAGATATTGCGAATATCGCGCTGTTTCTCGCCAGCGACGAATCACGGATGGTTACCGGGGCCACGATACCTGCCGACGGCGGGCGCTCGGCTTACTGATCCCCCTATTCCGGCTGGAGCCCAATTTTGGCTGCCAGTACCTTGTATATCTCGACATCACGGGAGATTGTCGTTGTTATTTCGGCAGAAGAAGGTGAATCGGCCGACGGTAGAAATCCTGCGGCAGAAAATGCGCGCATGACATCAGGATCCCTCAAAGCCCCCGAAATTCCGCTTCGCATCCTCATGACAAATTGATCGGGTGTGCCACGTGGAAAAAGAAGCGCATACCAAGGCGCAAAGAACACGCCTTTGACACCGGCCTCATCTATCGTCGGAACCTCTGGCAGTTCGCTCCACCGATTGTTCGAAGTGATACCGAACGCATTCAACTTGCCGGCCCTGATATGCGGTAAAAAAGCAGGTGGCGAACCAAAACTGATGTCAATCCTCCCCGAAAAGAGATCCGGCAGCACCTGCGCAAGCCCTTTGTAGGGAATATTGACGGTATGCGTACCCGCCCTCGAGTTGAATATTTCGGCGGCAAAATGGGTGACGTTGCCAATACCGGTAGACCCGTAGGTAAATTTACCGGGCTGGGCTTTTGCGAGCGCAACGAACTCCTGCACGTTGCGTGCAGGCAGCCCGAGGTGTGCGACCATCAGAAAGCCAACGCTGTTTGCAATATTCATTACCGGCACAAAATCCTTGACGGCATCATATGGCAAAGTCTTGTACAGCACTGGCAGACTGGCATGCGTCGAACTCGTGAGCAACATCGTGTAGCCGTCCGGCGGCGACTTCGCAACGGCGTCGGTGCCAACGGAAGATCCCGCCCCCGGTTTATTCTCAATGACGAAGGTCATTTCCGGCTGCAGCTTCTGATTTAACACGCGCCCCATCAAATCGAATGGACCACCGGCGACGTAAGGAATGACCAAGCGCACCGGTTTGGCGGGATAGGCCCGCTGGCCCGTTTCCTGTGCTGCGGCAGAAAACGGAAAGCTTATCAGGGTAACTGCAACCAAAAGCGTGCTCACACAGAATGAAAAAATTCGGCCTCTCTTTACGTAAATGAATAAACCGGACATGACAACTCTCCTTGGTTTTATCGATTTGTATATCGGTCTGTGGCGCCTGCCGAAATTAAGTCAACTGACCTATTTACGATGATCCCGTACGATCACCGTAAACTTGCCGGCGAAGATTTTCAAGTTCATCGATATTATGCAGGCCACGTGCACGCACGCCCTTCTCGATCTCTTTAACCTGCTGGAGCAGACGCTCGTTGAGAGGCACCGCAAACCCGCGGCGATGCCCTTCTGCAACTAGCCAACCCACCATGTGATCGACCTCGGTCGGTCGTTTGCGAACGGCGAGATCCCGCCACGGACCGGAGCGCACCTTCAAGCGCGTGCGAAACACATCAGCAAAGCGGTTAAGCGCGGCACGAGCCTCGGGTTCCTCAGCGGCGGTCCGAGGCCACATCTTGATTGCCTCGAAATCATCAAACACTTCAAGCCTGACACCCGCGTCATGCGCAAGGTCGACCCCCTCTGCGACCAAGGCGATCAACGCGGTCTGGTAGCGGGCATTTCCATATAGGTCGAAATACGTTTCGTCGGTAACTGCCTGTGCAAACATAAGCGACGAATCGATCTGTTTGGTCCACAGGTAACCGAAAATGTTTTCGGTTGTATGTGCAGTGACCGCATGCTTGAGCAGCCGTTGGATATTCATAAGCCTCTGGGTGATGCGACCATCCAATTCGCCAACCCAGATATTGCCCGCCGCTCCGTGCTCAATGTGGCCGGGCACCTGCCAGTCCGCGGCCAGACTCACAAATGCGGCGATCACGTGTTCCGCGCCGATGCGAGCCGCGATTACATGCTCGTTCATTCCATTTTGCAGTGAGACGACCACGGTATCGGGGCCCACGAGGGGAGAAATAACGCCGAGTGCGTCGGCCGTATCCTGCGACTTGACTGCGAGGAAAACGATTTCCAGAGGACCTCGCAATTCGGCAGGCATGCAAGCTCGTGCGCTTACTGTGAAATCGTCGAAGCCGGAAATCTTGAGGCCCGTCGCGTTGATGGCCGCGACATGGTCGGCCATCCTGTCAACGAACTGCACAGTTTCCCCTGCGCGGGCGATATAGGCCCCGACACATCCGCCAATCGCGCCAGCACCATATATCGTGATCGTCATGTCGATCTACACGATCTCAATCAGTAAACAGCACCGGCAAGCATGCGCCGCAAACAGGCACAGGAAATGCCGGTTGATCTTGAGAGCGCCATGTTCGGCCCTTCCATACCACATACAAAGGAAGAGCGAGCTTGCCTCACTCCGGTTTAAGGCCGATTTTTGCTGCGAGAGTCCGGTTAGCCTCGATTTCCTCTACGATCTTCTTCGTAATTTCCGCCGAAGTAATGGGACCGGTCCTCGGCAGGAACCCTTCTAATGTGTAGGCCCGCCGAACCTCGGGATCTCTCAAGGCCTTATCAATTTCGGTACGGATCCGTATCACGTATTGTTCGGGCGTCCCGGCGGGAAACCACAACCCGTACCATGGGGCAAACACGACGCCTTTCGCACCAGCTTCGTCCATCGTCGGAACATCCGGCAACTCGGACCAACGCGCGTGAGAGGTAATGCCGAGTGCGTTCAGCTTCCCTGCCTTGACATACTGAAGAAAAGCGGTGGGTGGGCCCATACTGAATTGGATGCGCCCAGAAAATAGGTCAGGCATTAACTGCACGACGCCTTTGTACGGCACGTGCGTGGTTTGGGCGCCAGTCATCGAATTGAATATTTCAGCGGCAAAGTGAGAGGCATTACCAATGCCCGCGGAACCGTAACTAAGTTTGCCAGGCTGTGATTTGGCGATCGCGATAAAACTTGCCAGCGTAGGCGCAACCGAGGGGTGCGCCACCAATAGGAAGCCGACGCTGTCTGCGATGATGGTGATGGGAATAAAGTCCTTCACGGCATCGTAAGGAAGGCTCTTGTAAAGCACTGGGAGACTGCCATGCGTCGAACTAGTAAGCAACATCGTATAACCGTCCGCTGCCGACTTTGCAACAACATCGGTGCCAAGAGCGGTGCCCGCGCCGGGCCTGTTATCGATGACTATAGTCATCTCGTTCTGAACCTTTTGAATTAAAGTTCTACCGAGAAAATCAAAAGGTCCACCCGCAACAACCGGAATAACCATCCGGATTGTCTTTACTGGATAACGCTGTAGTGGCTGCTGGGCAGCAGCTATCTCAGGAAAAACCACTGCGGCAAATGCGAGCACTAGCGAAATTATCATTTTATTAGTCAACATATTTTCCCAAGTCATTATTTTGCGAGACTATTTTTCGAAGATTCTGATGATCATGTAAACAATTTTGACATTCGTTGAATTCTGATCAAGTTGCAGTGAGCATTTTAAGTCTAGCGTAGGGCTAATGCAGGAGCAGGATCAATACTTCACGCTGCCAGTAACGAGGCTCGATTTTATGGGCGGGCAAGTTAATGTTACTTTACCAACTTGTAAGGCGAACCCATGAACCGCATGCCGCGCCGTATTCTTACGGAAGAATTCAAACGAGAAGCAATCAAGCTGGTGACCGAGCAAGGTCTCACGATGGCAGAAGCCTGAGGGTGTCCCGTAGGCAGTTGAAGGTTAGAGCGGGCGTCACAAATGATTATGCAACCTTTGGGTGTTTAAGGATAGTAGGAGCATTATCCAGCGGGGTATGAGTCTGAACGGGGAACGTGATTCCAACGGGGTTTGAGTCCGGGGAGGTATCTGCGATCGATCATGATGCGAGGCATGGTGATCGATATGAACGACCAGCAGTTGCTGACCCTGGCCCAGTTGCAGGGTTTTCTGGACGGAACCGCGGCGCTGGATTTTTCCGTCGCTCCCGACGAGCGCTACGCGTTCATCACCCGAATCGTGCGCCGCTTTGGGTATCACCGCCTGAAACGATCCCAGAAGGCGGTGGTGCTGCGCTTTC
>CALQCM020000038.1 GCA_943329075.2 Chitinophaga pinensis | reverse complement strand
CGCGCCGTGGACGGCGACCCGCGGCGGCAAGCCGGCGGCAAAGTAATCTGACAACCGAACACCCATAACGGCGCGACAGCGCGGAGACCCCATGGCGGCAAAACAATCAGGCATCGTAATCATCGGCGGCGGCATCATGGGTGGCGACATCGCCACCATCTTCGCCGCCGGCAACTGGGCCGTGCACGTGATGAGCCCGTCGCAGAAAACGCGCGACGCGCTGCCGGCGCGCGTCGCCGCCGGCCTCGGCAAGGTCGGCGCCGATGCGGGTCTGCTGAAGAACCTGAAGATGTACGACAACCTTGAGGCGATCGCGTGGGCCGACATCGATCTGGTGATCGAAGCGGCGACCGAAAATCTCGAACTCAAGCGCAAACTTTTCTCGCAGCTCGAAACGCTGGCACGCCCCGACATTCCGCTCACCAGCAACACCTCCAACTTCCAGATCGGCGAAATCGGCAAACACCTGAAGACGCGTGCGCGCGTCGCCGGCGTGCATTACTTCATGCCGGCGCATCTGGTGCCGCTGGTTGAAATCATCAAGGCCGATTTCACCGACGTCAAAATCTGCGACTGGCTGGAACAAAACCAGCGCGATCTGGGCAAGATGCCGGTGCGCGTCAACAAGGACATCCCCGGCTTCATCGGCAACCGCCTGCAGCACGCCATGATGCGCGAAGCGCTCTACCTGATCAGCGAAGGCGTGGTGTCGCCCGAGGGCGTGGATGCCGCGGTGCGTTTCGGCTTTGGTTTCCGTTTCCTCGCCTGCGGCCCGATGATGCAGAAGGAAATGTCGGGATGGGACACCAATTACTACGCCGCGACCTCGCTCTACGCCGACCTGCACGCCGAAAAAGTCGCCGCGCCCGTGGTCAAGGCGATGATCGACAAAAATCATCTCGGCATGAAGACCAAACACGGCATGTGGGAATGGGACGACGACGGCATCAAAAAAGAAAAAGACCGCATCGAGAAAGTGCTGCAGCAGGCGCTGACCATCCTCAACGCCGACATGAAGAAATAGCGGCATGCCGATGCGCAGAATGTTCATACAACGGTTTGGCACGGCCGCACTGGTGCTGGCCGCGGCCGGCGCCATGGCGCAAAGCTACCCGACCAAGCCAGTGCGTTTGATCGTGCCCTTCCCCGCCGGCGGCGGCATCGATTTCGTCACGCGCGCGCTGGCGCCCAAGCTCAGCGAATACATGGGCCAGAGCTTTGTCGTCGACAACCGTTCAGGGGCGAGCGGCACCATCGGCACCGATGCGGTGGCGAAAGCGCCGGCCGATGGTTACACGCTGCTGGCGACTTTCTCCAGCCACACGCAGAACGCCTCGCTCTACGCCAAATTAAGTTACGACACGGTGCGCGATTTCGCGCCCGTCACGCAGATCGCCACCGTGGCCAACATTCTCGTCGTCAATCCGGCGCTGCCGGCGAAAACGGTGAAGGAACTCGTCGCGCTGGCGAAAAAACGGCCGGGCGAAATTCTCTACGCGTCGATCGGCAACGGCACACCGGCGCACCTGTCGGCCGAGTTGTTCGACAATATGGCCGGCATCAAGATGACGCACGTGCCTTACAAGGGTGCGGCGCCATCGATGATTTCGCTGCTGTCCGGCGAAACGCAACTGACGTTCACCACCGTGCTGGTGGCGCTGCCGCATGTGAAGAGCGGCCGCCTGCGCGCACTCGGCGTGGCCTCGCTGAAACGCGCCGCCGTGATGCCTGACGTGCCGACCATCGACGAAGCCGGCGTGCGCGGTTACGAATCGAACGCCTGGTACGGCCTGCTGGCGCCGGCCAAAACGCCGGCCGCAATCGTCGAGCAGTTGCATCGCGAAACGGTGCGCGCGCTGCAGTCGCCCGATTTTCGCGGCAATCTGACCAATCAGGGCGCCGAACCGGTCGGCAATACGGGCGACCAGTTCAACGTGATTATCAAAGACGAAATCGAAAAATGGCGCAAGCTGGTGCAAACGCTCGGGCTGAAGGCTGACTAGACTTGCCGCTGTTGTGGCGCGGTTTTGTCGGGTGCAATAAGCGAAGCGCATTGTACCGGACCCGATACTCGTCCAAGGCAGGACGGTGGGTTACGGCGCTGCGCGCCTAACCCACCCTACAGACGCTAGAATTGCCGCTGTCGTAGCGCAGTTTTGTAGGGTGCAATAAGCGAAGCGCATTGCACCGGATGCGATGCTCGTCCAAAGCAGGGCGGCGGGTTACGGCGCTAGAATTGCCGCTGTTGTGGCGCAGGCGCCCCGCCTGCGAGAAACACCGAAGCATCCTGACGTGCCGCAAATTGATTAAGAGTAATTGACGCAGGCAAGTCGCCTGCGCCACAAAAATGCAGGCGTCGCGTTTTTGCGACGCCGTTTTTCATAGGAGTCCGTTTTGAATTACATGACACCGCTAGAGGTGATTTCCCTCTATCCAAAACATAACCACACCCTGCAAAGCCTGTTCGAAACGCGCCGCCAGGCCAATCCATCCAAACCCTTCATCCTGTTCAAGGACAAAACCTGGACCTGGGGCGAGTTCGCTGACGCGATTGAGCGCACCGCGCGTGTGCTGGCCGGCCGCGGCGTGAAAAAAGGCGACCGCGTGGCGATCATGGCGACGAATACGTACGCCCACGTCATGCTGATGTTCGCACTGGCGCGCATCCGCGCCATCATGGTGCCGGTGAATCCGGAGTTCGGCGTCGAGGAAGCAAAATACGTAATGTCGCACGCCGGTGTGAGCGCCGTGGCCTGCTCGACCGACACCCTGCAGATCGCTAAACAAGCCGCCGCCGGGACCAAACCGGCGCCGTGGTTCATGATGGTCGATGAGGCGGCCGAGGGACTGCCGCTGCTGACCGAACTGATCAAGAACCCGGGCGATGCGAAACTGCCCGACGATGTGTCGGCCGACGACACCTTCGCCATCATCTATTCCTCGGGCACCACCGGCTTCCCGAAGGGCGTGATGCACGCACAGAAAAACTTCGTGCTCTCCGGCGAGCGCCACGTCGCGCGCGTCGAAACGCAGGCCGACGACCGCGTACTGTGCATCCTGCCGATGTTCCACATCAACGCGCTGTTCTATTCGGTGGCCAGTGCCGTCACGGCCGGCGCCACGCTGATCATCGTGCCGCGTTTTTCCGCGACAACGTTCTGGCGCACCGCCACCGATTCGGGCGCGACCCAGGTCAACGTCATCATGGCGGTGAGTACCATCCTGGCGCGGCGCTCGCGCGACGAGTTCGTGCCCGAACACAAGCTGCGCGTGGTCAACGGCGCGCCGTTCACGCAGGAAGCGATGGACGTGTTCAAGAATGAATTCCACGTGCCGACCGTGATCGAGGGTTTCGGCATGACCGAAATACCCGGCGCCTTCAGCAATCCGTTCAAGGGCCCGCACAAGGTCGCCTGCATGGGCAAACTCGGCGTGCACGCCGACCCGAAGGTGCCGTGGACGCAGGTGCGCATACTCGACGACGACGGCCGCGACGTGCCCGAGGGCGAGACCGGCGAACTGGCGGTGAAGATCCCGACACTGATGCAGGGCTACTACAAGGACCCGGAACAGACTGCTGCGGCCTTCCGCGACGACTGGTTTCTCTCGGGCGACCTGATCAAGCGCGATGCCGAAGGCTATTACTGGTTTGTCGCGCGCAAAAAAGACATCATCCGCCGCCGCGGCGAAAACGTTGCCGGCGCCGAGATCGACCGCATCGTCAATCTGCATCCGGCGGTATCGGAGTCGGCGGCGATCGCCATGCCCTCCGAACTCGGCGAGGATGAAATCATGACCGTAGTGGTGAAAAAACCCGACGGCAAGGTCAGCGAACAGGAAATCCGCGACTGGTGCGCGGGAAAACTCGCCGCGCACAAGGTGCCGCGATTCGTCGTCTTCAACGAATCGATTCCACACACGCCGACACACAAGGTCGCCAAACACATCCTGAAAAAAGACACGACGCTGCGCGCGCGGTCGGTTGATTTTCAGCCGCCGAAAAAATAATTTCCGTGGCAGCCCGGAGGACTATCCTATGAAAAGCGGTGTCAAAACCTGGCCCAACGGCAGCAAGATCGCCATCGCACTGACGGTAATGTTCGAAACCTGGCCCGAAGGCAAATGGCCGCCCTACGCGGCGCAGCGCTGGCAGCCCAAGCCCGGCGCACTCGATCACCAGTCGATCACCTTCGCGCAGTACGGCGGCAAGGCCGGCATCTGGCGCATTCTGAACATTCTCGACAAGGCCGGCATGCCGGCGACCTTCTGCACCAATGCGCACAGTGTCGAGGTCTATCCGGAGGCCGCCGCACAGGTGGTGAAGTGCGGCCATGATTTCGCCGCCCACGGTTACACGCAGGATGCGCATCTGGCCGACATGACACCCGAGCAGGAACAGGCAACGATCCGCCGCTGCATCGAGGTGCTGGAAAAAAACACCGGGCAGCGCCCGCAGGGCTGGCTGTCACCCATCCTCGCGTGGACGGCCAACACCGACGGTTTTCTGGCGCAGGAAAAAATGCTCTGGCATGGTGACGCCAATTTCACCGACCTGCCGTGCCGCATTCAAACACCACACGGTCCGCTCGCGCATGTGCCGCACAGCGATTACACCGACAACCGCGTGCTGTGGCTCTCGCCGCAGGATTATTTCAACGTCTACAAAGACACCTTCGACTATCTTTACGAAAATGAACCGCTGTCGCTGATGGTAATGACGCTGCACTGCCATTTCGGCGGACGCCCGCTGATGTCGGCACAGATGCACAAACTGCTGCGTTATTTTTCGAGTTTTCCCGGCGTCTGGTTCGCACGTCACCGCGAACTCGCGCAGTGGGCGCTCGAAGGTGACGCCAGCGAGATCAGCAACGCGCAGCGTTTTTTCCCGCAGTAATTTTGCCGCACTCAGGAGGCCCCATGAAAACAACAGCCCTCGCGCTCGCCACACTGGCCACGCTCGCCGCATTGCCGGCGGCCGCACAGAATTATCCGACTCGCACCATCCGCCTGGTGGTGCCGTCATCGCCCGGCGGCGGCACCGACATTACCGGTCGCATCATCGCGAACAAACTCGCCGAGGCGCTCGGCCAGCAGGTGGTGGTCGACAACCGCGCCGGTGCCGGCACCATCATCGGTATTGAAATCGCGGCGAAGGCGCCGCCCGACGGTTACACGCTGCTGATGGGACTCTCGACACTCGCCATCAATCCGAGCATGTATGCCAAGCTGCCCTACGACGCAATCAAGGACCTCGCACCGATCTCGCTGGCGGTACTGTCGCCGAACATCCTCACCGTACACCCGTCGGTGCCAGCAAAGACCGTCAAGGAGTTCATCGCGCTGGCGAAGGCCAAGCCCGGCACCATCACCTTCGGCTCTGCAGGACAGGCCACCAGCCCGCATCTGTCGGGCGAATTGTTGAAAGTGCTGGCGAAAATCGACATCGTGCACGTGCCGTTCAAAGGCTCGGGACAAAGTGTCATTAGTTCGCTTGCCGGTGAAATCGCCGCAAACTTCCCGAGCGTGCCGACGGCGATCCCATACATCAAGGCCGGCAAACTGCGCGGCCTTGGCGTCACCACGGCGAAGCGCTCGCAGGCACTGCCTGAGGTGCCGTCAATCGCCGAAGCCGGCGTGCCGGGTTATGAAGCGACGCAGTGGTTCGGCGTGCTGGCCCCGGCCGGAACACCGCGTCCGATCATCGATCGCCTCAACCAGGAAATCGTCAAACTGCTGAAGTCGCCTGATGTGCGTGACCGTTTGATTGCCGATGGCACTGATCCGGCACCGACGACGCCGGAAGAATTCGCGGCGTACATCAAATCGGAAACAGAAAAGTGGACGAAAGTCATTCGCGCGGCCGGGATCAAGCCTCAGTAAATTCCCGGTGGTTTTGTCGTTCACGTGATGATGCGCAGCATCATCTATTCCGGGGGATGCAAGGGGGCGTAGCCCCCTTGTCCGTTTTTTTTTGCTTTTTTCGGTAATGCTTCTTAGACGCTGAAGCCCTGCGGCGACTCGCCACGCAGATGGCGCTGCCACATCGTCGTATACGCTGATTCGAGATTGCTGCAATAGCGTGCAGTGTCGAACAAGGCACAGCCCAAGCGGTTCTGCTTGAGGCGCCGGCGGATTTCCGCCAGCTTCTCCGGGGAGGACGCGAGTTCACGCGCGCGTGCCTCGTATTCGGCGATTGAACCCGCTACAAGCTCGGGCATCCCGACTGCTGCAAGCAGGCTCGCCGCGACGAGCCCGGTAAACGTGTTGCCCGCGCAAGTCAGCAGCGGCAGGCCGGCCCACAACGCATCGCTGGCCGTGGTATGCGCATTGCATGGCAGGGTATCGAGAAAGAGGTCGGCGCAACGCTGGCGCGCCAGATGGCGGTCAAGGTCCGTGCGCGCGGCAAACACCAACCGTTGCGGGTCGATACCGCGCACTGCGGCTTCACGACGCAAATTGGCGGCAGCTTCGGCATTGTCTTCGAGCAACCACAACACGCTGCGGTCAATTTTGGCGAGCAGGCGCATCCAGACAGCGAATACCGGCGGCGTTATTTTGTAATTGTTGTTGAAGCAGCAGAAAACAAACGCATCGGCAGGCAAACCACAAGCGGCGCGGTCCGGCGTGTTTTCGTCGATGCGGCGCTGCGCATCGTTGACCTGATAGCTGTCGGGCAGGCGCACCACTTTTTCGCTGTAGTGGACTTCATCTCCGGGCGGAATCACCACGCGGTCGGCGATGATGTAGTCGTAGCCGTCCATGCCCATGGTACCCGGCGCACCCAGATAGTTGATCTGCAGGGGCGCCGGCCGGCGCGCGCAAACGCCGGGATGCGCCACGCCGACAAAACCATTCAGATCGACCAGCAGATCGATCCCGCGGTCGCGGACCATGGCTGCAATCTCGTCGTCGTTACGGCCGCGGATATCGACGATGGCCTCAAACGCGCGGTTGATGCGCGCCCGCACCGCGCTGCCGTCGTCGCCGGCCTTGTCGAAGGCGATCAGCTCGAAACGGCTTTTATCGTGCATTTCAAACAATCCGGCCATCAGAAAGCCGGTGGCGTGATGACGGAACTCGCCGGCGATGTAGCCAATACGAATGCGACCGCCCCCGGCTCGCCGCGGCACTGGTGGCAATGGCAATGCGGCAAAATCGGCGCCGTAGATTTCCGCGCAGCGGCGCTGGCTTTCTGGTGACGACACCACGGCCAGATAAGCGAAGGGTTCGATGCTGCGGCGGCCGCCCGCAATGCCGGTTTCGACCGCGGCGGTCAACTCGCCGTAGCGGCTCCAGTCGCAGCAGATCATCGAGGCCTGCAGCAAGCGGCCCTCCGCATACGGGTAGTCCGGCGCGATCGCCAGCAGATTGCGATAGGCGGCGACGCCGTCCGCCGTCCGCCGCAGCAACATCAGCAGCACCGCGCGGTTGTATAAGGCCTCGACGTAATAGGGCCGCACGGCAAGTGCCTGCTCGTAGGCGGCCAGCGCCTCTTCGTTGCGCTGCAGCTCCTGCAAGACGTTGCCGCGATTGTTCAGGGCTTCGGCATCGCCGGGCTTGATGCTCAGCGCGCGATCGTAACGGTCCAGCGCTTCGTCGAAGCGCCGCAGCCGCTGCAGGGCAAGTCCGCAGTTGAACGCCGCATCGGCAAAATCGGACTTGGCGTTCAGCGCCTGGGTGTAATCGGCCGCGGCCGCGGCAAAATCAGCCAGCGCCATGCGCGCATTGCCGCGCTGGTAAAAGATCTCGGCGTTCCACGGATCGTATTCAAGCGCGCGGTCCATCCAGACGATGGCATCCGCGGGGCGCTGCTGCTTCAGCAGCATCCTGCCGCGCCGCATAAAATGCGCGGCGACGCCGAAGGCACGTACCAGATGACGAAACATTTCGTTAGGCATGGAATGCGCGGGAACCCGTGATTAAGTTTGCGCGGGCCGCATCGAAAACACCGGCGACGCACGCGGACAGCCCCGATGATACAAGTGAGCGCGGGCGCGGATCGAGGACTTTTGCCGCTTATTCCTCGCGTATGCCGGCATCGCGAATCACTTTGCCCCAGCGCAAGAAATCGGATTTCATGATGGCGGCAAAATCCTCGGGCGAACCGCCGAATGTTTCGACCCCGGCGCTGAAGAATCGTTCTTTGACCTCGGTGCGCGCGAGCACACGCAACGCTTCCTGATTGATGCGCGCGATGATTTCCGGCGGCGTTTTCGCTGGTGCAAACATGCCGTAGGTGGACACCGCTTCAAATCCCGGCAGTCCCGCCGACGCCATGGTCGGCATGCCCGGGGCGAGTTCAGTCGGATGCGCGCTGGTTACCGCAAGCGCTTTGAGACGGCCCGACTTCACATGCAGCATCGCACCGCCGGCGGCCGGAAACATCAGTTGCACCTGACCGGCCATCAACGCTGTGAGGCCCGGACTCGTACCCTTGAAGGGCACGCGCACGATATCGACATGCATCATCGCTTTGAACAACTCGGCGCCCAGATGCATGGCCGAACCGGTGGCACCGAAGGCGTAATTCAGTTCGCCGGGCCGCGCGCGCGCCAGCGCGGCCAGTGCTTTGACGGATGCAACCGGCAATGACGGGTGGACTACCAGGATGTTCGGCGCCATCGCCGCCAGAATCACCGGTGAGAAATCCTTTGCCGGGTCCCAGGCCACAGTCTTCATCAGCGGCAATATCCACAGGGCGCTGCTGTAGAGCAGCAGCGTGTGACCGTCGGGCGCGGCTCTGGCCACCGCCTGCGCCGCCAGCGCGCCGCTGCCGCCGCCCCTGGCCTCAACGATGACCTGTTGCCCGAACGCGGCGGTGAGGCCCTGCGCCAGCAGGCGCGCGGCGAGATCGTTGCCGCCGCCGGGTTCCGCGGTGACGATACGGACCGGCTTGATGGGAAAATTTTGCGCGACGGCGACAGTAGCCCCCAGCAACAAACCGGCCAGCAGGCCGATTGCGTTTCGCAGGTGCAAGGCGCCGTTCATGCGACTCAAAGATCGACCAGCAAATTGCGCCAGGCGTCGATCGCCCAGCGCGCCGCGGGCCCCACCACCACCGTTGTCTCGCGTTCTTCGAGCAAGGCCGGACCGACGCCCTGCTCTCCCGGTTTGAGCTGGTAGCGATTGAGGACCGGACAATCGACATGGCCATGCTCGGGTCCGAAATAAACGCGGCGGCGGCCCGTCTGTGCCAGCGGTTGTTTTGCCGCGGCAACCTGCGGCGACAAATTGAACGGCGGTTTTGCCCCCGCTGCGCGCACGCGCCAGGTGATCGCTTCGGTCGCGCTGATGTTCAGTGCGCGACCGAATTGGCGCGCATAGGCCTCTTCAAAACGCGCAGTCACCTGTTTGAGCAGATCAGCGTCATCACTCGATGACAGATCGATGCCGCTGACCGGCACTTCGATTTCGTAGCCCTGCCCCTTATAGCGGATATCAACGCTGCGATCGATCGTGATGTCCCGCGGTTGCGCGCCGGCGTCCTGCAGCATTGCTGTTGCGCGGGTTTCCATTTCCGCGAACAGGGTCGCCACCCGCGACCAGTCGAGCGCGTCGAGCGGGCCGACGTAGCTGCGCGACAGATTGATCACCGGTTCGGCGATGCACAGTCCCACTGCGGAGGTCGCCCCGGCACCGAGCGGATAAACAATGCGCCCGATGCCCAATATCTTTGCCACGCGCCAGGCGTGAATCGGTGCAGCCCCACCAAAGGTGATCAACGTGAACTTGCGTATGTCGAGCGCGCGCTCGGCCGCATAACGTTTGCCGGCCGCGACCATCGCTTCGTTGACCACGGCGAAGATGCCCCACGCTGCATCGACCGTGGTTTTGGCCAACGGCACGCCGACCGCGCGTTCGATCGCGCCTTCCGCGGCCTTGCGGTCGAGCGTCATGTCGCCGCCGAGAAAACGTGCCGGGTCGATATAACCCAGTACGAGATCCGCGTCGGTCACCGTCGGCGCGGTACCGCCGCGGCCGTAGCAGGCAGGCCCCGGCGCCGCGCCCGCGCTTTGCGGCCCGACTTTCAGCAGGCCCAGCGCATCGATATGCGCAATGCTGCCGCCGCCGGCGCCGATTTCGATTAACTCGATCACCGGGATTAGCACCGGCAGTCCGCTGCCGCGACGGAAACGTTGCGCACGTGCGGTTTCAAAAATATTGGCGTGGAACGGCCGGCCGTTTTCGATGCAGCACAGCTTCGCCGTCGTGCCGCCCATGTCGAAGGCCAGCGCATGTTCGATGCCGAGCAGTTCGGCGTAACGCGCCGCTGCCAGCGCCCCGGCGGCCGGCCCGGATTCGATCAGCTGGATCGGAATTTCCTGCGCGATGGCGGTGCTCGAAATGCCGCCGTTCGAGAGCATGACATGCACGTGTTTGCCGAAATTTTTCGCCGCCAGTGCCGCGTCCAGATGCGACAGATAATTTTTGACATCGGGCCGCACATAAGCGTTAAGCACCGTGGTCGAAGCGCGCTCGTATTCGCGCAGCTCGGGTGCGACTTCGCTTGAAATGGTGCAGTCGATCTGCGGAAATTCGCGCGCCATCAGTGTGCGGATGGCCTGTTCGTGCGCCGGATTGCGGTAGGCATGCAGCAGGCACACCGCAATCGAGGCCACCCCCTGCGCCGCCAGTTCGCGCACCGCCTGCCGCACTGAATCTTCGTCAAGCGCCTGCAACACGGCGCCGTTCCAGGCCATGCGCTCGACCACTTCACGCGTCAGGCTGCGCGGCACGATGGGTTCGGGCCGCTCGAAACGGAAATCGTAATGGTCGTAGCGCGACTCGCGCCCCATTACGAGCACGTCGCGAAAACCCGCCGTCATCAAGAGGCCGGTCGCGCAGCCCTTGCGCTCGATGATGGCGTTGGTTACCAGCGTGGTGGCATGCGAGATGCGGCTCAATTGCGCATGCGACACACCGGCGCGTGCGCAAAGTTCATCGACGCCTTCAAGAAAGGCGCGGCCCGGATCATCGGGCGTGGTCAGTTGCTTGCCGATGTAGAGTTCGCCGGTAGCGCGTTTCAACAACGCGAAGTCAGTGAAAGTGCCGCCGATGTCGACGCCGAGCACGATTTCGTTATCGGCACTCATGCTGTGGTCTGACCGTATTGTCGGGTTGCCGCTTCCGCGCTGATCAGCCCTTCGGCGAGATCGCGTTTTATTTTTCCGGCGTCGCGTTTTTGCGACGGCCCGAAGCCGCCGCCACCGGGCGAATGAATCGATAGAAACTGCCCGGCACCGACTTCACCGCGACCCTTCGGTGGAAACGGCTTGTCGCCGTCAAGCCAGATGCCGGCCGTGTCGGCATCACCCCCTCCCGACAATCCGCGCGGCGGATGCGTGACGCGATCCATGCGGCTCGAACCCGTGATCGTATGGCCGGAGCTGTTTTCCACCACCAGTTCAATGCCAAGCCCGCCGCGGAATTCACCGGCACCGCCGGAATCGGTGCGCAGCGCTTTTTTGCGGATGGTCAGCGGCACCACGCTTTCGATCACTTCGACCGGGGGCGAACCGGAGTTCGACGGATATGGCGTGCAGGAATAACCGTCCTTGCCGTCGCAGGCGCCCATGCCGCCGCTGCTGATCATCATGAACGAGAACGGCCGGCCGTCGTGGCCGTGCGTCCCGGCGAACACCGTGCGGTTGGTCGGCGAGCCGCAGGCCGCCATCACGCGTTCCGGAATGGCTTTGGCCATCGCGTCCATCGTCAGGGTCGGAATGTAATGCGCCGTCTGGTTGCGCGCGAAGACCGGCGCCGGAAACTGCGCATTGAGTATGCAGCCCTCGGGGGCAAACACCTTGATCGGCCGCGTGATGCCTTCGTTGTAAGGCGTGTGCGGATCGAGGATGCATTTCAGCGCATAGATGAAGGCCGAATGCGTGAAGTTGTAAACGACGTTGATGCCGCCGGGGCTGACCTGCGGTGAGGTGCCGGTGCAATCGATTTCGATTTCGCTGCCGGCCACCTTGATCGCGCATTGCAGCGTGACCGCGCTTTTGAAGCCGTCGGCTTCGACTGTGCTGGTGTAGATGCCATCGGGGATTTTCTCGATGGCGCGACGGAACACCGCTTCGGTGCGCGCATTGAGCGCGCGCGACAGCGGTCGCCAGTCGTCGATGCCCGTCTCATCCATCAGTCTGACCAGTTCAGAGGCGCTGGTACGGCAGGAGGCGACCAGCGCGTTGAGATCGCCGATGACCTGGTCGGAGACGCGCACGTTTTTCTGCAGAATCGAGAACAACATCGCATCGGGCTCGCCGGCACGGAACAGTTTGACCGGTGGAAAACAGATGCCTTCTTCATAAACCTGGCGCGCATCCGGCACCGTGGAACCGCCGACGTCGGCGACATGCGAACAGGCGCCGGCGAAACCAACAAGTTTGTCGCCGCGGAAGATCGGCATGGTGACGTAAAAATCGGGCAGATGCCCGGAGCCGAACCACGGATCGTTGGTAAACAGCACGTCGCCCGGTTGCAGCGTCTGCGGCGGAATGCGTTCAAGAATGGCGCGGATGGTGCGCGGCAGGATGATGCCCATGCGCGGCGTGCCGCGCGTGGTGTAACCGATGCCGGTGCCGTCGCTATCGCACAGCGCACAGCCGAAATCGTTCGATTCGCGCGCCACCGTCGAAAACGCCGCGCGCACCAGCGTGTGCGCGGCCTCGTCAACGATCGAAATGCAGCGTTCCCACAGAATTTCCAGATTGACTGGATCGTCGATCGACGTCTGCATCACTCCCCCGGCAATTTATTTTTATGGATGGCGCCGGTTTTGCGCCGGCGCCCCTGCTAATTCTGCGGCAATTCGATCGGCAGCACCATGCCGACTTTCTTCGCCAGTGCGCGCTGGTAAACGAGATTGGCAAGCGCGACATCCTGACTCGCCATGCCCTGCGTGATGATCAACACGCGTTGCGCTTCGCTGGTGCGGCCCGGATGTTTGCCGCTGACGACCTCGGCCACCGTCGCATCGACCCAGCCCGGCGCCTCGGCGCCGAACAACTCGGCGAGTTCTTTCTGCAACTGCGCGCGGCTGTCGACGACGAAGAGGTCGGACTTCTCGGCCAGATCACGCCCCGGCTCGGCGCTGTCCAGCGTGGCGACTACGGTGCCGGGGCCGATCCACGATTCTTCGAGCATGGCGCGCGCACTGTTGGTGGCGGTCAACACCAGATCGGCGCCGCGCACGGCTTCTTCGATGCTGTCCACTGGCCGCGCGTTGACGCCGTAGTCCGCTTTTGCTTTGGCGGCGAGCGCGGCGCGTGTTTCGGGACGCCGCGACGCGATGCGCACTTCTTTCAGCTTGAAGAGTCGCGTGAAATATTCGAGCGCGGTGGTGGCCAGACGCCCGGCGCCGACCAGCGCCAGCGTGCCGGCGTCCTTGCGCGCGAGTTTGTGCGCGGCCATGACGATAGAGGCGACGGTGCGCTGTGCATAGGTCCAGGTTTCATCGACGAGGGCCAGCGGGCGCGAGCTTTCGACATCGACCAGCATGATAAAACGCGTCGCATCCTGCGAGGTTTCATCGGTGGCGTTGTGCGACACAAAACGGAAACCGCCGACCGAGGCCTCGTCGAGTATGCAGGCTTTCAGGTGATAGTGATTTTCGAAACGGTCGCGCATGTTCATGTTGGGCGGCACCGGCCAGCGCACGCGGCCGGCGGCGTCCTGTGCGACGACACGTGAAATCTCGGCCAGCACGTCGTCCGGCGTAATCAGTTGGTGGCATTGTCTGGCGGTGAGATAGAGCAGCGGCATGAGAGGGCGTTCTTTCTTCAGTTGGATGGGCGGACGCCCGCGGCGCCGGCGGGGTGGAATCAGGCGTCGGGTTTGATGCCGGCCTTGCGGATAACGGCGCCGATGGCATCGCCCTCGGTCTTGAGCACGGCGGAAAACTGCTCGGGCGTATCACCGACGATCTCGAAGCCGATCTGCGCGAAGCGTTGCTGGATTTCCGGATTTTTCAGCACGGTAACAATGGCCGCATGCAGTTTGGCGACGATTTCGCGCGACGTGCCGGGCGGCGCGATGATGCCGTAGCGCCCTTCCATCGGTTGCATCTTGACGCCGGCTTCGGCGATGGTCGGCAGCTCGGGAGCGGCCGCCGCGCGTTTGCTGCCGATGGCCGCCAGAAGGCGCAGGCGGTTGTTTTTGGCATGCGGCAGGGCCGGGATCAGATCGGCGAACATGAGATCGATTTCACCGGCCACCACGGCGGTGAGTGCGGGGCCGGTGCCCTTGTACGGCACGTGCACCATCTGCGCGCCAGTCGCCACCGAGAACAATTCCGCCGCCACATGCGAGCTGGCGCCGGCGCCCGACGAACCGTAGCTCAGCAGGTCCTTCTTCGACAGCGCGAGCTTGATCAGCTCTTTGATGTTCTTCGCCGGCACACTCGGATTGACCGCCACCGCATAGGCAGTGGTGGCGAGCTGCGACACGGTGACGACGTCTTTCTGCACGTTGTAGCCGGCCTTCGGATAGAGGTGCGGCGCCACCACCAGATTGCCCGAGCTGCCGAGGCCCAGCGTGTAGCCGTCGGGGGCGGCCTTTACCACCAGCTCCATGCCGATGGTACCGCCGGCGCCGCCGCGGTTTTCAATCACCACCGCCTGGCCGAGCGCTTCACTCAACTTGGGGGCAACCACACGGCCGGCGATGTCGGCGGGGCCGCCCGGTGCAAAGCCGATGAAAACACGGATGGCTTTGGTCGGATAGTTGGAGGTCACCTGCGCAAAAACCGGTGCGGCGACCATTGATGCGGCCAGCGACAAAATTGCCGCCGTGGCATTGAACGCTTCGAGTTTTTTCATGGTGCGTATTTCCAAGTGAATGAAGGTGCCCCGATACAAGCAAGGATCGTGACAGCTAACCCGCCGATGACCTGCCCGCCTGCAGCCCCTAGTCGCACCATGCCGGCCTGACGGCGCACACAGTCAGTGCGGACACAGGCTGGCAATGGTTTCAGCGCGGTTCTTCGTAGAGCTCGATTTTATTGCCATCCGGATCGGCGACGTAAATCGTGCGGCCGTAGATACCATCGTGCAGATCCTGAAAAAATTTCACGCCGGCGGCTTGCAGACGCGCGGCGAGCGCATCGACGCCGCTGACGCGAAACGCCATGTGATCGATTTGCGGCGCGCCGCCGGGCCCGCCGGTCGTCAGTGCGATGCCCTGCTTGAACGGCACGAAGGGCCGGCCGTCGGTGAGCGGCTTGGCGTTGCGCCCGGTGAAACCGAGCAGCTCTGCGTAGAATTTTTTCGAGGCATCGAGGTCACGCACCTGCAGCAACAGATGTGCGAAGCCGAAAACCTTGCTCGCCTTGGGTGCCGGCGCTTTCGCCGGTGCGTCAGGTTCGCCGGGTTCGTTATCAATGCCGAGGCGGCCATCGCGGCCCCAGCTGTCTTTCGCCACGTCGTGAATGATCACGTGCAGATGCTCGGAGCCGGCGCCGGTATGCTCCACCATCGCCTCAGTGATTGCGGCGACCAACCGCCGCTTCTGATTGACGCTGCGCCCCGGCCATAAATCGACTGTCACTACCGGCATAAGCCGCCTCCGTTGGTTCCGTTGTTCCCGCTCATCAGTTACGCACACGCGCCAGCAAACTCTTCAAATCCAGCCCGAGAATGCCCATCGCGGCGGCACCGCGGCCGCCATCGCGATAATTTTTGCCGACCAGAATTTCCGCCAGCTTGAACAGATTGTCCGCTGCCGGCACGGCCACCCCGGCGATTTTCGCGATCGTCCTGAACGGCAGCAGGCCGTGACCGAAATCTTCCAGATAATAACGGTGATTGAGCGAGCCCGGCGCCTTGATGCGACTGTTGGCAACACCCGATGAAATCGCCGCCGCGAAATCATTGGAATCACTGACGTGTTTCTCCACCGTGCCGATGGCCTGCATCTCTTCGATCAGATTGGGCAGCGTGTGGCCGCAAGCGCGCGCCACCGCGCGCCGCTCGTCATCGAGCACCCGCATGACGCGCGCCACGCCCGGCGTCATGCCCTGCGCGTAAAACGTGTAATCGCCGGCGGTGGCCTCGATCCACGCCGCGCCGAGGATCGCGCCGGGGGTATGCAACACCATGTTGACGTTGGCGAGCCCCGAGGCCAGCACATCGGCAACCGGCTTCGCACAGGGAAACAGTTGCACCGCGATCT
Source organism: Chitinophaga pinensis (assembly GCA_943329075.2). Taxonomy (GTDB): domain Bacteria; phylum Pseudomonadota; class Gammaproteobacteria; order Burkholderiales; family SG8-41; genus PALSA-1004. Next base: position 25,940 of record CALQCM020000038.1, on the reverse strand, counting down.
CGACCGCGCGTTCGCTGCCGGGCAGTGCGGCGACGCGCACCTGCCGCGCCCGCCCGCTGATGTTGACGCGCTGCGGCTGGCTCTTGCGCGCAACATAGGTCAGCGTAGAAAACTCCGCCACCGGCGGCACATCGGCGCGCTGTTTTTTGAATGCGGTTTCAAATTCGAGCGCACCGCCGGTGTGGCCCGGGTTGAGGATGACCGGCACCTCGGCACGCGCACCGGCCTGGGCCAGCGCAATCGCCACCACGGCATGTGAAATGGTTGGCAGGACAATCACCAGCGCAGCGCAGCCGTCGATCGCCGCGCGCAGATCGGCGGTGATCAGCAGCGGCCTGGCGAGACCTGTGCCGAAGACGCCTTCATGTTCGACGCCGCCCAAGCGCTGAAACGGTTCAAGCGTAGCGGCCGAGCGGTTCCACAGATGGACTTCGTGACCGGCCTGCGTGAGTTCGACGACGGCCGAAGCACCACCCGCCCCTGCACCGAGAACGGCAACGCGCATCAGCGTACCACCAGCAAACGGTCGGTATTGGCGTAATCGGACAACAACTCGCAACCACTATCGGTCACCAGCATCATGTCCTTGTTCTGCATGCCATAGCCGTAACCGGTTTGGTAACACAGCGGCTCGACGCCCAGCACCATGCCGGCTTCGAGTTGCGCATCGCCGGTTTTGCCGATTTCCGGCGTTTTACCGATGTAGGGGTCTTCGTGCAGATGCAGCCCGATGCCGTGGCCGACGAAGGAAATCGGCGGCAGCTTGAGCTCCGACAGTTTGCGGATGAAGGCCTCGTAGATCGCACGGCAACTGGCACCCGGCTTGATCATATCCATCAGCAGGTATTTGCACTCGACGAGGTTCTGCCAGATTTTTTCGGCCTGCGCGGGCGCGCGCTGCACGACGGCGGTGCGGCAGACGCCGGCCTGATAACCGGCAATCACGGAAAAAATTTCGACGCGGCAGACGTCTTCGACCTGCAGCTTGCGCTCACTCGGTCCGACGTTGGGCAGCTGGCTGCGCTCGCCGGTGGCAACGATCATAAGCTTGAAGTGTTCGGCGCCGAGCATGTAAATGTTGCGCGTCATGTGCGCGGCGATGTCCATTTCGCTGTCACCCGTTTTGACGGCGGCCAGCGCATCGGTGATCGACTGGTCGGCGATGCGCGACAGGCGGCGCAGCAGATCAATTTCATCGGCGGTCTTGATCTGCCGCAGGCGTGCGAGGATCGCTTCGTTGCCGGAAAACACTGCATTGGGCAAGGCCTTCGCCAGCTGCGCGTAATCGCCGGCCGGCAGGTAATCCATCTCGATGCCGATGCGCGCCGCTTCCAGTCCAAGCTCTTTCAGCTGGCTGGCGAGTACCGCCATCGCGCTGTCGGTGAATTCGGCCCAGATACGCGACGGCGTATCGGGTTCGCGCCGCTGGATGGTGGTGGCCTCCATGTCAACACCGAAGATCGCCGTCTTGCCGTCGGCGGTGACGATCACCATCGCATGACGGTGGCGGATCAGCGGCTGCGAGGGCACGACAAAGCCGGTGAGGTAGGCGAAGTTTTCCGGCGAACAGGAGATCATGGCGTCGAGGCCCGCGGCCTGCATCGCCTTGACTTGTTTGGCTACGATTTCTTTTCTCATGGCTTCTTTAAACGCTTTATCAAAGTTCTTGCGAAACTTCTTCCCCATTTGAAGGGGAAGTGTGGGATGAGGGAACAGCCATCGCCGTTACACCCCCACCCCTGCCCTCCCCCATCAAGGGGGAGGGAGAAAACCTCGCGCCAACGCCAATCAGCAGGTCTCCTTCCCCCCTTGTGGGGGAAGGCTGGGATGGGGGGACAGCCATCGCACGCACACGCCTAAGCCTGCGTTTTGTATTTCTCGATCTTCGCCTCATCCACCGCGATGCCCATGCCCGGCGTCATCGGCACCTCAATCGCACCATCAACGAACTTCATCGGTGCAACGAGCAGATCGTCTTTGTAATAAATCCCGGCAATGCGGCCATTCTGGAACTCGGCGGGCGTAGACACCGGAATCACGCAGGACAACGTGGCGGCCGGTGCCGCGGCGGCGAACTGCACGTTGGCGAGATTACCGACACCGGTTTCAATCGAGCCGTTGACGTTACAAACAATGCCCGCTGCACGGCACACTGCAGCGACTTCCATCGCGCGATAGAGTCCGCCGGGTTTGGTGGTGTAAATCGAGATGATGTCGATGGCGTGCTGTTCGGCGATCTGGATCGCATCGTGCGCGTTCCACGCCGACTCATCGGCCATCACCGGCGTGTCGAGCGCGCGCGCCACTTCGGCGATGCGTTCAATCCCCATGCACGGCTGCTCGGCATATTTGAGATGCTGCTTTTCCATTTCGCGCAGAATCGTGATTGCTTCGCCCGGCGTTTTGTAACCTTCATTCGCATCGACGCAGAGTTCGATATCGGGCCCCGCGGCATTGCGCACCGCGCGCACCATGTCGATGTCGCGCTTCGCATCAACACCGATCTTGACCTTGATGGTCTTGATCCCTTCCTTGACGACCTGGGCGACTTCCTTCTCCGCGTCGGCAATCGCAATCAAGCCGATCGAGTGCGTCACCGGCACGCGCGCGCGCGCGCAGCCGCCCAACAGCGTGTGCACCGGCACGTTGAGCGTTTTGCCGGCCAGATCGTAGGCGGCGAATTCAACCGCCGACTTCGCATACGGATAGCCCTTGATCACCGCATCCATGCGCGCGTGCAGTTCGACGATATTGCACGCATCAACGCCCTTCACCGCCGGCGCCAGATAACGCGCGATGATGAGTTCGACAATGGCCGCCGATTCGCCGAAGTAACGGCCGAATTCGCCGCCCCAGTCTTTCAGGGCGGCCGCCTCACCCCAGCCGATGCGGCCGTCTGCGTCGGTCATTTTGGTCAGAATGTAGCGGCCGATCGGTTCGGTCAGGCCGGTCCATTTGTGTTCGCGCCGCGTCGGCAGTTGCACGACGACGGTTTCAAGGGAAGCGATGCGGCTCACGTTGTGCCCGTGACAATAGTGGATTGAAAAATGGTGGGGTGTTGCAATGGAAACGACGTCTGCAGTTTATCGGTGATGCAGTGGTGGTGCAATCACGCAACGCCGGGACTGCGGGCGTTTTGGATCATCTGCCAGACGCGCGCCGGCGACAGCGGCAAGGCGTTGGGCTGCACGCCGAATGAAACCAGCGCGGAAGCCACGGCATTGGCGATCACGCCGCCGACCGGAATGATGCCGCCCTCGCCGGCGCCCTTGACGCCGAGCGGATTGAGCGGCGATGGATACTGTTCAAGCGCAATCGAGCGGATGCGCGGGAAATCGACCGCACAGGGAATCAGATAAGCGGCGAGCGAGCCGGTCTGCAACTGGCCTTCGTCGTCGTAAACCATGCCTTCAAGCAGTGTGCCGCCCAGCCCCTGCACGATGGCGCCGACGGTCTGGCCGTGCAGTGTGTTCGGGTTCAGGATGCGGCCGACATCCTCGACGGCGACATACTCGAGGATGTCGATCTGGCCGGTCTGCGCATCCACCGTGATATGCGCGGCATGCGCGCCATAGCTGTAGGTGCGTTTTGAATTGCTGAACGTGCCTGCCGCATCAAACCCGTCGGCCGAGAGCGCGGCGAGCGTCATGCGTTGTTGGCCGGCAATGACTGCGCGCAGGCCATCGACGACCTCGACCTCGTCGGCCGTGCAATTGAAGCGCCGCGCGGCGGCCGCGCGGATCGTCGTTTTCAGATTTTCGGCGGCCACCAGAATCGCCGAGCCGCCCATCACCGAAGCGCGCGAACCGAAAGAACCAAAACCCTCGTGAATGCCGGTGGTCGAGCCGTGATGCACGGCGGCGATGTGATCGATCGGGATTTCCAGCGCATCGGCGGCGATTTGCGCGAACACCGTTTCCAGCCCCTGCCCGACAGCGGAGGCGCCGACGGTGACGGTAACCATGCCCTGTGCGTCGAGCGCCATGCGCGCGTTCTCGCGCGGACCGGCGGAACCGCCTTCGACGTAACAGCCTAGGCCGAGACCGTGATAACGGCCATCGATCAGCCTGCCCTCCAGCGCAACCTTCGTCTTCCAGTCAAATTCGCCGAGGCAACGTTCGAGCGTGACGACGTATTCGCCGCTGTCGAATTCACCACTACCCCCATACGGCAAAACCGTTGGTAGCGCGTACGGGATTTCGGCAGAAGTCAGCAGATTCTTGCGCCGCATGTCGACGCGATCAATGCCGAGATCAGCGGCGGCGAGATCGATCATGCGCTCGCGACAGAAATCGGTTTCGAAGCGGCCGGGCGCGCGATAAGTGCCGACCGGCGTTTTGTTGCTGACGTAGAGCGCGACGTCGATATGCACATGCGGCACGCGATACGGGCCCGGCAGCAGTTGCGCCAGATTGCGCGACGGCGTCACTGCATTGGGCCGTGCATACGCGCCGAGGTTGGTCCAGGCCCGGCCGCGCAGGCCGAGAATGCTGCCGTCGCGGCGGCAGGCGATTTCGAGTTCGCACTCAACTTCGCGCGCGTGGGTGGTTGCCATCAGGTGTTCGCGCCGGTCTTCGATCCATTTCACCGGACTGTTGAGCCGCCGTGCGGCAAACGGAATCAGAAAATCTTCCGGGAAGAATTCGCCGCGCGCGCCGAAACCGCCGCCGATGTCGGTTTCAACCGCATCGACGGCGTGTTCGGGCAGGCCGAGCATTTTTGCCAGCGCCGTGCGCACGAAAAACGGCACTTTGGCCGCACCGGTGAGTGTCATGCGCCCGCGCGCCGCATCCCATTCAGCGATGAGGCCGCGCGTTTCCATCGGCACTGCGGCGTGGCGGTGCACCTGGAAGGTTTCGCGGCGCGTGTACTCCGCCTCTTTGAAAGCCCGTTCGATGTCGCCGCGCACGGCGCTCAGCGTTGCCGCCTGATTACTGCCGCATTCTTCGAACAGCAACACGGCATCAGCATCGAGGCCGCGGCGATCGGTCACCGCAGGCAAGGCATCAATCTCGACAGTCACGAGGTTCGCGGCGTCTTCCGCGATCGCCGCGCTAACAGCGACAATCAGCGCCACCGGCTCGCCGACATAACGTACTTTGTCGCGCGCCATCACCGGCTGCACCACGCGGTCGAGCGATGGCTGCGATTCGGAGCGCACGGCGATGGTCGGCATGTTGTCGCCAAGATCCACGGCGGTAATCACCGCGCGCACGCCGGGCAGCGCCAACGCGGCGGCCGTGTCGAGGCTGCGGATGCGGCCGTGCGCAACCGCACTGCGCACCACCGCGGCATGCAGCAAGCCGTTGCGGTTCAGGTCATCAATATACTGGCCGCGCCCTCTAAGGAAGCGCAGGTCTTCGATACGCTCGACGGGAGTCCCGATATAGGAATCCCGGCGCGTCATGGCGTGCCGCCCCGCTTCGGTGCTTTGTAGGCGGCGCGCGCTTCGAGCACCGCTTCGACAATGCCGATGTAACCGGTGCAGCGGCAAAGATTGCCGGAGAGCGCCTCACGGATGCGGTTCTCATCGCAATCGGGCTCGGTGGAAAGCAATGCGTGCGCCGTCATCAGCATGCCCGGCGTGCAGAAGCCGCATTGCAGCGCGTGATGGCGGCGGAACGAGGCCTGCAGCGGCGCGAGCGTGTCGCCGTCGGCAAGACTTTCCACGGTTTCAATGTTGGCACCGTCGGCCTGCACCGCCAGCATCAAACAGGCACGCGCCGGTTTGCCGTCGATGATCACGGTGCAGGCGCCGCACACGCCGTGCTCGCAGCCGACATGCGTGCCGGTCAGGCCGAGCGTATACCGCAGGCAATCGACCAGCGTCAGGCGCGGTTCGACATCGACTGCGTGCGTTTTGCCGTTGACGTTGAATTTGGTTTGCATGATCAGCGCGGGCGCGACGCGGCGCGTTTGAGCGCGCGTGCGGTCAGTGTCTCGACCAGCGCGCGACGGTAGGCGGCGGGGGCGTCAATATCGTCGGCAGGATCGATGGCGGCGGCCGCGGCTTGTGCAGTTTGCAGAATGGCGGCGTCATCGACAGCACGCCCGTTCAGCACCGCCTCGGCTTCGGCGATGCGCTGCAACTGCGCGCTGGCACCGATCACACCGATATGCACATTGGCAGCGACACCGTCGCGCACGTCGTAATAGAGCGCGATGCCGGCCAGCGCGAAAGCGCCGTGCTGGCGCGCGAATTCTTCAAAAGCCCAGCAGCGTGCCGCCGGCCACGGCGGCAGACGCAATTCGGTGACGAGCTCGTCGTGCGCGAGGGACGTCATCATCGGGCCGGTGAAAAAATCCTTTGCCGCGATGGTGCGCGCGCCGTTGCGGCCGACGGCGGTAATTTCGGCGTCGCAGGTCACCGCGATGCCCGGCAGTTCGGCCGCCGTGTCGGCATGCGCGATGCTGCCGCCGACCGTGCCGCGGCTGCGGATCGGATAATGCGCGATATAAGTGACCGCATCGGCGAGCAGTGGATGTGCGGTGGCGAGGCGTTGGTCAGCCTCGATGTCGCACCACCGTACCCTGGCGCCGAGACCGATGCCGCGCTCTGAAAGCGTAATCGTGTCGAGCCCGGGAATGCGGCGCAGATCGACCAGCAGCGACGGCGCGGCGAGGCGAAAGGCGAGAATCGGAATCAGGCTCTGCCCGCCGGAGAGCGGCAACGCATCTTCATTGGCGACCAGCAGCTCGATTGCTTCGGCGAGCGTCTGCGGCGCGGCGTAATCGAAAGCGGGCAGCTTCAAGAGCAGTGGTCTCTATTAATTTGAGGAATATAGTGGCGCAGATCGCGCGATTGCAGGTGTGATCACGCTTGCAGGCCTTGAGTATAGCACCGCGAATTTGTCTGAATTTCCTGCGGGGACCGGCATCGGCAGTCCGTCTATTTGAAGCGCAACCCGCGGACTGCAACGAACTCGGGGTCGCCGCAATTCGCAATAATCACGATTTTCAGATAACGGCCTTTCGCCACGGCCAGCAGGCCGAGATTCAACCACCCGTCGTCGGCATTCGGCGCGCAGGGAATTTCCGAGGCGGCCTGTGACGTCCAGGCGTTGCTGTCATCGCTGGATTCGATGCGGACTATTTTGGGCGCGCGCGTCTGGTTGTCCGTTGGCATGAGCATGCCGATCATTTTGATTTCACGACCCGTCTGGAAGTCCACTACCAGCGTCTCGGGATACGCGGGCGGACTCGCCGACTGCCACGCCTTTAACGCCAGCAGGCCTTCGGCACCCATTTGCCGGGATTGCGAACTCGCGGTAACACGCGGCCCGGCTGTTGCGGACGGTTTGATCGGCGGCCGGGTGTCCGGCGCCTCAATCACCGGCGGCGCCGATGCGACAGGCGCTGCGGTTTGGCGATAACGCAGGGCCGGGTTGGCCGGTTCCGCTTCCTTTTGCGCATCAATCACGAATTGCCGGAACGCAGGCGAGAGTTGCGCGAGGTCTTTGATGACGACGAGCCGCGGTTTGCCGCGCGCCACGCCAGCGTAAAATTTCACCGCGGCGGCACTGGTGTAAAACTTCGGACTACCGGCAAAACGATCGAAGGTCTCGCGCCGCCACGGGCCCTGTCGCTGCCCTTTGCGCGCGCTGCCCGAGAGAAAATAAACGTAATTTTTGATCTTGCCATCGACCGTCAGCGTGCCTTCCTGCCGCAACACGCCCTTGCCTTCGATCAGGCCGCGTTTGCACTGGCCGTCCCAAGCGACTGTTCCCTGCGCGGCGATTTCCTGCAGGCGCTTGACCGTGGATGCATCGCCGAGAATCTTGCAGCCGTTCGCCTCGACGAAGGCGACCAGCTTCGGTGCCGCCGCTGCAGCCAGACTGATGGCGCTGCAAAACAAAACGACAATGGTGCGGGCGATCAACATGAATGAGCCGTGTGTGCGTTTGAGTGCATGCATTGTAATCACGGATGTGCGATGCCGGCGCATGAACACGATTGCGCGCTTATACAGAAGAACGGTGCGCGGGCATCAACGGCGGGAAAGGATGGTGGCAAGGACGGAATTGAACCGCCGACACAAGGATTTTCAATCGAGTCCAAGAGATTTTCGGAAAATTTCCGATACTTACTATCTCATTGATTTCGTTGTCTCAACGAACGCTCAGCTGATTTCGATAGACCACGCGTCCTACCGATTTTTCCCCGGTTTTCTTGGCACGATTACACAGGAATTACCCAAACTTTTCGGTGCGAAATAACGCTACTTTCGTATACACGAGCAATTATATCCATCGATTAACTCGTCCGCGCAAATATCGCTAATTTTCATTTGGTCGAGTCAAAGCGATTGCGAAGTGCGCGCCAAAAATCCCAACCGTATGACCAGTTGGTATTTATAAGTGGTGGTGGAGCAATCCGGAAACGAACCCGCGTCCCATGTTGCTCAGGCGATCCGCTGCGTCATCTCTTTGATGACGGTGTGCAGAATGGTTCGGAGGCAACGTGATTCGCCTGCCATGGTTGCGGACAGCTCGGGGCGCGCATGGGCGATCTGGGCATTCTTGCTTTCAACCTCGGCGTACAGAGCTTCGGCCTCCTGCACAGCGCGACTGCGCAGGTTTTCAAGTAGGCGCTCGGCCGTGCCTTTGGCCAGATTCAACGACGCGCCGGCATCAAGCAGCAAATTACGGTTGATGCCCGAGAAGTGGCTGACACCCAGAATCGGCCAAGCAAGCGGGGTTTGAGCGGGCCAACCTTTTTTGTCGTAGGCGGGCGTGTCGTACGTGGCAACGCTGAGCAAGTCGTAGAACGGCGCCAACTGAACGCCCTCATGCGAGACTAGGAAGCTCAGGTTTTTCAGGTGGGCGTCGCTGTTGCCGACCAGCACATTGAACACAAGCCAGCCAAAGAGCCGGGAGCGCGCCACCGCCGGACTACGACAGGCAGTGGCCAGTGCTGCCAGATTCCCCATGCTGCCCTGTCTGTATTTGAAGCTGCGGTCCAGCCCCAGCAATTGGCAGGCATCGATCACATGTCGGCGTTGCCAACCGTGCGCATCGAGAATCCGGTCAAAGCGATCAACCAGATACACCGGCGATGGCACGTAGCGACGATGCACATCGGGCACATTCAGGTCGAGCCGCTTGGCCAGGCGCATCACGAACCACTCATTGATCACGGAATGGGGGTAGTCCTCATCTGGGTGATCGGGCTTCAGGATATGAATTGATGGTGTAGCGCCAGCTGGTTCAAATAGCGCGCCCTCTTGCAGGACGACTGCCAACTTGTGCTGCGCACCGGCCAGCGACATGCGCTTGATGGCAGCATGCGTCAGCGGCGCCTTGGGCAACTGACGGATGCGGGCCTCCAGAGCATCGTCCGGCAACGGGCGCAGTGGCTCAGCGACTTGAGGAGCCGCATCCGGTAGCAGCAAAGTTACCGACCCTGCCGATTCCGCACCGTACGAGGCCAGCAAGCCAAAGGCATCTGCCGTATCCAGCTTGGCGTCCCCGGCCAGCAAAACACGTTGCCCCTCTTCCGGTAGCAGGTTGTCGAAATACCACTGCACAGGACGCTGGCTTGCGCCATCCAGCAAAGACTCTGCCGTCTTTGGAAGATGAGGGCTGAGCGCGAAGCCCAGCGGATTGTTCAGCCAGGCACTCGCATATTGGAAGCTCCAGAGGCCGGCCACTTCCTCCAAGGTGCCGACTTCAGTCTGATTGATCGAAGCGCGTAGGAACCGGCCGTTCATTGCTTGTCCTTGCTGTTTGCTGCCTCGTTCAAATAGACGGCCACGCTTTCGGGCACATCCACCATCACCCGGACCCCCAGCCCTTCAAGCACTTGAAAGAGCTTGCCCCATTGCACGGATTCGCTACCACGTTCGATCTTGCCCAGAAAGTTTTCGCTGACGCCGATGCTGCCTGCAGCATCGTCTTGGCGGATCTTCTGGGCCTTGCGGCTGGCGCGCACCACCTTGCCGATCTCTGCTGCGTTATCGATGGGTATCTTCATGATCAGTCCTTACGTTTGTGAGGATTCTGCGCCAGATAGGCGCGTTTTTCAACAAATCCTTTTGATCGTGCGGATTTCTTATGTGGACGGTCTTGTTTTGTAAAAATCATCACAAGCTTGAGGATTTCAATCAAAGGCCACCAAGACGTTCGATATTGAGCGCTATAAGAAACAGCGGCTCCAGGAGCCCGCCAAACGAGGTGGTTTTAATCGCAAGGGACGGGACAAAAAGGTCGACCCGAAAGTCACTGCGAAATCAACAGTCAACGAGCTACCGCTGGCTGCGGAGCTTTGGAAAGAATAATCGACCGCCAAATTTGGACGCATGTGCTTCTACTACCGCCCTGTCTGGGGCGAATGACACATTGCTTCTGGCGCGATTACACAGAAATTACACAAACGCTCAGATGAGCACTGTCGATCAGTTGTGTAAGTCTTTGAAAGGGTTGGTGGCCAAGGACGGAATTGAACCGCCGACACAAGGATTTTCAATCCTCTGCTCTACCAACTGAGCTACTTGGCCGTATCGGGACTGGCCGCGAACGCGGTCAGGTCGACAAAAGGGCGCTATTAAAACCTGCCGACTTGTTAGAGTCAATAAAAGCGCGCCTGAGATTGTACAATATTTCTGCAACCCGTTGTGCCTAAAGACAATCTGAACCAGAAAAATCCCCGCGCCACAGAATTCCCACGAGAGTCTTTCAAGCCCACGCTGGCCTACGCTGCCCCGCACATGGTCCATCTGCGGGATGGCGAAGTGGTTGTTTATCGTCGCCCCGAAAGCCCACTCTGGCAATGCCGCTACAAGCGCCAAGACGGGAGCTGGCTCCGTGCCACAAAACACCAAGCCTCAGTGGAACGCGCCGTTGCCGCAGCTTGTTTGCTCTACGACGCAGCCAGGTTCCGCCAGAAACTGGGCTTGGCACAAAAGGGCTGCAACTTTACAGAACTTGCACCAACGACCCTTGTGGAATTGCGGGCCAGTATGGGCACAGGTGAAAAACGCGGTAAGAGTGGTGGGGCAAAACAGGATGCTTTATTCGCTCAGACACACCGACGCGACGAGGGGATTGATCGCGGGCACGGACATTCACACGCTGGTGCGGCAGATGGGCACTTCAATATCTATGTTGGAGCGGCATTACGGCAAGCTGGTGCCGACGTTGAAGGCTGCGCAGTTGGCTTGAAGTGTCGTTTTGAAACGACGGTTCGCAATCAAGCGTCCAGTCACGGGACGGTTGCCAATGCGACAGGCAAAGATCCGCCAATTTGGTAAAGATTATTAAACGCGCAACCGCCATCAGCTCAATCAAAGTAGTAATGGCATTTTTTTATTCGCGGGGCGCCACTGACCAGTCAGTTGGAGAAGGCCAGTACCGCATTACCTGAAAAGCCAAAACATGAGGCCTAACAGGACGAATCCAGCGACGATTACGATGGAGCTTTCCATATATCAGGCGAGCGCACCCTGTATTGATTACTGTGTAAAATAACAGATATACCACGATTGTGATGTCTGTTGTAACGGGTAATTACCAAACAACCAAGGCGGCGCCAAGTAAACATGGTTAGGTCTCAATTAGTCCTACGCATAGCTGCTCGCCAGAAGCATCTGGTGCAAAAAGACTCGGAAATTGCCGTTGATTTGATCATTGGCGCTATTAATAACGCTTTGGCGCAGGGTCGCCGCATTGAGGTGCGGGACTTTGGCAGTTTCATGGTGCGTCAACGCAAAGCCCGTAAAGCCTGCAACCCGCGAACTGGTGAAGCGGTAGAGGTGCCAGCGAAACCGAAGATTTACTTTCGGGCAACGGGTGAGCTAAAGCGGCGCGTAAAAACCAAGGCCGGCTCGCCCAAAGTCAAAGCGGCGAAAAAAAGTGTTAGCGGCAATGGCGCGCGCCGTCCGCGGCCTTCCAATACCCAGGGCATTTCGGCGGCTAATGAATGATAGCGGGCTGCTGAAAACTGCTGGCAAGCAAAACAGGACGCTTTATTCACTGCGGCACACCTACGCCACTATGGAATTGATAGCGGGCATGGACATTCACACGCTGGCGCGCTAAATGGGCACTTCAATATCTATGTTGGAGCGTCATTACGGCAAACTGGTGCCGACGTTGAAGGCTGCGCAGTTGGCTTGAAGTGTCGTTTTGAAACGACAGCCCAATAACAACTGTCCCGTTGCTGGACGGTTGCTGTGGCTTGCGACGTCCGCTTTTTGACGATTTTCGGGCCGTTCGGGTAAGTCGCAGTTTGGGCGATTTATCGTCAATCTAACCCTGCCGCGTCTATCTACAGCTTGCAGACGGGGCAGCGTTTGGTTTTGGTGGGGTTGTTGCCCGGTTACACAAAACTTCTTACACCCTCGATCTTCAACATGGGCGTCTTGGTACCAATGGCGCATTCATTACAACACCGTTCGGCCACATCGATCGTTCGGCAGACGACCGCCCGTGCCAGCTTCCTGGACCATCAATGCCACGACGCCTCATGCGCTGCATCAGTGTCTATTTCCACTGATTCCAACGCGACAGGAGGTGAAAGAACGATTGAACCTTAGTTCTGCGCTAGACTAAAAACTCTCACAGAACCTGGATCAGGGTTTAGCGCAGGTCAGTGTTGCGATCAATCCGCCTTGGCGCCGGATTCCTTAACGACATTGGCCCATTTCTGGATTTCCGCTTTGATATAAGCGTCGAACTGTTGCGGTGCGCTGCTGTAGACCTCAAAGCCCTGACTAAGGAAGCGTTCCTTGACGTCCGGCATCTGCAGGACTCTCACCATTTCAGCATTCAGCCTGTTGACGATTTCCCGCGGCGTTGCGGCAGGCGCGAGCGCGCCCATCCAGAACTCGACGGCGAAGCCCGGGAATCCCTGCTCGGCGACGGTCGGGATATCGGGTGCGAACACCGTGCGCTTTGGCAAGGTCACGCCGAGCGCCGTCAGCTTGCCGGTTTTGACGTGCGGCAGCGATGCGGACAACGCCACAATGCCTAGCGACACCTGCCCGCCGAGCAGATCGGTGACCGCGGGTGCGGCGCCCTTGTAGGGCACGTGAACCATCTTTATCCCAGCCATGCTGGAGAGCAATTCGACGCCAAGATGATGCGGGCTGCCGCTGCCTGACGAAGCGTAGGTAATTTGGCCCGGTTTTGATTTGGCTAGCGCGACGAGTTCCTTCGGCATTTTCACCGGCAGCGACGGGTGCGCGACCAGTAACAGCGGTGAAGAGGGTAACTGGGACAACGGTGCGAAATCCCGCGCCGCGTCGTAGGGTAGCTTGCTGTAGAGGCTTTCGTGTATGGCAAAGGCGGCATTGCCCATCACAATCGTATAACCATCAGGCGCTGCTTTGGCGGCGAGCCCGAGGCCGAGCTGGCCCGCCGCGCCCGGCCGGTTGTCGATCACCACCTGCTGCTCGAAAATTTCGCCGAGCTTCTGGCCGACGGTGCGTGAGACCACATCGGCCGGCCCGCCCGGCGGTGCCGGAATGATCCAGCGGATCGGTTTGAGTGGATAAGTGCCCTGTGCCATCACGCCGCCCGCTGCAGCGGCCAGCCATGCAAACGCCAACAAGTTGCGCGCAGAACCAGACGTGATGTCCATGGTGCATTCTCCGGGTCAGGTATTGAAAGCGGGGATCGGCGCGGTGGCGATGCCGTCGTGTTCCAGCTGCCGCGCCACGCGCAACGCATCGATCTCGCGCCACGGCGCCGCCACGATCTGCACGCCCATCGGCAGGCCGCCAGCGTTCTGCAGCGGCACGACTACGATCGGCAAGCCGATGAACGAAAGCGGCTGCGTGAAGTAGGTGAGGCTCCGGCGCGCCGTCATCTCGACGCCGTTGATGCGCATGACGTGCTCACGCCCCAGCGGCGGTGCGAGGCAGGGCGTCGTCGGTGCGATGAATACGTCGATTTCGCGGAACAGCTCCAGCACGCGCGCGCGATACCATTGACGGAATCGCTGTGCCTGCTCCACCCACATGGCGGGCACCAGCGTGCCGGCGAGGAAACGGTCACGGCTGGTCGGATCGAAATCCATTGCGCGCGTTTTCAGATCTTCGAAATGCAGATTGGCGCTTTCTGCAGATGTAATCACCACCGCGGCTGCGCGCGCGCGTGCCGCCTCCGGGATTTCAATGCGCCGGCTCACCTTCAGCGCCTGCGCCACGCGACCAACCGCAGCGAGCGCATCGTCTACGCCGGTCGGTGCGAAGTAGCCTTTGGCAACCGCGATGCGCAATCTGTCGTACGGTTGGTCGAGCAACGGCAGAGCAGGTTCGACGGTGGCGGCGCTGCAGACGACATCCTGCGGATCGGGGCCCTGCATCACATCATAAAACGCAGCCAGGTCGCCGACCGATCGCGCCAACGGCCCCACATGGTCGAAGCTCGCTGCAAAAAGCCTTACGCCCTGCCTGCTTAACCGCCCGTAGGTCGGTTTGAGGCCAAACAATCCGCACAACGAACACGGCACGCGTATCGACGCGTTGGTGTCGGTGCCAAGCGCGACCGGCACCAGTCCGCCCGCGACCGCAGCGCCCGAGCCGCCCGACGAACCGCCCGCCGAGCGCGTGACGTCGTGTGGATTGTGTACCGCGCCGTAATGGGTGTTCTCAGTCGTTGCGCCCGATGCATACTCGGCCATGTTCAGCGCGCCGAGCAGCACGGCGCCGGCGTCGTGCAGACGGCGCACGACGGTCGCGTCCTGTTTCGCCGGTGGCTTGTCGGCATCGATGCGCGACCCCGCTATGGTGGTCATGCCGGCAATGTCGAACAGATTCTTGACCGCATAGGGCACGCCGGCCAGCGGGCCGAGCGTTTCGCCCCGTGCGCGGCTGGCGTCGATGGCGGCGGCTTCGGCGCGCGCGCGCGCGGCAGTCACGGCGGTAAATGCGTTGTAGGTTCCGTTGCGTACGGTGATGCGGGCGAGCGCCGCTTCCGTGACGGCGCTGGCGCTGGTTTCGCCGGCACGGATGGAGGCGGCGATTGCGCGCGCGGAGGCGTGTTCATCGATCATGGCCGGAACACCACCGCGGGATCGATATCATCGTCGATCCGAAACGACATCACCAATTCCGCCGTGTCGGCGATCTGCTTGAAGCTGGCGATAACGCCCGGGCGCAATTCCGGCGCAATATTGAGACCGATCGCGGCAGCCGCGGTATCGACGTAGCGATCCGCATCGAAAGGAGTCTTGTGTTCCATAACGGCTTCGTGGCCCCCTATCGATTGATTACACTGACGTGCGCGCAAACCACCCGCCAGCCGTCCGGCGTGCGCAACCAGGTCTGGCTTTGGCGGCCGATTTTGCCTGGAACCGAGTCGCGCCCGAACATCGTATTCACGGTTCCCGTGTCCGTGCCGTAGGTCGTGATTACCGTGCGCGAGCGCTTCTTGGCTTCGTCGGACGGCGTGCGCGCGTGCCGGAAGGCCGCGATCTCGTCATGCCCGTAAAGATTTTCGTTGGGGCCGTAGCGGATGGTCAGCGGGTTGTTCCAGAAAATTTCGTTCAGCACTTCAACGTTATTTTCGGCGAGCGCCGTTTCATAGCGTTCGTAAGCGGCCGCCACTTCGGCGACGACGTCGGGCAGGTTTATTGTCAACATGGTTTGGCCATCGACTGAATTGAACAAATGGGATCGGCGCGCAATCACAAACGCCACTTACGCCAATCATTCTAATCGTATTGCAGTGACCGGCATAAAAAACTTATCCAGATTGAGTGAGAGCAAATGCCAATTTTTTAATACTAGAAAGGATCAGGAAATGCCCAACGGAGTGCGCTTGAAACTCGAACGGACGGTGGCCAAGTTGCACGAGATCGAGGTCAAGTTATCGCGAAGCTGACGACGGCCTGCCGCGAGGCGGGCGTTACGAACACAAGCTACTGCCGTCGGCGGAGAGTGGATCAGCCCAGCGGATTAGCGAACGGCCGCTATGTAGAAGTGCCAGCGACCGCAACGGTTCGTGAGTGACGATTCGCGTTTCGGAAAAGCGGACTTCGATCAGAATTTCAGCAATGGGGGGCTCAGAGGGAGCAACCGGCCAGAAGCGGCCATCGGCGGTTACCTTTGAATTCGGCGACTATTTGATGGATCGCCGATCCTTACACAAAATTCAGGACACGCCCCAGATGGATATTTTTACCAAACGCGGTTCGGGGCAAAGCCCCGCCCTAGAACTATCAACTTGACGATGAAGCCTGCGGCACTGACTCGGGATCGATGCGTAATGCGCGTAACACGCGGCTGTGCATGTTGTAGGCGCCGATCAGTACCGTTGCCTCGACCACCTGCTGTTCGGAGTAGTGTTCGCGAAGCGCTGAAAATACGCTATCTGGAACTTCGATATCGCGCGTCATCGAATCCACGTAAGCAAGCAGGGAGCGATGAGCACTGCTGAAAAGCGTCGACGGTCGCCAATCATCAAGCGCACCAATTTGCGCCACAGAAATACCTGCGTTGATCGCGAAACTCGAAGCGTGAGCGCGCAAGATATAGTCAACCCTGTTCAGAATCGCAATCCGCAATATTGCCAGCTCGCGCGTTTGCCCGTCCAGTTGCGCCGCATTGCGCACCGCTGTATTGAAGTCCATCCAAGCGACGGCAATCGAAGGACTGTGCAAGAGCATCCGGTAAATGTTGATCAGACGGCCGCGGCGGGCGGTGCTAAGTTTCGCCACGAGATCCGAAAGATCAGTGCGATCGTTTGCGTCAATTAAAGATACTCGTGCCATGAAGTCCCTCGTCAGTATATGAAAATGCCGCCACCCTAAGTGGTGGGGAGAGGCCTTGCCGGACATCGCTTGACGCCAGTGCCTATTTGACGGCCTTGTTCAATCGCGCCACCACTTGCCTGAACGTTTCGCCGGGAGAGAAAATTCGATTGCAGTAGGGGCGTAATCGTGCACGCCGCTTTCCCAGATGGTCGATTTATCCGGCAGCATCAGATCCGCCTGCAACGGCAGTGCCTAAACCGCCTCGTATTTCAAGCGCTTGATTTTCTCCATATTGACGCCCTCGAGTCGGATCAGGCGTGTCGGTCCGGACCGGCTGGGTGAATGCAGGTCGCCTTCGTTGTAAAGGTGGGCGCTTCCGGGGACTAGTTTGTAAGTCTTTTGATGACGCACTTTTCCAGGATTGTCCGGGCTCGCCGGCGTGACCAGTTCCCAGTCGGACATCTGGGTTTCGCCACACACCTGCCCGTAGATCGCCCATGAGGGCCCGTGATCGTGTGGCGAACTCCCTTTTGCGCCTTGATAGTTGTGCGCGAGGATGCAAAATCCCAGTTCCGGATCTTCATACAGCAGGTGTCGTTCCGGCGTATTGTCGTTGAAGGTATTGTCCATGAGCGATGCGTCCTTCAACACATTCTGCAACAGGGCACAGATCTTTTTGCGACCGGCGGGACCCGGTTCTGCTTTGAGGGCGGCATTGCACGCGTGAGCGAATTCCTGAACTGTATGAACCATGAGTTGTCTCCATTTTTGGCATCGGGCGTCGCTGTCGACGCGCATGACTTTCGCAACCGTGCGTAACTCAGCGTGGTTGCTAGAACAGTGGCAGCATAGCGTACTAAATCGCCCAGACTTTCTGGAAGAGGATTAAGGGTCCTCGGTCGAAGCCCGAATCGGCAATGGAATTGGGTTTTCAGCTCCGAGGTCGTCGCCCTGCCGGTGGCAACTTCGGCGGCTTGGCCGGTTTGAGCGGCCCCCAAAGCCGGCTGTAATAGCTGTCGGCAAGGTTCAGCGCCGCGATCGGATTATGGCCAAGCACGCGATCCTTGGCGATCAGTACCGTGGTCAGTCCCTTGGCGTGCTTGAAGAACATGCTGTCGTGGCCTATGCACAAGCCCATCACGACGTTGAATTCGCAGCCGTGGGCATTGAGCAAGTCTGCCTGGGCGATCGGGTTGCACAACGCCTCGAACTGACCCGGCCGGACTTTCTGGTTTTCGGTTAGTCCGACTTCTTCTTTCGGGATGCTGCCGTTCTTGCAGGCGACCGAAACGACTTCGAAGCCGTGGCTCTCGAGGATACCGGAGAGGACGTAGGCGTGATCGACGAAGCTGATGCAGTTGGCGATGCCGATCTTCTTGTAGCCCATGCGCTTGGAAAATTCGATGATTTCCTCGACGCGGGTCCACTTGCAGTAACCTTCGGACTCCACGATCGCGGACTCGCGCGCGATTTTTCGCGTCTCCGGATCACTGTAGCGGGCATGCGCCTCATCCTGCGTGGCGGCATCGACTTTGCTCGGGCAGAATCCGGGGCCGCGCGCATCGGCCTCGCCATTGCGGCAGGCGCGCACATCCGGCGGGCAATAGGCGCAGGCGGGGTCTTCGTATTTCATGATTTCTCCTCCGTATTTTTAATGCGGAAAATCTACGCGCTATGCAAATTTATAATTTGATCCATATCAATGGATGTGTTAACACTCGCCGTGGCGGGTAGCGTATCGATTTGCCTGCGTTTTCGTATAGGAAACTGTCTTCTGTTGCGTGACAGGTTTGGCCGTCATGATCTGCCGATCTGCCGCGTTGGGACTGCTGTTTAGAGCATGATATGTCGTGAGGGGGAGATACTGTGCCGGCTAACTTAAATTCTATTATGTGTCTGGGGCTGGCGATGGCGCTTGGAGCCACCGGTAGCGTACGCGGACAGGAGGCCTATCCGGCCAAGCCGATACGCATCATCGTGCCGTTTGCCCCCGGGGGGCCGAATGACATTATTTCCCGATTAGTGGGGAAAAAGCTGTTCGAGAAATGGGGCCAGCAGGTGATCGTCGACAGTCGGCCGGGCGGTAATACGGTGATTGGGTCCGAACTCGCTGCGTCATCCAATCCGGATGGCTATACCTTGCTGATTGTTTCCACTAGCACGACGGTTAATCCAAGTCTGATGAAAAAGCTTCCCTACGATACGCTGAAAGATTTTGCGTCTGTGGTACGCTTGACCGCTTCGCCGAACATTCTGGTTACGCCGCCGTCTTTGCCGGTTACTTCGGTGCGCGAGTTGATCGCCATGGCCAAGGCCAAACCTGGTGAAATCAATTTTTCGTCGGGTGGCAGTGGCAGCTCGACGCACTTGACCGCGGAATTATTCTGCCTCACGGTCGATGCAAAAATGAATCATGTCCCCTACAAAGGCGCGGGACCGGCAACGATTGCCCTGCTGGGTGCGGAAGTGACATGGATGTTCGGCACCACGCTGCCGACCATGCCACATATCAAATCGGGCAGATTGAGGGCGATCGGGGTCAGCGGCCTGAAGCGGTCGCCGGTCATGCCGGATATTCCGGCAATTGCCGAGACGCTGCCCGGCTTTGAAGCGACATCTTGGTATGGTGTTTCGGTGCCCGCACGAACACCCAAGCCGGTGATTGCGAAACTCAATGACGCAATCGCACGAATTCTCGATACGGCCGAAATGCGCGACCGCCTGTTGCAGGACGGCACCGAAGCCATTGGTGGCACGACAGAAGAGTTCTCGGCCTATTTCAAAGCCGAAATCGTCAAATGGGACAAGGTGATCCGTGCTGCCGGCATTAAGCCGAATTGACATTCAGACGTCAGGGCTGCGCGCCATAGAAAACACTTGGCATGAGTTGACAGCAGGGCAGCTGCAATGCTTAAATATTGAAACTTTGTTTCCCTAAAGGAAACTATTTCAAGAGCGTGTGTAACCTGCAGTTGCTGCAGTTTGTATACGAAGAAAATTTCCAATCGATCCGGAGGTGTGACGTGGATATGTATTCAAAGTTCGAAGGCCTGTTCATTCCGACTGTAACGCCTTTCGATGCGAACGGCGCACTTGATCTTAAGAGCATAGACCGACTGACGCGTCACCAGACTTCGATCAAGGGTGTCGCAGGACTTGTTTCGTGCGCGCGCATTGGCGAGGGCACGGTGCTTCGTCCGGAGGAGAAAATGCAGGTATATGAGGTAATGGGCGAAGCAGCCCACGCCCACGGCAAACTGAACATCGCAACCATTTCGCCGCAATCCACCGACGAGGCAATCGAGATCGTGCACAAACTCGAAAAGCTGCCGGTCGATGCCGTCATGATCTTTCCGCCCTTGCTGTTTTGCTGGGGCAAGGTTGGCTGCGAACTTAAGCTTCGCTTTTTTGAAGACGTGACGAAAGCAACGAAGCTGCCAGTGGTGCTGTTCCAGATTCCGGTGCAGAGCTATTGGTACGATCCCGAAACCATTACCCGGATAGCTGCGCTGCCCAACGTGGTTGCCTTCAAGGAAGCCTCATTTAATCTTGAACTGTTCAGCGAGACATGCCGTCAGTTGAAAGCCAACGGTCGCAAGATGCGCATACTGACCGGTAACGACAAGTTCGTGGGCAAGAGCTACGAACTCGGCGCGGTCGGCGCGCTGATCGGCATGGCCAACCTTGCAACCGAGCGCTGGGCCGAACTCGACAAAGCCGGTCGGCAGGGAGACTATCAACGCGCGTTGGCATTGCAGCACGAACTGGAGGACTTGAGCGAAATCGTGTTCGCCGAACCGATCGTCGAGGCAGTCGCGCGCATTAAGGCCATTTTGCAGGACGAGGGCCTGATTACCAGTGCGACGATTCGCCGTCCGCAACTCGGTATCACTGCCGAAGCCAGAGAGCAGGTATTGCAAAGCTATCGCCGGTTGAAGGCTGGCAAACAGGCTGCTGTTGCTGATCGTGCCGTGGCAGTGGCGCACTGAACCGGCAGCGCGGACCGAACCAGCCGCGACCTCGCTATGACGCAGGATATTAAGGCTTATGCCGCCGAGCGGCGCGCAGCGCCGGGGGCGGCGTGGGTGCGCGAGCGCAATCGCGCAGTGGCGCTGTACGATCCGCATGGGTGGCGTGCCAAGCTCGGGCTGATCATTCCATCCACCAATACCGTTGCCGAGCAGGAATGGCACCTGATGGTTCCGAAAGGTGTTTCGGTCAGCACGGCGCGAGTCATGCTGGAAGGCAGCGTTAGCCAAGACTCCTTTGACGGTATGGCAAAGAGTACCGAAGCGGCCGCACAGCAACTCGGCACCGCCGAACTTGATATGGTGGCGTATGCCTGCACCGCTGGCACTTTTCTGTGTCCCCGCGAGGAAATAACGGCATCGATTTCGCGGCAATGCGGCTGTCCCGCGATCACCGCTTCCGACTCAGTGCTGCACGCGCTGAAACGCCTCGGCGTGGGTCGCGTTGCAATGGGGACGCCTTACGTCGACTACGTCAACGAAGGCGAGATCAGTTTTTTGCGCGAAGAGGGAGTCGAGGTGGTTCAATGGTATGGCCTGGGCCTCGGCGAAACGCAGGAAGAACGCCGCGCGATGAACCGGGTGCCGCCTGAAGCGGTGATTCGCCTGGCGCGCGTAATCGACCATCCGGATGCCGAAGCGATTTTCATAAGCTGCACGGCGTTGCCGGCTACCGGTGTCATCGAAGCCATTGAGCGGGCAACGGGCAAGCCGGTGATCACCAGCAATCAGGCCACACTCTGGAGTTGCCTGCGTCGGCTGGGCATCAATGATAGCTTGCCTAGCTATGGCAAGTTGATGACGCTGACCTGAGTACAATTTCGTGCGCAGTCACTGGGCGGAATGCGGCATGCGCCGTTCCGGCAGAAAAATTCAACGCAGGGCCATGGCATCATTGCGAAATGGGCGAGGCCTGCTGCATCCGGGGCATTCAGCTTGAAGGCTTTGGCAACCGCGCTGCGGATACTCCAGGAGTTCGTCACTGCACAGGCGCCGCTTAGCGTGGTTGAACTGACGGAACGTCTGGCCTTGAACAAGAGCCAGGTTTCCAAGGTGCTCAAAACCTATCGCGACGCCGGAATACTCGAGCAGAATCCCGGCACCCGCAAGTACTCGGTCGGTCTTAACGCCTTCGCGCTCGGCAACAATTATGTCAATGCGTATCCGCTGTCGCGCGATGCATTGCCCGTCATGCGTAAACTGGTGGATGAAACCGGACATTCGGCGGTCCTCAGTTTGCTGCATGGCAGCGACATAATTCACCTGCTGGCTGTCGAAGGCCGCCTGTTCATTGACGGTCGTTGGCGTGTCGGTCGCTGGATGCCATATCACACCACTTCGGCCGGCAAGGTGCTGGTTGCATTCAACTCCGCGGAGACCCTGGAGTCCCTGCTCAAAACGCGTGGTTTGCCACGTTTTACGCCCAACACGATTACAGACCCGCGGCAGTTTCGCGCTGCAATCCAGAAGGTGCGCAAGAGCGGAATTTCGGTAACGCGGAGCGAAACCTACCAAGGGTCGGCTGCGATTGCTGTGCCGTTGCTCGGCGCTGACAATAACGCGATTGCGGCGCTCGGACTGATCTGCCCGGATCATCTGCTTACCCGAAATGAGGAAATACGGCTGGTCGGACCATTGCAGCGCGCTGCGCGGGAATTGTCTGTGCGCATGGGGGCGGACGTTTATCCGTTCGGGAAATGAGCACATGCTAAATCGGCACCTCGTTGGCGCCGCCGTCCGGAAATTTTTCACGCTAATGCTTGGACTGCTGTCAGTTTGCTCATGGGCGCAGTCTTTTCCCGTCAAACCAGTTCGAATCATCGTGCCATTTCCCGCCGGCGGTCCTGCCGATATCATCGCGCGGCACCTAGCGGAACGGCTGACTGCGATGCTGGGCCAGTCCTTCATGGTCGACAACCGCGGGGGCGCAGGTGGATTCATCGGAACAGAAGCGGTCGCCAAAGCGCGGGCTGACGGCTATACGCTGCTAGTGACGTCGTCCGGCCCGGTCGCGAGCGGGCTAGCGCTTTACGGCAATGTTGCCTACGATGCAGCGAAAGATCTCACGGCCGTCGCGGTCGTTGCCAATGCGACGGTAGTCCTGCTCGCCACGCCGCGATTTCCCGCTGCAACGGTTGGGGAGTTGATTGCCATTGCGCGATCGAAACCGGATTCCGTACGCGTTGCACTCAATTCCGTTGGATCGATTCAACATCTGCTGGCGGAACTTCTGCGCGCGCGGAATGGCACCCGGATGGTATTCGTGCCGTACAAAGGCAGTGGTCCGGCTATCGTCGATCTGGTTGCCGGACAGGTCGACATCGACTTTGAAAGCCTGCCGGGCGTCGTGCAACTACTGCAGGCCGGCCGCCTGAAAGCGCTGGCTGTTGCAAGTGCGCTGCGCTCTGAGTTGATCCCCGGTGTGCCGACGTTCAGAGAACTGGATATGCCGGAATTTATCGCCGATCCCTGGTTTGCCATGATGGCACCGGCCGCCACCCCCCGGCCTACGATTGATACGCTTAGCAATGCAGTCGGCAGGATCCTGCGACTGCCGGAAGTAAAAGAGCAGTTTGCGAAGCAGGGGGCCAGCCCGGTCCTGATGACTACCGAGGAAGCTGGAAAATTTATTCGGGGCGAGATTACGAGATGGGCTCGCGTTGTGGCCGAAACTGGGGCCAAACTTGAGTAATTCGCTCTTTGGAAATATGTTCGTAAACATAGCGTGACTATTCAGCACAAATGAAGGGGATTGTACAACGAGTACGTTTAGCGTACAGTGAGGGCCATGGATGAGTTGCCGGATCTTTCGAGTCTAAGTCATGCGCAAAAAGATGACCTGATCCGCTTGCTCTATCCGTTGCTAGAACAGGTCCGGCAGTTAACGGCGCGTGTTGAGGAACTGGAAGCGCGGCTGTCCAAAGACAGCCACAATTCGAGCAAGCCGCCCTCGAGCGACGGGCTAGGGAAGAAGACGCGCTCACTGCGTGTATCCTCCGGCAGCAAACCGGGTGGACAGTTCGGACGCGCGGGCAAGACCCTCAAACGGACAAGCGCGGTGGACGTGGTGATCGAGTATCCACTGTTGCCGAACTGCGCGCAGTGCGGTACGCCGCTGCTCGCGGCTGATTCGCAGGTGGACGAGCAACGGCAAGTGTTCGACATTCCGGTTGCGCGTTACCAGATCACCGAACATCGCACGCGGCAATTGCGTTGCGCCTGCGGGCAACTGCACCAAAGCCGATTTCCCGACAGTGTGAGCGAACTCGTTCAGTATGGCCCGAACGTGCGTGCCTTGGCGGTGCATCTGACCCACGGTCAGTTGTTGCCGTTTGCGCGTAGCGCGCAACTGATTACGCAGTTGTATGGCCTGACGGTTTCGCCGGCGACGGTGCTCGCGTGGGTCGC
This sequence comes from Chitinophaga pinensis, assembly GCA_943329075.2. Lineage (GTDB taxonomy): Bacteria > Pseudomonadota > Gammaproteobacteria > Burkholderiales > SG8-41 > PALSA-1004. Next base: position 1,809 of record CALQCM020000038.1, on the reverse strand, counting down.
TCAGGCTGGTGGGCTGTTGAGGCCGGAGGTTGCGCGCATTGCCCACGCGCTCATCAACGCACCGGTGGCGCACGCCGATGAATCGGGCTTGCGGGTGGCCTCTCGACTGCATTGGCTGCATACGGTGGCCAGCGAAACCCTGACCTGGTATGGGGTGCATGCCAAGCGCGGCATGCTCGCCATTGCAGAGCACGGGCTCTTGCCCAAGCGCATGGCAACACTGGTGCATGACTGCTGGAAACCTTATTGGCAACTGAACTGCGAGCATGCCTTGTGCAATGCGCACTTGTTGCGCGAATTGACGTTCCTGCGCGAAACGACCCGCCAACGCTGGCCTCAACGCATGATCACGTTGCTGGTCGCCGCTCGTGACCGCTGTGAGGCGGCACGACAGGATGAGCGAACGGCGCTGAGCCCGCGGCAGATACGGCGGATTTTTATGCGCTACGAGGCTATCTTGAAGCAAGCTCAAGCCCGCAATCCCCGGTCGGAACGGCAGAATAAGCGCCGCGGCAGGATCAAGCAAACCTTGGCCTTCAATCTGTTGCGCCGTCTGCACGAACATACTGCCGAGGTGCTGCGTTTCGTGACAGACCTGCGTGTGCCATTTACCAACAATCTGGGCGAGCGCGCCATCCGTATGCCCAAGGTGAAGCAGAAAATCTCCGGCTGCTTTCGCACGCTCATCGGCGCGCAGAATTTCTGCACCATCCGCTCCTATCTCGATACCATGCACAAGCAAGGGCATAATCTGTTCGAGGTCTTGCGCCTGGCTTTCATGGGATGCCATCCATCTCCTGCCTCAGGCTGAATAGTCACAACATAGCAAGATGAACCCGTATGGTCAAAAAATAAGAAACCACTGAAAATGCGATAGTTTTGGGCTGCGAGGGTTCTCGTCCCGAACTCAATTTGTACGGCACGTATGCCGTAAACTGTCCAGAATTGTGGTGCATTAGCGGAGCACGGGGGCGCTGTCGCTGGCGAGGTTCGCCATCGTGCTTGCGCTTTTCGACGGTGCTGGCGGACGCGTTGGGCTTATGAATTACCAAATTTATTATCACTCAACCTGACCTGCAACCGAGATCGTGGTAACACAATGCTGTTGGTTTCCAAGAAATCGGTGCAGATTGATTTTTTGCCATAAGAATTCGACAAGTTCACCACGAACGGGATCAACGCGTTACCGTTCGTGCTGAGATTGTCGAAGGACTTAATCAGTTTCCTACCTAATGCGGTGTTTACCACGCTGCGCGACCACTTTAATGAAAAACAGATCGTCGAACTGACGGTATTGATCGGAACCTACAACATGCACACGCGCGTACTGCAGGCCCTCGAAATCGACGCTGAAACGCCGGCAGAGTCCGCAAGATGAACACGCGCCCGGTCATCGTCGTCGAAGACGATCCCTTCCCGCGCATCCTGCAGGTCATCCTCGATCCGAACACCACGGCCGAGCGGCGCGATGCCTTCGCGCATTTCATGGCGCACGACGTGCCGGATTTCGCCGGCTGGTGCGCGGAAACGCGCGTGCAGGTGCCTGCGCTCTACCCCGCCGACGTGCGCCTGGTGTCAACACAGGAGGAACTGCGCGCCAACCTGCCCGAGACAAACGCCATCATCATCGAAGCGCTGACCATGGGCGCGGCAGAACTCGCGATAGCACCGAAACTCAAAGTGGTGCAGCAATACGGCACCATCACACGCAGCATCGACCTCGCCGCCTGCAAGGTGCGCAATGTGCCGGTGCTGACGCTGCGCCGCCGCGCCAATATCGCCTGTGCCGAACACACGATGGCGATGATG
>CALQCM020000037.1 GCA_943329075.2 Chitinophaga pinensis | reverse complement strand
AGCTGTCGATGGACGGGCGCGGCGCCTGGCGCGACAACGTCTTTGTTGAACGTCTCTGGCGCAGCGTGAAGTACGAACGGGTTTACCTCAAAGCCTATGACAGCGTGAGCGCCGCGCGCGCCGACATCGCTGACTACCTTCAGTGGTACAACACCGGTCGCGTGCATTCGAGTCTGGATGATGTCACTCCCGAGCAGGCTTACTTCAACGGGCTTCCTCAACTGGCGAAGGCAGCATAGAATGAATTCTTCGGCGCGCCCCGCGTTGTTCACGACCGTGGACTGCGCTTCGCCGTTAACAACCCGCCCGGATTCCACTTATAAATCGGGGAATGTTGTTCAAACAAGCGGAGCCACTTCTTACTTCCAAATCAAGAAATTCGAAATGAAGTAGCGGAGTAATGAGCCCAACCGAAGTTGAAGCCACTACTACGTTAGTGCAACATTCAATTTACACATGTGTGCCTACCCGTGAATTCCAGAAAATATATACCCCCCCGGTCAAGGCATTTGAAAAACAAAGGGGGGCCTTTCCTATATCGACGGGGTGGCAGTCCTGTCAAACGTTAGACAACTACCCACCGATTTACGCAATTGTGCGAAACAAACACTGGTCCAAGCTTGATCTGGAGATGACTGGGCCTAAACGGGTGGTGCCGGCTGGGTGGGGTCTAGGATTCCAGAAAACGACGGATCGTTTGAGCAAAACCCAGTGAAGGGGTATGCCGGATGGAACCAGTTTAAAAAGCGGGGGATGGGGTGCCGGTGGGGGTTGCAGTAGAACGATTTTGCTTGGGGGGCATGCAGTTCAGAGTGAACGATGCCGACGGTGTTGCGAGATGAATCTGTATTATAAAAATACTGGAGACGCTACACACTGATTACTAAAAGCAGGGTAATTCAGCACCTAACATTTCGACCTTGCCACCGCGTGTTTGTGATGCCCAAGCCCCGATTCACAAACAACGAGTGGCGCTCAATCGGACGCATACGGTGCGAATAGTTTATTCAGGAAGTCCGCTAAAACTTAGCGACAGCAGTTTGGCATGAGTTTGGCATGACTGCATTTTCGCAGCAACGTTATACTCTAACACCTTGATTCTATTGGCGTCCCCAGCGAGATTCGAACTCGCGTACTCACCGTGAAAGGGTGATGTCCTAGGCCTCTAGACGATGGGGACCTTGAGACAAACAACTGCTAACTGCTACTACTTGATACAGGCATTACTTGGTGGAGGTAAGCGGGATCGAACCGCTGACCTCTTGCATGCCATGCAAGCGCTCTCCCAGCTGAGCTATACCCCCACGAAAGACCGCGGATTATACCGAGGCAGCGCCACCCTGTAAAGAAATTGTCAGGCAGGAAACTGCTTTAACTCCGCGGACATACGGGCCAAAACCGTTTCTTTGCCGATCAGTTCGAGCGTGGCGTCTATCGAGGGCGTCTGCGTCGAGCCGGTCACCATCACGCGCAGCGGCATGGCCAGCTTCGGCATTTTCAGCGCGTGCGCACCGACCACCGCCTTGATGACGTCATTGATGGCGGCGCGGTTCCACACCACCGAACTCAGGCGCTTGTACAAATCCTCCACCGCCGGTCGCACATCCGCGCCGTAGTGCTGCGCGCGCAATGCCGCCGAAGCTTCCAGCGGGCGGTAGAAAAACACTGCCGCATCGGCGAGTTCGCGCAGACTGCTGGCGCGCGTGCGCAACAGATCGATCACCGCATACAGCGCCGGACCGTCGTCGGTCGAACACTGGTCAGCGGCAAAAAACGGCTGCACCAGATCGGCGAGGCGCGGTGTCTCGGCCTCACGCATGTATTGCTGATTGAGCCACAGCAGTTTGTCCGGATCGAAACGCGCCGGCGACTTGCTGACGTGTGCAAGGTCAAACCACTCGACGAGCTGGTCGCGCGAGAACTTTTCATTATCGCCATGCGACCAGCCGAGTCGTGCCAGATAATTCACCAGCGCTTCCGGCAGAAAACCGTCGTCGCGATACTGCATCACGCTGACCGCGCCGTGGCGCTTCGAGAGGCGCTCGCCGTCGTGACCGAGGATCATCGGCACATGGCCGAACTTTGGCAGCGTGGCGCCTAGCGCCTTGTAGATATTGATCTGGCGCGGGGTGTTGTTGACGTGGTCGTCACCGCGAATGACGTGCGTGATGTTCATGTCGAGGTCGTCGATGACCACACCGAAGTTGTAGGTCGGCACGCCGTCGCCGCGCAGCAGCACCAGATCGTCGAGTTCGCCGTTGCTGATCGAAATCGGGCCCTTGACCTGGTCCGCCCAGACCACCTCGCCGGCCTCCGGATTCTTGAAACGGATGACCGGTTTGACGCCGGGCGGCGGCTTTTGCAGCGAATCGCGCCAGCGCCCGTCGTAACGCGGCTTGTCGCCGCGCGCGCGCTGCGCTTCACGCATCTGGTCGAGCTCTTCCTTGGTGCAATAGCAGCGGTAGGCCTTGCCCTCGTTGACCAGTTGCTCGGCCACCGCCTGATAACGCTCGACGCGTTGCATCTGGTAGAACGGGCCCTCGTCGCAATCAAGCCCCAGCCATTGCATGCCGTCGAGGATGGCCTGCACCGATTGCTGGGTCGAACGCTCAAGGTCGGTGTCTTCGACCCGCAGAATGAATTTGCCGCCATGCTTGCGCGCGTAGGCCCAGCTGAACAGCGCGGTGCGCGCGCCGCCAATGTGCAGGTAGCCAGTCGGGCTCGGGGCAAAGCGGGTTCTGATCATGATGAGCGCTGCAAAAAAGAATGCATTTTACTACGCGACTACGGCGCCGCGGCGGCAGGCGCGAACGGCCGGACTGGTATCCGTTAAAATGGCTGCTTCAAGCGCGGCGGCATGCCGCCAAACCGACCCATCAAGGAACCACCATGATCAACGCAGGCATCATCGGCCTCGGCCGCTGGGGACAAAACCTCGTCAACAGCATTCAGGGCAAGAGCGACAAAATCCGCGTCGTTGCCGGCGCCACCCGCACGCGCGCGCAGGAGGCCGTCGATTACGCCAAACAACAGGGCTTTCCGCTCGTCGATTCGGTGGCGAAACTGCTGGCCGATCCGAAAATCGATGCGGTGATTCTCGCCACACCACACACCCAGCGCGTTGAACTCATCAGTGCGGCGGCCAGGGCCGGCAAACACGTCTTCACCGAAAAACCGCTGACGCTGACCGGTGCGGAAGCCGCGCAGTGCCTCAAGGTCTGCGCCGACCACAAGGTCACGCTGGCAGTCGGCTATAACTGGCGCTTTCAGCCGGCGCTGCAGGAAATCAAACGCATGCTCGAAGACGGGCGCCTCGGCGTGCTGCAGCACATCGAGGGCAATTTCTGCGGTCCCAGCGTCTACCGCTTCGGCAAGGAACACTGGCGCCTGCGCCCTGAGGAAGGCCCCGCCGGCGGCATGACCGGGCGCGGCGTGCACGTCGTCGACGCGATGATGTATCTGTCGGGCCAGATCGACAACGTCTACGCGCAAAGCTACCGCCGCACGCTCGATTACGGCATCGACGACACCACCTCGATGCTGTTCCGCTTCAAGAACGGCGCCACCGGTTATCTCGGCACCTTTATCGCCACCGCCGAAACCTGGCGCATGCAGGTCTTCGGTTCAAAAGGCTGGGCCGAGGTCGGCGACGTGCAGCATCTGACGACCTGGGAAATGCGCGTCTGCTATGTCAATCCGGACAACCTGCACTTGCACCACAAGCCGCAGCTCATCACCTTCCCGCAGACCAGCACCGAACGGCTGGAACTGGAAAATTTTGCCGACGCGATCAAGGCGAAACGTCCATTGGCAGTGGCCGGCGGCGACGAAGCGCATGGCGTTGCGGTGTTGGAAGCGGTGTTGAAATCGGCGCAGAGTCATCAGCCGGTGAATATCGGCTGACTTCGTAGGGCGCAATAAGCGAAGCGCATTGCGCCGGATGATGTTTCTGCGAGGCGCTGGACGGTGGGTTACGGCGCTTCGCGCCTAACCCACCCTACGAACTGATCAGAACTTGACGACGATGCCCGCCGAATAGAAATCGACGTCGCCCGAACCGGTGTTGCTGTTGCCGACTTTGCTGAAACGTTGCGCCTCAATGCGGCCCGCGATGGTCTTGGTGAAATCGTATTGCGCGCCGACGCCGAACACCGGCACAAACTTGTTGCTGGTCGCATTGCCGTAACTGGAGAGGTTGCCCGCGGTCACAGTTGTCGTCGCCTTGGTCTGAAAGTAGGCGGCGCCGAGACGACCGATCAGCGAGAAACCTTGCGCCAGCGGCAGCGTGCCGACCGCATCCAGATTGACGCCCTGACCTTCGACTTTTCCGCTAAACGTTGCGGCCGTCGGCGCAGTGACAGTCCCGTTAGAGGTTAGCGGGCGGCCCATATTGAAATAACCGCCCTCAAGCGCAAAGTTTCCATTGAAGGAATAACCCGCAAATGCTTTGAGTCCGATGTCGGAGCTGCTGATGGCACCGGTAGCGGTAACGCCCACTGCCCGCAAGTCAGCCGACAACTGGCCCGCGTTGTAATTGGTCTTGCTCTGGCCGAGACTACCACCGGCGTACCATTGCGCCGAAGCCGAACCGCCAGCCAACGCCGCCGCGACCGCCATTCCAACTGCAATCTTTTTGATCATTTTTTTTCTCCGTTGGTTGAATATTGTTCGATTCGGCGGAAACCCGGTGTCGCATTGAACGACTGAAACGCGGCCAACTGCCGATAGACCGGTTAACTATACCCGACTGGACCGCTCTGCCGCGATTGCGGCGCACCTTTGGGGCCGTATTTCCCGAGGTGCGTTGGCGAAATTCCAACACTGTCTGGTCGGCGCGCTGAAACACCGCCCCCTTGTCTTTCATATGGCGGATCAGTTTTTCCAGCATCATGATGCGGTGGCCACGGCCGCTGATGAAGGGGTGGCAGGTAAAGGTCAGCACGCCCCACTCGGTGGTTTTCTGCATGTAATCGAAATCGGCGATCCAGTTTTCCAGCACATCGCCCGCACTTGCCAGACCCGGCCGCAGCGCATTGCCGGTGCGCATGTATTCGAAATGCGGCGAGTCATCGGTCGACCAGCTGATCGGCAGTTCAACCAGCGAGGTCGTCTCGCCAAACTGTGCGGGTTTGTGCAGGTCGAGCACGTCGCCCTGGCGCGCGAAGTACATGCCGTAGTCGTCGCCCATCATGCTGCTGTCGTAGGTAAAACCGTGCTTGATGAAGAGTTCAACCGAATGCGGGCTCAAGTCCCAGCCCGGTGAGCGATAGCCGCGCGCGTATTCACCCGAAATGCGCTTGATCGACTCGTTGCCGCGGATGAGTTCCTCTTCTTCCTCGGCACGGGAAAACGCCACCGGCGAAATATGCCGCCAGCCGTGGTGGCCGATTTCGTGGCCATGGTCGACCACCGCCTTCACCGCGTCGGGAAAACTTTCGATGGTGTGGCCCGGCACATACCAACTGGTCTTGATACGGTATTTTTTGAAAAGCGCCAGCAGCCGCGGTGCCGCCACGCGCGGGCCGAACTCGCCGCGCGAGACCGGGCTCGGCGACGGTGAACCGCGCGCGACAAAACCCGAGATGCCGTCGAAATCAAACGTCAGACAAACGATGTGCTTAGCCATGCGTCCAATTATAACGAGTGCGCGACGAATCGTTTATCATTACCCCCATCCTGCCCTTCCCCCGCTTCGCAGGGGAAGGAACCTGCCAACTGATGCGCTCCACACGCCCTCGCCTGCGCATGAAATACGCGTGGGAGGGTTGGGGTGGAAGCACATTCAGGCCGCCTTTTAGACTGGTTTACACCGATGAAACTCGAACACCTCGCGCAAAATTGGACCGTCCACAAACCGCTCGCCCGCAGCAAAGGCGGCATTGTCGCCACGCAGAACCGCATTGCCGGTGAAGCCGGCGTGCGTATCCTCAACGACGGCGGCAACGCCATCGACGCCGCGGCCGCCACCGGACTCGCCTTGGCCGCGGTCGAACCGTGGAACAGCGGACTTGGCGGCATCGGCTTCATGCTGGTGTATCTGGCGCGCGAGAAAAAGGTGCACGTCGTCGACTTCGGGCCCATCTCGCCGCACCGCTTGAACCCCGCCGATTTTCCGCTGAGCGGCGGCACCACCACCGACCTCTTCACCTGGCCCTCCGTCAAGGACGACCGCAATGTGCACGGCCCGCTGTCGATCGCGGTACCCGGCCACGTCGACGGCCACGCCACTGCACTGGCGAAGTTCGGCACGAAATCGTTCGCCGAAGTCATCGCCCCCGCCATTGAACTCGCCGATCTCGGGATCGCCACCGACTGGTACCTGACGCTGAAGACGGCGACGATGGCCAAAGAACTGTCACGCTACCCGAGCAGCGCCGCGGTGTGGCTGCCAAACGGCTTCCCGCCGATCACGGCGCAGGGCGGGCCACTCGGTCGCCTGAAACTCAAGGGCCTCGCCGACACCATGCGCCTTCTGGCGAAAAACGGCCCGCGCGATTTCTACGAAGGCGAGGTTGCGCGCATGCTCGTCCGCGACATTCAGGCGCTGGGCGGCGTGCTTGATGCCGACGACTTGAAGAACTTCCATGCACGCATCGTCGCCCCGCTCGAAGTCGATTACGGCGGCGCGCGCGTGTCACTGGCCGGCGGGCTCACCGGCGGCCAGAGCATGGCCGGCGTCTTGCAGGCACTGGCAAAACAATCGTTCAAAAAAGGCCCTGCGCCCTCGGCCGACGCCTTCGTCGCCTACGCACAGACTTTGCGCGATGCTTATGCAGAACGGCTGAACAACATGGGCGAAGCCAGCGACGAGAAAAGCCCGGGCTGCACCTCGCATTTCAACGTCATCGACGGCGAAGGCAACATGGTCGCCGTGACGCAAACGCTGCTGAGTGTCTACGGCAGCCGGCTCGTGCTGCCAACCTCCGGCGTGCTGATGAACAACGGCATCAACTGGTTCGACACGCGGCCGGGCTCGCCGAATTACCTCGGCCCGTCGAAACGCCCGCTGACCAATATGTGCCCGGTGATCGTCACACGCAACGGTGAAGGCTGGTTCGCCATCGGCGCCTCCGGCGGGCGCAAGATCATGCCGGCGGTGACGCAGGTCTGTTCCTTCCTGATCGATCACGGCATGAACCTCGAAGACGCCTTTCATCAACCGCGCATCGACGCCAGCGGCGGCGACACCGTCGGCGTCGATCCGCGCCAACCCGCCGGGGTGCAGAGCGCGCTCGCCGCAAAGTTTCCGGTCAATCTCACCGAGCTCGTGGTCTTTCCGAACAACTTCGCCTGCCCGAGTGCGGTGATGCAGGACGCGAAGACCAGCGAACACACCGGTATTTCCGACGTGATGTCGCCGTGGTCGGGCGCGGTGGCGCAGACTTAATGCAACAACCGGTCAGCAATATCCTTCCCGCGAAAGCGGCCCGGCGCCACCCGACTTAGCGGCCAAAATAGTCCTGCACGGTTTCCTGCGCGACGTTTTGCAGAAACGCCGCGGTCGCCGCGTCAAGTCCTGCGGTGTAGGCATTGCCGACCGGCGATTTGCCATACAGCGTTGCGTAGGCCGTACTGGCGGCGAGATAGGTACCCGCCAGCGTCGGATGCCGTTTGTCCGGTTGATACAGTTCGAGATCGGCGCGTTTTTTAATCGCGTTGGCGAAGGCCAGGCCCGCCGGAATCACCAGCATGTCATTGTTATTGCCGGCAGTGGTATAGGCATCGGCCAGCATCCCCGTCATTTCCGGTTTGTCCTTGTAGGCCCACGACATAAAGAGCACCGGCCGCGCGCCGTTTTTTACCACCGTGTCGCCCTGCTTCTTGGCGAATTCATGGAACGATCCCTTCAACTGCGGGTGGATCGGACACTGACTGCAATCCATCATGATGACGGCGTCGAACTGGCGGCCCGGCTTGTTGAAAACGATTTCGTTGTCGCCGACGAATGAGTAACGCCCAATGCCGTTGGGCCGGAAGTACGACTCCAGGTCGTGCCAGTCCATGCCCGAGCCGCTGATCGTCACCGAGACACCGCGCGGGCGCGCCTGCGCATCCGCCGCCTTCACGATATTGATGAAGTAGTTGTGCATACTATTGTTGTAATAAAAAAAGCTGTTGCCGACCCACAATATCGATTGCGGCGCCCCGCCGCCCGGCGCACTGCGCAGCGGCTTTACCTGCGCGCCGCTGGTATTGGCAAAGGCCGTCAAAAGTAGCAGTGAGACTATCGCGGCGATGTTACGCAGGCTTGACGAGGTGACTGACACGGACGCTCTCCTATTGTTGATCGCGAATGGATTCTAGCGGACCGCGACACCGGCACCAAAAAGACCCGCGCCGGTCGCCGGTCCGCGCGCGCCACAGCCCCACCCATGTCCCTGCGATTGACGCAGATCAAGTCGGGGGGCTCCCTGCGTCATTAGGATGAACGGATCATCCGCACTCGTCCGGAGGCACATCATGAACTACGGCATTCCTCGGCCGTCGAACCGCACCCCGCAGTCCCCCGTTGGCAAACCGCAACCCTACTTTGCCCGCAGCGCCGCGTGCGGCATTTTCATCATGGCGGCATTCGCCGCATCGGCGCCGTCATCATTCGGCGCGGATGTCACACGCGGGCGCGCGCTCTACGAAAACCACTGCGAGTACTGCCACACGCCGAAAATTCACAGTCGCGCGAACAAGTTGCCCATGACAAAACACGAGGTGCGCCTGATCGTCGACGACTGGCGGCGCCAGATCAATCTCGGATGGACGCCGGAGGAAGTCGAAGATGTCGTCGAATATCTGAATGTAACGCGCTACAAGTTTGCGCCCGAGCGCTAACCGCCGGCGCAAACTGCGCTAAAAGCGGTCGGCGCGAAACGGTGCGAGATCGATGTTCGGTTGCCGCCCGGCAACAAGATCGGCAATGAGACGGCCGGTCGGCGCGCTGCCGCACAAACCGATATGGCCGTGGCCAAAGGCGTAGAAGGTATTGGCGTAACGCGTCGCACGTCCGATCACCGGCTTCGAATCGGGCAGCGACGGGCGTTTGCCCATCCAGCGCGTGGTTTCGACGTTGCGCACCTGCGGAAACAAACGCTTCATGTGCGCGACCAGCGCGTCGGCGCGCCGGTAATCGGGTTCGGCATCGATGCCGGCGAACTCAGTGTGACCGGCAATGCGCGTGCCCATTTCCATCGGCGTAACGAACAACTTGTGCTGCGCCGAGGCCACCGGCATCGGCAACTCCAGCGACGGATCGGAGAACATGACGTGATAACCGCGTTCCGCTTCGAGCGGCACGCGGTCCCCTAATTTCGCGCTGAACTGCGCCGAATGCACACCGGCGCACAGCACCAGCGTTTCGACCGGCAATCGCCCGGCATCGGTCAGCAGCGCCAGCGGCCCGTCAGCGCCAAGCTCGATGTCCAGCACGTCGCGCTGCAGGATCACGCCGCCATCGCGCTGAAACTGCGCTGCCAGTGTCTTGGTCAATCGTTCCGGATTGGCGACATAGCCCTGTTCGGGCAAATGCAGGCCGCGCGGATAACGGCGACCGAGCGCCTGCACCAGTGTCTCGATACCCGCGGCATCGAGTTCCGTGCAGATTACGCCACGGTCACGCCGCAGTTTCCACGCCAGCGCATCGCCGCGGTAGCTTTGTTCGTCTTCGTAGACGACGACGTAACCGCTCTGGCGAATGAGATCGGCGCAACCGGCATGGTTCGCCAGCGGCAGATGCGCGTCGAAGGTCTGCACCAGCAGAGAACGCAGCGCGTCGGCCGTCGCTTCGATCTGTGCGCGGCCGGTGCTGTTGATGAAGCGCCACAACCACGGCAGCGCGCGCGGAAAATACGACCACTTCAAGCGCAGCGGCCCGAGCGGATCGAGCAGATAACCGGGCACGTTACCGAGCACGCCGGGCATGGCAATCGGCACGCAGGAACCCGGGCTCAATATGCCGGCGTTGCCCATGGAACAATATTCACCCGGCAGGCCGCGATCGACCACCGTGACTTGATGGCCGTCGCGCCGCAGATAGGATGCAGTAGCGATGCCGACGATGCCGGCGCCAATGATGGTGATGTTTTTCACGGCCGGCCGAAAATCGGTGATTTGGATTGCATCGCATTTGAACGTGGTTCGACAGGCTCACCACGAACGGTAGCAATCAATTGCCGTTCGCCCTGAGCCTGTCGAAGGGCGTTGATCGCAAACATCAGACCAGTTTCTGCGCGTGCAACTGTGCCACTGCCTGCGCATCGTAGCCCAGCCAGTCGCTCAATACCGCGTCGGTATGCTCACCCAGGCGCGGTGGCGGCGAGCGCCACGTCAGATTGCCGCCGTCGATGCCGATGCCGAAACCGACCTGCGGCGTGCGGCGTCCCGGTGACTCGGCGGTATAAAACAGTCCGCGCGCGATCAATTCGGGATCACTGGTCAGATCGTCAATGCTGTTGACCGGCCCGGCCGGCACTTTGGCCTCTGAAAATATTTTCAGCCACGCATCGCGCGATTTTGTTTTCAGCACACGCTGAATGTCAGCCACAATTTCGGCGCGCACATTGCGGCGGTCTTCGTTGCTGGCACAGCGCGGATCGTCGCCTTTGGCCGGCTCGCCCACCGCCTGCCAGAAACGTTTCCAGATCGAATCGTTACCGAGGCCCAGCGTCAACGGCTTGTCCTGCGTCTCAAACGCCTGATAAACGGCGATCACGCTGTCGCGCGCGCCGGTGCGGTGCGGAATTTCACCCGCGCCCAGGTACGGCACGATGCGCGGCGACATGAAGCGCGTCATGCTGTCGACCATCGCGATGTCGATCTGATGGCCCTTGCCGCTGGAGGCGCGTTCGAACAGCGCACCCAGAGTTGCCATCGCCGCATCCATCCCGGAAATCAGATCGGCCGCCGGTGTGCCGACTTTCTGCGGCGGACTGTCGGCCTCACCGGTCAGGTCCATCACGCCGCTGTAACCCTCGGCGATCAGGTCGTAACAGGGGAAATCGCGCCGCGCGCCTTCCATGCCGAAACCCGTGAGCGAAACAAAGACCAGTTTTGGATTCAGCGCCGAGAGCGTCGCGTAATCAATGCCGAGCTTCTTCTGCACACGGCCGACCAGGTTGACGATGACGACATCCGCACGGCGCACCATGTCGTGCAGCACTTTGCGACCCGCTGTGCCTGAATAATCGAGCGTGACGCTCTCTTTATTACGGTTGACCGACAAAAACCACAACGATTCGCCATCGTGCCATGGCGGCCCCCAGGCGCGACAGTCGTCACCGGTGCCGGGACGCTCGATCTTGATCACGCGCGCGCCCATGTCGGCGAGCAGCATCGTCGCATAAGGGCCGGCAATCGAAGTGGTCAAATCGAGGACGGTGACGCCCTTCAGCAACGCGGGCGCAGGTTTGGCCGGCGGCGCAGGCAGCTTTTCGAACGGCAGCATATAAAATCGCTCAGGAATGAAGCCGCGATTATATAGCGCGGGGCATTTGGAAGGCCGCAGCGGTTAATGGTAATATTTGCCTCCCGAAGCGCGACCCCTCGGGCGGTTAACTCAGCGGTAGAGTGCCACCTTCACACGGTGGAAGTCACTGGTTCGATCCCAGTACCGCCCACCATCACATTTCCTTAAAGTAATAATCAGTTAGCCAATGCCATGTGTCTAATGCTTTCGTCCGCATCGATTGCCTAACCTGTTGGTTTGACTCATTGTTGGTTTGTTGTATTAGACACTTTTTAGCCCGATAGATCGGCGGCTAATTGAAGCATGATTGGTGCCGATTTTCGCGACGAAGCATTTCCAAAATCACCCTCGTCTGTTGGATTAATTCGGCGTGGCACCTGCGTGTATTCTTGGTAGCCAAACCCATTTTGGCGCAAGTCTTCATCGTAATTCGACACGCGATCAATGGTTGCCATCTCAGCAAGCCAGCATGGGAATGAATTCAATCCGCCAGATTTAGTGCGCCTACCCGACGCCCAGCAAAACCTGCGCCGACTTGATCAGTGGGTGTATGCCACCCCCCACCCCCGCCGCCATGCCGCGCAGGGCCACTCCGGCACCCGACACCCCCCACCCGTCGCCCGAATCGCCGCCACGCACCTCGATTGATGCTCCTGCCCGAGTAACTCGCCGCCAGCAGCAATACAGCGGTTGCGGTCATTGATCGCGGAGAAATCTACTTCGGCAGTCGACCACGAGCGGCCTTATCGTGACTCCGAAACCAGCCGTTCACAAGTTTTTGCTGTCCTAGTTGAGACCTATTTTCAAAACATGTTCTCTGCCAGTCGATCATGCGCAAACGAAAGTGCAAATTTTGGGATGAGTTGTGGATTCCATTTGCCTAATACTCTGTCCGTGACCGACGCTTCGGTTACATTCAACCAAACTAGGAGATTAGCGATGTCCAAGTCTAACCCGTCTTCCACGCCCACGACCCCCAGCGTTGTTGCACGCATCCAAAGCACCGTCGCCAAGCAGAATGGAGGCCAGATACCAAAAGGTAGCTACGTTGGCCGATTGCAGCAAACCGTAGCTCATTCAACGTCCACGGTAGTCGGCAAGGTTAAATAAATAACACTACTTAGGAGAAAATAAATGTCCACAAAGAGCGACGACGACAACCACGGCGACCAACTCAATCCCAATTACGACGAGTACTGGCATTCGCGCGGCGATGATGAGCGACCCGAGGACTGGGAATATCAAGTCTCCGTGCGGGATGACAGCAAGCGTTAATTAGAGCCACGCAGGCCAGTCTTCTGTGCCTTCGCTCAGTTGGCTGGCCCAGCGCTGGCGGTGCCAGTTCCACAATCGCGTGTAATCCTCATGACCGATTAATACGAAGGATTTGAGCTTTTGGTTCGGATCACGGGTAATCAGTAGCTTCTGACAGACAATCGTCGCCAGTAACAGGGGCCAGGAAAAATACGGAGATTCGCACTTCGCCACTTTCGTCCACATATACCTCCAGATCCTATCGTAGCTTGTCGCATTCATGTTCTTGGTTCCATCGAATAAATTGCCGATCACTTGGTCGCCGTAGCCCAGCGCTTCCCCAAGTTTTTTTCGCCCCACTGGCTTGTCGGGCCAGCGTTTTTCTTTGACCCAAAACACAATGGCATGGCTGAACTCCAACAGCCGTCTGACGGGCAGATCCGCGAAGTCTCGACGTGGAAACTCTTGCGATTGCGCATTCAGGTCGACTTTTACGTTCAATTTTGGGGTGATTAGGAGTAGCAACGGTCGCGGCCGAAACTTAACGAAGTAAGTGGAGCAATGCTCGGCATCCAGTGCGGCGAATAGCGAAACCAGCAGATCCCAAACAAACGGGTCTGCAAAAGTCAGAGCGGCGTCCAAACTCTGTGCAGCGCGAAATGCATCCATGCGGCAATCAGCGTCATGTCGATCGACGTCCGATCTTGGATATGCATTTCCCCAATCGAAATTCACAAAGTCTCGCTTGAATAGTTCAAGGTCGTTGCGGTGGATTGCCGCTAACATTCTATTCAGAAGCTTATCGATTTCCTCAGCAAAAGCGACAGTCAGCGGCAATCGCGGACTATCGGGCGTTCCTTGTAGATAGATAAAGTCCGCATAAGGACGCGGTTCACCAGCCAAGATTGACGGTGCCGCCTGTTGGAATCCCGAAACAGTAGCGTCTTCCTTATTCCATTTCTGCTTGGCTGTCTTATCCAAGAAGAACTTATCGGCCGAAGCGATGGCACTCTGTTTAGTTGATTCCTTAAGGTTCCTGAGTCTGCGACGCCGCAGTAGGCTCTTCGACAACCCGGACATTTCCGCCAGAAAAGGTACCGTTGTTTTGCCTGAGAGCCAGAAGAAAATAACCCACGGAACAAGCAGAATCTGCTTCAATCTGTTTGCGGGATCGCTGGGAGCCTGTTCAGGCAATTGGGATTTTGTTGTGCGGCCCATCAGTTTTCCATCTAGCGTTTTGTCGTAAGTGTAGCCATTTCTGCACAGGACAAAATAGGAGAAAAAGAAGCTAGTAGGAATAGATATTAGCCGCAAAAAATCAGAAAGAGTGACTGACTGGTTTCGTCAGGGGAAACAGTTTTAGTGGCCGTTCCTAGCCGGGTGGGGTTGGTGGCGGAGAAGTCCACGGGATATCTCAAAGTCACAGGGAATTCAAAGGGAGGACGGAAAAGCACAAATTACCGAATCAACATAGAAATGTTGACCCCTCCCGCAGAAGGAACCCCTAGCACCGAGAAAACTAGTGAAAATGAAACTCCTGATCTGGGGCCAGCGCACGCCCATCCCTTGCATAGCAGTGACAGCCGAACCATTATAGAACCATCAATTAACCATCAAACGACGGCTCCCTTTCCCAAAATTAAAGTGGGCCGTTCCATTACGGCAAAAACACTGATGCCACGACTTTTTGAAATTTCTCAGAAAGTTCGTGATTGGGCGGTGGAGAACGGTTATGACCAGTTGGACGCTCACCTTAGTTACTTCCGCGAAAAGTGCCAAGCAAAAGGATACAAATATTTAAACTGGGATTCAGGATTTAAGTTGGCGATCATGAAGAATTGGGCCGGGTTACGTCAGCATCACTCCGCCCCCACCAAGCAACCTTGCTCGGCATCAGCCACCCGATACGCGAAAGATGTATCGCCCCCCACCCCAAGGGTTTGCGGTCCGAGTTTCAGTGATGCGATCGGGGAATCGGAGTGAGTGCCGAATCAGAGTTCATGAGGGAACTGAATTCAGATGCCCGCCGCATCCTTAACGGCTGGCCCACCGAGCAAATTGATTCAGTCTGGCTCCGCCTACGCGGCAATGTCGCTGGCCGTGAGACGGTATATCCAGTGCAGGCCAGCGATGCTTTGGTTTGGATCGGCCAGCACAAGGAATCACCGGAATTTGCCACACTGATTAATCAAGTTGAGCAGATCGATCTCGCTGCGACAGGCCGGCGCCACAAAGCACTTCCTCGTCTACTCGCAGTCGTGGCGATCAAGGCTGTGGCATCCGGCGACGCCATCGCGGCCACCAAGGCCGTAACCCTTGTTCGGGAGAGCCTGAACCAGGCCAGACGCAGAAAAGGGGTGCATGGTGCAGATGCCCTGACGGACATGATCAGCCGGCACCTCCAAAGCAACCCAGACTCATCAAACCTTGTACTGGAGCAGCATTTGGCCGAAATCGCCAAAGCGCACCCCCTGTTTCATGACCCCGAGGAACCGTTTGTTCTCGACTACGTTCCCCGCCGAGGCGCTAATAAATCGAAAACTCTAACGCGGCTTCGTCTCCAGCAGCGCATCTGCAAGGTGCGGCGACGCCTAGGCATCCCTGTGCCGAAACGAGCCTCTGCAGGGGAGAAACCTTTGGGGATACCCACAGGTATCAAAGCGGCTGAAGAATCGCACCAGCCTCCGTTAGAGCTGCGTGGCGCAGGTCTTATGAAGCCAATAGAAAACGTGTAATCGTGTTCCTAAAGCGTCAGGAATTGAAGGAACTCACTGGTCTAACTCGCGCAGATGCCCAAATCCGCGCCCTCAATCATATGAGAATCCAGTACAGTGTTCGTCCGGATGGGATTCCTATGGTGCTTCGCGCCCACGTTGAAGTCGTCATGGGCTTACCTTTACGATCGATGGAAAAGCGCAAGACGAAACCAGATTTTTCAAAGGTCATGTAGATGCCAAAAAAGCGAAATGCAGAGAACCGGAAGCTGCCACAGCGTTGGGTGTTCAAACACAGCTCCTACTTTTACGTTCCGAAGCCTGAACAACGTCACCAATGGGATGGACGATCGTGGTTTCCGCTGGGTAAGTTACTGCCAGAAGCCTACCAAATTTGGTCTGTGCGTATTGCCGCGCCAGAAACCCTGACTAACATTGGGGATTTGTTGAGTCGCTACGCTATCGAAGTCATTCCGAACAAAGCTCCGAAAACGCAAACTAATAATCGCGGCTACATCGCGCCACTTACCGAGGTATTCGGCAAAGTAGCCTTGGGCGATCTGGAGCCACAGCACATCTACCAATATATCGACAAACGTAGGGCGAAGACGGCGGCTAAGCGTGAGATTGAGTTACTTAGCCACGCCTTCACAAAGGCCGTCCAGTGGGGACTAATCAAGACGCACCCATTCAAGGGCCAAATTCGCATCGAGGGCGTCGACAAACCCAACAACGAAAAGCATCTGATCGAAGATTGGGAAGTTGCGGAAATCATGAGCTTAAACCCGCGCCGGAAGAAAGGCAGCGTTAGGATGATCCAAGCCTACATCACACTCAAACTTTTAACAGGATTGCGCCAGCGCGATTTGCTTTTGATGACTATGAGCCAAATAAAAGAGGATGGCCTTCATTTCACCATCAGCAAGACCAAGAAGACAACCGGCAAGAGCGTAATTTACGATTGGTCACCCAAGCTACGCGAAGCAGTGGATTCAGCTATTGCGACTCGCCCCGCACTATCGTCATTCCTGTTTTGCAATCGCTTCGGCATCGGGTTTGTCGAGCCTGACGGTACCGCCGGCAACTGGAACAATATGTGGCAGAAGTTTGCCGCACGCCTACGGCGCGAAACCAAGATCACAGCAAAGATCAGTGACCACGCTTTCCGCTGGAAGGTCGGATCAGAAGCCGAAAATATCGAACGGGCGCAACAGCTAATGGGTCACGCCGACAAACGCACAACCGAGAAGTCTTACCGCTTGAAACCCCAGCGAATCCAACCCACAAGCTGATTGGATCCCGTAGTTTGCAACCGAACCAACGGTGTGCCATTGGCGTTACTACCCATAATTCTATTAGACACCACCCATTCTATTAGACATCAATCCCCTGAAACCCGCATGAATAAAGGTTCCCCGGCTTAGCGGTACTGGTTCGATCCCAGTACCGCCCACCAATTATTCCAAGCCGTTACAGCAACTTCGGATTTTTTCTGATTCGCCGGAGTAACCATTTGTGTACATCGTTAAATGGATCCCGTGCGCGCCTCGTATTTTCCGGCGCCAGATGCACGTAACGCTCTGTCATACGGATGATGCTGTGGTCTAGCACTTCCCTCACGTCGGCCACTGCGCAATATCGACGCGCCGGCAGATCCACACCTCGTCGCGCTTCAGCATGTGGTCGAGAAAACGCTGCAAGGCGGCGAAGCGGCCGGTGCGGCCGGCGATCCTGCAGTGCAAACCGACCGATATCATCTTCGGCGCAGTCGCGCCCTCGGCGTAGAGCACGTCGATGCTGTCGCGCAGATAGTTGAAGAACTGCTCGTCGGAATTGAATCCATGCACGGTTGCAAAAATGTATGTCGTTGGCTTCCCGCGTATACGGCACGACCCGATGCGGTTCGCCGGCGGCGGTCACCCAATACGGCAGATCGTCGGCGAATGGAGGTTGCCGCGACCCTTGGGTCTCTATATCACAAGTATTTGAATTAATGATGAATAATGTGGCCCGGGTTACCCTTGAAGTCAGCACATCTCATGCCGTTGCCCTAACCCAAGTTATGCTCTGAGTTAACAACGTATTTCGCAATTCGCGAATCGCGAATAGAATACGGACATCATGCTCAAAGCCCAAGACATCGTCGTGTTATTGAAGCTAGCCTCGGATCCGGGCGCGCCGTGGTCTTATCCACGTTTGGCACTGGAACTGGAAATTAGCCCATCGGAAATCCATGCCGCCGTAAAACGCGCGGTGGCTGCCGGCTTGGCAACGAAGACCTCATCCGGGTTTCAGCCGGTTAGACAAGCCCTGGAAGAATTCCTGATTCACGGAATCAAATTCGTATTCGCGCCCAAGCGGGGTGGGCCCGTGCGAGGAATTCCCACGGCGTGGGCCGCACCACCACTTAAAGATTTATTCGTCGAGTCGAACGAACTTCCACCCGTCTGGCCACATCCGGAAGGATCAGTGCGTGGCATAGAATTTTCGCCGCTATACAAGTCGGCACCGAACGCCGCACGCAAAGACGAAAATCTCTACGAGCTGCTTGCTTTGGTTGACGCGATACGCGGGGGACGTGCGCGCGAAAAAGACCTCGCCGCAAAGGAATTACGTGCGCGACTTGTACCTGCGGGTAAATCTTGAATCCAAATCTTGCATTGCTGTGCTACGCAGCCGCTCGGCTTGAACCATTACTCAATGAAATGGTCTTTTTGGGAGGTTGCACAACCGGCCTGCACATAACAGACACTGCCGCCGGACCGGTCAAAACCACCAGTGACGTAGACGCCATCATCGAGGCCGGCTCACTGGTCGACTATCACGCGTTTTCAAAGCGTCTGCGCGCTTTAGGCTTTAGTGAAGACACTTCGGAGGGCGCTCCCGTGTGCCGGTGGGTGTTGGACACGCTAACACTGGATGTCATGCCCATTGATGAAAAAATACTTGGGTTTAGCAATAAGTGGTATCCAATGGTAATCACTACAGCAACAACAGTTACCCTGGACAATCGATATACGATTCGAGCAATAACAGCCCCGTTGTTCCTGGCAACCAAGATTGAAGCATTTTATGGTCGCGGCAAGGGCGATTACCTTGGCAGCGCGGACCTGGAAGACATTGTTTCCGTAATCGATGGCCGGCCGGAACTCTTGGGAGAGATCGCCAGTTCAGATGAAAGCGTTCGCTCCCACTTGAAATCGGAATTTTCGAACTTGATGGGGATAACGGGATTTCGCGACGCACTGCCCGGTCACTTACCACCAGACCCGGCCAGTCAAGCTCGCCTTGAACCACTGATTCAGAAAATCCAATCCATCATCGACGGCAACTGATTATCCCAACAAACGCGCTCATACGCGCTGCTCGGCTCAATCAAGACGGGATTTAAGAACCCCCTGATCCCGCTGGAACCGAACCATAGCTGTCGACTTTAATTCGCGAACGCTAATTGACCTTGATCCCCGTCGGCAGCATACGCCCCGGAATCAGACAGCCTTTACGCGCACGATGCAGGATGTGTTTCTGCAACTCCGCGCCGCTGACAATCGCCGACCGTTCGATGCCGCTGCGCGACAGCCCGACCACCGTCACCGATTTGCTGCTGGAGAAGCCGACTGCGGACATCTTCTCGTCGTCGTCGAGCCCCATCAGCAGCACGCCGCGGCCGCGCGCCATTTCCTTCAGTTCATCAAAGGCGAAGAGCAACATGCGGCCCTTTGCCGACAGCGTGACGACCATCTCGGGCGACTTCGGCAACGGCGCCGGACGCAGTACAGACTCACCTTCCTGCAGCGTCATGAAGGCCTTGCCGGCGCGAATCCGTGTGAGCAGGTCTTCGGCGTTGACGACAAAACCATAACCGCCGGAATTTGCCGCCAGATAACGTTTGCCCGGCTGTGCATCGACGACGTGCGCAACGCGCGCGCCGGCGGCAAGTTCCACCAGCGAGGTCAACGGCACACCGTCGCCCTTGCCGCCCGGAAGGTCGCCGGCGGCGATGCCGAAGCAGCGTCCGGTCGAATCGATCATCGCGATCTGATGAATCGAGCGCGTTTCGAAGATTGCGTATTCGCCGTCGCCGTCCTTGTAACTAACGCTGCCGAGTTCAAGACCGTGGCCCTGGCGCGCACGCACCCAGCCGTTTTTCGAGACGATGATGGTCAGCACTTCATCGACCACCTGACGCTCGACCACGGCGCGGCCGGCCTCCTCGATCACGCTGCGGCGCTCGTCGCCGAATTTCTTCGAGTCGGCGCGGATCTCACCAACGACGAGTTTCTTCATCAGCTTGTCATCGCCGAGCAGGTCTTTCAATTCCTTACGCTCGCCCTTCAGCGTTTTGAGTTCCTGCTCGATCTTGATGCCTTCAAGCCGAGCCAGCTGGCGCAGACGGATTTCGAGGATGTCCTCGGCCTGCACATCGGAGAGATTGAATGCCTTGATCAACTCGGGTTTCGGCTCATCCGAATTGCGGATGACCTTGATCACCTTGTCGATGTTGAGAAAGACGATGTGCCGTCCTTCGAGAATGTGGATGCGGCGGTCAACCTGGCCGAGACGGAACTGCGTGCGGCGCGTGACGGTGGAAACGCGGAAGGCGGCCCACTCCTCGACCATCTGCCGGATATTCTTGCGCTGCGGCTTGCCGTCGAGCCCGATCACCACCATGTTGATCGGAAAGTTTTCTTCCAGCGAAGTGTGCGCCATCAGGAGGCGCATGAACTCCTCCGCATCCTGCTTCGAGGTGCGCGGCTCCAGCACCAGGCGCACGCGGTTGTTCTTGTCCGACTCGTCGTTGACCTTCTCGAGCGAGGCGAGAATCAGTTGCTTGAGATTGGCCTGCGTCGCCGAGACCTTGCCGCCTTTTTCACGCGGCTTCGGGTTGGTCAGCTCTTCGATCTCGCCCATCACACGCATCGCCGAGGTGGTTGGCGGCAGTTCATAGACCACCACCTGCCACTGGCCGCGGGCGAGGTTTTCGATCTTCCAGCGGCAGCGCGCGCGCAGCGAACCGCGTCCGCTGGTATAGGCATCGATGATCGCCTGGCGCGGGCTGATGATCTGCCCGCCGCCCGGAAAATCCGGCCCCTGGATGATATCCATCAGCGCTTCGACACCGATGTTCGGGCGGTTGATCATGGCGACTGCGGCATCAGCGACTTCGCGCAGATTGTGCGGCTGCAGTTCGCAGGCCATGCCGACACCGACGCCCGAAGCACCGTTGAGCAACAGCATCGGCAGACGCGCCGGCAGCAGTTCGGGTTCCTTTAGGCGGCCGTCGTAGTTCGCGACGAAATCGACCGTATCCAGGTCGATTTCGGAGAGCAACAGTTCGGCAATCGGCGTCAACCGCGCCTCGGTATAACGATAGGCTGCGGCGGAGTCCCCGTCCTGTGTGCCGAAGTTGCCCTGGCCGTCGATCAGCGGATAACGCAGCGAAAAATCCTGCGCCATGCGCACCAGCGCTTCGTAAGTCGAGACGTCGCCGTGCGGGTGAAATTTACCGAGCACCTCGCCGACGATGCGCGCCGACTTGGTATGCTGCACGCCGGCCTTGAGGCCGAGTTCGTTCATGACATAAAGAATGCGGCGCTGCACCGGCTTCTGGCCGTCTTCGATGTTCGGAATGGCGCGGCCACGCACCACGCTCATCGCATAAGTCAGATAAGAACGCTCGGCGAACGTCCCCATGTCGATGAAGTCGCCCTCGACTCCACCACTGGAGGGCGGCTTAACCGTGCCGCCAGCACCACCCGCCGCGTCAAACAGGTCCGGCGTCGTATCAACCGGTTTACCGGAGAATTTCTTCGGTGCCGCGTTCATACATCCGCCTCGACCTGGTCGCCGTTTTCTTCCATCCAGGTGCAGCGGCGCTCCGATTCTTTTTTCGACATCAGCATATTGAACAATTCAAAAGTCTTTTGGCGGTCATCGATGCGCACCTGCAGCAGACGACGCGTATCCGGGCACAGCGTGGTTTCCCACAACTGCCCCGGGTTCATTTCACCCAGGCCTTTGAAGCGCTGCGTCTGCATCGATTCGGCTTTGACGCCTTCGTCGATGGCGCGCTCGCGCAGCGATTTCAACTCGTCGTCGTCGATCGCGTAAATGTTTTTCGCCGGACGTTTGCCGTGCGCCGGAATGCCCAGTTTGTAGAGCGGCGGACAGGCGACGTAGATATGGCCGCCTTCGATCAGCTTGGGGAAATGCCGGTAGAACAGCGTCAGCAGCAGCACCGCGATGTGCGCGCCGTCGACGTCGGCGTCAGTCATCGAGGCAATCTTGCCGTAGCGCAGACCGGAGAGATCGGGGCTGTCTTCGTCGCCGTGCGGATCAACGCCGATCGCCACCGCGATGTCGTGGATCTCGGCGTTCGAAAACAACAGGTCGCGTTTGACCTCCCACGAGTTCAGGGCTTTGCCGCGCATTTTGTAGATTGCCTGAAAGCGCTTGTCACGCGCCTGCTTGGCCGAACCGCCGGCCGAATCGCCCTCGACCAGAAACAATTCGTTGTCGCTGATGCTGCTCGATTCACAATCGGTGAGTTTCTCCGGCAGCATCACCACGCTGGAGGATTTTTTGCGCTCCACTTTGGTCACCGCGCGGCTGCGTTCGACGGCCTGCTTGATCACCAGTTCGGCGATCTTGCGGCCGTAATCGACGTGGCTGTTGAGCCACAATTCAAACGGATCGCGCACCATGCTCGACACCAGCTTGACCGCATCGCGGTTGGAGAGCTTCTCTTTGGTCTGGCCGTGGAACTGCGGCTCGAGCACTTTAGCCGAGAGAAAATACACCGTGCGCGACCACACGTCATCGGACTGCAGCTTGATGCCGCGCGGCATCATGTTGTGGTGTTCGGCGAAGGCCTTGATCGCTTCGAAGAGGCCGTCGCGCAAACCCGCTTCGTGCGTGCCGCCGGCCGGCGTCGGAATCAGGTTGGCGTATGACTCGCCGAAACCCTTCACTTCATCCACCAGCGCAAAGGCCCAGCCGGCGCCCTCACCGACGGCAAAACCATTTTCTTCCTGTACGTATTTTTCGCCGTCGAAAATCGGCGCCACCGGTTCGGCATCGCCAAGCAGGTCCTTGAGATAGCCCTTCATGCCCTCGGGATAGCTCCAGGTGCGCGAAACCGTTTCCTGGCCTTCGCGCGCGCCTTCGATATTCAGCGTCACTGCCACCCCGGGCAGCAGGACTGCCTTGGAACGCACAATGCGTTCGAGTTCCGGCATCGACACCTTGCCGCTGTCGAAATATTTTTTGTTTGGCCAGATGCGCAGCAGCGTGCCATTTTCGTTTTTCGGCGTCGAACCGGTGCGTTTGAGTTTCTCGGCGACGACACCGTCGGCGAAAGCCATCTTGTGCACGCCGCCCTCGCGGCGCACTTCCACTTCGAGGCGGGTCGACAGTGCATTGGTCACCGACACGCCGACACCATGCAGGCCGCCGGAGAATTTATAGGCGGCGTCGGCCTCGGTCTTTGAAAATTTTGCGCCCGCGTGCAGTTCGGTGAAGACCAGTTGCACGGTGGGCACTTTTTCCTGCGGATGCATGCCGACCGGAATGCCGCGTCCGTTGTCGGCAACACTGACCGAACCGTCGCGGTGCATCGTCACGTCGATGCGCGTGGCGTGGCCGCCGAAGGCCTCGTCGGCGGCATTGTCGATCGCCTCCTGGATGATGTGCGTCGGGTCGGTCGTGCGGGTATACATGCCCGGCAGACGCTGCACCGGCTCGATGCCGCGCAGCTTGGTGACCGATGATTCGTCGTATTTCTTGGTTGCCATGGTGTCGGAGTTTGGTCCTGCTAAAACTGCGATTAAAGTCTTTTACCGTTTGCTGGCGAGCATCGTACCACGGCACTGCACGGTGCCGCAGACGCAGGCGTATTCGCGCTTCAATGCCGCCGTGTAACGCGCCTCGAGATAGAGGCTGTAATCGATGGTGACTTCGTCACCGGGCTCAATCGGACGCACCGCATCCATGAAAACGCGGCCATTTTCCTCGACCGCCTCGCAGTTCGGATCGCAACTGTGGTTGATCCAGCGCGCGTCATTGCCGTTACGGCCGCCGTCGATGATTTCGTTGTTGTCCATCATGTAAAGGAAGGTGTGCGTCGATGCGCCGTCTTCGGCATAACAGTCCTCGTCGCTGATGCGCTCGCCCTTGTACTCGATAAGCCGGCTGCCGGCCGGGACAAAAGTGTTCGCAAATACGCCTTTGCCGTGGATGCCGGAACGGCGAACGGCAATACGGCGCCTGCTTGTGGGTTTTTCGGAGTTCATTTTTTACGGGGAATTTGAAAGCGGCGTATCTTACCAAACGGCGCAGCGGAAAACGCAGGAAACTGTAAGCGGGCCGCTTTTCCGGCTGCCTGCGCATTGCAACGCCATGAAGGTTCCAATAACATCGCAGCGGGCATGCTCCGCAAACGCCGGCACCGGTGTGACGGCGATTTTCAATCAAACAGTTGGCGCAAGTGTATGGCGCCAAACCGAAAGTGAACCATGAAGCCGCGCCTGTTCGCGACAACAATGCTGTTAATGTGCCTCGGCCTGCTCGCGGCCGGCACAGCGGCGCAGACTTACCCGGCCGGCCCGATGCGCATGGTTGTGCCCTTCCCGCCCGGCGGCGGCACCGACATTCTCGGCCGCGCCATCGCACAAAAGCTCAACGAGGCGTGGAACGTGCCGGTGGTGGTCGACAACCGCGGCGGCGCGAACGGCACCATTGGTGCGGCGGGTGTCGCCAAATCGCCGGCCGACGGCCACGCCCTGCTGATCGTGCCCAGCGGCTTTGCGGTCAACCCGGCGATTTATCCGAACCTGCCCTTCGATTCGCTGAAAGACTTGGCCCCGGTGTCGCAACTGGCGGCCAGTCCGCTGGTGGTCTGCCTGCATCCGTCGTTCCCGCCGAAATCGCTCAAGGAGTTGATTGCATTTCTGAAAGCAAACCCGGACAAGGTCAACTATGGCAGTTCGGGCAACGGTTCGCCGCCGCACCTGGCCACCGAGTTGTTCAAATTCATGACGAGCACCAAGATGGCGCATATCCCCTACAAGGGCGCCGGACCCGCCGCCATCGACGTGCTGGCCGGGCAGATCCCGATTTATTTCATGAACGCCCTGCAGGCGGTGCCGCATATCCGGGGCGGGCGTTTGCGCGCGCTCGCCGTCACCAGTGAGAAGCGTTTTCCAGCGCTGCCGGAGATTCCGTCCATCGCCGAGGCCGGCGTGCCCGGTTACGCGATGACCAACTGGTATGGCCTGCTGGTGCAAGGCGCTACGCCGCGCGCGTCAGTCGCAAAACTGCACGGCGAAATCGTGCGCATCCTCGGTCTGCCGGAAATCCGCGACCGCCTTGTCAACGAAGGCGCCACCGTCGTGGCGAGCACACCGGAAGAATTCACCGCCTTCCTGAAAAAGGAAATGGCGATCAATGCGAAGATCGTGCAGGTCTCGGGGATGAACGCGAGTAACTAGCGCCCATTTCAGCTCGTCGCAGGGTGCGCATCGCGCACCATTCGTTGCCGTAACGCGTGCGCATTGCGCACCCTATCCATCGATTCAAAGAACGCGCAGGTCTTTGACGCGCAATCCCGCGGCGGTAAAGCCGCCATCGACCGCAATGGTCTGGCCATTGACGTAACTCGCATCGTCCGAGGCGAGAAACAGCGCCACCCCGGCCACCTCTTCGGGTTTGCCGTAACGAGCCAGCGGCACCGCGTGCTGCCACGCTTCGCGACGCTCATCGACATGCTGCTTGCGGCTGCGCGGCACGTCGATCGGGCCGGGCGCAATCGCGTTGACGCGGATATTGTGTTTGGCCAGATCGACCGCCATCACGCGCGTCATGCCGATGATGCCGCTCTTTGATGCTGCATAGGCGGCACGCCCGCTGCTGCCGAGAAAACCGGAATGCGAAGAAAAATTGATGATCGCGCCACCGCCATGCGCGGCCATTTCGCGGGCGGCGGCCTGCGCGCAAATGAAAGTGCCGACGACGTTGATTTCGAGCATCGCGTGCAGCATCTCGAGCGGAGTGTCGAGAAAATCCTTTTGTGCGCCCATGCCGGCGTTGTTGACGATGGCGTTTAATGGGCCGTAGCGGCTCCGCGTAAATGCAATCATTGCGTCGACTGCAGGCGGCTTGCGGATATCGACACAGCAGGCTGCGGCCTTGCCGCCGGCTGCCGCGATTTCAGCGCAGACCGCTTGTGCCGAGGCTTCGTCGATATCGGCGCACACTACGGCGGCGCCCTCTGCGGCAAATCGACGCGCTGTTGCCGCGCCGATGCCGGTGCCCGCACCGGTGACGATGACCACACGGTTCTTGAAACGCTCGCCCATTTTGATGTCCTTTGTGCGACTAGTAGGAACGCGGCATGCCCAGCACGTGCTGGCCGATGAAAGCGAGCACCATGTTGGTCGAGATCGGCGCCGTGCGGAACAGGCGTGTTTCGCGCCATTTGCGTTCGATGTCGTATTCGCGTGCGAAACCGAAACCGCCGAAGGCCTGCATGCAGGCCTCGGCCGCGTTCCACGACGCATCGGCCGCCAACAGCTTGGCCATATTGGCCTCGGCGCCGCACGGCGTGCCGGCGTCGAACAGTGCCGCCGCCTTGCGCGCCATCAGACTGGCCGCCTCGGTTTCGGCATAAGCGCGCGCAATCGGAAACTGCACCGCCTGGTTTTGCCCGATCGGCCTGCCGAAGACGATGCGTTCCTTCGTATAACGCGTCGAACGCTCAATGAAGTATTGCGCGTCACCCAGTGCCTCGGCGGCGATCAGGATGCGTTCTGCGTTCATGCCGTCGAGGATGTAGCGAAAGCCCTCGCCCTCTTTGCCGATCAACGCATCCGCCGGAATGCGCAGATCGTTGAAGAACACCTCGGTGGCGTTGTGATTGATCATGGCGTCGAGCGGACGGATTTCGAGGCCGTGGCCGCGCGCGGCGCGAATGTCGATCAGGAACACCGATAGGCCCTCGCTGCGTTTTTTCACCTGATCGACGGCCGTCGTGCGCGCCAGCAGCAGCATCAGGTCCGAATGCAGGGCGCGGCTGGTCCAGACTTTCTGGCCGTTGATGACGTAATGATCGCCGTCGCGTAGCGCGCGCGTACGCAGCTGCGTGGTATCGGAACCGGTGGTCGGCTCGGTGACGCCGAAGGCCTGCAATCGCAGCGTGCCGGAAGCGATCTCGGGCAGATATTTTTTCTTCTGTTCTTCCGAACCGTGCCGCAGCAGGGTGCCCATGATGTACATCTGCGCATGGCAGGCACCGGCATTGCAACCGCTCTTGTGGATGGTTTCGAGGATGACCGCCGCCGCGCGCAACGGCAACCCGGCACCGCCGTACTGCTCGGGAATCAGCGCGCCGAGAAACCCGCTTGCGGTCAGCGCACCGACGAATTCCGCCGGATAGGCGCGCGTGTCTTCAAGTTTTCGCCAGTATTCGCCGGGAAATCCGGCGCAGAGTTTGGCCACGCTTTCGCGGATGTCGGAATAATCCTCGCCCAGTTCCATGCGGTTGCTGTCCATGCGTCCTCACTGTGTGGCGGCCGGCGCGGTTTTGAGACCACCGCGCAAACCTTGCACCCGCTACGGTGCGGGCGTGTAGCGTATCAATTCAGTGCGTGTATGAAAATCGGCGGTCTTGCCGTCCGGCTTGCTCATCCATAAATCGTGGCGCACCCAGCGCCGCACCCCGGCCGACCACCAGTAACTGTGCTGCAATTGCGCGCGCCGCGCAACCGGCCCGCTGCCAAAACTACCCGCAACATTGACGCGCAGCGCGCGAAAGCGGCCGGCGGGCACGTCAATCGTCTCCCAGTCCTGCACGCTGACCGTGCCCTCCCAGGTGCTGCGCAGCCTTGCCACCGTGTGCACCGCCTTGAACGGATAACTTTTGCCGGGTTCTAGCGGGAAACTGAAATAACCTTCGTGCGGAGATATTTTTGTCTCTGCAGAAGACTCGATCAGATTCCAGTCGGCGCTATAGACTTCACTGTGACCGTCGGCCGTCGTCGTGATACGGTCGGCGCCAAGCGCGGTCACGCGATACGAAAACTCCGATCCTTTGCGGTTGATCAGACTGGTCTGGCGGTAAACCCAGACATCGCCGACCCTGACCGGCGGCCGCTCGATCGCCTCGTCACCCGCGACCGGCTGCGCACACCATGCCGGAAATACCGGAATCGACAACAGCAGCAGTGCCGCCAAACGTTTCACGGTCGACGCCGACATGGTTTGCATGGTTTTACTACTGTGCGCCTCCACAGTTGCGCGCCGGCACCGCGGCCAGTTCGCCACGCGCCGCCACCACGACCGATGACCCGGCCGTCTTGTCGTAGCCGAGCCTGAACGTCAGCGGCTTGGCGTCATGCACATTCTGATACGCCAGCGCCAACGACGTTTGCATGCTGGTCTGGAACAGCGTATGCGGCTTCACGAACTTGCCGTACAAACGCGTTTTGAACTCGCGCGCCAGGGCCGCGTATTCAATACCGGTCTCGTCCTGGATCACGCTCGGCGCGTTTTTCAATATGTCATTGCGCAGAACCTGGAAATAGGACATCTGCAATAGATGCGATGCCGCCTTCACCAGCGTGCGGTTGCGCGACACCTGCTCAATGAACGCCTTGTTCGCCGGGTGTTTGACGATCACGCCGTCGGACAGGTCCATGCGTATATAGTCGATCAGCACGCGGCGGCCGTTTTTGACCACGGTCAGGCGCACCGAATTCCACGATGAGGCCAGTGCCGGGTCTTCGCTGACGCGCACCAGGTCTTTGCCATCGGCGCTGATCTGTACCGGTTCGACTGATTCGACCTCGTAGCCGAGGCGCGCAGCGAAGGCCATCAACTGCGAGGTCACGCTCACCGTCACTTCATGACGGCTGGCAAAATCTTCAAGGTCGTTGGTGCGGTAAAAACCGGTACGCGCAAAAAAGCGCCAGCGATTGCGATAAGCCTGCAGGACGCGTTTCAATTCGCGCGGTGGCTGCTTGTCGAGAGCCGGCGGCAGGCCGGCGCGTTGCATCGCCACCATGATGTAGCGTCCGGCCAGCGGATAGATCTGGTTGACCGAGGACAGATCGGGGCCCGAGAACGGATAAAAAATCGTCTCGCCCTCTTTCGAATCGATATCGGTGCAGGCCCAGTTCGCCATCGGCATGCCGATTTTTTCGCGATAACTGGTCCATTGCGCCGTGACGTCGTGCGCAAACGCCGGAAACATCGCACGCGCTTCCGGCTCGAAGCCGGCCGGATCAGCCTGCAGGCCGGCGACGATCCGTGCCATCTCGCCGACTGAAACCGTCGGTGCCGATGCGGCCAATGCCATCATCGGAACCGCTAAAAACAATACCAACCCGAGCCACACAGTTCTGAAGCAGTACTTCATGATCCCCTTTCGAAACAGGCGCATACCCTGGCCGGGGCCGCCTGCCGACGCTCAAAGGGCGTGATTATCGCAATCCGCCGGTAAAAAAGCCAAAATTTTGAGCAAAACCTGCGGTGACCGCGGGCGCGATCGGCTGACGGACGGGGAACCTAGCGCAGGGTTTCGACGAGAAACTCGTCCATCAGCGCATTGAAACGCTGCGGCTCATCGACAAACAGCGCGTGGCCGGCGTTCTCGAACACGACGCTGCGGGTGGCGGGCCGCTTGCGCTGCAGATTCTCGGCCTGCCCCTTGAGACGCGGCGTCACCACATAAAGCACCGGTTTGTCGGTGCCATAGACGGCGGCACGCCAGAACTCGCGCGATTGTTTGATGGTCAGCAGTTGCACGCTCGCCTTGTAGGGGGTCTTCAGCGCCTGCGCCGTCAGCCGCTCGAGATATTCCTCGCTCTGCGGCAAACGGAACATGTCGCGCACGAACCCGGCCATCGCCTTGTTGCGGTCGGCATTCAGGCGCGCCATGAAGGTGCCGCCACGCCGGGGTGCCGGGTCTTCGCCGACGGAATTGTCGACCAGCACGAGGCCGGCGATGCGCGCGTCGCCCTGCGACTGCACGTATTTCAGCGCCTCCAGCACGCCGAGCGACCAGCCGGCCAGCACGACGCGCGGCACCGCGAGATGCGCGATCAGTTCACCGAGATCCTGCGCGCGGCGCTCCATGTTGTGTCCGCTGCGCGCGACCGCCGATGCCCCCTGCGAACGCGGGTCGAAGGCAATGACGCGATAGGTGCGCGCAAGGTGTTCGATCTGCGGCGCCCAGATCGAGGCCGGCATGGTCCAGCCGGGCACCAGCACGATGACCTCGCCTTCGCCCTGCGCGGTGTAATGCAGACGCACGCCGTCGCTCGAACGGAATTCGCCGGCCTGCGCAGTCAGGGTGGCCGCCATTACGATAGCAATCCGCAGCGCGTAGCGGAACACGGCGGCGACGCGTATACGCGCATCGTTCAGATCTGCACCATGTCGAAATCCGCCTTGGTCGCCGAACAGTCCGGACAGGTCCACGACTCCGGCACCTCGGCCCAGCGTGTGCCGGGTGCGATGCCGTCGTCCGGCAGACCGGTGGCCTCGTCGTAGATGAAAGCACACAACATGCACTGCCATCGTTTAAATTCGCCGTTGTTCATATTTGATCTTTGCGTAGGGCCTGCGAACGGCAGGCCGCCCTCTATTTGCTTTTCGCCGCGGCTCTGGCAAACACTTTTTTCCACAGCGCAATTTCTTCGCGCAGACGTTTGCCGAATTGCTCGGCACTGCCGCCGCCCGGTTCGGCACCCAGTGCCGCCATGCGTTCTTTGACATCGGCGCTTGCAATCACCGCATTGATTTCGCTGTTAAGCCGCGCCACGATGGAACTGGGCGTTTCCGCCGGCGCCAGCACACCGTACCAGTTGTTGACCTCGAAGCCGGGGTAACCGGATTCGGCAATCGTCGGAATCTCCGGCAATACCGCCAGCCGCTTGATGCTGCTGACACCCACGCCGCGCAACTTGCCGGCATTGACGTAAGTCACCGCCGGCGGCGACGCGATGAACATCATCGGCACCTGGCCGCCAACCACGTCGACCAGTGCCGGGCCCGCGCCCTTGTAGGGGATGTGCACGACGTCGATGCCCGCGGCGCTCTGAAACATCGCCATCGCCAGATAGATCGCGCTGCCTTCGCCTGCAGACGCGTAATTGAGCTGGCCGGGTTTCGCTTTCGCCATGGCCACGAGTTCGCGCACGCTTTTCACCGGCAGCGATGGATGCACCACCAGCACGTTGAATGAAGCCGCCACCACACACACCGGGGCCAGTTGCTTCATCGTGTCGTAGGGCAGCTTGTCGTTGAGCGCCGGGTTCGCCGACAGCGCCGGATTGCTGAACAGCAACGTGTAGCCATCGGGCGCCGACTTGACGACCGCCTCGGTGCCGATCACGGTACCGGCGCCGCCACGGTTCTCCACCACCACCTGCACACCGAGGCGTTCGGACAGCCGCGCCGCCGTGATGCGGCCGAGGATATCGACACCGCCACCCGGCGCATAGGGCACGATCATCTTCACCGGCTTCGCCGGATAGTTCTGCGCCTGCGAGGGCGCCGCCAGTTGCAACGCAAATAGGGCAGTCAATGGTGCGGCGATACGAAGGATTAACAAATGCATGTGAACGCTTTCAGAGCGGGGTGGCGGCTATTCTATTACGCGCGACTGCTGCTGCGATACCGCCGCGGCATGGAATGCTAGAATTCCCGCGATGAAAAACCATTTCGAACCGGGCATCGCAGCGCCGGCGGGACCCGCCGCACCGGCGCTGTGGTTCGCCTTTCATAAAGCCGAACTGCTGCTCGCGCAGTCGGCCGGCGGTGTGTGTCTGCCGCATTGCCGCGATCTCACCGAACTCGGCCTCAGCAGCGTGCGCCGCATCTATCTCGGCACCTACGCGGGCAGTCATTGTTATGTGTCCGAACTGGCGCATGCTGACGCCCTGCCCGACGGCCACGCGCTGCAGGGCCTGCGCGCGGTGCTCGGCGGCCCCGATCCGGCGCTCGGCAATCTCGCCGGCCGCGCCTTTCAGATCATGGAGTGGGACCGCAACCATCAATACTGCAGCCGCTGCGGCACGCCAACCGAAGTGCGCAGCGACGAACGTTCGCGCGTCTGTCCGTCCTGCCGTTACACGACTTATCCGCCGGTCTCGCCGGCGATCATGATATTGATCGTGCGCGGCCGTGAAATTCTGCTGGCGCGCAAAAAAGACTGGCCGCAGGGGCGCTACAGCGCGCTGGCCGGCTTCGTCGAACCGGGCGAGGAACTCGAAGACACGGTGCACCGCGAAACGCGCGAAGAGGTCGGACTCGAAATCAACAATCTGCGTTACTTCGGCAGCCAGCCGTGGCCGTTTCCGCACCAGTTGATGATCGCATTCACCGCCGACTATGCGGGGGGCGACATCACGCCCGACGGCATCGAAATCGAGGAAGCGGCATTTTTCGACGTGGCAAAACTGCCGAACCTGCCGGCCGGCATCAGCATTTCGCGGCGCATGATAGACGCCGTTTCAGCCAAACTCGCGCGCGGTGAAAAACTCTGAAGCCGCGCGCGAACCCGTTGGCGCAATGATTTCCTCTTCGTCATTCCCGCGAAAGCGGGGATGACAGTCATTGACCTGCTGCCACATAAAAAAACGGCGCGTCATCGACGCGCCGTTTTTCATTCTGCAGACAACCGGATCAGTAGCTCGTTTCCAGTGCGTAGAGGCCGCCGGTAAAGCGGTCGCCGCAGAACAGGATGCCGCGGTCGTCGATGTAGACGTCGTTGATCTGCGCCGAACCCTTCGGCGACATCGGCGGCGTGCCCGGCACGAAGTAGCCGATTTCCTTGGGCTGGAAGGGATTGGACATGTCGTAGGCGCGCACGCCGCCGTTGAAGAAGGTCGCGACGACGATATCGTCCGAACGCCAGGACAACGGGCTCGGATAATTCTCGTGCAAGTTATGCGAACCGTAGCGGCCGCCGCGGTTGGCGAACTGCTCGACCGGCGGCAGCGGCAGCGTCGAAATCGGCACAATGTTCTGTTCGTTGCGCATGTCGAACACCCAGGTCATCTTCGGCCAGTCCTTGCCGTCGTCGTAAACGCACTCGTCCGACACCATCAGGAGTTCCTTGCTGAACAGCGGCATCGCGGTGTGCGTGAAGCCGTTGAACGGCGGCGAATAGTTGAAACCGCCGACCTGCTTCGGATGCGCCTTGTCGCTGATGTCCAGAATGATGACGCCGCCGTCGATGTAGCCGAGGTAGGTGCGGTCCGGGCGTTGCGGGTAGCACATCGTATTGTGCGGACGGTAGCCATTGTCGAACTTGGGATTGCGCGGCAGCGGCGTTTCGCCTTTTTTCTGCCCCGGCATCCACCAGCGGCCGGCCTCGACCGGTTTCGACGGGTTGCGGATATCGACGATCTGGTAGAACTGGTGGTCGTTCGGGTTGTTCGGTTCGAAGTCGCCCGCGCCCGACGAGATGTGCACGAATTCGCCGTCGACGCACCACACGCAGTGCACGCCCCAGGAATGCGGGCCCGAGGTGTCGTAATGCGAAATCTTCTTCGGCGTTTCCGGCTTGCTGATGTCCCAGATGTCAAAGCCGGCCGGCGTGGCGGGAATCGTGGTGCCGCGGATCTGGTGCGCGACGATCAGGTAGTCGCCGCAGACTTCCAGCGAATTCGAGCGCATTTTGTTGTGCGGCAGATCGGTCTGCACGACCATCTTCATGTTTTTCGGGTCGGTGACATCGACACCGGTGAAATTCTTCGGCGGGCCCTCGTGGCCCAGCCACATGATGCGGCGGCCGTCCGCCGTTTTGGACATACCCATGCCCTCGCCGATGCCGCCGAATCCGCCGAGATCGTGATTGCTGAGGAGCTTCATGTTGTGCGATAGCGTCTGCGCCGCGCTGGGGTTGATTGCCATGCTGATTCCTTCTTCAGTGGTGCGCCCGAAGCGTGCGTGAGGCGCGATTGTCAAAAACGCTCAAAAAAGCACGCTCAAAAAAGCCGCGCGGTGCGCGGCTCTTGTTGTCGCTTATTAGCGGTCGATTGTATCAAGACTTCGGCATCGCTGCCGCACTCTCGCCCAGCTGGCGCCACAGCGTGGCCCCGTTGCTGGCCTTGTCGAGTTCGGCCAGCTGTTTTTCATGCTCAGCCAGCTCTTCGGCACTGGCCGCCAGCACCACCAGTTCCAGTTTACCCGCCGCCTTGCGCGTGGCTGCCGCGGCTTTCGGCGCCGGCGCCATGTCGATGATCAGGCTGTCCTGGCCGCGCGTCATCGCCAGATAGACTTCGGCGAGCAGGTTGGCGTCGAGCAAGGCCCCGTGCACGGTGCGCTTTGAGTTGTCGATCTGGTAGCGGTCGCACAGGGCGTCGAGGTTGTTGCGCTTGCCCGGATGCAGCTCGCGCGCCAGCGCCAGCGTATCGACCACGCTCGGGCAGTATGCCTTGACCGGCTTCAATTTCAGCAGGCCGAACTCGTTGTTCAGAAACGACAGGTCGAATGACGCATTGTGAATGACGAGTTCCGCGTCCTTGATGAAATCGAGCAATTCAGACGCGATCTCACGGAATTTCGGTTTGTCACGCAGGAAATCTTCGGTCAGGCCGTGCACCTGCAGAGCACCGTCGTCGCTGGCGCGCCCGGGATTGATGTAGCGGTGCAGATGATTGCCGGTCAGCCGGCGGTCGACCATTTCGACCGCGGCCACTTCCAGTATGCGGTGCCCGAGCGCAGCATCAAGGCCGGTCGTTTCGGTATCGAGAATGATTTGTCGCGTACTCATGAGCGCACCGCCTTTAACATCCGGCTTCCGAACGCACCGATTCCACGCCGCGGTTGGCCAGCGCGTCGGCGTGTTCGTTGCCTTCGTGTCCGGCATGCCCCTTGACCCACACCCATTCGATGTCGTGCTCGCGCGCCAGCTCGTCGATGCGCTGCCAGAGGTCGGCGTTCTTCACCGGCTTCTTGTCGGCGGTTTTCCAGCCGCGCTTCTTCCAGTTGTGGATCCACTCGGTGATGCCCTGCTGCACGTATTTCGAGTCGGTGTGCAGCTTGATCAGGCAGCGCCGGTTGAGCGCTTCGAGCGCGCGGATCACCGCCAGCATCTCC
This sequence comes from Chitinophaga pinensis, assembly GCA_943329075.2. GTDB lineage: Bacteria > Pseudomonadota > Gammaproteobacteria > Burkholderiales > SG8-41 > PALSA-1004. The sequence continues at coordinate 9,221 of CALQCM020000037.1, read as the reverse complement.
ATGCGATTGTTGGTAGTGTGCGCCTCGCCGCCAAACAGTTCGCGCGCATGGTCGCCGTACTTGAGCCACGCGCCCCAGCCGCCGATGCCCGGATTGCCTTTGCACGCGCCGTCCGTATACACGTTGACCACCTGCGTTGCCTCACTCATGGCACATTCACCACCTCACGCGCGGCGGCCGGTTCTTCGTTCGTCTGCGCCTTGGGCACCACCGCCAGATTGCGCCGGCGCGCCAGTTGTTCGCGCCAGCGTGGCAGGATCATGCGCATGCCGCGCACGCGTTTGACCACATGCAGAAAATAAACGCCGCCGCCGATCGGCCACCAGCGGTCGCCGGCTTTTTCCATGAAGCGAAAACGCTCGATCCATTTCTCCTGCGCGCAGGGCGGCAGATAACAGCCGGTGCGGCCGGCGACGATTTCAAGCTCAAGCAGCGACAGCCAGTCTTTCAGGCGCGGCAGATGGATGAAACGACCGGTCCACGGATACGCGCCGCGCGTGCCGTCGAAGAGCCGGCGCAGCCCCCAGAGGCTGCGCGGATTGAAACAAAGTATGATCGCGTGGCCTTCGGGCATCAGCACGCGCTGCACTTCGCGCAACACCTGGTGCGGGTCGGCACTGAATTCGAGCACATGCGGCAACACCAGCAGGTCAACGCTGTGGCTCGCCACCGGCAGATCGACAAAATCGGCGCGCAGTTCAACCGCGCCCCGCGGCGCGACGCGGCAATGCAGCGGAATGCGGTTGGCGCGCAGGAAATTGTATTCAGGCAGGCCGAGCTGCAGCGCATTGAAACCGAACACATCGGCGACCGCGTTGTCGACGTATTCGAGTTCGCGCGCAAGCACATAGCGGCCGAGCGGCGCGGCGAACCACTCGGCGGGGTTGATCGGCGCTGTTTGAAACGTGCCCGGCATTGACATCCGGCCAGTTTAAAACAAAGATACCGGCCGTGCTTGAGAAGACAAAGAGAAATCATGCTATCCATTGAGATCGTTCCGGTCCGCGCCTTCAACGACAATTACGTCTGGACGCTGGTCAACGGCGGCAATGCCGCGGTGGTCGATCCGGGCGACGCCGCACCGGTGCTCGAGTATCTGCGCGCGCACAATCTGACGCTGACGGCGATCCTCAATACGCACCATCACGCCGATCATGTCGGCGGCAACGCGGCGTTGCTGCAACATTTCAAGGTGCCGGTCTACGGTCCGCACGACGAGCGCATCGCCACGGTGACGCAGCGCGTAGGCGAAGGCGACTCTTTCATGCTCGACGGCATCGGCGTCGGGTTGTCCGTGCTCGAAATCCCGGCGCACACGCGCAGCCATATTTCGTTTCACAATGAAGACATGCTGTTCTGCGGCGACACCCTCTTCGCCTGCGGCTGCGGCCGCATCTTCGAGGGCACGCCCGCGCAGATGCACGCCGCGCTGACCAAGTTGATGGCACTGCCCGACCGCACGCGCGTTTATTGCGGCCATGAATACACGTTGTCCAACATCCGTTTCGCGCTGGCGGCAGAGCCCGCCAATCCGCTGCTCGCGGATTGGGAACGCGAGGCCGCCGCCCAGCGTGAGCGCGGCGAGGTCACCCTGCCCTCCACCATCGCGCGCGAAAAGGCCGCCAATCCTTTTGTCCGCTGCGATCAGGCGGGCGTCATGGCGACGGCCAGCCGGCGCGCCGGCAGGCCCTTGACCGATGCCGTCAGCGTACTCGCCGAAATTCGCGACTGGAAAAACAATTTCTAGTTAAAAATCAATAATTTCTGAGATTATTTTGGCCTTGACCGGGGGGCCGGCGCTTGGTTACCATTGCGCGTCCAAACTGAACAGGCGCGCGACGATGATGTGGTTCCGGATCGCCCCGCTGGTTGCAGCAAGCTGCCTCGTTTTTGCCCCCGCCCCTGCAGCCGCCGAAGAAGGCTCCCCGGCGACTGTTGCGCAGGCCCCTACCGCCGCCACTGCCGCACCGACACCGGAAACCGGTCTTGGCGCCTGGCCGATTGCACCAACCGCACGCCCGTTCGACCGCATACTCAATCCCGAAGACATCCCCAGCGTGCAGATCCCGGCCGGCGAAAACAATGCCCCGCAATTGCGCGCCACCGTCGATCTGACCTCGATGCCTTCCAGTTTGTGGGACCGCATCCGCCAGGGCTTTGGCCTTACCGACATCACGACGCCGCTGGTGCAGCAGCAGATCGACTGGTTCACCAACCGCCCCGAGTTCATCAAACGCACGGTCGAACGCAGCAACCGCTACCTCTATCACATCGTCGAGGAAGTGCAGAAACGCGGCATGCCGACCGAAATCGCATTGCTGCCGGTGATCGAAAGTGCATTTAATCCGGTCGCCTACTCGCGTGCGCACGCCTCCGGCATCTGGCAGTTCATTCCCTCGACCGGCAAGCACTATGGTCTGCAGCAAACTTTCTGGTACGACGGCCGCCGCGACGTCATGGCGGCCACCAACGCTGCGCTCGACTATCTCGAAAAGCTCTATGACATGTTCGGCAGCTGGGACCTGGCACTGGCCGCCTACAACTGGGGCGAAGGTGCGGTTTCACGCGCGATCGCCAAAAACACCGCGCGCGGACTGCCCACCGATTACCAGAGTCTCTCCATGCCGTTGGAAACGCGTTATTACGTGCCGCGTCTGCAGGCGGTGAAAAGCATCATCGCCAACCCGGCGCTCTACGGCATCACGCTGGAAGAAATTCCCAACCGGCCGTATTTCGCGATGGTGACGACGACGCGTCACATGGACATGCGGCTGGCAGCAAAACTCGCCGACACGCCGCTCGACGAATTCATGTCGTTAAACGCCGGCTACAGCCGCCCCGTCATCCGCGCCATTAGCGAACAAACGCTGCTGGTGCCGATGGAAAAAGCCGAGACCTTCCGCACCAACCTGAAAAACCATGACGAGCCACTGGTGTCGTGGCAGGCCTACCAGTTGAAAAACGGTGAGACCCTGGAGCGCGTCGCGGCCCGTTACAACGTCACCGTCGCCTACCTGCGCCAGATCAACAGCATCACGCCGAAGCGCAAGATCGGCGCCGGCAGCATGGTGCTGGTGCCGACAGGCGCGAGCGCCAGCCCCAATCTGCCCGACCTGCCGGCGCCGCCGCTGGCTGTCATGCAGGCGCCGAAAAAGGCGGTCAAACACACCCGCGGCACGGCCAAGCAAAAAGCCGCAGCGCGCAAGACGACAGCCGCCGCCCCGGGCAAAGTCGTCGTCGCGCATTCCGCGCGCTGACTCCAGAAGATTTAACCTTGCCGGATTTTCCCGCGCCGCACTGGCGCGGATGTCAGGCCTGCAGCGGATAATGGCAGCGTAGCAGATGCGTCGCGCTGACCTGTGTGGCGGACGGATAGTGCTGCGTGCATTCAGCGCCGGCGAGCGCACAACGCGGATGAAAATGACAGCCGGCCGGCGGGTTTGCCGGCGAAGGCAGATCGCCGTTGAGACGGATGATGTCGCGCTTCGCCTCACCCGCCCCGACGATCTGCGGCACCGCCGACAACAGGGCGCGCGTATAGGGGTGGCGCGGCGCATGCAGGACCTCGTCGACCCCGCCCTGCTCAACGATGCGCCCCAGATACATTACCGCGACGTCGTGAGCCAGAAACTCGACCACCGAAATGTTGTGCGTAATGAAGAGATAACTGAGCCCTTTGCGTTCCTGCAATGATTTGAGCAGATTCAGTATCTGCGCCTGCACCGAAACATCCAGCGCGCTGGTCGGCTCATCGCACACGATCAAACGGGGTTCCACCGATAATGCGCGCGCGATCGCAATGCGCTGACGCTGCCCGCCGGAGAACTCGTGCGGATAACGGTATTTCATGTCGGGGGCGAGACCGACTTCATCGAGCAGCGCATCGATGCGGCGCTGGCGCTCTGCCGCGCCGGCACCGATGCCCAGCGCCAGCATGCCCTCCTCGATGATTTCGGCCACGCGCATGCGCGGATTGAGCGACGCATACGGGTCCTGAAAAACAATCTGGATCTGGTTGCGCCGCGCACGCAATTCACTGCGCGTCAGCCGCGCGAGATCTTCGCCGGCAAACAGCACGCGACCGCCGGTGGGTTCAAGCAGACGCAAAATGCCCTTGCCGACGGTCGTCTTGCCGCACCCTGATTCGCCGACGAGACCGAGCGTGCGGCCCTCGTGCAGCGCCAATGAAACGCCATCGACCGCCTTTACGCTGCCGTGCACGCGTTGCAGGATACCGCGGCGAATCGGGAAGTGGATTTTGAGATCGGTGACCTCCAAGAGAGGATTGAGTTCCCGCAGCGCATATCCCGGCGCTGGTTGCTCGATCCTCAATCCTCGATCCCCAATCCTGCTTTCCTGATCCTCGATCCCCACTTGTTCGCCTTTGGCGAACAAGTGACAGCGCACGCCCTGCCCGTCGCCAATTTCGTACCACGGCGGCAATGTGCTGCGGCACAGGTCCCACGCACGGTCGCAGCGGTCGGCGAAACGGCAACCGCGAAATTCCTGCGTCAGTTTCGGCACGCTGCCGCGGATCACGGCCAGCGCCTCGCCGCGCCGTTGTGCCCCCGGCAGCGAGTCGAAGAGTTTGCGCGAATACGGGTGCGCCAGCGTCGAGAAGAACTGCTCGCGGGTGGCGGTCTCGACGATCTCGCCGGCATACATGACGGCCACGCGTTGCGCGTTCTCGGCCACCACCGCCAGATCATGCGTGATGAGCAGCATCGACATGCCACGCGTGCGCTGCAGTTCGCGCAAGAGGTCGAGTATCTGCGCCTGAATGGTTACGTCGAGCGCGGTAGTCGGCTCGTCGGCGATCAAGAGTTCCGGATCGCAGGCCAGCGCGATGGCAATCATGACGCGCTGCTTCATGCCACCGGACAATTGAAACGGATACTCGTGCCGGCGCCGGACCGGATCGGGTATGCCCACGGCGTCCAGCAGCTCGACCACGCGTGCGTCCAGCGCCGCGCTCTCGAGCGCCGTATGCCGCGCCAGCGTTTCGGCAATCTGCGCGCCGACCGTCATGACCGGATTGAGGCTCAGCATCGGTTCTTGAAAAATCATGGCGACGCGGCGGCCGCGCACGTCGCGCATGTCTTTTTCAGATTTGGCGAGCAGATCCTCGCCATTGAGTTCAACCGAGCCGCCGACGATCTCCCCGGTTTCGGGCAGCAAGCGCATTACCGACAGCGCCGTCATCGACTTGCCGCACCCGGATTCACCCAGCAGCGCAAAGGTTTCACCGCGACCGATTTCGATCGACAGGCCCTCGATCGCGCGCACGATTTCCTCGTTGCCGGCCAGCCAGGTCGACAAGCCGCTGATCTTGAGCAGGGGTGCATTCATGCGCCGCCCGCTTTCGCCGGCAGCGGCGCTTTCATACTGCGCAGCGGCAGCGCGCTGGTGCGCACGCGCGGATCGAAGGCATCACGCACCGCGTCGGCAAACAGGTTGGCGGCAAGCACGAGCGTCACCATGAAAACAAAGGCCGCCGCCAGCGACCACCACACCATCGGTTCGCGCGCCATTTCCAGCCGCGCATTGTTGATCATGCTGCCGAAACTGTTCATCGACGGATCAACACCGACGCCGACGTACGACAACACCGCCTCGGCCAGCACGAGGCCGCTGAACTCCATCACCACCGAGATCAGCACGATGTGCATGACGTTGGGCAGGATGTGGCGGCTGATCACGCGATGGTGGCGCACGCCAAAGGCATGCGCGGCCTGGATGTATTCGAGTTCTTTGAGCTTTAATGCTTCGCCGCGCAGCAGCCGGCAGAGGCCGGTCCAGCTCGTCACGCCAAGGATGATGCAAAGAAACAGCAGGCGCAGATCGGCGCGCTGCGCCGCGGTTGGAAACAGCTCGGGGCGGGTGTCGATATAGACCTGCATCATCAGCACCGCCGCCGCGATCAGCAAAACGCTCGGGATCGAATTCAGCGTCGTATAGAGATACTGGATCGCATCGTCGACCCAACCGCCGAAATAACCCGCTGCAATACCCAGCGCCAGCGCGAACGGCAGCATCACCAGCGTGGTCAACGTACCGATCACCAGCGCAGTGCGTATGCTTTTGAGTGTCAGGTAAAACACGTCCTGCCCGACTTTGTCGGTACCCAGTACGTGATAATTCACCGCCAGCGCCACCGCCGCGCCGCCGGCCAGAAATATCGCCAGGATCGTCAGCAGGACCGCGCGCCACGGCGCCGGCGTCTCGCCGCGCCAGAGCGCCCCCCAGGCCAGATGGATATGCTGGCGCTGCGACTGCGCCAGTGCTGCTGCCACAAACAAGGCAATGAACAGCCACGCCACCGCGCCGGCGGCGGCACCGCCGACAGTGGCACGCGCAATACTGGCCGCCGATTCAGTCCCCGGATCCTTTAATTGCGCGCCGCCGAATTTGAGCCGCGGATAATCGCGCGTCTGGCTGCCGTCGGCGCGTTCGATCATTTCCTTGGCAAACAATTCGCTGGCGAGTGGTGCCGAATAAGTTTTTTCACGGCGGCTGCGCAAGGGTTCAAGCGCGGCGTCCAGCGCACTTTTCAACTCCGCCGCATAGACCACCTTCGATGCCGCCTCGCTCGACGGCAGGCGCGGGCGGTAATGCAGCGAATCGAGCAGACCGACCGCGACAAACATCAGCAACACGGTCAGCCCCACCATGCCGCTGGCGGAATGGCCGACGCGGCGCCACGGTGCGAGCAAGTGCTCGCGGCCGCGCACATAGACGACAGTCACCACCACCACCGCCACCAGCAGATAAATCAGCCAGTCGGTCCACAAAATGACGGTCTGGAACGGCATCAGGACAACCTCACGCGCGGATCGACCAGTGTGTATGAAATATCCGTCAGCAGCAGGCCGGCGATATACAGGAGCGAACCGATGAACACCATCGAGCGCACCACCGCAAAGTCCTGCGAATTGATCGCATCGATGGTGTAGCTGCCGAGTCCTGGTATGCCGAAGAACGATTCGGTGATGAGGCCGCCGATGAAGAGGAAGGGGATCGCCACCACCACGCCGGTCAGGATCGGAATCATCGCGTTTTTCAAAACATGACGGAACAACACCACGCTTTCCGACAGCCCCTTGGCGCGCGCCGTGCGCACGTAATCCTTGCTGATTTCTTCCAGGAAGAAGGCGCGGTAGAGCCGTGTGCTGCCGCCAAAGCCGGCGACCACGCCGACCGCCGCCGGCAGGAGCACGAAGCGCAGCGCGTCAGTGCCGCCGCTGTAGCCGGAGATCGGCACCAGATGCCACAGCTTGGCGATCAGGTACTGGCCGCCGATGATGTAGAACATGCTGGAAATCGACATCGCAGCGACACAGATCACCACGCCCCAGAAATCGATATAAGTGGCGCGGAAAAACGCAAACGCCAGCGCAAAAGTGATGTAGATGAAGAGCCCGACGAGGAAGCTCGGCACTGCCACCGCCAGACTGGGGCCCATGCGCATGCGGATTTCGCGCGCGATATCGCGACCGTCGTCAGCGCGGCCGAAATCAAAAGCGAACATGCGCAGCGATTTCTCGTAGAAGATGGTGTTGGTGACTTTGTCGAGTCCGGGTGCGGCGGCGTTGAACAATAACGGTTTGTCGTAGCCGCGCTCCTGCTTCCAGTTGGCAATCGCCTCCGGCGTGACGCGTTTGACGCCGAGTTGCATGCGCGCCATGTCGTCGGGGGTGTTGACGAGGAAGAAGAGGCCGAAGGTGATGACATTCACGCCGATCAGGATCGGCATCGCATAGAGCAGGCGGCGGATGATGTAGGCGATCATGCGGGTGTCGTCGCGCGCGCAGTTTTGATTTCATGCCGGCGCCAGCTTGCGACAGCCGGGGCTGCAAATGCCGCCAGCACCGCCAGCAACAAGGCAAACGGCCACCATTGCGCGGCGTTCCAGGCGCGCCGTTGTTGCGCACGCAATGCATTGTCAATGCGCTGGTACTTGACGGTGTTGTAGGCGATCTTGTTCGGCTTGAGGTTGCGGTACCAGGCGTGATACAGCACGTAGTCCTTGGGGTGATAACCCCACAACCACGGCGCATCGCGACGCAGCGTTTCGACCGCGTGATCGATGATGACCTGGCGCTGCGGCGAATTCGTCATGTTCTTCATTTCTTCGAACAGGCGGTCGAACTCGGGACTCGTGTAATTCGAGGCGTTCTCGCCGGCGCTTTTGACCTTACCCTGCGGCCCGTGCAGCAGAAACAGAAAATTCTCGGGATCCGGATAATCGGCGTGCCAGCCCCATTCGAAAATCTGCGCGTTACCTTTGCGGATCTTGTCCTGAAAACGGTTGTAATCAGTCGGCCGCACCTGCAACTGGACGTTGATTTTCTCGAACTGGCGCTGGTACCACTCAAGGATCGACTTGGCCTCGGCGCCGCGCGCGGTGACGTCGAAATACAGCACCAGCGGCGCGCCGGTCTTCGCGTCGATGCCGTTCGGATAACCGGCCTCGGCCAGCAGTTTTTTCGCCGCTTCGAGCGGCTTGCGCCGCGCCGCGCCATTCGACCAGTCATACACGAACGGATTGATGCCCTCTGCGCCGTCACGAAAGCCGAAGATGCCGGGTGGCAGTGGACTCTGCGCCGGAATGCCGCGGCCGTTCTGGAAAATTGAAATGTATTCCTCGTAGTCCACCGCAATTGAAATCGCCTGGCGCAGCTTGCGCGCCCGCTCACGGCTCACGGCATCGGCAGCGCCGCCGACCACCGGGTCAAGCATGTTGAAGCCCATGTAGTAGGTGGCGACACCGACCGAGGTCGACAGCCGTATATCGCGCTCGCGCATCGTTGCGCTGACACCCGCCTCGCCCTCCACGCCGAAACGCACGGCCTGGTCAAAGGTATCGGAACTGATGCCGGAATTGTCGTAGTAGCCCTGCAGAAACTTGTTCCAGCGCGGGATGCCTTCTTTTTCCAGCGTAAACACCAGTTTGTCGATGAAGGGCATGCGCTGACCGGCGTCGGCGAGTAAACCAGCCTCCGCATCGCCCGCCTCGCCCTCCGCCGGATAGGTTTCACCGCGGAAATTCGGATTACGTTCGAGCACCATCTGCCGGTTGGGATTGTTCTCGGTCAGCATATAGGGTCCGGTGCCGACCGGATACCAGTCCAGCGTCAGGTTCTTTTTCGCCATACCGGGCTGGCCGAAAAAACGGTCCACTTCGTACGGTACCGGCGCAAAAAAAGGCATGGCCAGCCAGT
>CALQCM020000036.1 GCA_943329075.2 Chitinophaga pinensis | reverse complement strand
TCAAAACCGAGCTTGCCCAAATCCAGTTCGTCGACGAAGACATCGACTACTCGAACCGGATTGGTTTCATTGACGTAATCGTCAAGCGCCTCGGGCAACAAGATGCTTTGCGTCCTGCATTCGCCCTGAACAAATCTCTTCATACGGGTGCCTCACACATCGATGCCCTAATAACGGTATCAACGCACACGTCGCATCCGTGTTTACCTTAAACACTACGTTTTCACACAGTCTGGGCCGGGAAGAGCCAACTGAACGCGGCTCGCAATGCCTGAAAAAGCGGCCGTTCGCGCACTCATTCGATTGCTATATCTGCCAACACGACGAGTGTTTTCTGGGCCTTTTGATGCCGAGCGTTTTGGCAGTCTGACGATTAATAATCAATTTAAACCTCGCCGGACAAAAATCGCCATTTCAACTCAAGGAGATCCGCGCCATTAGGCTTCGGCTACAGATTGGGCGTGTCCGCTGCGAACCGAATTCGGATTACGTGCAATTCGGTTTCAAAACGCCGCACCCCAGATACTCGAATTTCCTATCAGGATTTTCTGCAACAAGAGAACTGACCGCTCCAATGGATCTGAGTATGTCTATCGTTGATTGCTGATTCGAAATGTAGCGCCAGGTCAGCCGTGTTGGATGTGGATTGAGATCTTCGGCAGCTTTTCTCAGCGTCTCCAACAGAACCGCCCGGCCTGGAGAATAGATAACGAATCCCTCGTTCGCCAGAGCAGCAGAGTCTATTTGCAGGGCAGCGCAGAGATTTTCCTTGATATGAACCTCCTGCGCATCGGCTTCACAGGATTGGCGGATTAACGCCATCGTCGCCACGTCAACGATTTTCCCATTTTCTACCAGCGGCAGCTTATCCTCGCCCCATGCCTCAGGTGGACATGACTTGTTTGCCTGAAGCAATTCGACGAACGGGTTGATTTCAGCCGGATAAATTCGGCAAACCAGTGGCCTTCGAGCATAAATTCCGCAACGCATATCTGCTTGAAGATTGGGACACGCGCCGGAAAACGTCGCAACGAAGATTACGATTACACGTATCGACAGCGAACCGCTCACCGACGAAAACGAACGTCTTTTCTTGTGCGCGGCTTGCAAATCATCTGCTGATGCATCCGCCGGCCACGGCACGGCTTCACAAAAAACCTGAACATCATTGCCGTCGCTGAGCCAATCGATGGCTTCTGAGACCGTCAAAGGAACTTTTAAATCATGGCAGCATCTGCCACACGACGTGCATTCAAAATTGATGTTCATATTTTTCCGGCCAATCGAATACCAGTCAACACGATCTTGAATGCGTGCCTCCGGAATCCGCTCCGCTCAGTAATCCGGCAATTCCAGCACCGGCTCGTCCATCGCCGCGCATTGCTCGCGCAGCGCCAGGATCTGGTCCTGCCAGTAGCGCTGTGTGTTGAACCACGGAAAACTCACGGGAAACGCCGGGTCGTCCCAGCGCACTGCCAGCCAGCCGGCGTAGTGAATCATGCGCAGCGTGCGCAGCGCTTCGATCAACCGCAGTTCGCGCATATCGAATTTCTGGAACTCGCGGTAGCCGCGCAACACGTCGGCGAGCTGTAACGCCATCGCCTCGCGGTCACCCGACAGCAGCATCCACAGATCCTGCACGGCGGGTCCGCTGCGACAATCATCGAAATCGACGAAGTGCGGGCCGCCCTCGGTCCACAACACATTGCCGGCGTGACAATCGCCATGCAGCCGGATGTCCTTGACCTTGCCGGCCTCGGCATAGCAAGCACGCACGCGTTCCAGCGCATCACGCACAATCGCCAGATAAGCGGGCTTGAGATCGGCAGGCACGAAACCGTTGTCGATGACGAACTTTGACGGCGCCTCACCGAAACTCGCCACGTCGATACGCGGCCGCTGGCGAAACGGCTTGATCGCACCGACCGCATGGATGCGCCCCATGAAGCGGCCGAGCCATTGCAGCACTTCCGGACGGTCGAGTTCGGGCGCGCGACCGCCCTGCTTCGAAAACAAGGCAAAACGGAAACCGCCGTGTTCGTGCAGCGTCTTGCCATTGATGGCGAGTGGTGCGACGACCGGAATTTCGCGGTCGACTAGCTCCTGCGAATAGGCATGTTCTTCGAGTATCGCCGCGTCGCTCCAGCGCTGCGGCCGGTAGAACTTGACGACGCGCATGCTGCCGTCGTCGAGCCAGACCTGGTAGACGCGGTTCTCGTAGCTGTTCAGCGCGTACTGGCGCCCGTCGCAGCGCACGCCGCAGGTTTCAACCGCATCGAGAACGAGATCGGGTGTGAGTTGCTGGTAATCGGGATGTTCTGACATGGCATCTTCAATGGCAAGACGCCGACGTTACCACCAATCGCCGCTATTTCAGAAACGACGGCGACAGCAGACGCAACCCGATGGAGAACCAGCGACTGCCGCCGTAATCGCCGGCGATGGTACCGACCGTCGCGTCGATTTGCACGCGGTTGGGCACGATCCATGCACGCACACCGCCCTGGTACGAATTGCGCTGATGGTTGTCGCCGTAGGTCTCAACCATGGCGAAAACGCGCGGAATGATTTCGTACTCGGTGCCGATGCCGTAGGTCATGCCATTCTGCGGGTTCGCACCGGCGCGCTGCACACCGAGATTGGCGTGGACAAACCAACGGTCGTCGAGAAGCGAACGGGTCAAGGGCAGATAAGCGTAGTAATTCGGCACCTGATCGGCAGCGCCGCGCGAGCGCACCACGCCGCCGGCGGCCAGACCGTAGGAATAGCTGTTGGTTTCAAGGTTCCTGAATAGCGTCTTGCCCTGCATCTGCACGGTACGCGTGGTGCTGCGGAGCCCGAGATCGTCGACCGGCAGTTCGGCGCTGCCGAGCGTGAGTTCAAGATTCCCGGTTGGATTGCAGCCGGGAAGCGCCCAGGTTTCCTTGCTATCGCGGTTATTTCGACGCCACGTTTCCAACTGACAGGAACCGGCATCAATAACACGCGCATCATCAACGACCATCGGCCGCGCAGCGCGGGCGTGACTGCATGGAATACAGGTTGCGACCACCAGGGCCACACCGACCAACATTCTTTTTCTTAAAGTGCGCGGCATGATCACGGGTGGAATACGGTTGCGGGCGATCCGGATTTTACGCCCGAACGAAAAGCAAAAGATGACAATTGCGTGACGGCCAGCGGCGAACAAGCAGAATCAATGTCCGCCAAGCTGCGGCCACTCCTGGACTGTGGGAAACCACGCGATGCCCGCCGCCTTGCAATCCGGCAACACGCGGGCAGCAACCTCAATACGGCCGACACGACATTGGTCCAGCAGTTCGGTCATCGATGCCGTGATCGCCGCGATATCGTCAAGCGGATGCAGCGGCCAGCGAAAGCCCTCGACCATTTGATCGTCGAAAGGCTGGCTCAAGGTCAGGCGCAGCTCGCCATTGTCGTGCGCGCTGATGATCGCCACCGGATCGCCGCTCGCGCTGCGAAAACGCCGCACCGCGTTGCTGGCAAACAGATTGCACGCCGTTTCCAGTTGCGCCGTGCGGCCGGCGTGCGCGGCACGCAACAGGTCGGCCGGCGGCCGCGCCATCGGCAGGATTTCAGCCCCCGCCTGCGCCAGCTGCGTGGTCAAGAGACGCATCAGCGGCATGCCCCACGCGCCGATATTGGAGGCGGTTTCCGTCAATGCCGGTTCGTTCGCGGGTGCGATGCCGGCGCCGACCAGAAAGCGCAGATGCACCTGCTCACCGGGTTTGTCCATCGTCACCGGCGTCGGCGGCAGTTCGCGGCGCGCGGCGCCACCGGCGCGCGTCCACGCATACACTTCCGTCGGCTTCACGGCGTCAATGGTTTCAAGCGCGCACAATGCATTGCCAATACCGAAATTCTGCGTCTTGCCGAGCACGCCCTTCTGCAGAAACAGATCGGTCACTGCGCCAATGTCCGGCAAGGCGCCCGCCAGTTGCAGCGGCTTGCGGCTGCCGGCAACGATAATCAGCGGTAACGCAAACACGCGCGCCACCAGCGTTTCACTACCCGCATCAATGCCGGCGTGATGGGCAACCTCGCACACCGCGTGCCACAACTGCGCGTAGGCGGCGGGCGACGGCGCCGCGTTCAAAGCAGCGGCAATTTCACCATCGCGACCTTCTTCGCAGGACTCGCGCACCGCCTTGCGCAAATCCGCGGCGGACAGCGTGAGCCAGGCATGTGTGCCGTCGCCATAACGGCGCGGATCGGGCAGAACGTGTTCGGAGTTTGAGCTCATTGCAGATTGAGTTGATGCAGTCGGCACCCTAGCATTCGGCAACGACCGCGGAAAAATAAAAAAACAGAAGAAGCGGCGACGGCGGAAAATTCCGCGACAGCACGTTTTTAAACCGCTTGAAGTGAACGGGGAGAATTTTAACATGCAGCCAGTCAACCACCGCGCCCTGATGCGCCGCTTCGCGTTTTGCTTTGCCGTACTCTGTGCCGGCCTGGGCGCCGGCCCGCTGCTGGCTGCCGACCCGGTGCTGTCGCTCAACAGTTTCGTCACGCACAACTCCACCGTGCCGGCCAACGCCGGCCAGCCGGTTGGACTGCATCTGCGCGAGCGCGTGCTCGACAGCGTGCAGCGCGGCATCGCCAGGGGCAAACCGGCAAAAGTCGTGCTTTTTGTACACGGCGGTTTTTCACCGGCAACCGTTGCCTATGATCTCGAATACAAGGATTTTTCGTGGATGGAGTATCTGGCGCGCGCCGGCTTCGACGTCTTCGCCATGACGCACACCGCCTACGGTTATTCGCCCAAGCCCTATATGGACGACCCCTGCAACGTCGACCCCAAGCAGCAGCAGATTCTGATTCCGCATGTGTTGAAAGCCCCCTGCGCGCCGCGTTACCCGTTCAAACTCGTGTCCAGCCAGACCGAGTGGGACGAGGTCGAGGCGGTGGTCAAACACATCACCGCGCTCAGGGGTGTCAAAAAAGTCAGCATGGTCGGTTGGTCGACCGGCACGCCGCGCATCGGCGGCTTCGCCGCCAAACATCCGGAAATGGTCGACAGAATTGTTTATCTCGCCCCCGCGCCGTTTTTTGAAAACGACGACGCGCCGGCCGCATTTCCGGAAGCCGGCGCGCCGACACTCTTGCAGACCCGCGAACGGCTGGAAAAAGAGCGCTGGCACGCCGACGTCAAATGCAACGACCAGATCGACGACCCGGCGATCGGCGACGTGATGTGGCGCGAACTGATGAAAGTCGAAGGTGCCGGCGCTGACTGGATACCGGGCGGCGTCATGCGCGCGCCCAACCGCATGAATTACGGCTGGCGCAAAATCGTGCCGCAGATCAAGGCGCCGGTGCTGATCCTGCTCGGCGAATTCGACAACTTCGAAAAGCGCCACGATGCATGGAAGGCATTGACGGTGAAACACAAGGCGTTTCTGAAGATCGCCTGCGGCTCGCACTATCTGCAATACGAACGTCAGCGCAAGGTCGTGCATGCGGCGTCGACGGAATGGCTGCTCAAGGGCACTGTCAACGGCAAACGTGAGGGTTATTACTCAGCCGACCGCAGCGGCAAAATCCAGTAGGGCGCAATAAGCGCAGCGCATTGCGCCGTATGGTCGTTTAGCGCCGCGATGCCCATGCCGGACGAGCATCGCCGAAAACGGTGGGTTACGGCGCGTTGCGCCTAACCCACCCTACAGACTGACCGCAGCGGGAATATTCAGTCGTTGTAGCGCAGGCGCCTCGCCTGCGAGAAGCGCCGTGCATGTTTGCAGCAAGTGCAGGCGCCTCGCCTGCGCTACAAAATTCGGGCCGCCTGATTCAGTCGACCCGTGCGCCCGACTCGCGCACGACACGCTCCCATTTCGACAGATCGCGGCGGATCATCGCTGCGAATTCGACGGCGCTGCCGCCGGCCGGATCGGCGCCCTGCGCATGCAGACTGTCGATCAAGGCGCGTGTTGCCAGCGCCTTGTTGAGCTCGGCATTGATGCGCGCAGTGATGGCTTGCGGCGTACCGGCCGGCGCCACCACGCCGAACCAGTTGATGACTTCGTAGCCGGGCACGCCGGCCTCGGCGATGGTCGGCAATTCGGGCAGGGCGCCGGCGCGTTTGTTGCCGGTCACAGCAAGACCGCGCAATTTGCCGGCGCGCACCTGCGGGATCAGCGGCACCGCGCTGGCAATCGTCACGCTGACCTGCCCGGCGATGAGGTCGGTGATGAGCGGGCCGGTGCCTTTGTACGGGATGTGGTTGATCTCGATCTTCGCCATCGAACGGAACAGTTCCATCGCGAGGTGGCTCGACGAACCTGACCCCGCCGAGGCGTAGTTGATCTGACCCGGATGCGACTTCGCATAGGCCAGCAGTTCGGGCACCGTGCGCGGCGCAAAACCGGTGCTCGATGCCAGCAGCAGAGGCACGGCAACGAACTGGATCGCCGCATCGAAGTCTTTGACCGCGTCGTAACTCACCTTGCGGTAAAGATGCGGATTGATCACATGCGGGATCGACGTGAACAGCAGCGTGTAGCCGTCGGCTGCCGCGCGCGCCGCGATTTCAGTGGCAACCAGTCCACCGGCGCCACCGCGGTTGTCGACCACGACCTGTTCCTTCAGTGCCAGCGACAGTTGCTGCGCGGCAACGCGCGCGAGAATGTCGGCCGCGCCGCCCGGCGGAAAACCGACGACGAGGCGCACCGGTTTGGTTGGGTACGGTTGCGCCGATATGTTTGCAGTCAATGAAACTGCGATGACAGCAAGGAACGCGATAGCGTGCATTTTCATTGGGCCGTTCTTGAATTTCGTGGCGCAGGCGCCTCGCCTGCGAGAAGCACCGCGCAAATATGATCCGCGCGCAGGCGGGTCGCCTGCGCCACAACTTCCGCTCAATCCTAAATCCTCAATGTAATTTTTCAAGCCTGCTGCTCAATCCACTTTCGCCCCGGACATCTTCACCACCTTGCCCCATTTGGCGATCTCGTCCTTGACGAACGCCGTGTATTCCTCCGGCGTGTTGCCGACGAAATCCGCGCCCTCCGAGGCGATGCGTTCGGTGACCTCGGGCAGTTTGATGATGCGCACCACCTCGGCATGCAGCTTGGTGACGATCTCGCGCGGCGCGCCGGCCGGCAGCGCGACACCAAACCACGAACCGGTCTCAAAACCCTTCAGGCCCTGCTCGTCGAGCGTCGGGATCTCGGGAGCCGCAGCGGTGCGTTTCATGCTGGTGACACCGAGTGCACGCAGGCGGCCGTTCTTCACATGCGGAATCACCGATACCATCGCGCCGAAATAGACTTCGATGTGCCCGGCCACCACATCGACCAGCGCCGGCGACGCGCCTTTGTACGGGATGTGGATCATCTTCACGCCGGCCATCGTCTTGAACAGTTCGGCGGCCAGATGATGCGGGCTGCCACTGCCGGTTGAGCCATGACGCAACTCACCGGGATGCGCTTTGGCCAGCGCGATCAGGTCCTTGATGTTTTTTGCCGGCACGCTCGGATGCACCACCACGATGCCCGGCACCTTGGCGATGTTCGTCACATACGAAAAATCTTTCACCGGGTCGTAATTCAGTTTCGGATACAGCGTGGCGTTGATGGCGTTGGCGATCGTCGGCATGAACAGCACGTAACCGTCGTTGGGAGACTTCGCCGCAATCTCGCTGCCGAGGTTGGTGCCGGCGCCGGCACGGTTCTCCACCACCACCGACTGCCCCCAGGCCTCGCCCAGTTTAGCGCCGACCGCGCGCGCGAGAATGTCGGCAGCACCACCCGGTGTGTAGGGCACGATGAAGCGCACGGTCTTGGTCGGGTAGGTTTGCGCGGCTGCAAGCAATGGAAACAACAACATTGCCGCACCGAAAAGAACGCCTTTGCGCCCCCACCCCGATCCTCCCCCGCGCACAGCGTGCGCAATGGAAGGCGTTAGAACGACAATTTTCTTCATGGCAAACACCCCTCTATCCCGTTCGCCACCGCAGCAGCGATCCGTTTGCGCACCGCCGGATCGGCCATGCGTTTTTCTTCTTCCCGGTTGACGATGACACCCGCCTCGAACAACAGTGCCGGCATGCGCGCATTGCGCAACACCACCAGCCGGTCGAAATAATGCACGCCATTGCGCTTGTCCGCAAACGCGCGGTTTTCACCGACTTTGGGATCGGCGTGATAGAGCGAGGGTTTGAAACCCGCCTTGATCAAGGCGGCGCCGATCCGCGACGCGCAGGCCAGGCCCTTCTTCCAGCCGGCGTTCTCGCGCGAGACGAACAGCGAAAAGCCCTCGAATTGATCGCCGTAACGGCGCTCTACCCCTTCGTAGGTCCAGGTTGAGAGCAAACGCTCCTGCATCGAGTCATGATGCACGGCGACGAACAACGCGGCACCCGCCGCGGCGCGCGGCCGCGCGGCCAGCACGTTCATCGAACCATCAGCACCGATCAACTGCGTCACACGCCCGCGCGCCTGCAGTTCGGTATCGAGATCCTGCGCGAGATCGCGGTTGAATTCGAATTCCGGGCGGCCGTGCGCACTCGTAACGCCGGGCGCCCCAAGATAATGCCCGACATCAATGGCAATGGTGCCGGCGGCCGTAGCCGCCAGCGGCAGCGCCAAGACCAGTAAGGCCAGACCGCGCGCTACCATCCCAACGCATAGGCGGGACGGCGCGGATCGGCGCCGCCATGCCGCACGCCGGTCTTGTGATCGACGACGATGGTGCACGGCGCGCCGGCCAGCCAGGTCCAGTCGTCCCACCAGTAGACCTTGTGCCCGATCTTCGCCAGCGCTTCGCCGGTTTTTTTCGGAATGCGCGATTCAAGATAGAGACGCCCGGGGAAATATTCGTGCGGCTCGAACGAACCGGGGTAGCTGTAGTTGGCCACACGCGGTGCTTCGATCGCGGTCTGTGCGTCCATGCCAAAGACATTGACGTTGAGGAAGACCTGCAACATGGCCTGTGGCTGCACGTCGCCGCCGGGCGTGCCGAAGGGCATGTGCACCTTGCCGTTCTTGAACGCCAGCGCCGGGCACGGCGTCAGGCGCGGACGTTTGCCCGGCGCCACCGAACTCGGATGCGTCGGGTCGGACCACGATTGCGTGCCGCGGCCCGAACACAGTATGCCGACACCCGGAATGATGGTCGAGTTGTTGGAGCCATCGGATGGTGTGGCCGACATTGCGTTGCCGTGACGATCGACACAGCAAAGATAGGTGGTGTCGCCGGGCCCCGGCGCTTCATCGGACTGCGGCTGCGGAATCCAGCGCGGCGCCAGTTCCTTCAGCGTCGACGGATCACCGGGCGGCGGCATTGCCGCCCACGCCGCATTGTTGCGGATCAGCGTGCGACGATGCGCCGCATATTTCTCCGACATCAGCCCTTTGATCGGCACCTTGATGAAATCCGGATCACCAAAGTAATGGTGGCGGTCGGCAAAGGCCAGTTTCAACGCCTCGGTGATCAGATGGATGTATTGCGGCGAGTTGTGGCCGAGGCCTTTCAGATCGACGCCCTTCAGAATGTTGAGCGCCATCGGCAGCACCGGCCCCTGCGACCACGGGCCGCAGGCGTGCACGTCGATGCCCATGAAATTCGCCTTCACCGTCGGTTCGAATTTGATGCTGTAGTCGGCGAAGTCCTCCATGCGCATGAAGCCGCCGTTCTTCTGGTGGAACTTGACGATGGTGGCGGCGATATCGCCCTTGTAGAAAGCGTCGCGCGCCGCGCGCAGCGCCGCGCCCCGACCACGGCGTTTGTGCGCTTTCTCGACGTCGGCGAGGTACTGCAGCGTGCCGGCGAGTTCGGTCTGGATGAAGAGATCGCCCGGTTGCGGCGGCCGGCCCTTCGGCAAAAACACTTTCTTGTTCGACGGCCAGCGCTCGTACGACGATTGATTTTCGGTAATGAACTGCGACATCAGCGGATACATCGGGAAACCGTGGCGCGCGAAGCGGATGGCCGCCGACGCGACATCGGCAAAACTCATCGTGCCAAAACGTTCCAGCGCCGTGATCCACGCATCCGGCGCTGCCGGCACCACGCTGCGCAACACGCCGGGCGGAATTTTGCCGCCATGATTCTTCTGGAAATAATCGGGCGTGATGGCCTGCGGCCACACACCGAGACCGTCGATGCAATGGATCGCGCGCGTCTTCGCCATGTAAATGATCATCGGTGCGACACCGCCGAAATTCACCTTATCGGTCTGCAGCACGCCGACGGCAATGCCCGCAGCAACACCGGCGTCGATCGCATTGCCGCCGGCCTCGAGAATTTCAAAGCCCGCGTGCGCGGCAAGGTAATGCCCGGCCGCGATGACGTGGCGCGTGCCCATGATGGTCGGGCGGTTGGACGGGGCGTGACGGAGTGCTGCCGGATCTGCTGTCTTCATAAATCACCTGTCGACGTGCGTCGTTTCGTTGCGAAGGGTTCATTGTAGCTGCGAAAGCAGCGGGCGGCATCCGCTACAATGAACGCATGAATATTGCGCATTCCCTCTTGCCTCTTGCGCTCCGTAGCCTGGAAGAAGCGCAGCGTATTCCGGGACCCGGTTATGGCGCAGGCGAGTCGCCTGCGCTACAAACCCCGGTGCACTCCGGGACGCCAACCCCGGATTCCATTTCATGCCATCCGGGCTACGCATTTGGCCTCGCACTGCTGTTAGCGTGCGCCGCACCCGCGCTCGCGCAAACGCCGTGGAAACCGTCACGTACGGTGGAAATCGTCGTCGGCGTCGCCCCCGGCGGCGGCGTCGACCGCACGGCGCGCTTGCTGCAGAAAGTATTTCTCGAGAAAAAACTGATCGACGTCGCCGCCACCGTCGTCAATAAACCCGGCGGCGGCGGCATCCTCGGCCAGGCCTACCTCAACCAGCACGCCGGCGATGCGCATTATCTCGAGGTTTCCGCCACTTCGATTCTGACCAACCAGATCACCGGCAAGAGCCTGCACGGTTGGAGCGACTTCACGCCGATCGCCATGCTGTGCGACGAATACATCGGTTTTGTCGTCAAAGCCAACGCCCCATTGAAAAGCGGTCGCGACCTGGCGGCAGCGTTTAAGGAAGACGCTTCGGCGCTGGCCGCCGGCATCGCCACCAGTGCCGGCAACACTAATCACATCGCGCTGGCGCTACTTGCCAAACGCGCCGGCGGCGATCCGAAAAAACTCAAAATCGTCGTCTTCAGTTCGGGCGGCGAATCGACCACCGCGCTGATGGGCGGCCATATCGGCGTGGTCGCCACGCCCGCCGCCAGCGCGCTGCCAGGCGTGCAAAGCGGCGCCCTGCGCATGCTCGCCGTCGCCGCACCGCGTCGGCTCGAAGGCCCGCTTGCCAATGTGCCGACGTGGAAGGAACTCGGTTACGACATCGTCGTCGCCAACTGGCGTCCGGTGATCGGCCCGCCCGGCCTCAGCGCCGAGCAGGTGGCGTACTGGGAAGACCGCCTCGCGCGTTTCACCAAGTCCGACGAATGGAAACAGGAACTCGAGGCTACCGGCGCGGTCGCTCATTTCATGAACAGCCGCGAACTGGCGAAATATTTCGCCGCCCAACACGCCGAATTCAAAACGGTGTTGTCAGAAATCGGTTTAGCTAAAAACTGACCAGGCCCTTCGACAGGCTCAGGACGAACGGTCATTGAGCCCGTTCGTGGTGAACTTGTCGAACCACATTCAAGCGGGATTTCCGTCGCAACGGGGCCCGGTCGTCACCCCTGCCCGCTGGTGTATCATCGCCGCTTCCTTCCATCAATTGACACAACACATACCGAACCCTGACATGACCGATTTCAGCTGGGACTTCCCCTACCCTTCGCAACGCATGCCCATCCTCGCGCGCAACTGTGTGGCGACCTCGCAACCGCTCGCCGCGCAGGCCGGCCTGCGCATGTTGTTAAAAGGCGGCAGCGCAGTCGACGCGGTGCTCGCCACCGCGATTGCGCTGACCGTGCTTGAACCGACCAGCAACGGCATCGGCTCAGACGCTTTTGCAATTCTGTGGGACGGCAAGAAACTGCGCGGCCTCAACGCGTCAGGTCGTTCACCGGCGGCGTGGACGCCCGAGCGCTTCAAGGGCAAGACGGCGATACCGATGCGCGGCTGGGACTCAGTAACCGTGCCGGGCTGCGTCTCGGCGTGGGTCGAAATGTCCAAGCAGTACGGCAAGCTGCCGTTTGCCGATCTGTTCGAGCCGGCGATCGAATACGCCGAACGCGGTTACATGGTCACGCCGACCATCGCGCGCCTGTGGGCCAATCAGGTGCCGGAACTGAAATCGCAGCCGGGCTTCAAGGAAGCCTTCATGCCGCGCGGCCGCGCGCCGCTGCCCGGCGAAAAATTCACCTTCGCCGATCAGGCGGCGACGCTGCGCAAAATCGCCGAGAGCAAGGGCGAGTCGTTCTACCGCGGTGAACTCGCGGCAAAAATCGCCGCGCACGCCAAAGCCAATGGTGGCGCGATGACCACCGCCGACCTGGCCGCGCACACGCTCGACTGGGTCGAACCGCTGGCGCAGGACTACCGCGGTTACACGCTGCATGAAATTCCACCCAACGGTCAGGGCATAGGCGCACTGGTTTCACTCGGCATCCTCGACAATTTCGATCTGCACGAAATGAAAGTCGATTCGGCCGACAGTCTGCACGTGCAGATCGAGGCGATGAAACTCGCCTTCGCCGACATCTACGAATACGTCTCCGATCCAAACACGATGCGGATCAAGCCGTCGCAAATGCTCGACAAAGCCTATCTGCGCGACCGCGCCAAACTGATCGACATGAAAAAAGCGCAGGACCCGAAGTTCGGCACGCCGCCTTCCGGTGGCACGGTGTATCTGACCGCAGCCGACGATTCCGGCATGATGGTTTCCTACATTCAATCGAACTTCGCCGGCTTCGGCTCGGGTTGCGTCGTCGACGGCACCGGCATCAGCCTGCAGAACCGCGGTTACGGCTTCAGCCTGAAGCCCGGCCACGCCAACGTCGTCGCACCGAACAAACGGCCGTTCCAGACCATCATCCCGGCATTCATGACCAAGGATGGCAAACCGGTGATGAGCTACGGCGTGATGGGCGGCTCGATGCAGGCGCAGGGCCACTCACAGGTCATGGTGCGCTTTGCCGATTACGGCCAGAACCCGCAGGCCGCCGCCGATGCGCCGCGCTGGCGCGTCGATACCGGTCTCAAGGTCGGCATCGAACAGGGTGTCAGCGAAGAAGTCTTCAACGAACTCAAAGCGCGCGGCCACGACCTCACGCGCGCCGACCGCTGGAGCACCGACTTCGGCCGCGCACAATTGATCTACCGGATGGAAGACGGCTACCTCGCAGCGTCGGAACGCCGCACCGACGGCCAGGCCGTCGGATACTAGGAAGCAGGATCCAGGATTGAGGATTGAGTTTTGCACTGCAATAGATATGCTTCCCCATTTATTTATTCAGCCGATTCTGATTGCCCAAAACCTTGTATTCTTGCCCGCTGAATCCTGAAACCTGAATCCTCAATCCTCAATCCTCAATCCTCAATCCTCAATCCTGAAAAAATGTCCGAACACAAAGCCACCATCGTCTGGAAACGCAGCACCCCCGACTTCACCTACAAGACCTATACACGCGACCACGTCTGGCGCTTCGACAACGGCATCGAGATTGCCGGCTCGGCCGCACCGGCTTTTCTCGGCAATCCCAATTGCGTCGACCCCGAAGGCGCAATGGTCGCCGCGCTGTCGAGCTGCCACATGCTGACGTTCCTGGCTCTGGCCGCCAACAAGGGCTTCACCGTCGACGCGTATGAAGACGCGGCGGTCGGCCACCTCGGCAAAAACGCCAACGGCAAAATGGCGCTGTTAAGTGTCGATCTGCATCCTAAAATCGCCTTTAGCGGCGCAAAAATGCCGGCACCAGCCGATCTCGACTGGTTGCACGACAAGGCGCACAAGGAATGTTTCATTGCCAACTCGGTGCTCACCGAGGTGCACGTCATTGCCGGTTCGTAGTCGTCGCACGGCGCGGTCGGCAAGCGACTGCCGGCAGCGGCGCAGGCTTTCATGCAATTCACGCGCGACCACGTACGGCAATTCGTGCCCAGCGCAGAAGCACCGGGGCGTATCGCCGTGTCAGCCGCGCCGCCTGACGATTCATCCTGCGGTCGGGCGCTTGCTTACCCGCCCGCAAGGACCTGCAGCGTCTTCGAGCGGAACTCGCGCTGATGCAGCACGTAGACCACGCTGATCGTCATCACCATCATCAGCAATGGATGCAAAAACCACGACAGCGCGGCGACACCAAAATAATAGGCGCGCAGGCCGTTGTTGAAGTTGCCGCTGGCGAACGTGGAGAGCCTTGCGATGCGGTCGATGTGCACGGCGTATTCCTCGGCGTCGGCCGGTGTTTTGCGGGTGGCGCCGACCAGCACCGAGGCAAGGCCGAACTGGCGGATCGACCACGAAAACTTGAAAAACGCGAAGACGAAGATAATTACCAACAGCAGGATTTTCAGTTCCCACACGCGCTCCGAGACCTGCTGCGTGAACGGCAGCTCGGCAATCACGCCGGCGGCCTTCTCGGCGTAACCCATCAGCGCGACCAGCGCGCCGAGGATCAGCATCGTCGTCGAAGCAAAGAACTGCGAGCTGCGCGTCAGGTTGCGCATGATGTTGACGTCGAGCATGCGGTTGTCGCGGCCGACCATCTGCACGATCCACTCGCGGATGTAATTGTCCATCAGGCGGCGCAGCGTCGGCCGCGTCGTTTCGCGATGATCGGTGTACCAGACGTAGCCCGCCCACCACATCCCGAACCACGCCAGCGCCAGCACATCCAGCCACGGCAGAAACAATGAATTGAAGAAGTGGTTCATGGACTCACGCAAAAAGTGTCAGCACGCCGGTATAACCATACAGACGGTTGTGGGAAATTTCGCCGTTGCAGAAAAAGCCGACCAGCGGCAGATCGCCGAGTCCGGCCTGTATCAACTTCAGTTCTTCAGAATCCGGTCCGAACAGATTGGCGCCGCGGCCGAGGCATGAAAAATACAGCGCCCCGCGCGGCTTCGTATAAAGCCCTTCCTGGATGCTGGCGAGCATGCGCTGCATGTCCTCCACCGCGCTGGCGTTGTCACGCCGGCAGAACATCAGTTCGGTGCCTTCCGCGGCATTGTCACCGATGGCGACGAGGCCCCGTTCGCCGTCGATGCCGACCAGATTGCGCACCAGATAGTCGCCGGTGTCGCTGCCCGCCACCGTGAGCCCGGCGAACACCGTGCCGGCCAGGCGCTGCACGTCACGTGTGATTTTTTCGCCGACGTCCTCTTTGAGCACATCAAGTGCAAGGCGGCCGTCGAGTTTGAGGATAATGTTGCGCTGGGCGTCGGTAATTTTGTGCACCGGCCCTGCCGGCGAACAACCCTGCGTCAGCCGCGTGGCGACGGTGATTTCGTCCGACAGCAGTACGCCGGACAGCCCGCCCTCGTGCGTCTTCTCGGCGATCTGCAGATTCTCGCCGCGCGAACTGGAGAGGCCGCCGACGACAAAACCGCTTTCGACCTTTGCGGCGATGCCGGCGATCAGTTCCGGCACGCTGCTGTTGACCGGATCGGCGTGCACGATCGCAAAGTTGGCGGCGCGCTCGCCGCAATTGAATTTGCGCATCTTGATATCGTCGGCGGTGCGGATACCGGAAAACACCTGGAACGACCCCGGCGCAAAATCCGCGAGCATCACCGCGATTGCCGGTTCGTCGAAGTATTCGCGGCCGGTCGCACAGACACCGATGCCGGTTGACCCCACCCAGTGCTGCACGCCGGTTTTTTCGCGGAAAAAGGCTGTGATGTCGTCGGCGTGTGCGGCCAGCAGGTCGGTCAGGTAAATGAAGCCCAGTGTGGCGGGCGGCCCGCCAGACAATTGCTTGAGGCAGGACTGCACGATCTCCCGCCAGTCTTCACCGGCGGCATGGGCATAGCGAAAAGGCGTCGACATGCTGGGTATTATCGCAGCCCCGGCGCCGGCTGCGCCAGTTTCGCTCCGATTCAGATGCCGCTGCGCGCGCCAGCGCCGCGGGGACGCACAATGCTCAGAACTTTTCCGGCCGCAACACGCCAACTTCGGTGATGCAAACGGTCACCGCGTAGTCCTCAAAATAGCTCTGGTGGATGTGATCGGCAATTTTCCCGGCCACCGCGTCGTCGCAGATCACCTCCATCTGGATGCTGCGATCGGCGTCCCAATCGGCACCGCGGTCACCGCGTGCGCCACCGCCGCGCACGTCGATCACGGTATATCCCTGGGCGCCGAGACGCTTGACGTCCGCCACCAGTTGCCGTTCGAGCGCCGCCTCGGCGATGACGACAAGCAGTTTCCTTGGGTGCGTTTTCATGGGCCGGGATCAGGTGTGAAGAAATCGCGCAATGGCGTGGTAGACGGGGATGCCGAACGTAATGTTAAACGGAAACGTGACACCGAGTGCCGCCGCCAGCGAGAGGCCGGGATTCGCCTGCGGCAGCGCGATGCGCACCGCCGCCGGCGCGGCGATGTATGACGCGCTCGCCGCCAGCGTCGCCAGCAGCGTGGTGCCGCCAACCGACAACTGCACGAGCCATCCGACCGTCGCCCCGATGGTGCCCGCCAGCAGCGGCATCAAAATGCCGAAGCAGAGCAGAAACGCGCCGGCCTTGCGCAAATCGCCGGCGCGCGCGGCAACGATCAGGCCCATTTCGAGCAGGAACAGGCACAACGCGCCCTTGAACAAATCGAAGAAGAACGGCTTCACCGGCGCGATCGCCGTCGGCCCTGCCAGCCAGCCGATGAGCAGGCCGCCGAGCAGCAGCACGATGCTCTTGCCGAGCAGAACCTCTCTGAGCAGCAGCGGCCAGCGCGCCTCGCGCCCGCTGTCGGCCATGCGGCCGAGCAGGATGCCGACGATGATGCCGGGTGCTTCGAGCACGGCAACGAACAACGGCATGTAGGCTTCATACGCGACATTGCGTTGCGCGAGATAGGCGAGACCGACGGCGAAGGTGACCACACTGACCGAGCCGTAATGCGCGGCAATCGCGCCCGCGTTGTAGCAGTCGAATCTGCCGGCGTAGCGCAGCAGCGGAAAAGCGATCAGCGGCAGCACCGCCCCCATGCCCAGCGCCGCGGCCACCTGCACCGCGATGGGCCCTGCAGGATGGCTCGCCAGTTCGACGCCGCCCTTGATGCCGATGGCGAGCAGCAGGTAAATCGTCAGCGATTCATACAGCACGCCCGGCAGCTTGAGGTCCGAGCGCAGCAACCGCGCCGCCAGCCCCAGCACGAAAAAATAGACGACCGGATCCACGCCCGCCTACCCGCCCGTTTTCGGGCGCCACAGCAGGCTCGCGACGATGCTCGCCGCAATCATCGCCACCACCACACCGAGGGCGAGAAAGACCGGGATTTTGTAGAAATCGAGCAGCAGCATCTTCGCGCCGATGAACATCAGCACAAACGCCAGCCCGTACGACAGCAGATGGAAGCGGTCGGCCATGTCGGCGAGCACGAAATACAGCGCACGCAAACCCATTACAGCAAAGATATTCGAGGTCATGACGATGAAAGGATCATTCGTAATTGCGAAGATCGCGGGAATGCTGTCGACCGCAAAAACAATATCGGTGACCGCGATCATTGCGATGACCACGAAGAGCGGGGTGTAGACCCGGGCGCCGTCCCGCGTCACCCAGAACCGTTCGCCTTCAAACCCTGCAGTCAGCCGCAGATGCCCGCGTATCCAGCGCAAGGCCGGATTCTTCTCGAGGTCAGGTTCCTTGCCAGCGAACAGCAGCATCTTGACGCCGGTGACCAGCAAAAAAAGACCGAATACATAGATGATCCAGTGGAATTTCGCGATCAGCCACGCACCGATCAGGATCATGACGATACGCAGCACAATCGCGCCGAACACCCCGTATACCAGCGTGCGCCGCTGCAGCTCCGGCGGCACCGAAAAATAGGAAAACAACATCAGAAAAACAAAAATATTGTCGACCGACAGTGATTTCTCGATCAGGTATCCGGTCAGAAATTGCAGCGTCTTTTCGCGAGCAACCTCGGGCCCCTGCATGCCGTTCAGGTACCACCAGAGCCAGCCGGCGAACGCCAGCGCCAGAAAAATCCATAGCACCGTCCAACCCAGCGCCTCGCGCACGCTGACGCTGGTGGCGCCCCGCGCCGCGAGCACTTTGAGGTCCACGGCGGTCGCCGCGATGACCAAGACAAAAAACCCGGCCCACAACGCCGGCGTGCCAATCGAGTCAGGCAATCATTTCTCCATGCTTTTCCGCTGTTACCGTGGTGGTGCCAATGTTTACGATCAATGGCGGCTCGATGCGCGTGCGCAAGTCGAGCGCGCGTGTCAGCGCGCTGCCGACATCTTCGCCGCAACAGGTATAGTGCCCCATTTTGCGTCCGCCGCGTGCCTTTGCTTTGCCGTAGAGCCGGAGTCGCGTATACGCATCGTCCAGCAACGCGGAAAAATCCGGCGTGCCCTGCACCCACAACTCGCCGAGCAGGTTGACCATGACGGCCGGCGCGGTTTGGCGCGGCGAACCCAGAGGCAGCCCTGCAACCACGCGCACCTGCTGGTCGAACTGCGAGGTTACCGCCGCGTCCAGCGTCCAGTGACCGCTGTTATGGGGGCGCGGTGCGATTTCATTGGCGAGCAGACGACCGTCTTCGCATTCGAACAGCTCCAGGCACATGACGCCTGTGTAATCCAGCGCAACGGCCACCGCAACAGCGGCCTCCGCCGCGGCGCGCGCTACTGCGTTATCCACACGCGCAGGAATAATCGAAACATCCAGAATGCCGTTGACGTGGCGGTTCTCCGAAACCGGGTAAGTCACACAAAAACCACTGTGGTCGCGCGCGAGCACGACGCTTAACTCGCGCACAAACCGGATGCGCTTTTCAAGCACACAGGGAACAGCCCCCATGCGCCGATACGCCACGGCCAACGCGGTTACATCGGACACCGCAACCTGGCCTCTGCCGTCGTAGCCCATGCGCGCGGTTTTCAGAATGCCCGGAAACAGTTCCGGCGGAACCGATGCGATATCGTTCTCGCTTTCGATCACTGCATACGGCACGACGCCGACGACCGCAGAGAGCGCTTTTTTTTCGGCAATGCGGTCCTGTGCGACGGCCACACTGTCTGCCGATGGCGTGACACGGCAATGCGCCGACAACCAGCGCAGACTTTCCGCCGGCACGCCCTCGAACTCAATGGTGATGGCGGCGCACTGCTCCGCCATCACCGCCAGCAGCTGCGGTTCGTCGTAAGCGCCGCACAGAAAATGGTCCGCGCTGCGGCCTGCGGGACAGTCGGCATCGGGGTCGAGCACCATGACGCGAAAGCCGAGCGACTGCGCCGCCATGACAAACAGGCGTCCGAGTTGCCCGCCACCAAGCAGGCCGAGCCATGCATCGCGACTGCTCATGCTGGCATTTTCAAGCGCGTGCCGCGCACCGCTTGCGCCTGCGAGAGACGAAAGCGTTCAAGCGCAGCAGCCGTTTTTGCGCTGGCGCCGGCGGCCATAGCAACCGCAAACAGCGCGGCGTTCACGGCACCCGCCTCGCCGATGGCAAACGTCGCCACCGGCACGCCGCGCGGCATTTGCACGATGGACAGCAGGGAATCCATGCCCTTCAGATGCCGCGACGCCACCGGCACGCCCAGCACCGGCACCGTCGTCAGCGCCGCCAGCATGCCCGGCAGATGCGCCGCGCCGCCGGCGCCGGCGATGATGCATTCGAGACCGCGCGTGCGCGCCGTCGAAGCGTAGCGCCATAACACCTCGGGCGTACGATGCGCCGACACCACTTTTGCCTCGAAGGCAATGTCGAAGCTGCGCAGGGTGGTGGCGGCATGCGCAAGCGTTTCCCAGTCAGACTGACTGCCCATAACGATGCCGACCCGCGGCCGCGTTGCTTTTCCGGCGCGCGCCACTTACTGCCCCTGCCCGAGCGAATAGCCGGCCTCACCGTCGAAGGTATAGAGGTTCTCGACCTTGATGAAATCGAAGCCCGTCGCCGCAATTTTTCCCAGCATAGCGACGATGCTGGCGTGATCCGTACGGTCGCGGCTGTTGCCGATCATGAAGCGGCAGCGCCAGTGGTCGACGCAGAAGGTTTCCGGCGCGCCGTTCGGCCACACCTTGATGCCGCGGTTGGTGATCATCAGCAGGTTGAAACCGTCAAGATCGAGTTTGCGCAGACGCCCCGCGATGGCCTCCACGTTGCCGCTGCGCACATGCAAAAATACATCGACGCCGACGATTTCCTTTTCTGCGGCCGGACGCAAGGCCGGCTGGCGCGCCAATTGCGGCGCCGGCAGTACCATGCTGTGCAGCTTGAGCACTTTCGCGTCTTGACCAAGCCGCGCCATGATCTCGTCGGCAAAACGGGCCGTGCCCACCACGGTCTTGCCGCT
Source organism: Chitinophaga pinensis (assembly GCA_943329075.2). GTDB lineage: Bacteria > Pseudomonadota > Gammaproteobacteria > Burkholderiales > SG8-41 > PALSA-1004. The sequence continues at coordinate 23,362 of CALQCM020000036.1, read as the reverse complement.
CTCCGCAATGTCCGGCGTGCACAGGCCGTCCTCGATGGTTCTCAGCCACGCCACATGCGCGCGGTCGGCGGCTTCATGCTGTCCGATGTGGTGCAACATCATCACCGCCGCCAGCAACAGGCCCGACGGATTCGCCTTGTCCTCACCGGCAATGTCCGGTGCGCTACCGTGGATGGCCTCGAACAACGCACCGTGATCCCCGATATTGGCGCTGCCGGCCAACCCCACCGAACCGGTCATCTCGGCGGCAACATCGCTCAAGATGTCGCCGTAAAGGTTCGGCAGCACGATGACGTCAAAATCCTGCGGCCGCGTGGCGAGCCGTGCGGCGCCGATATCGACGATTTTGTGGTCGGCGGCGATCCCCGGATATTCGGTCGCGATCTGTGTGAAGACCTTGTGAAACAGGCCGTCGGTCATTTTCATGATGTTGTCTTTGGTGAAGCAGCTCACCTTGCGCCGGCCGTTGGCTTTGGCAAACTCAAACGCATAGCGAACGATGCGTTCGCACCCCTGCCGCGAAATCAGCTTGAGGCACTGGTACACGTCGTCGGTCTGGCGGTGTTCAATGCCTGCATAGAGGTCCTCTTCATTTTCCCGCACGATGACGACATCCATCGCCGGATACAGGGTCGGCACGAAGGGGCTGTAGGCAACGCAGGGCCGGATATTGGCGTAGAGCCCGAGCGTTTTGCGCAGTGTGACGTTGAGGCTTTTGTAGCCGCCGCCCTGCGGCGTGGTGATCGGCCCCTTCAGCAGCACGCGGCGTTCGCGCAATGCCGCCCATGCAGCCGGATCGATACCGGAACTCACGCCCTGACGGTAGACCTTTTCGCCGACTTCGATGTTGCGCACATCGAGGCGCGCGCCGGCTGCATCGACAATGCGCAGCACCGCCGACATGATTTCGGGTCCGATGCCGTCGCCGGGCGCAGCGACGATGGGCACACGCGCCTGCACCGCGGAACCAACCCCGGTGGCGACGGCGTGCCGGCTGCGGCGGGCGGTTTTTACGGTGGTGAGCATAAGGTTCTCCTGGTGTGGTTGAGCGGGGCCGGCGGGACGGCAGCGCCATCCCGCGACGCAGGCGAACGATAGCGGTTTCATTTCATTGATAAAAATGATATGTTTTGATTGTTATCATTGATTTTTAACTATGATCAGACAGCCATGAATACCGGCGTGCGTTTCACCTGGAACCAGTTGCGCATCTTCGATGCGGTCGCCCGCCTCTCCAGCCACACGCGCGCCGCGGTCGAGTTGCACGTCGTGCAGCCGACCATTTCCGCGCAGATCAAGCAGCTCTCGACGGCGGTCGGCATGCCGCTCTTCGAGCAAATCGGGAAAAAGATATTTCTGACGCCGGCCGGCCGTGAACTGCACGCCACCTGCGCGGAGCTGTTCGATTGCTGGTCGCGATTTGAAATGAAAGTGGCCGATATCAAGGGCGTCAAAACCGGCACCCTGCGCGTGGCCATCGTTACCACCGCCAAATACTTCATCCCGCGCCTACTGGGCCCCTTTTGCCGGCTCTATCCGGGCGTCGATGTCGCGCTTGAAGTGGTCAACCGCGACCAGGTCATCGAACGCCTCGCCGCCAACCGTGACGACCTCTACATCATGGGCGTGCCGCCGGACAATCTGCCGACCGAACGCCACCCGTTTCTGGAAAATCCGCTGGTGGTGATCGCGCCGCGCGACCACCCGCTGGCCGGACGGCGGCATATTGAACTCAGCCGGCTCGCCAAAGAACCGTTCATTGCGCGCGAACCGGGTTCGGGCACACGCATTGCAGCGGAAAAGTTTCTTGCCGCCCACCGCATCAAGCCGCGTAACCGCATGCAACTCGGCAACAATGAAGCGGTCAAGTGGACAGTGGCCGCCGGGCTCGGCATTGCCGTGCTCTCGCGCCACGCCCTGATGCTCGAACCCATGCGCGACCAGCTCACCATACTCGATGTGCGGGGCTTCCCCATTCGACGTTCGTGGTACGTGGTTTACCCGGCGGGCAAACGCCTGTCGGTAGTCGCACAGACGTTCTTCGATTACCTCAAACAGGAGGCCTTTACGATTCAGGAGGAATTGTCCGGGCCGCCGCCGCGCGCAGGCAAAAAAAAGCCGCAGTGACCGTATGGTCGCCGCGGCCTTCGATGCGTTTGCGGGTCAGTCAAGCACCAGCACCAGCGCTGCAAACAGGGCACCGATACTCGCCGGCACGCCGAAGCGCTCGATGCGGGCAACCGACTCGCCTGCGATCACCTCGACCGGCACCTGCGCCTTCTCAAGCACCTTGTTGGTGACCGAATCCTCGATCATGCGGGCAAACGAGTTTTTGCGCGAGGTGCCGATAACGATCTGGCTGGCGCGGATGCGCTTGGCGGCCGCCGTGATGGTATCGGCCTTGTCGCCGAATTCGACATGCACCGCATAGGGAATGCTGCGCGCATCGAGCTTTGCACGCGCTGCCCGCATCGCCTTGACTGCTTCATCACGATGAAAGCCGGCAATATTGCGGCGGCTGAGGAATCTGCCGACGTGGCGCGTAAACGGCGCACGCACGTGCAGCAAGTGAAGCTCGATCGCCGGTTCGGTCACGCAGCGGCCAATCACGTGTTCCACGGCTTTGAGCGAGTTTGCAGAGGCATCGACGGGCAGAAGAATGCGTTTCATGGCAAGGACTCCTTGGTTGTGTGCAACAGGTTGTGCGACTTCGGCAGACTTCAATGTGGCAAGCTGGCCGGCAATGCTGTTTTCGACGCGACGCTGGTTGCCGCGCAGTCCGTAGTAGAGAATCCCGACGACCACCGCGAAATACAGCAGCGGCGCAATCAGCGCGTTGCCCTGCAAAATGTCCTTGAGCAGCGGTTCGCCGAGCATCATCTTGGCAGCGGTCACAGCGAGCACCGCAGCGCCGATGTAGATGATTGAGGGAAAACGCTCGACCCATTTGAGGATCAACTGGCTGCCGCAGATCACGATCGGGATGCTGATCAGCAGGCCGAGCACCACCAGCAGGAAATTGCCGTGCGCGGCGCCGGCGACCGCCAGCACGTTATCGAGCCCCATCAGCGCGTCGGCAACGATTATGGTCTTCATCGCCCCCACGAAACTGCTCGCGGCCGTCACCTGGTGTCCGCCGCCCTCTTCCGCAGGAACCAGCAGGCGGTAGGCGATCCACACCAGCATTGCGCCGCCCATCAACATCAGGCCGGGCACCTGGAGCAGCCACACCACGACCACCGTCATCGAAGTGCGCACCGCGATGGCACCGACGGTGCCCCACAGGATCGCGCGTTTTTGCAGCTCCTTCGGCACGTTGCGCGCGGCCAGCGCAATCACGATTGCGTTGTCGCCCGCCAGCACCAGGTCGATCACGACAATCGCCAGAAGTGCGGAAAAAAACTCCGGTGAAAACAATTCCATCTTCAACTCCCCTTAAAAAAAGTCGCTCATCGCATCCTCAAGGCATTTGCGAGCGCCTAGCCGGCCCCTTTCGGGTCCGACCAAGGTCTCGCTCGCAACCTTGAGGTTGCTGACAGGGCCGGGACATTTGTCCGTGTTGACGACCCTGTCTCGGGCGGTTTTTGCCGCCCGCAAGCTACTCCCCCTGGGGAGGATGCACCTGTCGATGCGCACCGCAGAAACAAACCCTGCATCGACGCGTCGCAGTATGCAGAGGCCCATGGCGATTGAAAAATGAAGATTCACAATGCCAGACCACTAAAACCGTGATGCCGGAATTCAAAGTGCAATCAGCCCGATTACAATTCGTAATCCGCCCCCAGCGGCGCGCCACTTGCGTTTCAATAACGCATCCGTATAATCCGGTTCGTCCAGTTAAGGCACCGGACCCCTCCAAAGGGGAGTAGCTTCGGTGGTGCGCAATGCGCCACTACAGCATGGTCGTCAATACGGGATGGCAGTAACGTCCCCGGTCATGCCGGCAGCGAATGAACGCTGCAAGCGAGACCTTTGCCCGACAGGCAATGGTCTTTTTTTTCGCCCATTGTCTGTCCGAGGTAATGGTCTGCGCCTTCAAGGGTGCAGCGATTTGAACCTATCCGGAGATCAGACATGCCGCAATCGAAAATCCGCCGCTTTCTCAAACACGGCACCCTGCCCCAACTCAGTGTTTTTGAGGCCGTTGCGCGCCTTGGCAACTTTACGCGCGCCGCCGAGGAACTCTACATGGCGCAACCAACGGTGTCGGTGCACATGAAGAAACTCAGCGAAACCGTGGGCCTGCCTCTGTTCGAACAGGTCGGCCGCAAGGTTCATCTCACCGAAGCCGGTCGCCAGTTGCATGAAGCCTGCCGGGAAATGTTTGCGGTCCTGGCCCGCACCGAAGACCGTTTTGCCGATCTGCGCGGGCTCAAGTCCGGGCGGCTGCGCATCGCCGTCAGCACCACCGGCAAGTATTTCGTGCCGCGGTTGCTCGCCGCCTATGTCAAGGCCAACCCCGGCATCGACATCTCCATGCAGGTGCAAAACCGGCAGACGCTGATCGAGCGGCTCGCCGCCAATACCGACGAGCTGTATGTATTCGCCAATCCGCCGCAGGAACCCGAAGTGGTGACGCAGGCCATCCTGCCCAACCCGATGGTAGCCTTTGCCGCCGCAGGGCATCCACTGGCCAAACAAAAACGCATTCCGTTTGCGCGCTTCGCCGAAGAGCCGTTGCTGATTCGCGAACCCGGCTCGGGCACGCACATGGTCACGTTGCATTGCTACGAGAAACACAATGTGGAACCAAACATCCGCATGGAACTCGGCAGCAACGAAGCGATCAAGCAGGCCATCCTTGCCGGACTCGGCGTTTCAATCATGTCGCGCTACACGCTCGGCCTCGACACCGATCCGCGCGATCTGGCAATGCTCGATGTTGAAGGCCTGCCGCTCGACGGCCAGTGGTATTTCGTCTACCCGGTCGGCAAGCAACCGTCGCTGGTAATGCGCAGCTTCATGGATTTCGTGCGCGAAAACGGCAAGGCACTGGTGCTCGACCATCTGGCGCCGATCGACCGGCGTGAAAGTGCACCCGCATAACGGGCGCGCCAGCTACTCGGCAAACGTTTTGAGCCGTGGTTCGTCCGGTCGTTCGGCGGCGGCGGCCTGCCAGTACTTGCGCGCCTCGTCCTTTAGGTTCATCTGCTCGAGCCATGCAGCGTAGACAACACGGCTCGCCAGCGGTGCCGCAGCGTCGGGCCGCGCCGCATCGGCCTGCGTGCGCAGATCCGCGGGCGCGAGACTGAATTTTCCGATGTTGGATACACGCGCGCCGTCTGCGGTTCGCGTGGAAACCTCCCACGAATATTGCATGCCTTCGCGCAACAGGACTGTCGCCGGCAGCATCACACTGAGCGCCGCCGTTTGCGCCTGATGCACGGCGACACCGGACTCATCGTTCAGTTCAAAGGCGTAGGTCAGCCCGCCCGGCACCGCCTGCCAGCGGAATTCCGGCGACGGGTCGAGCGTGTAACCCCCGCGCGGCGTCACGAGCAGCAGGCGCGCGCCAGCGCGCAGGTTGCGCATCACCATCGCCCCCTGCACCAGCCCCACCGGCTTGATTCGGATGTCGCGCCCGCCCCTACCGAGCGCGGGCGCGCGTTTTTCCGCTTTGGCACCACTCGTCACTTCGGGCTGGGCGGCCGCGAAGATAACCGCGGCCGGCCCCTTGAACAGAAACTCGCTGCCGGATTCCAGATAAAGCACGGTCAGCGTGGCGCCAGACTGGATTTGCACCTGTGCGCCGGCATCAAGATCGGAGAGGACTGACAATTCGCGCGTGCGGCCCTCACTGCTTTGCACCGCCTTGCCCTGCAAATCCGTGACCATGGCCACGGCCGCGGCGGCCGGCGCCGCATTCAGCACGGCCACGCTCATGACAATTCCGATTGCCAGCACCTGGCGAAGCACCTGCATCATTGATATTCCCCTGTTTAAAAACGTTGCGCTGCGGCGCCTTTGTCGGGATGCCAGCCGAACACGTCAACCGGGCGGTGCCCTTTGATCGCGCGTTCGCCGAGCGGCACAAAGCCCGCGTTAGCGGCGAGCGCGCCGAACACCGTAACGGAACAGACCAGCGGAAAGTTGACATCCTTGGTCAGCCCTTCAAGCCTGGAGGCCACATTGACTGTGTCACCAATCGCCGTGTAGTCGTGGCGCGTGTCCGAGCCGACATGGCCGACCACCGCATCCCCGGCGTGCAGTCCGATGCCGATGACGATCGGTGCCTCGCCGCGGGCGGCCAGTTCATCGTTCAATGTCCGCAGGCGAGCCAGCATGTCGCGGGCCGCGCGAAACGCCGGTTCGCAGGGATTGTCGAGCGCCTGCGGCGCGCCGAAAAACGCCATGATGCCGTCGCCAAGGAATTTATCGACGGTGCCGCCGGCTTCGTGGATGCAGGCGGTCATGTGGTTAAAATAATTATTCAGCAGCGTGATCGCCGCCTCCGGCGTCATGGTTTCACTGCGTTCGGTGAAACCCCGAATGTCGGCAAACAACACGCAAATGCGGTAACGCTGGCCGCCCAGTCCGGGTTGCTCTTCGCTTTGCACGATCTGTTGCAGGATCTGCGGACTGACATGCGCGGAAAAAATGCGGCGCAACTGGCGCTGCTCGCGCAACTCGCGCGTCGCATCGAGCAGACGGCGCACCGCCACCGCGAGCAACAACGCGGCCATCGGCACCACCGGTGGCAACTGCCAGCCGCGGCTCAACAGCCAGGTGGATGCAATGACAATCGCAATGACGCCGCCCGACGCAACCACCAGCGCGGCCGCGGTCGTCGCCACCGCGAGGCCCGCCACTACCAGCAGCGCGCACAGCAGCCACGACATCCACACCGGCACACGCGCGATCAAACTGCCATCGAGCAGATTGCGCAGCGCCTGCGCATGCACAACCACGCCGGCGGCGTTGGCCGGTTCCGGATCCCATGCCGCCGGGTTGAGCGGCACGGCGAGACGGTCTTCAAACCGCAGCACACTGCCCAGCAACACCGGTTTGCCGCCGAACGCCTTGGCGAGTTCGTCGCGATTGCCCGCGGCTTGCCAGGCCAGCACCTGCTGCAGCGGCACATAGCGGATTTTTTCACCGGCGGCATAATTGATCACGCCTGCGCCGGCGTTTGCGCCCAGCGCGCGCGCCATCTGCCCGGCCAGTGTCGGCACCGCGCCACCGGCGACATCGATGCGCTCGTCGAAGCGGCGCACCACACCATCGCGGTCGGTCGGAAACAGCACAAACCCCGCCGCGTCGGCGCCCGCCGCCGTGAGAAAGGCCGGATAGACCGTGCGCGGCCTGCCGGCCGGGTCCGCGGTCAAACCCAACACCACCGGCAGGCGAGTGCGCGCCGATACCAGTTCCACCAGCAACGTGCGGTCGAGCCCCGGCAGCAGCGATTCATAGCTGCGATCGGGCAGCACGACATCGAGCCCGACGACTGTGGCACCGGCATCGCCCATGGCGCGCAGAAATTTGCCCAGGTGCGCGTGCCACAACGCCAGCGGTTCACGCAATATTTCGGTGGTCTGCTGATCGATGCCGACAATGACGACTTCATGCGCCGAGGGCTGCGGATAATTCGCGCGCAGCCAGGTGAACTGGCGGTCGAGCAGGTTCAGGTCGAAAGGATCGGCGATGCGTGTTGAAACCGCCGCCATTGCGATCATAAAAATCGCCAGTGCGGAGCGCCATCCGCTGCGCGCGTTCATGTCGAACCCGAAAAAACCATCGCGCTATAATAAATCAATCGGAGCAGCCACGCGGCGCGTTGTCGGCAACCCGCAACCAGCATCGAAAACGTGCGGCGAAACGGGAAACGAATCGAAATGTATACGGCGAAACGAACGTTAGCCTGTCTGCTGGGTGCAGCATTTTCAATCGCCGCGGCCGCCGCATGCGCACAGATGAGTCTGCTGCCGCCGGCCTGCGCCAGTCTTCACGGCGACGCGCTCGACAAATGCGTGCGCGACATCACCGTGACGCAGATCGAACCGAAACTTGAGGCCGTCGAGCCGCCACCGCCGGACCCGGCGCAAACCGCCAACTGCACTTACGTGCTGCCGGCAGACCTCGAGTATTGCATCTGGCGCAACGAACTCGTTCTGGCCTGCCGCAACAAGGCAAAGTATCCGGACTTCACGGCGTGTTTTACCAAATACCTGCCGAACATCGCAAAACCGGCTGCAGTGGCCAATTGCGCGCACGAAAAAGCATCGCTGCAAGCGGCATGCAGCGCGCGCAATACCCATTACGCCAAATGCCTCGAAGATCCGCTCAGCTACTTTCTGTGCCTCGCCAACAAAGGCAAGCTGCCCGAGCGCCTGCTCAAACCCTGAGCCTCAGGACGCCGCCTTGCCGTCGAGCACCAGCATCAGCTGATTGAGGCGTTTGACGAAAGCCGCCGGGTCTTCGAGCTGTCCACCCTCGGACAACAGCGCCTGATCAAACAGCACGTGGCACCAGTCGTCAAAGCGCTGGCCTTCGGCCTCGTATTTCAAACGCTGCAGCAGCGGATGGCGCGGGTTGATTTCGAGGATGGGTTTGGTTGACGGCACCTTCTGCCCCGCCGCCTTCAGCAGGCGTTCGAGATTGCCGCCCATACCGAACTGTTCCGAGACCAGACAGGCCGGCGATTCGGTGAGGCGCGTGGTGGTGCGCACATCCTGCACGCCCTCGCCCAGCGCCTTCTTGATTTTTTCGACCAGGTCCTTGTATTCGCCAGCGTCTTTTTCCTGTTCCTTCTTGTCTTCCTCATCGGCGAGTTTACCGAGATCGAGTTCGCCCTTGGCCACCGACTGCAATTGTTTGCCTTCAAATTCGTTCAGATGCGACACCACCCACTCGTCGATGCGCTCCGACAGAATCAGCACTTCGATGCCCTTTTTGCGGAAGACTTCGAGATGCGGACTGTTCTTCGCCGCTGCGAAGCTGTCGGCGGTGACGTAATAAATTTTCTCCTGCTCCGGCTTCATGCGTGCGATGTAGTCGGCCAAAGAAACGTCCTGCGCTTCGGTGTCGGCTTTGGTCGAGGCGAAACGGCAGATTTTCGCGATGCGCTCGCGGTTGGCATTGTCCTCGCCAATGCCTTCCTTGAAGACCCGGCCGAACTCCCGCCAGAAGGTGGCGAACTTCTCCTTGTCGCCGTCGTTTTCACTATTGGCGAGCTCTTCGATCATGCCGAGCACCCGGCGCGTCGCGCCGGCGCGAATCGCATCGATGTCCTTCGACTGCTGCAGAATTTCGCGCGATACGTTTAGCGGCAGGTCACTGGAGTCAATGACGCCGCGCACAAAGCGCAGATAGTTCGGCATCAGCTGCTCGGCATCGTCCATGATGAAGACGCGGCGCACATACAGCTTGATGCCGTGACGGTGTTCGCGATCAAAGAGGTCGAACGGCGCCTTCTTCGGCACGTAGAGCAGCAGCGTGTATTCCTTGCTGCCCTCGACGCGCGCGTGCGAGTGGCACAGCGGGCCCTCGAAGTCGTGCGCGACGTGTTTGTAGAACTCGTCGTACTGCTCCTGCGTGATATCGGCCTTGGCGCGCGCCCACAGCGCGTTGGCCTGATTGACGGTCTCGTCTTCGTCCTTGATTACATATTCGGATTTGTCCTTGTCCCACTCTTCCTTCTTCATCAGCACCGGCAGCACGATGTGGTCCGAATACTTGCCGATAATCGAACGCAGGCGGCTGCCTGACAGGAAATCATCCTCGCCTTCGCGCAAATGCAGCGTGATTTCCGTGCCGCGCGCGGCCTTCTCAGCCGGCTCGATGGTGAACTCGCCACCGCCGTCGGACTCCCAGCGCACGCCGTCCGCCGTTGCGGCCGCGGCGCGGCGCGTCGTCAGCGTCACCTTATCGGCGACGATGAACGACGAATAAAAGCCGACGCCGAACTGGCCGATCAGATTGGCGTCCTTGGCCTGGTCGCCACTCAATGATTTGAAAAATTCGCGTGTACCGGAGCGGGCGATGGTGCCGATGTTGGCGATAACTTCCTCGCGCGACATACCGATGCCGTTGTCAGCGATGGTGATGGTGCGCGCGACCTTGTCGAAGCTGACGCGGATTTTCAGCTCGGCGTCGTTTTCAAAAAGGTCTTTATTGGTGAGCGCCTCAAAGCGCAGTTTGTCACAGGCATCCGACGCATTGGAAACCAGCTCGCGCAGGAAAATTTCCTTATTGCTGTAGAGCGAGTGGATCATCAGATCCAGCAGTTGCCGGACCTCGGTCTGAAAGCCCATCGTTTCTTTGGTTGCGGTGTTCATTCTTGCCAATTCCCCTTTTGAATTCGTAAATTCCGTCAAACCTTGGCCAGTTGGGGCCGTTTAATGGAAATTCAAGCCCTGATTGCCCTGCGCGGTGGCAATTTACACCTGCCGTCGGTAATATTGGCCGCCCACGAACCACTGCAGGAGTATGCCTTGAATCCCTTCAAATCCAGCCTTGCTGCTGCCCTGCTTGCGCTAGCTGCAACCGCCGCTCATGCCCAACAGCAGGTGGTGATCGTAACCTCCTTCCCGAAGGAACTGACCGAGGCCTACAAAAAGGCCTTCGAGGCGAAGAACCCCGGTATCAAGGTCGAGATCCTGAATAAACCCACGCCCGCCGGCGTCGCCTATATTCGCGAAGCCCCCGCCAGCAACAAGCCCGACGTGTTCTGGGTTTCCGCGCCCGATGCCTTTGAAGTGCTGGCTGCGGAAAAGCTGCTCGCCAAAATCGAATCGCCGGCGAAAGAAGTACCGGCCAAGATCGGCAACTACCCGATCAACGACCCGCAGGGCTACTACCTCGGTCAGGCGCTGGCCGGCTACGGCATCATGTGGAACACGCGGTACACCAAGGCCAACAAGCTGCCCGATCCGAAGGAATGGTCGGATCTGACCAAGCCGGTCTATTTCAGCCACGTCGCGATGTCTTCACCCTCGCGCTCGGGCACCACCCACCTCACCGTCGAAACCATCCTGCAGGGCGAAGGCTGGGCCAAGGGCTGGCGCCAGATGCTGATGATCGCCGCCAACTGCGCCGCCATCACCGAACGCAGCTTCGGCGTGCCCGACGGTGTCAACAACGGCCAGTACGGCATTGGCCTCGTGATTGATTTCTTTGGGCTGGCCGGCATGGCCTCGAAGTTTCCGGTGCAGTTCGTCTATCCGTCGGTGACGGCCATCGTGCCCGCCAACATCGGCATCGTCGCCGGCGCCAAAAATGCCGACAACGCGAAAAAATTCGTCAACTACACGATGTCGCCCGAAGGCCAGGAACTGTTGTTCGATCCGGCCATCAGCCGCCTGCCGGTGTTGCCCAGCGCCTACAAAAAAGCACCGGCCGGCTTCCCCAATCCGTTTACCGGCACGATCAAACCGAAGGTCAATTTCGACTCGGATCTGGCCGAGTCGCGCTACTACGTGGTGAGTTCTATTTTTGACCAGGCCATCACGTTCAAACACAAGGACCTGATTGCCGCCGCCAAAGCCATCAATGATGCGGCCGCCAAACTCACCGGCAAGAACAATGCGCCGGCGCAGAAGCTGCTGGAAGACGCGCGCGACCTGGCCTACTCGCCGGTCGTCAGCGAAGAAAAATCGAAGGACAAGGAATTCCTCGCGCTCTACCGCAACACCAAACGCGACGCCGATAAAACCAAGCAAACCACCGCGCTCGAGGAATACTGGAGCAACACGGCGCGCAAGAACTACGCGCGCGCCGTTGAACTCGCCAACCAGGCGGCCGCGCTTGCGAAGTAGCGTCGGCGGCACCGTGTTTAACATCGGGAAAAATAATCCCGTCGCTGCCGCACAAGCGGGAGCCCAGTCAACCGGCATCGCAAAGAATCGACGCCTTACTGGATTCCCGCTTGCGCGGGAATGACGAGTAATATTGACCGCCGCAGATATTCGACAGGCTGCCAGACAATGACACAACGCCTGAGCTTCACGCACGCCACGATTGCACTGGTGATCGCGGCGCTGCTTATTCTGTTCCTGCTGATTCCGGTGGCAACCGTCATCTACGTCGCCTTCACCAACAGCGACGGCAGCCTGACGTTCTCGCATTTCGGTTCGTTCTTCAGCCTGACGCTGATGCGCGAGTCGTTTTACAACAGCCTTTACGTCGGCGGCATGAGCGTGTTGATCTCGTCGCTCATCTCGCTGCCGCTGGCCTACTTCACAATGCGCTTCCGCTTTCGCGGCGCGGTGCTGATCCAGACGCTGGGTGTGCTGCCGCTGATCATGCCGCCCTTCGTCGGCGCGGCGGCCATGCAACTGCTGTTCGGCCGCAGCGGTTCGGTCAACCTGTTGTTCAACGACTGGTTCGGCTTCGGCATTCCGTTCATGGAGGGCTTGAATGGCGTGATCTTTGTCGAGGCGCTGCATTACTTTCCGTTCATCCTGCTGAATCTCACCGTGGCACTCGCCAACATCGACAGCGCCATGGAAGAGTCGGCGCAAAACCTCGGCGCCAGCGGCTTTCGCCTGTTCCGCCGCATCGTCTTTCCGCTCGCCATGCCCGGTTACCTCGCCGGCGCCGCACTCGTTTTCCTGAAGGTGTTCGACGACGTCGGCACGCCACTGGTGTTGAACGTCACCAACATCCTCGCTGCCCAGGCCTACCTGCGCATCACCTCAATCGGCATCGACGACCCGATCGGTTACGTCGCCAGCCTCATCATGGTGATCGCCTCCATCATCGCACTGTGGGGCTCGACCTGGCTCATGCGCGGGCGCGACTACGCCACACAACAGCGCGGCGGCTCGACGCTGGCCAAACGCGAGCTCAAACCCTGGCAGGCGGTGTTCGCCTACGGCTGGATCATTCTCGTCCTGCTCGTTGTGCTGTCGCCGCATCTGGGCATCCTGCTCCTTTCATTCTCAAAGGTCTGGAGCTATTCGGTGGTGCCCGACGTCTACACGCTCGACAACTACGCCACCGTGTTCCGCGATTCCTCAGGCATGATGGCCAACACGCTGCTTTACTGCGGACTCGCCGCTGGCGCCGACGTCATCCTCGGCACCGCCATTGCCTACCTGATCCTGCGCACCAAACTGGCCGGCCGCCAGTGGCTCGATCTGGCCGCTACCGGTGCCATCGCCATTCCGGGAGTCGTACTCGGTATCGGTTACCTGCGCACCTTCAAGGATTTCCAGTTGCCGTTCACCGATGAACCCTTCACCGCATTCTGGCTGATCATCGTCATCGCCTATGCGGTGCGGCGCCTGCCCTATGCGCTGCGCTCGTGCACGGCGGCGCTGCAACAGTTGCACATATCCCTCGAAGAAGCCGCCGAAAATCTTGGCGCCTCGAAGAACCGCACCATCTATCGCGTGGTGGTGCCCTTGATGGCCGGCGGCATCCTCGCCGGCTTCGTCACCAGCTTTCTCACCGCCGCGGTTGAACTCTCGGCGACCATCATGCTGGTCACCGCACAGAGCAATGCGCCGATGTCCTACGGCATTTATCTCTACATGCAGAGCATTGCCGGCCGTGGCCCCGGCGCCGCGCTCGGCGTGGTTGCCGTTGTCACGGTCGCCATCGGCACCTATTTCTCCAACCGCCTGATCCGCAGTCGCGCTGCGGGCCAGGACAGCAATCCGCTCAACACCGGAGCCCATGCATGAACACGGTCGTAAACCGCAAAGTCCGCGTCGATATCGACAACGTCAGCCTCGCCTACGGCGCGACACAAGTGCTGCGCGACGTCAGCCTGCAAATTGAACCCGGTGAATTTTTCGCGCTGCTCGGACCGTCAGGCTCCGGCAAATCAACGCTGCTGCGCATGCTCGCAGGTTTCAACCAGCCGCAGACCGGCACCATCAAGGTCGACGGCGCCGACATCACCGGCGTCTCACCCTGGCGGCGCGACATCGGCATGGTGTTCCAGAATTACGCGCTGTGGCCGCACATGACCGTCGCGCAGAACGTCGCTTTCGGCCTTGAAGAACGCAAACTGCCGCGCGCCGACATTACACGCCGCACCGCTGCGGCGCTCGACCTGGTCGGTCTGTCCGACTACGGTGCGCGCCGTCCCAACCAGCTCTCCGGCGGACAACAACAACGCGTCGCCGTCGCACGCACCATCGCCATCGAACCGAAGGTGCTGCTGCTCGACGAACCGCTCTCCAATCTCGACGCCAAGCTCAGGGTGCACATGCGCACCGAACTGCTGGCCCTGCAGCGCAAACTCGGCATTACGACCATCTTCGTTACCCATGATCAGGAAGAAGCGCTGTCGATCGCCGACCGCGTGGCAGTGCTCGACGCCGGCGTCATCCAGCAAATCGGCGCGCCGACCGAACTCTACGACCACCCGGTCAACCGCTTCATCGCCAACTTCATCGGCACCATCAATCTGATTGCCGGTGCGGTCGACGCGACCGCACGATTTACCTCGCCGCTGCTCGGCGATCACCGCATCCCGGTCAAATCAGGGCTGAGCGGCGCCGCCGAACTGGCGATCCGGCCGCACGCGCTCAAGATCATTGCCGCAGAATCAGCGGCATCAGAAACGCTGATATGGCTCGATGGCAGCGTGACGGAACGCGAATTTCTCGGTGAATTCATGCGTTATCGCGTCGAGGCCGGCGGCAACGTGTTCACAGTCGATATGCCGCATTTCGGCGGCCAGAACCACACCGTCGGCGCGCGCGTGAAGCTCGGCATTGATCCGGTGACCGTCACGGTACTGCCGGCCGCCTGAATCACGTTGCAAATACCGGTTTACCCGGCGACCGCGATCGCGCCGACGTAGCCGCTTGCAACCGGCGCAATATGGGTCCGGGAAGCCATGGCCACGAAATCGCCTGCCGCGCCGGGCCGCAAGAATTATTGCAAGGCAATTCTTTCGTCAGCCGACAACCATATTCTGCGGTGTGACCTGGCGCCCCGCGAGGGAAAACAACGCGGCGGCCTGTGCGTGGACGATTTCGGACCCATTTTCGACGTCCTGCCTCCCCGGTAGAAGAAAGTCGGCGCGTGAAGCCCGTATTCAATTAACCGTGGGTTGTGCTACAGTTTGCATGGTCTTTGAATTATTCCTTACACGATGCTTACAAAAGAACCGGTCGCGGCTCATAGCAACAGCACCGCGATGAATTATCGATAGCGCACACGCTGAAAAACCTGTGGTGACTCGTTTTTAATCTCAGGCTTGCGAGTGCAACTGTTTTCCACAATGACCAAACAAGCGCCAGAAAATTTTATTGGAGGCAACAATGGAACAAAGCATCAGCCCGACCATGACACCCAGGGGCAAAGGCGGCCACGTAGGTCACGTCTTGAGGATGATCACCTGCGTTTTGACCGCAGGCTTCGCCTACCCCAATGCGTTTGTAGAGGGCATGGATCTCACCGCGCTCCAGAACAAGACCCAAGGCCAGCTCTACGACAAGTCTAAAAAGGGATCAGACAAATCGCGGTTCTGACCGACCGATTTGCCCATCCAGCCGGCTTGGCCGGCCCCGCGACAGGAGCGAGGCCGGCCATCTTCGCAGACTGGCTGGCCCTGTTCCAGTCCTGCGCCGGCGCAACGCCGGTTACCTGAGGATTATTTGCGCTTGTGAGAGAATAGCATCACGACTGCGCCGACCGCCAGCACCACCAGCCCGACCAGCGCATTGGCGCGGTGATACGCCAGGCTCGAATACAGCAGATAGCCGCACATCAAGACGAAAATGCCCGGCACCACCGGGTAACCCGGCACGCGGAACGGTCGCCGCGCCTCGGGCTCGCGCTGGCGCAGCACGAATAGCGATATGCCGACCAGCATGAAGAAACCCCAGAACACCGGCAGCGAATATTCGACCAGCGCCTTGAAGCCCGCATTCTGCGTGGCGCCCAGCGCCACCAGCGCAATGGCGATCACACCCTGCACCACCAGCGCGTTGCGCGGCGAGCCGCTGGCGGCGTGCCACTTGCCGAGGTAGCCGAGCAGGGGCCAGTCGCGCCCCAGCGCATAGTTGGAGCGCGCGCCGACGATCATCGATCCGTTGACCGAAGTCAGCGCGGCAATCGCGATCATGATGGAAATGACTTTCTCGCCGGTAGTGCCCCAGGTGTTCTTCAGAAGATCGGCGGCCACCGCACTGGAACGCGCCATCGCCTCGTAACCGAGGCCTTTGACGTAGGCGATGTTCACCAGCACGTAGAGCAGCGCCACCAGCGCGATGGAAAACAGCAGCGCGCGCGACATGTTGCGGTCGGGATTGCGCACTTCGGCTGAAATATACGCGGCATCGTTCCAGCCGCCATAGGTAAACAACACGAACAGCATCGCGGTACCGAAACCTGCGCCCATGTACCACGGGCCCGCATCCCCGGCCGCTGCCGCAACCGGTGCCACTACCGGCGTCGGTGCAAAAAACAAACCGGCGACCACGATCAATACCAGCCCGCCGACTTCGAGCACCGTAAACAGGTTCTGCGTCGCCTTGCCTTCGCGAATGCCGATGTAATTGACGACAGTCAGCGCCGTCACAATGAACGCCGCCCAGATCGCCGACGAATAGGTGCCAAGATTGATCACACGCGACATATAGTCGCCGAACAGATAGGAGAACACCGCGATCGAACCGGCCACCACCACCGTCAGGCGCGCCCAGCCGTAGAGAAACGAAATCTGGCGGCCGAAAGCCTTTTGCAGAAAGTGATATTCGCCGCCGGCCGAGGGAAATGCCGTCGCCAGTTCGGCGTAACAAAGGGCGCCAATGACGGAGAAAATACCGCCGGCGATCCACACCGTCACCAGCATCGCTTCGCTTTGCACCGCACCGGCGACCAGCGCCGGCGTGCCGAAAATGCCGGCGCCGACGATCAAGCCGACGATCATCGTAATCGCATCAAACAGCGACAGCGTCTGGTGCGGTGCCGCGCCTTCCTGCGCGTGCGGCGCGCTCATTTGGCACCGCCCGCCCGTGCCGTCATTTTTGCCGTCCACGGATACTGCTTCTGCGTGTTGCCGCTGCCGACTGCCACTGTACCTTCGATTGCGTCACCCTTCACGGTGCCGCGAAACTCATGCCGCGAAGCCGCATCACCCGCCTTGGCAAAAACAGTGAACGCGATCTGCTCGCCGCTCATGCGGTTGTCGGGCAACTTGAGTGTCTGCGTGCCGATCTTCGCGCTGCCACCGATAATCTGGAAGTTCTGCGTGAATTCAAATTCAAGCGCCGTCGATCCGGTGCCGTGTTTGAACTCCGACTGCCAGCGCCCCGCAACCTTCGCCGGCACGATCCACAGATAGGTGTAGCTGATACCGGGCGTGCCGACGATCTTCTCCGGCACCGACAGCGTCTTCGTTTCGTCGGGCAACCACTCGCCCATGTGATAGTCGTGTGCCACCACGCGCGTGCCCGGCGGCAATGCCAGTATCTTCGGCCGCAGCTTTTCATTCATCTCCGGCAGCAGATAAGTCGAGAGGATGGTCGCCTGACCGAGTTCCGTCTCGAAGAGGTTCTGTTTGCGGAACTCCGCGCGGTCGGCGACCCCCGCTGCTTTGGCATTGGCGCGCGCCTCGGCCAGCAGATCATCGGAGAGGTCGACGCCGAAACCGCGCGCGCCGAATTTCTTCGCCGCCGTGACCACCATGCGACCGTCGCCGGAACCGAGGTCGATAATGAAGTCCTGCGGCCCGGCCTTCGCCATTTTCAGCATTTCATCGACGACGATCTGCGGGGTCGGCACGTAAACCACGTCGCCGACGCCGCGCTCCTTGTCTTCCGCGCTCAAGGCGCACAGCGGCAATACCAGCGCCAGGGCCAGCCCCGTGGCGGCCTGCTGCAACCATTTGCTCTGCTTCATACCGCTCTCCAGAAAGTTCTATGGGTGAAAAATCAATCGAGGCGTATTTTGCCACGCTCCGTGCGGGCCGCCTGCCATTCCAGCGCGCCATCGCCGCCGGCTGCGGATTGGGCCGTGCCGGCCGCCGCGTCGCCGCTGATACGGCCACTGAAGTCGAACGTCACCGGCTGGCCGGTTTGTTCCAGCCTCAACCGGAAACGGATCTCGTCGCCGCGCAGTTGCACGTCGCTCACCGCCGCTTTGGCACCGCCGGCGCTGGCGGTAATCTCCAGCTTCTGAAAACGCTGTGCAATCGTCGCCTCGAACACGAGCGGCACATTGTTGACCGGCAACCGCCAGTTCCAGCGGCCGGCGGCATTCACCGGCATCACCCACAGATAGATGGTGCTGCGCGGCGGGCCATACGATTTGCCGGGCACGGGAACTTCGCGCTGGGCGTCGGGCTTCCAGTCATCCATGTGAAAATCATGCGACAGCACGCGCGTGCCGGGCTTCAACTGCTCGAACAGGCGCGGACGCAGCTGCACGTTGATCTGCTGGAACAGATACATGGTCAGCACGCTGGCGCCGCTCAAATCGAAATTGAACAGATTGCCCTCGAGAAATTTCGCCTTCTCCGCCACGCCCTGCCGCTGCGCCTCTTCGCGCGCGATTTTAACGAGATGCGCATTGAGTTCGATGCCGGTGCCGCGTGCGCCGCGCTTCTTCACCGCCTCGATGACAATGCGCCCGTCACCGGAACCGAGATCGATCAGGTTGTCGGCGGCCGTCACCTGCGCCATGTCGATCATGGTTTCAACCACATTCCACGGCGTGGTGACGTAGGGCACGTCCGGATTGAACTGCGCGGCGGCCGCCAGCGGTTGCAGCATGGCGACCGCCGTCAGCGCGGCGCCGAGCATGTGTTTGATCATTGTGCGGTCCCGCCGGCCATGCGCGTGGCGCGCCAGTTGATCTTTTTCTGCTCCGCACCGACGCCGCGCAGCACCACGCCTGCAATCACGTCCTCCTCAACGCGGCCATCGAAATAAAGGTTGGAATCAAGCGGGCCGCCATCGTCGACCACCGTGAAGCGCACGCGGTCGCCACGCAGGCTGGCGTTCCAGAGACCTGCAACCTTCCCGTCGTAACGCAGCAGGCCGTCAATTTCCTGGAATTTCTGTTTGATTTCGATGTCGTAGCTGCGCGCGCCATTGGGCAGATCGAGATTAAGGCGCCAGCGGCCCTCCACCCTGGCCGGCACAATCCACAGAAAAACGTTTTTACGCACCGTCGATTTCGCGTCCGGCTTCCAGTCTTCCATATCGAAATCGTGCGAAACAATGCGCGTGCCGGGCTTCAGTTCCGACAACAGGCGCGGCCGCAGCCGGATGTTGACCGACGGCAGCAGATACATGGTGATGACACTGGCGCGGTGAATTTCAAACTTGAAGAGATCCGCGCGATGGAAGGCCACGCGGTCGCTGACGCCGGCGACACTGGCGTTGTAATCGCTCTCGAGTATGCGGTCCGGATCAAGATCGACGCCGATGCCGCGCGCGCCGAACTTGCTCACCGCAGCAATCACCACGCGGCCGTCGCCGGACCCGAGGTCGATGACAAAGTCCTCCGCCGTTACTTCGGCAAGCCGCAACATCTCCTCGACCACCACCGGCGGTGTCGGCACATAAGGCACGTCGTAGCTGAATTGGGCCTGCGCGGCGGGTATTGCCAAGAGAAACACCGTGGAACACAGCGCTGCGCGCAGCACACCAACCGGCGTTTGCCGCGCGACGTCTGCCATCATGGCTGCATTTTTTCCTGCAACTCCTGCATCGTCGGCTTTTTCAGCAGCGTATGTGCGGGCGTGCCCAGTTCGACGCGCGACGCATCCCAGTCGAGCTGGCGCTGCGCCGCGGCAGCCGCCACGCGCACGCTGCCGCTGATGTTGTGCGCAACGATACGACCTGCGAATTCATAACGGGTTCTGTCCGCGGTGTCGGTCAGTTCGAACGCAATGTCCTCGCCGGTAAGCCGCGTTTTGCCAAGGGCCAGCGACCGGCCGTCGATGCTCGCATTGCCGCTGATGACCTGGAAATTCTGCGCGATGGTGATTTCAAACACCGCGTGCTTGCCGGCAACCGGCAACTCCCAGCGCCACTTGCCGGCGGCGTTGGCCGGCACCAACCATAAAAAGACCTTGCTGCGTTTGTCGCGGCCGACCGGTTTGTCCGGCGCGTCGATCACCGTTTGCTCGTCGGGCGCCCATTCGCCCATGTCGTAGTCATGGGTGACGATGCGCGTGCCCGGCTTCAGCGTTGCGAGCAAGCTCGGCCGCAGCATCAGATTGACCTCGGGCAACAGGTAGGTCGTCACCACGGATGCCGCCGTCAGATCGGTTTCATAAATATCGCGCTCGTAGAACGCCGCGCGATCGGCGACGCCGGTCTTCGCAGCATTGCGGTTGGCCAGCGTGACCAGACGGCGGTCGAGATCAACACCGAAGCCGCGCGCGCCGTATTTCTTCGCTGCCGTCAGCACCAGGCGGCCATCCCCGGAGCCGAGGTCGATCACGTAATCGCGCGAGGTCACCTTCGCCATCTGCAACATGCGCTCGACCACGTTCATCGGCGTCTGCACATAGGGCGTATCGCCGAAATCCTGCGCCGACACCGACCCGGCGGCCAGTATCAGCAGTGCCAGCACTTTGCAAAATTTCATCATTTAGTTGGCCACCGCAAGCAAAGGGGCGCGCATTACAGCACCGGTTTTGGCGCCGCGCGCGGCGATCCATTCGAGCTGGCTTTGCCCGCGCGCGCCC
This sequence comes from Chitinophaga pinensis, assembly GCA_943329075.2. Taxonomy (GTDB): domain Bacteria; phylum Pseudomonadota; class Gammaproteobacteria; order Burkholderiales; family SG8-41; genus PALSA-1004. The sequence continues at coordinate 2,760 of CALQCM020000036.1, read as the reverse complement.
GACAGCACCACACTGCCAAACAGGTTGTCACCGGAAACGCGTCCGCTGAAGGTCTGTTTGGTTGCCGCGCCATTGAGATCGGCCGTCACGCTGAAGCCGAGCTGATCGCCGCGCAGCTTGGCATCGGCGATTTTCAACGGCGTACCGTTGATGCGCAACGTGCCACTCACCACCTGAAATTTCTGTTCAAGCGCGAGTTCGTAGTGTTGCGGCTTGCCGCCGACCACCTGCTGCCACCGCCAGACACCGGCGACCTTCGCCGGCACGATGTAGAAGTAGACCGAACTGGTGCCGCCGGCGTTGCCGTATTTTTGTTTGACGTCCATGTGCACGGTCTCTTCGGGCTTCCAGTCGTCCATGTCGAAGTCGTGCGAGACAATGCGGGTGCCGGGCGTCAGATCGAGCAAGCGCGGCCGCAACTCCATGTTCACGCGCGGCAGCAGATACATGGTGATCACACTGGCGGCGGAGAGATCGGTTTCAAACAGGTTGCGCTGATAGAACTCGGCGCGGTCGCTAACGCCGTTCTGCATGGCATTTTCGACGGCCTCCCTGATCCGTACCGGGTTCAAATCGACGCCAAAACCGCGCGCACCGTATTTCTTCGCCGCGGTGACGACGATGCGGCCGTCGCCGGAACCAAGATCGATCAGGTAATCGTTGGGCGTGACCTTCGCCATCGCCAGCATTTTGTCGACAACTTCCTGCGGTGTCGGCACATACGGTACCGTCGGTTCGGCGGCGGCCGCAACCAATGCAACACTACCCAACGCCAGGCAGGCCAGCACGCGCATCAAGAATCGAAGCATATCCCCCCCATCGGGCGCACACGGCGCTGTGCCGGCGCCTCACCGTTACAAGTGCGGAAAAAGTCTGGTAAATTCCGCGGGCCGATCAACCTTTGCTGCGTCGGCGCGGACGCGGCGATTATACCCGAGCGAAACTCTACCATGATGCTGCAGGCGATCATATTCACGACGGGCGGCGCGATACTCGCGCTGGAACTTCTGGCTTCGCGCATCATGACGCCCTACTTCGGCGTCAGCCTCTATATCTGGAGCGGCATCCTCTCGATTACGCTCGTCTCGCTGGCGCTCGGCTACTGGTGGGGCGGCCGCCTTGCTGCGGGCCGCAAGGGCCATGCGCTGTCCGCGGAGAAGCTTGCCTATCTGTTTACGCTGATGCCGGCGGTGGCGGCGATTGCCATTGTCATCGCCTGTCTCGCTTATCCTTATCTGTTCTACCAGCTCGCGCGCTTCGATCTTGTGGTTGGCGCCTTCCTCGCCTGCCTCGCCCTGCTGTTCGTGCCGCTGTTCGCCACCTCGGCGATGAATCCGCTGCTGGTGGCACTGCTGCTCAAACAATCCGCCGCCAAGGGTGCTGCCGCCGACGCCGGCGCGGGCAGCGTCTTTTTCGTCAGCACCATCGGCTCGGTGGCTGGCGTCATCGTTACTGCCTTCGGCCTGATTCCCTATCTCAGCAACTTCGTTTCGACGCTACTGGTGGCGGTAGTGCTGGCCGCATTGCCTCTGGCCATGATCTTCCGCGCACCGGTGCGCTTCGCCGAACGCAAGCGTCTCGTCACCGTCACCGTCGTCGCCCTGATCGCATCGCTGGCGCTGCTGGCGGGTGCGGATTTGTATACGGGCCGCATGTGGCCGGCGAATTACAGCAACACGACGTGGACGCCGGAGAAGGTCTACCGCTCGATGTTCGGCACCATCAAGATCATCAAAAGCGGGCCGCGCGACGGCGAAGCGTTCAACCGCATGTATTTTCAGGACGGCCTCGTGCAGAACATGGTCGGCTCGCGCAACCAGTCGATGTCGCTCTACACCTATGCGCTCGAAGCGCTGGCGCAGTCGTACCGGCCCGGCGTAAAAAAAGCACTGGTGCTCGGTAACGGCGCAGGCATGCTGCCGATGCGGCTCGCCGCGCAGGGCGTGAACATCACCACGGTGGACATCGACCCCGCGGCGTTACACGCCGCGCAGGAGCTGTTCGGCTTCGATCCGGCCAAAGTGAAAACCGTGCAGGCCGATGCCCGCACCTTCCTGCGCGGCTGCGACGGCAGCTACGACGTCGTGGTGGTCGATCTCTTTCACGGCGACGGCGTGCCCGATTACCTGATCACGCGCGACATCTTCCGCGATCTGAAGAGCTGTCTTGCCGCCGGCGGCATAGCGGTCTTCAACACCTTCGCCGATCTCGACGCACCGCGGCCCTATGCGCACTTCCTGACGACACTGCGCACTGAGTTGCCATACATCGTGCTCTACCGCCCCGATTACGGCCTCGCCACGCATGTGAACAGCTTCGTTGTCGCCAGCGCGCAACCGCTGGCCGCAGCGGCGGGCGCCGACCTCTCGCATGTGCCGGCGCGCCACTTCGACGCGCTGAGCGCCATGCTGCGCCAGCCGCGCCCCCTCGACCAGCAGTTGCTGCGCGACGGCCGCGTCATCACCGATGCCAACAATCCGGTCGCCGCCGACATGGCCTCCAGCCAGCTGGTCAACCGGCGTTATGTCGTCGATGCACTGCCGGCGGCGTTTTTTGTGAATTGATTTTTTAATACGGACGGCTTGCTCCTTCCCCCCTTGTGGGGGAAGGCAGGGATGGGGGGAAGCTTCGACCGTTCACCCTCACCCCTGCCCTCTCCCATCAAGGGAGAGGGAGAAAACCCTCCCCCTGAGAGCCGCCGAGCAGCGCAGCCGCGCCGGGGGAAGTCGGCGAGGACTGTCTGAGTCCTCGCGCCGTTGG
>CALQCM020000035.1 GCA_943329075.2 Chitinophaga pinensis | reverse complement strand
GGCTACTACGCCAATATTGGCGCTCTCCGGCGGCAATAACCGCGCCACCGCTCTGTTTCTGAATGCTTCTCCATACCGAGCCATCGTTTGTCCTTATCGCCCCCAAGATCAACATCATATCGGAGCGACAACTATTCTGACGCAGGGGGGGGCCGCCCCCGGCGAAGTTAATGTGGAGACATTAACTTGATAATCGCCACCGCCGGCCACATCGATCACGGCAAAACCACCCTCGTCAAAGCGCTCACCGGCGTCGACACCGACCGCCTGCCCGAGGAAAAAGCGCGCGGCATTTCGATCGACATCGGCTTCGCCTACTGGAAAACACCCGACGCTCTGATCGGCTTCGTCGACGTGCCCGGCCACGAACGTTTCATCCGCAACATGCTCGCTGGCGTTGCCGGCATCGATTACGTGATGCTGATCGTCGCCGCCGACGACGGCGTCATGCCGCAAACCATCGAACATCTGAACATCGTCAACCTGCTCAACGTCTCGCACGGCGTGGCCGTCATCACCAAATGCGACCGTGTTGCGCCCGAGCGCGTCGCCGAAGTCGTTGCCGGTGTAAAAACGCTGCTCGCCGAGACGAAACTCGCCGCGATCCCCGTGATGCCGGCGTCCGCCATCAGCGGCGAGGGCATCGACGCGCTGCGCACTGAACTTGCTGCCGCCGCCAAAGCACACCAGAGCCGCGAACACGCCGGCCGCCATTTCCGTTACACCATCGACCGCGTCTTCACCAAGGCCGGCAGCGGCACCGTCGTCACCGGCACCGTCGTCACCGGCGCGATGGCCGTCGGCGACCATCTGATGCTCTCGCCCGGCGGCATTGAAGTGCGCGTGCGCGGCATGCAGAAACAAGGCGGCGCGACGCAACAGGCGGCGGCAGGCGAACGCTGCGCAGTCAATCTGTCAGGCGTGGAAATCACCCAGGTCAGCCGCGGCGACTGGCTGGTCGCCCCCGCGGTGCACGCGCCGACCAATCGACTTGACGTGCGGCTGCAGGTGCTCGCCAGCGAAGCGCAGCCACTCAAACACTGGACGCCCGTGCACCTGCACCTGGGCACCGCCGACGTGACCGCGCGTATCTCGATCCGCCGCGGTACCGTGATCGCCGCCGGTGAATCGGCGATCGTGCAAGTCATCACCGATGCGCCACTGGCGGCGCTGCACGGCGACCGCTTCATCGTGCGCGATCAATCGGCGACGCGTACCATCGGCGGCGGCACGATTGTCGATCCGTTTGCGCCGGCGACACGGCGCAATACCGCGGCACGCGTAGCGCAACTTGCCGCGCTCGAACACGATGATCCGGCGCAGGCGCTCGCGGCATTGCTCGCCGGCTCACCCGCTGGCGTCGATCTGGCGCAGTTCGAACGCACGTTCAATCTGAAACCGGAGCGCGTCGATGCGCTGGTTGGCGCAACCGATACCACGATTGTCGGCAAGGAACAGCGGGTGGCACTGCCGAAGCAGAGCGTCGAAACAATCAAACAGGCCGTGGTCGAGGCGCTGGTGAAATTCCACCGCGACTCGCCGCAAGCCACCGGCGCCGAAATCGAAACGCTGCATAAAACGCATGCGCCGGGACTTGCCGCCGAAACCTTTACGGCGCTGCTGCGCGTGCTCGCTGACGAGAAAAAACTCGAAGTCGCAGGCAGCCACGCGCGCCTGCCGCAGCACATCGCCACCGATAACCCCGCCGACCAGAAGATGTGGGAGGCGGTGAAACCGGTGATGGAATCGGCCGGCTTCAACGTGCCGCCGCTGAAAGATCTCGCGCCGCTGACCAAGCTGAAGGAAGTCATGCTGAAAGACTTCCTGCACCGCAAGGCGAAGACTAACGAAGTGATTCGCGTCACACCCGAGCGCTTTTATCCGCGCACGACACTGGCCCAGCTCGCCGCCTGCGCCGTTGATGTGGCGCAGAACGCGGCCGGCAACCAGTTTACTGCCGCGCAGTACCGTGACCGCACAGGTGTCGGCCGCGGCCTTGCGATCGAGATACTGGAATGCCTCGACCGTCTCGGCATCACGCAACGCCTCGGCGATCAGCGCAAGATGCGGCGCGATTTTGTGCCCATCCTCGGTGAGGCCACCGCACCGCCGGCGCCACCGAAGCAGGCTGCCGCACCGGCACAAAACAAACCGGCCGCGCCCGCGGCGCAGCGCCGCCCCAACCACCGTCCCATCAAACGTTACTAAGGAAATCTCATGTCCGATTCGAATTTTGACGTCATCGTCATCGGCACCGGTATCGCCGGTCTCGCCGCCGCCAAGGTCGCCGCACAAAAAGGCCTGCGCACCGCCGGCGCCGAGCAGCTGCTGTTCGGCGGGCTCGTGGTCAACATCAACGAGCTCCATGGCGAGATCGAAGGTTCCGGCACCGATTACGCCTCCAACCTGATGATGGAAACCTCGGACCTCGGTGTCGAGAGCCTGAACGAAACCGTCAGCGCGATTGCGAAAAACGGCGACAAATTCACCGTCACGACCGACGCCGGCACGCACAGCGCGCGCGCCGTCATCATTGCCTCGGGTGCAAGGCTCAAACGCCTTGGCGTGCCGGGCGAAATGGAATTTGAACACCGCGGCGTCTCGCAATGCGCCGATTGCGACGGCCCGATGTACAAGGACGAGGAAGTCGTGGTCGTTGGCGGTGGCGACTCGGCGCTGCAGGAGGCACTGGTGCTGGCGCATTTCTGCAAACGCGTGCACCTCGTGCATCGCGGCGCAAAATTCAGCGCGCGGCAATCGTTCATCGATGCAGTCGCGGCGCAACCCGTCATTCAAACGCTATGGAACACCACGGTCGACGCGATCGAAGGTGAAGACATGGTAAAGAAGCTGCGCGTCAAAAGTGCCGATGGCAAAACCAGCGAAATTGCGGCGAGTGGCGTTTTTGCCTATGTCGGCCTCGAACCAAACGTGGAATGCGTGCCGGCCGAGATCAAACGCGACGCCACGGGCCGCCTGACCACCGATGCGTCACTGCAAACCTCGCTCGCCGGCGTATTTGCGGCGGGTGCGGTGCGCGCCGGCTGCGGCGGCAACCTGATCGATGCGCAGAAAGACGGTGAAGCCGCCGGCGCGGCAGTGGCAAAATTGCTCGGCAAGTAGCGGACGCAGCGGTACGCAGTTAACATCACGGTTCAGAACGAAACAACGGAAGGGAATCGCTCCCGGTGGGGCGGCCAGACTTCAAACCTGGTAGGGGCTGTTTACAGTCCTGCGTGGGTTCGACTCCCACTCTCTTCCGCCAATCAGTGCCCACAGAAATACATAGGCGCACATAAATGAGACTGTTTTCTAATCTCTACATCGACAAAGCAACGCTCAAAAACAAAACCCCCACCATTGCTGATGAGGGCGTTTGCTTTACTGCTGGGCCCACCAGGACCTGACCCTGGGACCAAAGACTTTTTCAAATTAATTTACAGCCTCGAGCAGAATCGATGAGCGCTTAAGGAAACATAACTCTAGTCAGGTAATTGTGACCAATCCGCATAAAACCGATAAAGATCATCCGTGTAATCCGCAGCATTTGAAAATGCAATGAGCATTCTGTTATTGCGATGATTCCATCCTATGCGTTGCCCACCATACCCATTGGCCCAGTAGCTATCGCTTTGTGGAATATTGTCTGTCCATACTAGATAGCCATAACCATTAAAACCTTTTCCTTGCTTTATACTTGAATTACGAATTTGTGTTCTTGAGGCATCTTTAACATAACCAGCAAAACAGTCTGATCCATTTTCATTGGTCTTAACCCAGTAAGCAAAGCGCCCCCAATCTTCGAGTGTCATCCGAACGTTCCCGTCAGCCGCTCCGAATCCAAAATGATCTTGACCAATGATTGCCGCATGACTAATCCCCGCAGGAATTAGTACTTGTTTTTCTACCCATTGGGCGTAATTCATCCCCGTTGCTAGATTGATAATAACGCCCAAAAGTAACGGATCTGTACTGTGATAATTAAACTCCTCCCCAGCCTTTCTTTTGCCGCCTAATGGTCCGTGATACGCATCACTTACTTTTGACGTTTTTAGAACATCTAAAACGCTTAATTTGCCTAATTGTAGGCCTCGCGACTGCTCAGGAGAATAAATTGTGTTCGAATAAACTGTTGATTCTGGATTTATGGATGCTGTTCCCGAACTCATTTTCAACAATTGCTGAACAGTAACACTTCCAAGATGCGTGCCTTTTAATTCGGCGACGTGCTTTTCAGCTTGATCTTGTAGAGAGAATTTATCAGAGCAAATTGCTTTGCCAACTGCCATAGATGTGACAGTCTTAGCCATGCTAAAGCCTTGAAACAACGAATTAGAATTAGCTGGTGCTTTGTAGCCAGACCAAACGATCTCGTTACCGTTCATTAAAAGAATTGCTTTCACAGACGACCTGTTTAGTATTTCTTGAGCTCGACTAACACTGGGACTTTCGGCCGGAGTTGGTTCTTTCTTTTTTAGTGTTTGGTGAGGTACGGCAACAGTTGTACGGTAATGCCAATTTTGACCGTGGCCTAAAAGAATGTCATCCGGTGCTTGCGCAACTGCTCCGGCGTTTGTTGCCAAAGAAAGTGATAGAAGTAAATTGAACACAAAGAAACGCATTTAAGCCTCTTTAGGTTGTATTGAGTGATTTAGATCAGCACATCTGGGGCATACATCCGATACTAAAGCCCCTTAATAGCCACTATCTCATCAGACCCCTTGCCAGCATTCTTGCCAATTTTTGAATCCATTTGGCAGTGACGCCAGCGGCATAAGTAGCCGGCCCGGATGCTGCAATCGCAGCGGCTACTGCCCCAGAGCCAGCATTTGGTTAGCGATGATGTTGGCACAGATCAGGAAACGTCACGGCGCCCGAGCAAAAGGCATTTCTCCGCCATGATTCTGGACAGCGGATCATTAAACTGCTGGCTGATTGAGTCATAGAGAGCGGCAGCCTCTGCATACGCTCCGGCACGATAACTCGCAAATGCATTGGCAGTTTCACCGCCAAGTTCGACATCCCTTGCAGTCGGTCGCGTCTCTGCATCCCCGTCACGAATACCCAATAACTCATAAATCGCAATATCCGCGGCGCGCCCCTTTACTTTGATGAGGTCGATGGGCCGAACACACAGCCGTTCGCCCGCCTCCATAAATACGGCGTGACTTATACAAATATTCGTTGAGAATTCTTTATTCACCCCCTCAAGACGGGAAGCAACGTTAACGCCGTCACCCATCACCGTATAACTGAGACGTTCCATGGAACCAATATTGCCGACAAGAACAGCATCTGAATGAATGCCGATACGCACCACAAGGGGCGGCGCTTTGGCGGCCACGAGGTCATCATTGAGTTTCACCATACGCCGCATCCCGCGTATAGCCGCGACACACGCATGATAAGCATGGTTTTGGTTGAGCTCCGGAGCGCCCCAGAAAGCCATAACCGAGTCACCTATAAACTTGTCAACAGTGCCGCGCTCTTCCTTGACGGAAAAAGTCATCAACTCAAGATATGCAGAAACCCGGCGCAGAAGTTCACGTGTCGGCGTCACTTCGGACAAACTTGAAAAGCCTTGAAGATCAGAAAACAGGATCGTCATATAACGACTCTCACCGCCAATCTCGATAGGCCGACCTGATTTCAACAGCCCGCCGACAAGATCACGCGGCACATAGGCAACAAACGCGTTAAGCGTCACCTTCAGCCTGTTGATTGCGTCTGCAAGGATGCCAAGCTCCTCTATTCGGGTTTGCAATCGGTGCACTCCACTTGAATTATTAAATTCAAGCAATTGCTGCAATTCGAACACCAGGCCCTCGACAGGTTTCGAAATCAAAACCTTGACCACGTAATAAAAAATTATCAGCAGGATTATTGCCAGTCCGGCACCGAACACCAGTAAGCTGTGATTGGCAGCCTCCATCTCTTCCAAAAAGTCTTCCAACGGCGCGACAGAAAGAATTTCCCATTGCTGGTTGAGTTTATTTGGAAAGGGGGAAAACTGGGCCAGATATTTCCGGGACTTCTCACCTGACACGAATTCAAAGGGCTTATTGGCAGCGCGACTCCGCTCTGCGGCAGCGATATTCACAGCAGGATCGGCGTAATCCAGGAGACTGCGCGACGCCACAGCACCGTCCTTCTCATAAAACATCTTCTCGAAATCCGTACCAATGATTATTTTTCCAGAGGCATCAACAACAAACGTCTGACTGTTTTTACTAATTTTATTGGATTGAAAAAAATTTGATATCGTACGAATTTCGAAAGATTGGCCGACCATGCCCAGCAGTTTCTTTTTTGATACCACGGGTGTCGTCAGTGTAAACGTATATTGTTTTGTACTGCTCGCGATATACGGCGGATCTATCTGGACAAAATCACCGCCTGGATCTGCCACCATACTTCTTTCGATGTTTTTATAGAACGGGCGCTGCCTCGGGTCATATTTATTTTTCAGATCAAAAGAATCAATGAGCTGATTCGCGGGTCCGTAGAAAGAATACCGGGAAACTATATCTGCGGCTGATTCGTCCGACCGCACAACATTCCACTTGTTGTATGCGGCACCAACGGGTGCCACACGGCCCGCAACTATCATGCTGGGGCGCGTGTTCTGAACCTGCATGTAATCGCCGCTTGCCGATGCTATAAAAATAGAGATGAGATCCTTCTGATTTTGCAGATGCAACAATAAGGTTTCCGCGAATTTCTGACTCGTAAAATATCCAGGACTATCGGAAATTTGTTTTCTTATTATTTTTAAGGAGTTGCCGATGGGGTTTAGCAAAACCTCCAGCTTGAAACCGATCTCATTGTTATGCTTCGAAATATATTTCAGGGCATTTTCTTTATAAACATTAGAGCTCGCCAGATATGAATAGGCGAAGAATCCCCAATAAGACAGGCCGATAATACTAAACACCAAAATACTCATTCCAGCTCTTAAACTGAAACTCAAACGGCGTTTTCTCATTTTTAACTGGTCCGATGAAAAGCTTACTTAATTTTGCTTCGAAAAAAAATTATTGGCGCGATCTGTTGAACACGTCATTGCCGTGTAACCGCTCGACCCACCATCGATTTGTGCTGGAACGTTGCCGCGCTCTGCCGGATAAAGTGCCATCGAAGGCGGGGTTGAAGACCTCCGCTTACCCTGAGCATAATTTCAGCCGGCGATGCTCAGCCACTCCTTGAGATATCAAGCAGGCGCTTTACCATGCTCAGGCCTCAAGGTCGTAGTGGTCTACCGCATACCATCGACACTGCCGCACAACTTCCAATGACCGTCACTGCAGTCCGCCCCATGGCACATATCGGATCCACTGCAACGAATAGAATAAACGCCGCCTCGAACGGCAAACCGAGATAGCTGCAAGCGTTGCCTATCATGGTGATGGTAAGAATTCCCGCCATCCCGGTGGATGCAAAACCCGAAAGCACGGAAAACAACATGACCACAATCAGGTCTGATCCGCTCAGTGCACGCTCGTAAATGGCGGCCGTGAACAGGGTCGCGCAAACAAAGTAGGCGATAGCCCCTGCGCGGAACAAAAGAACCGAGAGCGGCACGAGAAGCTCTACCTGAGCCCGCTTAAAAGCCAGCCTGCCCGCCAGACCATCGATCATCACCGGCATACAAGATGCGCTGTTGTTCGTCCCAACGCCAAGCGCGAATGGTTCCCGCATAGTGTCAAGCGCAAGAGCAAAAGAGGTACCGGCCCTCCGGGCAAGCACCAGGACCGCCAGTCCCAGCAATACCGCGCACACTACGAGATAGGCGCCGACAAAGCCAAGCATGGTCTTTATAGGTCCAACTCCGCTATCCGCCACCTGCGCAGCAATCATACAAACAAGCACCACAGGGACCGGCAAACTGATCCAACGGGTTAGCAACTGGCAGGCGCAGTAGATGGTCTCAAGTGTCTGCGCAAGTCCATCGGATATCTTCCCAGGCACCTGACCGACTGCAACACCGAACAAAAGTGCGAATACCAGTGCCTTTAGCGTTTCACCACTCGCCAGCGCGGCAAATATATTGGACGGCACCAGTGACGCCACTACCGCATGGACAGCTGATGGTTTCGGTTTTTCAACCTCTCCGTGCAGGCTCAGTTCGACATGACTGTTTTCGACTGAGGCGCCGACGATATTGCCAAGCGCAGCCCTCGCCTCGGGCGACATATCCACACCAGGGCGCATGATCTGGTGGCCGATCCCGGCAAGCAGTGCCGCCACGATAGACATGGTCAAAATGACCATCACCGTGCGCCCTAATATCTTCCCAACCTCGCCGTCGCGAAATAATTTTTGCAGACTGAAAATCACTGCTGAAACCATGAAAGGCAGAATAATCATCTTGAGAAGATCGACGTAGATAATTCCCACCATGTCCAGATTTTTTGCATGGTCCGGATCAATTGTTCCAAGGCCAAATCCCAGCGCAATGCAAGCGAGGATCGTCCACGGGCTTGTCGCAGCACGCTGGAGACGCTGAAGCACAGGGATTTTTTTCACCGGTGGAATTTCATTTTATTGTCGCGATTCTTTTCAGCAATTTCTCGACCGTCGGCTGTTCTTTTTGGTTGGCGACGATTTCATTAATCAGGGAACGCAAGACCAGATCCCGAGTACCGACGACCACACATAGCATCGACGCGAGGTCAGTAAAACTGACCGTACGCATAGTCAACGCCAGTTGGGGATCGGCAGCCATTACCATGCGGACCTCGATACCATCCCGGTAGGCAGCGACGACCCGCCCTTCCCTCGCCGCCTGGACCGCTTTGGCCCAGGTTGGAAAGGGAACTACCGTTGCTTTGTCGAAGTTACGCTGCGCGAATTCCTCCCACGCCGATCCCGCCAGCACACCGATGGTGCCGTTGAAGTTCCGCACAGCCTGTGCAACGGTCTGATCCCGCGCCATGCCGGCAAAAGCCAGTCGATTGATCAGCAAAGAATGTTCAAGACGCATGTACGGGTCGGAAAAGAGCACCGACTCGGCACGTTTTAGAGTACGCGCCAGTTTGCTGACTCCGACATCGGCCTTCCCGATCGCCACTTTCTGCGCAACTTCATCATAAGTTCTTGCGCTGCGGTCGAACTGTAAAGGTACCTTTAGTTGGTCACCGATGCGCTGCACAAGTTCGATATCAAACCCGACCAACACACCGTCCTTCTCATAAAAAAACGGCGGGGTGTCCTTTTCGTGAAGTGCGACGATCAAAACTCCGCGATTAATGATGCGCGCCAGTTCAGCGGCAACCAAACGGCCATCCGCCACCTTCACCAGGGTGGACTGTGCAAAAGCCGCGGACACCGACCAGCAAAGCAGGAGCACATACGCCGCAGCCGCACGACCACACCTGAGGCCTGGCCAACCGGCATTATTTCCCGCACGCTGCACCATCTCAGACACTGCCGGCGAGACTGTGGGCCGGCGTGAAATCGACCAGCCTTACCAACTCCGGCACAGCGAATTTGGCAATCACCGGGGAAGTCAATTTATGCATATCTACCACCGAGGCCCCGGGGGGAATACCAACGCGTGGCGACATTGCAATCAGTTCCCCTGTATCGAGACCGGCATCAACCCGGTGCAGCACTGCAGTTGAATGATCGCATCCGTCCCGGATCAACCCCTGAAAAGGGTTCGGGCCGGCATATTTGGAAGGCCAGCCATCCTCGACGCAAGGGTGAATATTGAAAAATCCGAATTGCGGGAAATTGAAGAGTCTGGCGTCTATGCGCTGCCCAAAAGTTGCCGAAATGCACAAATGCGGGCGCCATACCTGCTCGTACATTGCATAAAACGGCTCGGTTTTTACCCGGCCTTTGTAAACAGCAAGACCGTGCATTTCCGCTTTTTGCCCGACCATCGTCTCCTCCTCGGGGCGATGGGGGTACTGCCATACGCGCTTTTCGCGGCTTATAAAGCCCTGCGTGACATCATCGGTCGCCACCCCGACCACGCAGAATCGCTCGCGCAGGGGGCCATGCAGCAATTCAGTCAGCAGGTAATAACCGCGATAGAAACTGCCAAACAGGGCGATTCTGATTTTTGTTTCGATCATAGATTACACGTCCTGGCATTAACAGCACTCAGTAAAAATCCCCGCAGATCTGCAACAAGCGGATCACCGACCCCTGATGCCATAACGTCTTTCGATGCAGCCAAAAGCTGCATTAATTTTTGCATCGACTTAACCGACCTAATGCTCGGAATACCATGTGTTTCGACATATATGATTCTTGCTAAAATTTCAAATATTTTTAACATTTTACGCATTTTATATCAGAATTACATAAAATATTAATAATACTTTATGTATCAACTCGCTCAGATATCTCATACGGATTAATGGATGAGCCATGCTGATCGAACGCAAAATCGCGTCGACCGAACGCGGGATGGTTGGAAATATGGTTTCCAGGACTAACATAAACCGGGGTTGGTCAAGGCCGGGGTTGGCCGGAAGGTTCAGGCGTCAATCTGATGACGCAGAGCCATCCACCCCTCAAACAACATAAAGTTGAGGATTGGAATGGGAAATCACCAAGGGGTGATGGTGGACCGCCACAACCGCCGGCACCTGGTTACGGAAAAACTCCGCGACGCCTGAAAACTACGGCGGAGAGCCGGCAATTTTTCTATGAAATATCGTAACCCGTGCACTCCTGTCGGCACACTGTTTGCCGACTGAGCATCGACACCGCAACCCCCTACCTACTGCGACGCGCTTTTCACCATGCCAAGATCGGTGAGGATTTTGGCGAACAGCACCGCTTCTTTATCCATTTCCTTTTTGAACGCCGCAGAATTCAGATAGGCGTCTGACCAGCCGTATTTCTCCAGCGCTTTTTTCCACGCCTCGGTTTTAACGAAACGCGCCAGCCGGTCTTCCCAATATTTGAGCGCTGCGGGCGGAAGATCGGGCGGCGCAAAAAGTCCGCGCCAGTGCACCACCGCGACGTCGATGCCGATTGAACGCCAGTGCGGCACGTTAGCCATCTCGCCACCCAGACGTTCAGGCGCGGAAACGGCAAGCAGACGCACCTGCCCCGCACGCACGAGGCTGATGATCTCCGACAGTGTGGTTGAGATTACCGGCACATGCCCGCCGAGCAGCTGCGTGTTCACGCCGCCCGCCGCGTTGAACGCCACCATACGCATTTTTTTCGCATCGACACCCGCCGCAATCGCCGGCGCCACCACGTTGATCTGGTCGTTGGAGGGCAGCGAGGACAGGCCAAACACCACCGACCCCGGATCGGCCTTGAGCCGGTCGAGAATTTCGCGCGCCGATTTGAGCGGCGAATCGGCACGCACTGCCCACACCATGTATTCGGCGATCAGACGGCCCACCGGTGTGATCGCGTCGTGTCCGATCGCGATGGTGCCGAGCAGCTTGTTCAGATAAACGCGGTTGGTGTCGAGATACAGATAATAGGGGTCGCCTTTGTGCTGATGCACGTAGGCCTTGGCCGAATTGCCCGCGCCGCCACCCATGTTGACGATGACCAGCGGCTGCTCGATGGTTTTCGATTCGCGCAGCGCCTGCTCGAAAGCACGCGACAACTGATCGAGGCCGCCGCCTGCCGGCCCGCCGACGATGAGTTCGATGCGCTTGTTCGGATAAGGCTGGGCGAGCGCCAGCGGCACCAACAGGAGAAAAACAATTGCGCCTGCGAATTTCCATCGCTTCATCGTCACGGCCTTCCGGTTAAAATGCGCCAACAAGTCGAGCCGCATTATCGGCCGCGCATCCGGCGGCTGTCGAGCGACCGCAGACAATTTCAGACAAAGAAAATCATGAAAGCATTCTCCGCATTTCGCAAAAGCGCAGTGCTCGCAATGGCCTTCGCATTCATTGCCGTTGCCAACGATTGCACCGCGCAAAATTATCCCAGCGGCCCGCTGCGCATCGTTTCGCCCTATCCGCCCGGTGGCGGCACCGACATCCTCGCGCGCACCATCGGGCAGAAACTCAATGAACGCTTCAGCCAGCCGGCGGTGGTCGAAAACCGTTCCGGCGCCAACGGCACAGTGGGCGCAGCCTTCGTCGCCAAGAGCCCGCCCGACGGCCACACCATGCTCATCGTGCCGGCCGGTTACGCTGCCAATCCTGCGCTCTACAAAAACCTGCCCTTCGATCAGGCGCGCGAACTGGCACCGGTGTCGCACATCGCCTCGGGCCCGCTGGTGCTGGTGGTGCATCCCTCGTTGCCGGTAAAAAACGTGAAGGAACTGATTGCACTGGCGAAAGCGCAACCCGATGCGCTCAACATCGGTTCGGCCGGCAACGGTTCGCTGCCGCATCTGAGTGCGGAACTCTTCAACTCAATGGCCGGCGTCAAGATCGCGCATATTCCCTTCAAGGGTTCGGGCGCGGCGGTGATCGACGTGCTGAGCGGCCAGGTGCCGATTTATTTCATGAACGTGCTGCAATGCCTGCCGCTGATCAAATCCGGCAAGTTGCGCCCGCTTGGTGTGAGCAGCCCGCAGCGTTCGCCGATCGCGCCGGAACTGCCGTCGATCGCCGAAGCCGGCCTCAGGGGTTTCGACATGACCAACTGGTACGGCCTGCTGGTGCAGGGCGGCACGCCGCGCGACACCATCAACAAGCTGCAGCAGGAAGTCGCGCGCATTCTCAATCTGCCCGAATTGAAGGAACGCCTTGCCGGCGAAGGCATGACGGTGGTGGCAAGCACGCCCGAACAGTTCGTCGAATTCCTTGCGCGCGAAACCGCCAAGTTCAACCGCATCATTCAGGCTGCTGGCATCAAGGGGAATTAAAGCGATGCGATCAATGCGAATATTTTTTACGGCGTGTACGTTCGGTCTTGCAGCGGCCGCGCAGGCACAAAATTATCCATCGGGTCCGATGCGCATCATCATTCCGTTTTCACCGGGCGGCTCGACCGACATTCTGGGTCGCGTACTGGCGCAACGCCTGAATGAAAAATTCAAAGTGCCGGTGGTCGCCGACAACCGGCCCGGCGCCAACGGCACCCTCGGTGCGCTGGCCGCGGTCAAGGCACCGCCCGACGGCCACACCCTGTTGATCGTGCCGGCGGGCTTTGCCGCCAACCCGATCATGTACAAAAACCTGCCCTACGACCAGACGCGCGATCTGGCGCCGGTGTCGCAACTCGTCGCCGGCCCGTTAACGCTGACCGTGCATCCCTCGTTGCCGGCGAAGACTGCGCGCGATCTGATCGCGCTGGCCAAAGCGCGCCCCGGCGAAATCACCTTCGGCTCCTCGGGTACTGGTTCGCTCAATCAACTCGCCGCCGAGTGGTTCGCGCTGTCGGCCGGCATCAAAATGATTCATGTGCCGTATCGCGGCGGCGGCACCGGCGTGATCGATCTGATGAGCGGACAGATCTCGCTCTATTTCATGAACGCGCTGCAAAGCCTGCCCTATATCAAGAGCGGACGGCTGCGCGCACTCGGCGTCACCACGCCGCAGCGCTCGCCGTTTGCGCCCGACATTCCGGCGATCGCCGAATCGGGCCTGCCCGGTTACGACATGACAACGTGGACTGCCCTGCTGGTGACCGGCGGCACACCGCGCGAGGTCATCGCCAAATTGCATGCCGAGGTCACGCTCATACTCAACCAGCCCGAGACGCGCGAACGCCTCGCCGCCGACGGCATGGCGGTGGTGGCGAGCACGCCGGCGCAATTCACGGAATTTCTCGCCCGCGAGAACAGCAAGTACGCGCGCATCATTCAGACAGCCGGCATCGCCGCGCAATGATGCGGCAACGCCTGGCGATCAGCCTTTTCGCCTGCAGCATGGCGATGGGCGGCGCACAAGCGCAAACCTTTCCGAGCGGACCGCTGCGATTGATCGTGCCTTTCCCGCCCGGTGGTGGCACCGATATTCTCGCGCGACCGATCGCGCAAAAACTCAATGAACGTTTCAAACAACCGGTGGTAATTGAAAACCGCGGCGGCGCCAACGGCACCATCGGCACCGCTTACGTGGCAAAGACTGCGCCCGCCGACGGCCACACGCTGCTGGTGATTCCCTCGGGTTACGCCGTGAATCCGAGTCTGTATCCGGCGCTGCCTTACGATCAGGCGCGCGATCTCGCCGCCGTCACACAACTGGTGTCGGGGCCGCTGACGCTGGTTGTGCATCCGTCGCTGCCCGCAAAGAACGTGCGCGAACTGATCGCGCTGGCGAAAACGCGGCCCGGCGAACTCAACTATGGCTCCTCGGGCATCGGCTCGCTGCCGCATCTGGCCGGCGAATGGTTTGCGCTGTCGGCCGGTGTGCGTCTGAGTCACGTGCCTTACAAAGGATCGGGGGCGGCCACCATCGATGTCATGAGTGGCGAGGTGCCCGTCTATTTCATGAACGTGCTGCAAAGCCTGCCCTTCATCAAGCAGGGCCGCCTGCGCGCGCTGGGCGTTACCGGCCTCACGCGCGTGGCGATCGCCAAGGACATTCCGACGGTGGCCGAAGGCGGACTCAAGGGTTTCGACATGGCGACGTGGTTCGGTGTGCTCGCGCCGGGTGCGACACCGCGCGACATCGTATTGCGTTTGCATCGCGAGATCGCCGCGATCCTGCAACAGAACGAACTGCGCGAACGCCTCGCCGCCGACGGCATGACGGTGGTGGCCAGCACACCCGATCAATTCACGGCGTTCCTGCAAAGCGAAACCGCGAAGTACGCGCGCGTCGTGCAAGCCGCGGGAATCAAAGCGCAGTAAAATCGACCCCTAATTACCAAAAACCATTGCAGAAGGTTCCTTCCCCTGCCTGCGGGGGAAGGACAGGATGGGGGCAAGTCTGCATGCCACACACCCCCTTCCCAACCCTCCCCCGCGCATTGCATGCGCAAGGGAGAGAAAAATCAAAATCGCATCCGGGAGAATTACATGAGCAATACGAAAAACAACGAGCCCCATTACGATGTGTTATGGCCGCTGTCGCGCAAGGCCGTCAAAAAATCCGCCGCCGCCAAACGCGTGCCTGATCTGAACGGCAAGACCATCGTCGAATTGTGGGACGTGATTTTCCGCGGTGAAACAATTTACCCGCTGGTGCGCGAATACATCAAGCAGCGCTTCCCCGGCGTCAAGTTCGTGCCCTACACCGAAATCGGCAACTTTCACGGCGCGCGCGAACACGAGGTCACCGCCACCATCCCCGACAAGATCCGCCACTTCAAAGCCGACGCTGCCATCGTCGGCATCGGCGCCTGAGGGAGCTGCACGCCCGCCGTGTTGCGGGCCGCAGCGCTTGTCGAAAAGATGGGGGTGCCGACGGCATCCATCATCGGCTCCGGATTTCTGAAACAGGCCGAAGTCATCATCAAAGGTGTGGGCGTGCCACTCGCCATCGGCGTCTATCCCGGCGCGCCGATGGTCGACAGCGAAGCCGAACTGAAACGCAAGGTCGAGGAAGTGCTCGCACCCGGCCTGCTCAAAGGCCTGATCGGCGACGCCCCGGTTGAAGCCGACTCATCAGCCGAGCCGGAACCGGGGTCGGTGGTATTCAGCGGCGACTACGACGAAGTGCAGGAGCACTTCTACAAAAACCTGTGGACCGACGGCCTGCCGGTGACACCGCCGACGCGCCAACGTGTCGATGCCTTCCTCAAATTCACCGACCGCAAAGCAGACGACGTGCTACGCGTGATTCCGCAGGAAGGTCGCGAGGCGTCGATTCTCAGCATCGCCGTCAACGGCGTGATGGCCGGTTGCCGCCCCGAATACATGCCGGTGCTGATTGCGATCATCGATGCGATGTGCGATCCGCTCTATCGTGTTGAAGACTCGGGCTCGACGCCGGGCTGGGAACCGGTCGTCATCATCAACGGCCCCATCGTCAAGGAACTCGACTTCAACTACGGCCAGGGCGTCATGCGCGTCGGCCGCCAGGCCAACACCAGCATCGGCCGCTTCGTACGTATGTATCTGCGCAACATCTGCGGCTTCCGCATTCCGCCGGGCGCCGGCGACAAGGGCAGCATCGGGCAAACCTTTCTCGTCGCCATGGCCGAGGACGAAGACAGCGCCACCGCCATCGGCTGGCCGACTTACGGCGAAGACCGCGGTTTCAAGAAAGACGAGAACGTCGTCACCGTGCACAGCGTGGTGGCGATCACGTCACCGATGTACAGCGGCGGCGACGATGCGAAAACACACGTGCAGCAATGGACCGACATCATCGGCGGCAGCTTCACCTACTGGGCGCACACCGGCTTCAAGACCGGCCTGTGGAGCCCGCTCATCATCGCCGGCCCCAGCATCGCCGGCGTGATCGCGAAAGAATGGAGCAAAGACCAGGTGCGGCAATACATGTACGACAACATAAAAGTCACCGCCGCCAAGGCCACGCACTACGCGCAGATGACCAGCACGCCGACTTTCAGTTTCGAAAACCTCGTCAAGGACGGCATCCTGCCGGCCTCGTACACGGAATCGAAAGACCCGCAGCGCCTCGTCAACGTGCTGATCAAACCGGAGATGGTCGAAATTCTCGTCGCCGGCGATCCGGGGCGCAATCAGTCGCGCGCTTACATGAGCAATCACGTGCAGGGGCCGCCGACGAGTCGCAAGGTTGATTTGCCGAATAACTGGTCGGCGCTGCTCGCGAAGCGGAAACAATAACCTTGTCGCTTTTGTAAACGGTGATTGGCCGGGGGTAGCCCGGCAGGGTTGATTGTTTTTGTTGCGCAGTGCTTCAACTTCGCCGGGTGTGGCCCGGCGGCCAGTTACTTTTCTTGCTTCGCCAAGAAAAGTAACCAAAAGAAGCGCCCCGGACACGGTATCGCGAAGCGCGGTGCGGGTAGGGGCGCATAAGGCTGCGATCTACACCGTGGACCGGGGCTTGAGCGACTGCTCCCGCACCTGCGCTGCGCGATACCGAGTCGCAGCCGCCCCTGGTGAGCCGGCCCTGCGGGCTTCCCTGCGTTACTCAACGAGTCGGGCGGCTGCGGAACTCGCCCTTGCCGCTACGCGGCAAGGACTCAGACAGTCCTCGCCGAAACCTCCCGACTCGTTTGCGTTACTCGGCGGCTCACAAGGGGAGAACCGCGAAAACCCATGGCAATAGACTAACCGCAGACTTGGTTGCGAGATCCCCTGAGAGCCGCCGAGCAGCACAGACCCATCGGGGGAAGTCGGCGAGCACTGTCTGAGCCCTCGCGGTTTCACCGCGAGGGCGAGTTGCGCAGCCTCCCGATGGGTCGAGCAGCACAGGGAAGTCCGAAGGACCGGCGAACCGGGGCGGCCTTCTCTTTGCTTACGTTCTCTTGGCCGCCCAAGAGAAAGTAAGTAGCCGCCGGGCTACCCCCGGCCAATAGCGTTAAAATCTCCCGCCAACTCACATACAACGCTGACCTTCAATATGCGCACCGCTCCGTTCATTATTTCATTTGCGCTGCTCGCAGCTACAAATGCGTACTCCGCCCAAGCCAACACCGCCGGCGATTACCCCTCCAAACCCATCCGCCTCATCGTCCCCTTCGCCCCCGGCGGTGGCACCGACCTCACCGCGCGCGCGATCGCGCAGAAACTGACCGAAGCCTGGGGCCAGACCGTGGTCGCGGACAACCGCGCGGGTGCGAACGGCACCATCGCCGTCGACATCGCGACCAAATCCGTGGCCGACGGTTACACCCTGACGATGATTTCGTCGAGCCACTCGGTGAATTCGTCGCTCTACAAAAACCTGCCCTACGACCTGACACGCGATCTCGCGCCCATCACGCAGGCGACTTCGCAACCCTACGCGCTGGTGGTGCATCCGTCGGTGGCGGCGAAAACCATTAAGGAACTCGTCGCGCTGGCCAAGTCCAAGCCCGATGGCATGGCCTACGGCTCTTCGGGCATCGGCGGCTTGAGCCATTTGTCGGGCGCGTTGTTCTGTTCGCTCGCCGACATCAAGCTCGTGCACGTGCCCTACAAAGGCGGCTTTCCGGCGCTGAACGACGTCGTCGGCGGCCAGATCCAGATGCTGTTCTCGACACTCTTGCAAAGCGACGCGCAGCGCAAGGCCGGCCGCGTGCGCGCGCTGGCGGTGACGACGAAAAAACGCTCGGCCGGCGCGCCCGATCTGCCGACCATGCAGGAAGCCGGGGTTGCCGGTTACGAAGTTGCCGGCTGGTACGGCGTGCTCGCGCCGGCGAAAACGCCGCGCCCCATCATCGACAAACTCAACACCGAGATCGTGCGCATCCTGCACAGCACCGACATACAAAGCAAACTTGCCGCCGACGGCTCGGAACCGGTCGGCAACACGCCCGAGCAGTTTCACGCCCACATCAAAGCCGAAGTCGCGAAGTGGGCCAAGGTCGTGCGCGAAGCCAACATACGCGCCGAATAACAGAATGACACCGCTGCCGCCAATACTTTCCACTCCCGTCATTCCCGCGAAAGCGGGTATCCCCTTCCCCCGCTTGCGGGGGAAGGTAGGATGGGGGCAACTGGGCTCCCGCTTTCGCAGGAGCGACGTGTCTTGTTATTTTTTAACCAAGCGCCAACATTTACGTACCGGAACCCGCCATGCCCTTCGCCCTTGAACTCGCCAAACTGATCAACGCCACCCGCTTCGACTCGTTGCCCGCTGAAACATTGAAGTGGGCCAAGGTCGGCATCCTCGACACCGTCGGCGTAACCATCGCCGGCGCCGCCGATCCCTCGGCGCGCATCTGCGCGCGTTCACTTGGTTCGGCGACGGGGCCGGCTTATGTCTTCGGCAGCGACGAAAAAGTCGGCATGCTCGACGCGGCACTGATCAACGGCACCGCCTCGCACGCACTCGACTTCGATGATTGCAACAACACGCTGGGCGGCCATCCGTCGGCGCCCATCCTGCCGGCGCTGTTTGCGCTGGCCGACGAAACCGGTGCGAGCGGTCGCGACTTTGTCGCCGCGTATGTGGCCGGCTTTGAAGCGGAATGCAAAATTTCGATGGGGGTGAATTTTTATCAATACACGCGCGGCTGGCACCCGACTACCACCATAGGCGTGTTCGGTGCAGCAGCGGCCTGTGCGTTGCTGCTGAAACTCAGCGACGAGCAAACCGCCACCGCGTTGTCGATCGCCGCCTCGCTCGCCGCGGGTGTGAAATCGAATTTCGGCACCATGACCAAACCGCTGCACGTCGGCCATTGCTGCCGCAGCGGTCTTTTCGCCGCACTGCTTGCGCGGGACGGCTTCACCGCCAGCAGCGTCGCCTTCGAACACAAACAGGGTTACTTCGAAGTCTTTAACGGCGCCGGCAACTACGACGAAGCGAAAATCCTGCCGGCGTGGGGCAAACCCTGGGACATCATCGAGCCGGGCATCGCCATCAAGCAGTACCCCTGCTGCGGCAGCACGCACCCGGCGATCGACGCCATGCTGTTGCTGGTGCGCGAACACGATCTCAAGCCCGACGACGTCGCACGCATCGACGCGTGGACACACAAGCGCCGTCTCGAACATACCAACCGCCCCGATCCGCAAAGCACCTTCGATGCCAAGTTCAGCGTGCAGTACGCGCTGTCGCGCGCGTTGGTCAACCGCAAGGTCGCGCTGCCGCACTTCGAAGGCGAAACCTATAAAGACCCGGCGGTGCGCGCGGTGCTGCCGCGCATCCACGTTGCGCCCTACACCACCGAACAGTTCCCCGCCGACAACCATTTCGCGGCGGAGGTCAACATCACGCTGAAGAACGGCACGGTCCTCAAGCAGAAAGTCGACCAGCCGTTCGGCCGCACTTCGAAAAATGCACTGCCGCCGGAACTGCTGAAAGAGAAGTTCGTCAACTGCGCAACCATGGCGCTGCCGGCCGACACGGTGGAAACACTCTACGCCGGCATCCAGCGCATCGAATCACTGGCCGACGTGCGCGAACTCTCGGCGCTGAGTGCGCTGCCGCAACAGGCGCCGCGCGCCGCGGTTACCACGCGCGGCTGAACGCCCCCAAGACGCCGCGCCGGCGCGTTTGCGTCTGCGCGGCGAATTGAATACCATCACGTGTTCCGGACGCTGGGGTCGCCCCTGCGTGCCGGCCAACTCCGTGGAGGAAGCTGCAAATGTCGAAAAAATACAAAATCCTGATTATGGGCGCGTCATACGGCTCGCTGCTCGGCACCAAGCTCGCACTCGCCGGACATTCGACGCACCTGATCTGCCTGCCCGCCGAGGCCGACCTGATCAACGCCGAAGGCGCGATCATTCGCATGCCGATCAAGGGCCGCGAAGGCCTGGTTGAAATCAATTCAACAAAGCTGCCGGGCAAAATCACCGCCGGCGGCACGGCGGGCGTCAATCCGAAAGACTACGATCTCGTCGCGCTGGCGATGCAGGAGCCGCAATACCGCTCACCCGGCGTGCGCGAACTGCTCGACGCGGTGGCTAAATCGAAGGTGCCCTGCATGTCGATCATGAACATGCCGCCGCTGCCCTACCTGGCGCGCATTCCGGGCCTCGACGTCTCGAAGCTGCGCGACTGTTACACCGACGCCACGGTGTGGGACAACTTCGACCCCAAGCTGATGACGCTGTGCAGCCCGGACCCGCAGGCCTTCCGCCCGCCGGAGGACAAAGCCAACGTGCTGCAGGTGCGCCTGCCGACCAACTTCAAGGCGGCGCGTTTCGATTCCGACGCGCACACGCAGATCCTGCGCGACCTCGCGGCCGACATCGAAGCGGTGCGCTTCGACGTCGGCGGCGAAAAAATCGAGCTGCCGGTGAAACTGAAAGTGCACGATTCGATTTTCGTGCCGCTCGCCAAGTGGAGCATGCTGATCGCCGGCAACTACCGCTGCGTGCAGAAAGACGCCGCGCGCTCGATCAAGGAAGCGGTGCACACCGACATCGAAGCGACGCGTTCGGTTTACAACTGGGTAAAGACGCTGTGCCTGAGTCTGGGTGCCGACGAAAAAGACCTCGTGCCGTTCGAGAAGTACGCCGCTGCCGCGCAATCGCTGGTCACACCGTCGTCGGCGGCGCGCGCATTGTTCGCCGGCGCACCGAACATCGAGCGCGTCGATCGGCTGGTGAAGACCATTGCCGCGCAAAAGGGCGAGAAGTCCGCGGTGCTTGATGAAACCTCCGCGCTGGTTGATGCGCGACTGGAGATCAACCGCAAGAAAGCGTGATGTCGCCGCAGTTCCACGCACGAAAAAAAGCCCGGATACGATCCGGGCTTTTTTTACACCTGCGGTTTCCACGCTGTTTCCGTTGCATACTGATCAGTCGGCCTTCGCGCCCGACTCTTTGACGATGCGGCCCCACTTGGCGATTTCGTCTTTGAGGAAGGCCGCGAACTGCTCGCTGCTACCGGCGATCGGATCGGCGCCGCGACTGACGAGTTTTTCTTTAAGGTCCGGATCGTTGAGCGCTTTGTGCAGGCCTTCGCGCAGGCGCGCGATGACCTCCGGCGGTGTCTTCGCAGCGACAATCATGCCGTACCAGTTGATCGCCTCAACCGCCAGCCCCTGTTCGCGCAGCGTCGGCACCTCGCGCATCAGCGGCGAACGCGCGGCACTCGCCACGCCGAGCGCACGCAGCTTGCCGCTCAGAATATTCGGCTGCAACACCGGTAGATCGGCAAAGAGGCCGCTGACCTGGCCGCCGAGCAGATCGGCGATGGCCGGTGCGGCGCCCTTGTACGGAATATGAATCAGATCAATTTTTGCCGCAGTCTTGAACATCTCAAGTGCGAGATGCGGCAGGCCGCCGCTGCCGGTCGAGGCGATGCTGATCTGCCCCGGCCGCGCCTTCGCCAGCGCCACCATCTCCTTGATCGATTTCACCGGCACCGACGGATGCACCACAAACAGTTCCGGTGTCGAGGTGATCAGCGTCACGGGTGCGAGATCGCGCAGCGTGTCGAAGGGCATTTTCGGATAGAGGTTGGGATTGATGGCCACGCCGGTGCTGGCGAGTATCATGGTGTAACCATCAGGCACCGATTTCGCCACGGCTTCCATACCGATGATGCCGTTCGCACCGGCGCGATTGTCGACCACCACCGGCTGGCCGAACACCTCGGCCATTTTCACCGCGAGCAGACGCGCCACGATGTCGATCGGCCCGCCGGCCGGAAAACCGACAATGAGGCGCAGCGGCTTCGCCGGAAAAGATTGCGCACAGGCGCCGCATGCCGCGGCAAATGCAAATAACAATGTCAACAGCAGCGAAGCGCGTTTCATGGCTTTTCTCCTCCCGGTCCGGTTCTCCGCGCCGATTGTGCGGCACGCGCTTTCCAAACTCAATCACCGCGTGTAAAGTACGCTTTCCCGTTTCAATTTCCCTCTGTTTTTTCTTATAAGCAATCAAATGACCAGCCAATACGACGTGATCGTTGTGGGCAAGGGCAATGCCGCCCTTTGCGCCGCACTCTCGGCGACCGACAACGGCGCCAAAGTTTTAGTACTTGAAGCCGCCAGTGAAGAAGAATCCGGCGGCAACAGCCGCTTCGCCGGCGGTGTGATGCGTTTCGCCTACGAAACGGTTGACGACCTCAAGCGCGTCACCGAACTGACCGACGATGAAGTCGCCAACAGCGATTTCGGCACCAACACGCGCGAAGAATATCTCGAAGACATCTATCGCCTGACGAGCTACCGCACCGATCCCGACCTGTCGGAAACGCTGGTCAATGACAGCCTCGAGACCATGGCGTGGCTGCGCGCGAAGGGCACGCGTTTCGTGCCGAACTACGGCCGCCAGTCGGGCATGGTCAACGGCAAACGCAAGTTCTTCGGTCGCCTGCCGATCGAAGTCTCGGGCGGCGGCGCCGGCCTCGTGCAGTATCTCGATAACGCGGCGAAAAAAGCCGGCATCGAAGTGCGTTACGGCGCGCGCGCCTCATCGTTGATATTCGACGGCGTGCGCGTCTCCGGCGTGCGCGTGCAATGCGACGGCAAACTCGAAGAGATCACGGCCAAGTCGGTGGTACTCGGCTGCGGCGGCTTCGAAGCCAATCCGGAAATGCGCGCGCGCTACCTCGGCCCGGGCTGGGAACTGGCGAAAGTGCGCGGCAGCAAATTCAACACCGGCGACGGCATCAAGATGGCGCTCGACATCGGCGCCTGCCCCTACGGCAACTGGTCGGGCTGTCATGCCACCGGCTGGGACCGCTACGCGCCGGAGTTCGGCGACATCAGCGTCGGCGACCAGTTCCAGAAACACTCCTACATCTTCGGTTTGCTGATCAACGCCGACGGCAAACGCTTCGTCGACGAAGGCTGGGACTTCCATTCCTTCACCTACGCCAAGTACGGCGGTGAAGTACTGAAGCAGCCGGGCCAGTTTGCATATCAAGTTTTCGACGCCAAGGTCAGCAAGCTGCTGCGCTCCGAATACCGCATCAAGTTCATGACCAAGTTCTCGGCCAATACGCTCGAAGAACTCGCTGAAAAGATGGAAGGCGTGAATCCGCAGGGCTTCCTCAAGACCGTGCGCGAATACAATGCGGCCGTGAAAAAAGACGTGCCTTTCGACCACATCGTCAAGGACGGCAAGTGCACCGTCGGTATCGAACCGGCGAAATCGAACTGGGCGCAGGCGCTCGACACGCCGCCTTACGATGCGTATGCGACCACCTGCGGCATCACCTTCACCTTCGGTGGCCTCCGGATCGACCGCGAAACCGGCCAGGTACTGAACGTGCACTTCCACAAGATCCCCGGCCTCTATGCAGCCGGTGAAATGGTCGGCGGGCTCTTCTACTTCAGCTATCCGAGTGGTGCCGGCCTGGTGTCCGGCGCGGTGTTCGGCAAAATCGCAGGGCGCGGCGCCGCGCTCGGCGCGAAAGCGTGATCCGCGGGCAACTTCTGACGATGCGGCAGCTGGCAACAGCCGCCGTGTTGTTTGCGGCCTGCGCCTGCGCTTACGCGCAAAGCTATCCCGAAAAACCAATCCGCATGATTGTGCCCTACGCGGCCGGCGGCAACGCCGATATCATGGCGCGCGTGGTCAGTCAGAAACTCGGTGAGGCCTTTGCACAACAAATCGTTGTTGAGAACCGCGCTGGCGCCAACGGCGTGATCGGCACCGATCTGGTCGCCAAAGCCGCCCCAGACGGTTACACGCTCGCCTTCATTGCCAGTGGGCACGCGATCAATCCGGGCATGTATACGAAAATGCCGTTCGACACGCTGCGCGATTTCATTCCGGTGTGCCAGACCAGTTCGACGCCGATCCTGATCGCAATCACCGCCTCGTTGCCGGCAAAAACCCTGAAGGCACTGGCCGCGCTGGCACGCGCGCGGCCGGGTGATTTAAGCTACGCCTCGCAGGGCAATGGTTCACCGGGACATCTTGCCGGCGCGCTGTTCAATTCATTGAATGGCGTGAACATCATGCATATCCCCTACAAGAGCACGGCGCAGGGTATTACCGATCTCACCAGCGGCCAGGTTCAGCTCATGTACCCAAGCGCGACCACCATCATTCCCCACGTGCGCGCCGGTCGCGTGCGCGCACTGGCAATCGCCGCTGGTCACCGCACGGGATTGGCGCCGGAGATTCCGACGGCAGGGGAGTCAGGCATGCCCGGCTTCGAAGCGGTGACCTGGAACGGCATCCTCGCGCCCGCCGCCACGCCGCAAGCCATCATCGAGCGTCTGAACACGACCGTCGCAAAAATCATCAACGCGCCGGAAATGCGCGATCGAATGCTTGGCATGGGCGCCGATCCACTCTACAGCCCGCCGTCCGCGTTTGCCGCATTTATCGCCGCGGAACTGAAAAAATGGACCAAAGTCATCAAGGACTCCGGCGCGAAGCTTGACTAAAAGAATGGCGCAGACTGTAGCCCGGAAGGAGCGCAGCGTATTCCGGGAAGCCCGACCCCGGATTTCATTTCATTCCATCCGGGCTACGATTTTGAATCAGTGAACCCTATGAGCAAAATACCCACCAAACGCCCCGCGCCGGACCAAGAACTCGTCGCCATCGCCAAATACACCTGCAGCAGCAAGGTGGCCGATGCGAAGGCCTACACGCACGCGCGCTACTGCCTGATCGACGCGCTCGGCTGCGCGCTCGAAGCGCTTGGCTCGCCCGACTGCACCAAGCTGCTCGGCCCCATTGTTCCCGGCACCGTGGTGCCCAATGGCGCGAAGGTGCCCGGCACGTCGTTCGTGCTCGACCCGATCAAGGCGGCCTTTGATACCACCTGCCTCGTGCGCTGGCTCGATTTCAGCGACACCTGGTGGGCGGGCGGGCATCCGTCCGACAATCTCGGCGGCATACTCGCCATCGCCGATCATCTCTCGCGCAAACAACTCGCCGCCGGCAAGGCACCGCTGAAAATGCGCGACGTCATGACGGCGATGATCAAAGCCTATGAAATCCAGGGCGTGCTCGCCGAGAGCAATCACTTCGACCGCCCGGCAACCGCGCTCGATTCGACCATCCTCGTCAAGATCGCATCGACGGCCGTCATCACGCGTCTCATGGGCGGCAATGTCGAAGACGTCACCAATGCGCTGTCGAATGCCTTCATCGACGGCCACCCGCTCAACATCTACCGCATGGCGCCGAACTCGGGATCGCGCAAATCGTGGGCGGCAGCCGATGCCACCGCGCGCGCGACCTGGCTGGCACTGCTGACCATGCGCGGCGAGATGGGTTACCCGACGGCGCTCACCGCCAGGACCTGGGGCTTTTACGACGTGCTGTATCCGAAAGGTTCGCTGGAAGTGCGCACGCCCTACCAATGCCGCGTCATCAGCGACATTCAATTCAAAATTTCAGTGCCGGCACAGCGCCATTCGCAGACCGCTGCCGAATGCGCGATGCGCCTGCATCCGCTGCTCAAAAACCGCATCGACCAGATCGACAAGGTCGTCATTGAAACCCATTCGCACACCATCCGCATGATCAGCGTCGAAGGCCCGCTGCCCAATTTCGCCGCGCGCGACCATTGCCTGCAATACGTGGTGGCGGTGGCACTGATCGACGGCGACATCACCACCGAGAGTTATGAAGACGCGCATGCCGCCGATCCGCGCATCGATGCCCTGCGCAAGAAGATGGTGGTCAAAGAGAACACGCACTTCACCGACGACTACGAAGCGCGCCACGGTAACGGCAACGCGGTGCAGGTGTTCTTCCGCGACGGCACGAAGACGCCGCGCATCGAAATCGAATTCTCCGTTGGTGACCCGCGCCGGCGCCGCGAAGGCGTGCCGCTGCTCGAGAAAAAATTCCGCGGCAATCTGGCGCGGCGCTACGCGAAGAAACAATTCGATGCCGTGTATGCGCTGATGACGGAGCAGAAAAAACTCGAAACCACGCCGGTGAATGAGTTCATGGATTTGTTGGCGGTGTAATCGGAATCGTATACGCGAATGACTGACACCTACTCCATTTCGTCATTCCCGCGAAAGCGGGAATCCAGACTGCAGAACCCGGGTCCCCGCTTTCGCGGGGACAACGGACTATTGTTGCGGCGCTCCTTTGCCTTCAATAAAGCTCCGACGATACGAATCGCAATATTCTCAATAATCACTTGCGTCGCGTGCAGCACCATCGCTACTGCCGCCGACACCCCCTACCCGACCAAACCCGTCCGCTTCATCATTCCCTTCGCGCCCGGCGGCGGCAACGACATCGTCGGCCGCATGCTCGGCGCCAAACTCGGCGAGGCCTGGGGCCAGCAGGTGGTGATCGACAACCGGCCGGGTGCCGGCGGCAACATCGCCGCTGAAACCACGGCACGCGCCGCGCCCGACGGCTACACCATCTTCCAGTTCAACATCGCCAACACCATGGCGCCGAGCCTCTACAAAAAACTGGGCTACGATCCGCAGCGCGATTTTTCGCCAGTCACGCAGATTGGCACATCGCCCTTCATTCTCGTCGTGCATCCGGCGGTGCCGGCGAAAACGGTCCCGGAACTGATCGCCTACATGAAGGCGCAGCCGGGCAAGCTCAATTATGCGTCCTCAGGTACCGGTGGCTCGACGCACCTGATCACCGAACTCTTCAAATCCATGGCCGGCGTCAGCATGACGCACATCCCGTACAACGGTGCCGGTCCCGCGCTTACCGAACTGGTTGGCGGGCAGGTACAATTGATGTTCGTTGTGCCGGCCACCGGCATTCCGTATATTCGCAGCGGTCGTCTGCGCGCGCTCGGTATTTCGAGCGTCAGGCGTTCGGCGCTTGTGCCCGA
The DNA here is from genome assembly GCA_943329075.2 of Chitinophaga pinensis. Lineage (GTDB taxonomy): Bacteria > Pseudomonadota > Gammaproteobacteria > Burkholderiales > SG8-41 > PALSA-1004. The sequence continues at coordinate 20,727 of CALQCM020000035.1, read as the reverse complement.
GCTGCCAACGATCACTGAATCGGGCGTGCCCGGTTATGAGAGCGGCACCTGGTACGGCGTGGTGGTGGCGGCAAAGACGCCGCCGGCCATCGTGCAGAAAATACACGCGGATATCGTCAAGGCGCTGCAGTTGCCCGACATCCGCGAGCGCATGACGGCACAGGGCGTTGAAGTCATCGCCAGCACGCCCGGCGACTTCGCGAAGTTCATCAAGGCGGAGATTTTGAAATGGGCACGCGTCGTTGCACTGTCCGGCGCGCGGGCTGAATAATTAGCCGGTTCCCTCCTCCCTTGTGGGGGAGGCATTAGTACCTTCCCTCCCCCCTTGTGGGGGAGGGCGCTCGCGACACGGCGTTCGCGAAGCGATCCGGAGCGGGAGCGAGCGCATGGCGCGCTACCCGCAAACGGCTGGCTTCGCCAGTAACGTGTCCGCGCGCCAGGGTGGGGGGATAATTGCGCGAGTTTCACCCTCACCCCTGCCCTCTCCCATCAAGGGAGAGGGAGAAAAACAGATACGCGTATCAGTTGTATTGTTGTTAACACTTAAAACGGAAACCTTCTCATGGCACACGAAACCTCCTCAGACAACCGTTACACCCGCGGCATCGCCGAATTCGTCTCCAAACTGCGCTACGAAGACATCCCGCCCGAAGTGCTGACGCGCATCAAGCTGTGCATGCTCGATTCGCTCGGCTGCGCGATCTACGGCGCCGACCTTGAATGGACGCGCATCATGCAGACATCGCTGGGTGCGGTCGACACCACGCGCACCTGCACGATCTGGGGCACCAATCAGAAAATCTCGGCGCCGCACGCCGCGCTGATCAACGGCACCCAGGTGCAGGGCTTCGAACTCGATGACGTGCACCGCCAGGGCGTGCTGCATGTCGGCGCGGTGGTTTTGCCGGCGCTGATCTCGATCGCCGAAATGCGCCCCGGCATGAGCGGCAAGGAATTCCTCGCCTCGGCGGTGGCCGGTTACGAAATCGGTCCGCGCATCGGCATCTGCATGGGCCCCGAACACATCGCACAGGGCTGGCATTCGGGCGCCACGCTCGGCGTGTTCTCCGCCGCTTCGGGTGCGGCGCGCGGCCTCAAGCTCGATGTCGATAAAACCGTGCACGCGCTCGGTGTCGCCGGCACGCAGGCCGCGGGGCTCATGGCCGCGCAGTACGGCGCCATGGTCAAACGCATGCACGCCGGTCGCGCCTCGCAGTCGGGTCTTTACGGCGCGCTGCTGGCTGAAGGCGGATTTACGGGAATTCTTAACGTATTGGAGAGCGAATACGGCGGCTTCTGCACCACCTTCTCGCGTTCGAACGACCGCTTCAAGCTCGAAGAGTTGACCAAGGATTTCGGCAAGGTCTGGCAAACCATGGGCGTCGCCCTGAAGTTTTATTCCTGCGTCGGCAGCAACCACACCACGCTCGATGCGATCCGCCTGATGCAGCAGGAGCAGCCGTTCGGCGCCAACGACGTGAAGAAGATCGTCGTGCACGGCTCGCAGGTGACAATGGACCACGTCGGCTGGAAGTACGTGCCGCAGGGTTTGACCTCGGCGCAGCTGAACCTGCCGTACTGTGTGGCTACCTGGCTGCTCGACGGCGACTGCTTCGTCGACCAGTTCACCGAAGCCAAGGTTGCCGATCCGGAACGCATGAAACACGCCGGGAAGGTTGAAGTGCATCACGACGACGCCATTACCGCCAAGGGCTCGAAGTTCCGCCACATGGTGCGCGTTGAAGTGCATCTGAATGACGGCAAGAAGATGGAGCGCACGGTCGAAGCCGGCCGCGGCAACGAAAACAACTTCGCTTCCGAAGCCGACATCTGCGAGAAATTCGAGAAGCTCGCCGTCAAAGCGCTGCCGAAGGCGCAGGTGCAGAAGCTGCGCGACGCCATTCTGAATCTGGAATCGCTGAAAGACGCCAGCGAAATTGCGCAGCTGATGCAGAAGTCGTAATTACGCCAGCAAAGCAACGGGCGCGGTGACTCCTCGTCACCGCGCCCTGTTTTTTTGCCGCGTACTCACCGGTGGGGCAAGCGGCCCCCGGCATCGCCCCGTTCGCGTCAGCCCGCGGGTTCCACCGCCTTCTGCAACGCTTCGATGGCATCGACAACAGCCATCGAGGCATCCATATACTCACTCCAGACGCCGAGCATTTTCTCCGCCGTCGCAAAATCCCCGGCATTGATGGCTTCAGCCACGGCGCCGGCATTCTGATGAAACGCGGCGTGACTCGTGACCAGGCCGGCGAACGGTGATTTGTCACCGTGCAGCACCTTGCCCTCGCTGTACAGCCATTTGCCAAGGACGCAACAATCGTCCCTGCCGATGGTCGCCGCGTCCACGGCAGTTCTCTGCTCGATGGCCATGCGGAAGATGATTTTCCACTCGTTGTGGCGGTCGATCGCCGCGTCCAGATCCATGGTTGCTCCCGCCCGGGTTGGTGCGACGCCGGAGAAACGTCCCGCGGCGCCGGAATTTCACCTGTCTATTGACGGCAGAAACCCGGACTTTCTAAAGGCTCCGGCCAAAATGCCCGGCACCGCGTCTGTCGAAGGCGCGGGCCGCGGCTACCGGAGTGGAGGGACTAGGCTTGTTTCAGGCCGCGCAGGTCGTCGGCGAACTGCGCCGCGTCCTGATAACGATTGCGCGGGTTCTTCGCCAGCGCGCGCGCGAGTATGACATCGTAACCCGCCGGCACCTGCGGATTGAGCTGCGTCGGACGCGGCGCCGGCTCGCGGATGATGCGTTCGAGCAGCACGTGGTCCCTGCACGGCGGGCGCTCAAACGGCGTCTGTCCGGTCAGCATTTCAAACAACACGACGCCAAGCGAAAAAATGTCGGTGCGGTGGTCGACCACCTCGCCGCGCGCCTGCTCCGGCGACATGTAGCGCGGCGTGCCGAGCACGGTGCCGGTGCGCGTCAGTTCGGACATCGGCAGGTGCGCCAGACCGAAGTCGCCGATTTTGGCAACGTTGCCCGGCGCGATCAGGATGTTCGACGGTTTGATGTCGCGGTGAAAAATGCCGTTGTCGTGCAGGCATTTCAAACCGTCGGCCACCTGCGCGGCGATATTTGCGATCAGATCGAACGGCAGTTGCGGCGTGCGATCAAGCATTTTTCGCAGCGAATCCCTGACCAGCTCCATGACGATGGCAACACCGTCGCCAAAATTGCCGGCGTCGTAGATGGTCACAATATTGGGGTGCGAGACGCCCGCCGCGGCGCGCGCATCGACGAGGAAGCGTTTTCTCAGTTCGTCATCGTCCCTGCCGCTGCCGAACTTTTTGAATTTCTTGACGGCAACGTGGCGGCGCAGGTTTTTGTCGTAGCCATCGAAGACTTCGCTGGTCGAACCGGCGCCGAGTTTTTCGCGCAGTTCAAAACGGATGTTTAATGACATCGAACCATTTTACTGTGATCGCCCGCCGCACGCATGTGCCCCCCCTGCTACTGGATCGGCGGCACCTTCGCGTCCTTCACCACCTTCTGCCATTTCGCGACGTCGCGCTTGAGCAGGGCCTGGAACACGGCCGGCGGACTGTCGTCGATCTCAAAACCCTCCGCAATCAAACGTTCGCGCATATCGGGCAGCTTGGTCGCCCTGCGAATGCCGCTGTTCCAGCGCTCGACGATGTGTTTCGGCAGCGCCTTGGGGCCGAGCACGCCGTACCACAACACGACTTCGTAGCCTTTCACACCCGCTTCGTCGATGGTCGGCAGCTCCGGAAACGACGACATGCGTTTCATCGTCGTCACCGCCAGCGCGCGCAGGCGGTTGGCCTTGACCAGCGGCACTGTCGAGGGCGCGCTGCCGAAAATCATCTGCACCTGGCCGCCGAGCACGTCATTCATCGCCGGGCCGGTGCCCTTGTAGGCGATGTGCGTCATTTTCGTTCCGGCGAGCAGGTCGAACAGTTCGCCCGACAGATGCGCGATGCCGCCGGTTCCCGACGAGGCGTAGTTCAGCGAGCCGGGCTTCGCTTTCAAATGCGCCACCAGTTCAGACACGCTCTTCAACGGCACGCCCGGGTGCATGACCAGAATAAATGCGGTGTCGCCGATCAGACCCATCGGCAGAATGTCGTTGGCCGGGTCGAACGAAGTCTTGAACATCGCCGCGTTGGTCGCATAACTGCCCGACATGATGATGACCGTGTAGCCGTCCGGTGTGGCGCGCACCGCGGTCTCGACGCCGATGGTGCCACCACCCCCGGCGCGATTGTCGACGATTACGGTCTGCTTGAATTGCTCGGTCATTTTCTGCGCCAGCACGCGCGCCACAATGTCGGTGCCGCCGCCGGGCGCAAACGGAACTATCATCCGAATGGGCTTTGACGGATATTCCTGCGCGCACAGGTTCGCGGCAGGCAGCGCAAACCCGAACAACGCTGCGACAAAGAGGGCAAATCGATAGCTCATCATTTTTTCTCCGGACGTGCGGTAGCGATCAGGGCAACGAGTTGCGCGACGCCGGCGGCATCGAGCGACTCAAGACGTTCGAACAGGCCGACCAGTGTAACGACCTGCGGCGCCGGCAGCGCGCGACTGAAACAGTCGAGCAGTTTTTCGCGGTGCGCGGCCGGATCGAGCGGCACGCCCCACGCACCCTGCGGCCCGCTGCAGATCGCCTTTAGCGTACGACCGTCTTCGAGATCGGCCTCGGTGGCGACATGCATGTGGTGGAAGTCCCCCGGGATGGACGCATCCTGCGTCAGCGTGATCTTGCCGAGCAGTTCAACCATGTCGGCACTGAAACGCCGCGCGTCGGTGAAGGTGTCGATGCCGACCTTGCCGTCGAGGATGGCCGCCGCGCCGGTGTACTGCAGGCTGAATTTGCCATCGAGCCCCGTCGCCGGTTGCGGCCGGTCGGTGTATTTCATCAGCGGCGAGACGATGCGCATCGCCTTGATCTTTGCGCCGTCGCCGAGCTGACGATGGATATCGAGCCCCGCCGTGATCGAGAAATGCGTGCCGAACTGCGACGGAAACAATTTGATCGCCAGCCCCGGATCAACCACGCGCCACGGTTTGCCCCAGCCGAGCAGGCGCGCTTCATCGAAGCCGTCGGGGAAGAAGGTCGCAATCAATCCCTTGTGCGCTTCGAGCACATCGGGGTTTGCCGTGAAGCCGCGCGCTGCGAGCAGCGCCGAATCGAGTCCCGCCGCCGCCGCGTTGCCGCAGTGCGTGCACTTCGTCATCGAACCGACGTTGGCAAGCAGCGAACCGGCGCGTGAGGCCGCCATGCCGAGCGCGTGCTGCAGGTGATTGAGGTCGAGGCCGAGCAGTTCCGCCGCGACGACCGCACTGCCGAGCGCACCGGCCACACCGGGTGGATGAAATTTCAGGTCCTCCGGAATGTATTGGTTGCCCGCATATTGCAGGCGGCCCTGGATCTCAAGGCCCTTGGCCACCGCGGTGATGATTTCACGTCCGCTCGCACCTTTGAATTCGGCCAGCGCAAACGCCACCGGCACCGTCGGCGACACCGCATGTGTCGGCGGGCTCCACATCGGCTCGAAATCGAGCACGTGGGTCGCCATCGCGTTGATCTGCGCGGCCTGCACCACCGAGCCCTTGTAGCCGGCACCCCACAGGCTCGCCTGCGGTGCACCGCCGAGGCTTTTGGCGTGCGCGGCGGCGATCGTCACCGGTTCTTCACCGCAACCGGCGAGTGCCACGGCAACACCGTCCTGGATCGCCTGCTTGACGCGTAGCACGCATTCGTCACCGAGCGACTCGTAACGCGTCGCCGCGATGATCTCGCACAAACTTCTTGTCAGGCCCATGCCGGGCACTCTCCCCAAACGGTCGGCGTATTTTTTCCTGTCGGGAATTTATAGCACAACGGGGCGCGCCTCACACCACAGAGGCTGCAGCAGTGCTTGAAAAGTCCGCAAGGGCCAAGCGCCATTTCGGGCAGCGCAGCGTGCTGGAACTGTGGTCAGGCTACGGCGTGCGCCACATCTGTGGTTTCCGCTACGGTCACGAGGGGCTGATCGCACGCCACGGTCATGCGCTGCTGACGCTGGCGCCCGATGCGGTGGCACACATTCATCACGAGGGCGGCACCGTGCTCGGCACTTCGTGCGGCTCGCAGGAACCCGCGGAGGTGGTCGACAACCTCAAAGCCAAGGGCATCGGCATCCGCTTCGTGATCGGCGGCGATGGCGGCGTGCGACGGCATCGGGTTCGTGAAATTGATGGGCCGCCATTCCGGTTTCGTCGCCTGCCAGGCGGCGCTCGCCTCGACCGAGGCCGATCTCGTGCTGATCCCGGAAGTGCCCATCACGCTGGAGGGCGACCTCTGTATGTCGGCAATCGAAGCGACCGGCCAGCCGCGTGCGTTCGCCTGAGGCCGCCGCAATCTTTGCGCTGGCGCAGATACATGACTGTCAAACGCCTGTTACATCGAAGCGTATAAAATAGGCCCCCACCTTCATTCATCCCGCCATCCGCGATCAGTAAGGAGTTCACATGACCGACATCAAAAAAATTCTGGGCGCCACAGCCGACGACCTCCTGGGCCACGTCTGCAAAACCATTCCGAAGGAATCGCTGCACCTGCCCGGCCCCGATTTCATCGACCGCGTGTTCGCGCCCAGCGACCGCACGCCGCCGGTGCTGCGCAGCCTGCAGCAGATGTTCAGTCATGGTCGTCTCGGCGGCACCGGCTTCCTGTCGATCCTGCCGGTCGACCAGGGCATCGAGCACAGCGGCGGCGCCTCGTTCGCCAAGAACCCCGCTTATTTCGATCCGGAAAACATCGTCAAGCTGGCGATCGAAGGCGGCTGCAACGCGGTGGCATCCACCCTCGGCGTGCTGGGTGCCGTGTCGCGCAAGTACGCGCACAAGATCCCCTTCCTGCTCAAGGTCAACCACAACGAGTTCCTGACCTATCCGAACAAGTTCGACCAGATCATGTTCTCGAATATGCGCCAGGCGCGCGACATGGGCGCGGTGGCCGTCGGGGCCACCATTTATTTCGGCTCGGACCAATCCGCGCGCCAGATCGTTGAAGTCTCGCAGGCCTTCGCCGCTGCGCACGAACTGGGCATGGCCACCGTGCTGTGGTGTTATCTGCGCAACCCGGCATTCAAGAGCGACAAGGATTACCACGTCTCGGCCGACCTCACGGGCCAGGCCAACCATCTGGGCGTGACGATCCAGGCCGACATCATCAAGCAGAAGGCGCCGGAAAACAACGGCGGTTACCTCTCGCTCGACAGCAAGGAAAATCCCTACGGCAAGACCGACAAGCGCATGTATTCCGAGCTGTCGACCGATCATCCGATCGACCTTACGCGTTATCAGGTCGCCAACTGCTACATGGGGCGCGCCGGCCTCATCAACTCCGGCGGCGCCTCGGGTGCCAACGACCTCTTCGACGCGGTGCGCACGGCGGTCATCAACAAACGCGCCGGCGGCATGGGGCTGATCTCCGGGCGCAAGGCCTTCCAGAAACCGATGAAGGACGGCGTCGAACTGCTCAACGCGATCCAGGACGTTTATCTCGCCAAGGACATCGGCATCGCGTAGCGCGTCCTGCTTTAAACCGGCGTAGAACGGGCCGTTCGGCTTTCCTCGAACGGCCCGTTCTACGTCCGCCCCCGGTCGCCGTCGCTGCATTTGGAACGCGCACCGCAACAATTGCGTACAATCGCCGCAGCCGGCGTGCATGCTGCGTGCACGCGCGCCGCGCCTTTTCAGGTCCGCAACCGCATAGTTGGCCGACACCCATGAGCTTATCCGATCACATCCCGCAAGTCCGCCGGCAGTATGAAGACCTGCCCTATCCGCCGCGCGAACCGGAGGATGAAAAGCACCGCCTGATCACGACCTGGCTCGATGAGCTGCCGATGATCAATCACTACTGCTTTGCCGGAAAGCAGACGTTCCGTGACGGCTTTCGCGTGCTGGTGGCCGGCGGCGGCACCGGCGACGCGACGATGTTGTTGGCAGAGCAACTGCGCGACACCAACGCCGAAATCGTCCATCTCGATCTGAGCACCGCCAGCATCGCCATCGCGCGCCAGCGCGCCGCAGTACGCGGACTGCACAACATCCGCTTCATCCACGATTCCCTGCTCGGCCTGCCCGCACTCGACGTGGGCCAATTCGATTACATCAATTGCGCCGGCGTGCTGCACCACCTCGCCGAACCGGACGCCGGGCTGCGCGCACTGCTTGCCGTGCTGAAAGCGGAAGGTGCGCTCGGCATCATGGTTTACGGTGAATACGGCCGCACCGGCGTCTATCAGTTGCAGTCACTGCTGCGTCTGCTCAACCAGAATGAAACGGACACGCAGCGCAAAGTCGCCAACGCCCGCGTCGTGCTTGCCAACCTGCCGCGATCCAACTGGTTCAAACGCGCCGAAACGGATTTGTATCTCGACCACAAGAACCTCGGCGATTCCGGCGTCTTCGACCTGCTGCTGCATCCGCAGGACCGCGCCTACACGATCGAACAAGTCTACGCCTGGCTGTGTGACAGCCACGGCCTGCACATCGAACTGACCGATGTCGGCCGCGGCCGCGCAGCCTACCAGCCGGAACTGATGACCGGCCGGCCGCAACCGGACATCGGCACACTCACGCACACGCTGCCGCCACGGCAACAGCATGCGATTGCCGAGTTGCTGAGCGGCGATCTGATACACCACACGTTTTATGCGATGCGCGCACCGGCAACACGCGCGCCCTACGGCGACCCCGACTACGTGCCCTTCCTCTTCCACGAACCGGTTACCGGCAGCGACCTCGCGGCACTGGTGCGGCGTCATGCTTCGGCGCCCTTCGTGCTCAACCATACGCACACCGGCATTGCGGTCAACATCGACCCCGGCCAATACGGCGCGCAGATCTTCGATCATCTCGACGGCAGGCGGAGTTTTGGCGAAATCTTTGCGCTGGTGCGAAAGAACAACGCGCAGGCCAGTGGTGCCCCCGACAACGGCACCCTGTTCCGTGATTTTCAACCCTTGTTCGAATTTTTGACGGCAATCGAGCGCCTGCTGCTCAGGCATCGCGCAGTCATACTACCGGGCAATCCGGGCCGCTGACCAGCGCGCCGGCGTCGCCGGACCTTACGCCAACAGCGCGAGCAAACCCTTCAGTTGTTCGGCATCGAGGCGTTCGAGATTTTCGAAGCCATCGATCACGCGTGCCATTTTCGTCTCATCGAAACGCACGCCGAGGCAATCGCGGATTTTTGCGCGGTGCTGCGCGACGTCGACCGGCACGCCCCACGTCCCCGGCGGTTTTCTGCAAATGCCTTTGTGCACGCTGCCGTCCTGCAGCGTGACTTCCACCGTCATATGCATGTTGCGCGTGTCGGGCGGGATAGCCGCATCGAATTCAAGTGCGATTTTGCCGAGCAGCTTTTCCATGTCGGCGGCGAAACGCCGTTCATCGCTGAAGGTCTGGATGCCGACCGCGCCGTCGAGCAGCGCCGCGGCGGCCGCATACTGGATGCTGAACTTGCCTTCGAGACCGACACGCGGCTGCGGGCGGTTGGCATCGAGAATTTCCGGCGAGACGATGCGCACGCTTTTGATCTGCGCCGCATCCTTGATTGTTTTGCGTGCCGCGAGTGCGGCAGTGATGGCGAAATGTGTCGGGTATTTCGACGGATAAAACTTGATCGCCATGCCCGGCTCAACGCAGCGCCACGGTGTGCCGAATTCGCACAACACGTCGTAATCGAAATGCGCCGCAAAGAAGGTCTGCACGTAGCCGTGTTTAGCTTCGAAAATGGCCGGGTTCGCCGTAAAACCGCGTGCGGCGAGCAGCCCGGCTTCGAGGCCGGCCTGCGCGGCGTTGCCGCAGTGCGTGCACTTCACCATCGAGCCGGAGTTGGCCGGCAGCCCCGCGCAGCGCGACGACGCCATGCCGAGCGCGTGGGCAAACTGCGCCGCATCGAGTTCAAGCAGATGCGCGGCGGCAACCGCCGAACCCATCGGCCCCATCACGCCGGGCGAATGAAACGGCAGCGCACCGCGCGCCGGTTTTGCCGCGGCGAGAATGCGGCCCTGGATCTCGAAACCCTTGGCGCAGGCGGCGATCACTGCGCGACCGTCGCCGCCGCGCGCCTCGGCCAGTGCCAGCGCCACCGGCACCACTGGCGACACCGCATGCGTCGGCGGGCTCGACATCGGTTCGAAATCGAGCACGTGCATGGACACGGCGTTCGCGTAGGCCGCAGCAGACGCGGTTGTTTTATAACCAAAGCCCCACACCGTCGCTTGCGGCGTGCCGCCGCCCTCGCGCGTGTGCGCGGCAACAATTTTCGGTGCATCTTCGGCGGTGCCGGCGACCGCCACCGCAACACCGTCGAGGATCAGGCGTTTGACGGCGGCAATGGCATCGCTGTCGAGCGCGTCATAACCTTTCGCACAAACAATGTCCGCGAGTTTTGCGGTGTGTGCGATTGTCGAAGTCTTATTTAAACTCACGCTTTCTCCAATTCAACTCTTTTTGCGCGGCGCCTTTGTGGCGCAGGCGACCCGCCTGCGAGAAGCACGATACGGCGCATCAGGTCACAAGAACGTCGCTTTCGCAGCCATGGAAGCGCGGCGCTTCCCGCAGGCGGGTCGCCTGCGCCACCAAAGCATCTCACTTTAGCTCCTCTTTACGTCGGCCGGTTCCTGCAGCGCCTCAGCCACCAACTCGGCCAGATCCAGTACGCGCGGCTTCTTCGCTGCATCGCTGGCACCGACGCCGTCCTCAAACATACCCATGCAAAATGCGCACGAGGTGGCAATGACTTCCGCGCCGGTGGCGATCGCCTCTTTCACGCGCGTGACGTTGATGCGTTGCGCACCCTGCTCTTTCATGAAGGCCTGCCCACCACCGCCACCGCAACAGAACGACTGCGCGCGGTTGCGCGGCATCTCGACGACCTCGGCGCCCTTCAACCTGCCGAGCACGCCGCGCGGTTCGTCGTAGACCTGGTTGTAGCGACCGAGATAACAGGGGTCGTGATAGGTGACCTTGCCGTTTTTCAGTGCCGCACCCTCGCCCAGACTTATCTTCTTTGACGCAATCAATTCTTCGATCAACTGGCTGTGGTGGATCACTTCGTAATTGCCGCCCAGCTGGGGATATTCGTTTTTGATTGCGTTAAAACAATGCGCGCACGATGTCACCACCTTCTTGATGTTGTAGTGGTTCATGCGTTCTATGGTTTTCATCGCCAACTGCTGCGCGAGAAATTCATGGCCAAGGCGCCGCGCCGGATCGCCGTTGCAGGATTCCTCCTTACCGAGGATGGCGAACTTCAAGCCCGCCGCCTGCAGGATGCGCGCGAGTGCGATGGTAATCTTCTGGTTGCGCGACACGAAGGAGCCTACACAGCCGACAAAGAACAGGTAATCCACCGTCTCGCCGTTCGCGGCGACGTCCTTCATCTCCGCCACCGGCGTTGCCATTTTTTTCGTCCACGCCGCGCGTTCCATCGGCACGCTTTGATACGGATTGCCGAGCCGCTCAAGGCTGTTGAAAATCGGCTGCACTTCGGGCGGGAAGGAGTTCTGCTCGGTCACCAGATTGCGGCGCAGGCTGACGATCATCGGCACATGCTCGATGTGCACCGGGCATTGCTCCATGCAGGCGCCGCAGGTCGTGCAGTCCCAGATTTCCTGTTTCGACACCACGCCACCGATCAACTGGCGGTCAGCGCCGCGGCCGTTCTTGAAGCGCCCGGCATTGGCGCCCTCACCCAGCACGCCGGAGAACACACCGCCCTGATCGGCCTGATAACCCGCCAGCGACAGAATCAGGTCGCGTGGCCGCAACGCCTTGCCGGTGTTGAAGGTCGGGCAGAATTCGAGGCAGCGCCCGCAATGCATGCAGGCATCCACCGACATCAGCTGCGCCCAACTGAAATGTTCGAGTTTGGACGCGCCGATCACCTCGGCGGTGTCGAGGTTTTCAATCGCGTCGAGCGCGCCGCGCGGCTTCAACCGGCGCAGCAGTACGTTGGCCATGGCGGTAAACGGATGCACCAGCTTGCTGTAGGCGGCGTAACCGATCAGGCCGAACGCCACCAGTGCATGCGACCACCAGGTGAACTGGTGCATCTGCGACAACACCTCGGGCGCGATGCTGCGCAGGGCCAGTGCCAGCGGATACGACACAAACGACCACGCCGCCCACGGATCATGCGTGAGTGACAGCCGCAGCGCCTGCAGCACGTAACCCTGCACCACCAATACCGCGAGCCAGACCAGGATCAGAACATCGTCCGGACTCGACTCCTGCGTCGCTGGTTTCATCACGATCCGGCGATAGAGCGCCATTGCAATGCCAGCGAGCAACAACAGGCCCGCCGCATTCAGCGCCAACTTGAAACCGATATAAAAATCGCCGCGCAGAAAACTCCAGCCGAACAGCGGCACCGCAACGTCCGCCTCGATCATCACTATCGTCGTGCCCGCCAGCAGCGTGACAAAGCCGCCGAACAGGCAGGCGTGCATGAGGCCGCCGTAGAGATTGCGTTGGCGCACGATGCGCCCGTGCAACACCGTCATGCGCAACAGATACCAGAGACGCGCGCCCATGCGCTCGAAGCGGTTTTCCGGCGCCCCCATGCGCCAGCGCCGCACGCGCCGCGCCAGGCCATAGGCAAGCAGCGCCACCGGCAGCGTCATCAGGATGTAGATCGCGACCGCGCTGACCGGGTCGATGTTGAAAAGAATTTCGCGCGCCGGATTCATAGGATCTTCTCGGCGACACGCAGTGCACGCCCGGCCAGCGTCAGCGCAGCAGCCAGCACTGCCAACAACGTGAGTGCGATGACCGCACCAAGCATCATCCAGAATGCGGAAATCTGCGCGTAATCAGTGCGCAGCAGCGCGCCGATCAGTGCGAGCAGCAATGACAGCGCCGTTGGCAGCAACAGAACCAGTATCGTCACGCGCGCCAGCGTGTGCGTGAAGCGCGCGGCCAGCGCATTGAATAACGCCGGCGGTTCGCTGGCAAGCCCGGCGCGCACGCCGCCGCCGATCGCGCCGGCCAGCAAGACGCCGACGGCGACGATGCGCAGCGCGGCGAGGCCGGTGGATTCCGAGACCAGCAATATCGCGAAACCGACCGCAAGCAGAATTGGGCAAACCATATTGACCAAGCTTAATTAATTTCCAAATAGTTCCCCTCTCACCCTGCACAGGGGGAGAGGGCTATGGTGAGGGGGCGATAAGAAAATTGATAGCGACATTTAAATGCCCTCCACCCCCGTCCTTTCCCCGCTTGCGCGGGGCGGGGGAGATTTTCACAATTTGCTCAGGCCTGTAACGCCGCCGCCGCCGCGCCGTTACCCGCCACGCGACCGAAAGTCGCACCGGCCATCATGCCCGAGCCCGACGCGTAGTTGCCGACCCACAGGCCGCCGGCCATTTCACCGGCCGCATACAGACCGGGAATCGGCCGCCCGGCAACGTGCTGCACCTGGCCGTTTTTCGGATCAATCTTCAGCCCGCCGTAACAGAAGGTCATGCCGCAACGCACCGGGAAGGCTTCGAACGGGCCATCTTCGATGCTCATGCTGTAGTTGCTCTTGTTGATGGTGAGGCCCGTCGTGTGCTTGCCATCGAGCTTGTGGCGATCCGGATTGAACGTGCCGGGCTGGATCGCCGCGTTGAATTCGCGCACCGTGCGCACCAGATTAGCAGCGTTGATGTCGAGCGCGGCGGCGAGTGCTTCGAGCGTATCTGCCTTCTCTGTCGTGGCGTCATCGTAATTCATCGGGTAGAGGTCCATCTTGCGCGCCTTCGCATCGAGGATCTGGAAAGCGATGCCGCCGGGCTGCGAAAGAATCGCGCGGCCCATCGCGGCGTAGGTGCGGCCGCGCAGGTCGTAGGCTTCGTCGATGAAACGCTCGCCGTTGAGGTTGACCATCACCGAATACGGATACATGTAGCGCGCCTTCGACGCCTTGGTCGAATAGCCGATTGGAATCTTGTAGGGTGCCAAGTTGATGTCCTGCGGCGAGGCGTGGCAGGTGCTCCAGCTGCCGTGCGGCATGGCACCGATGTTCATCGCCATGCGCAAGCCGTCGCCGGTGTTGAACGGCACGCCGCGCAGACGCACCATGTCCCAGCCGGGCCCGAGGTAACGCGCGCGCATTTCCGGATTCGACTCGAAGCTGCCGCAGGCGAGCACGACGGATTTTGCGTGGAAGGTGGCGAAGCCCTGCGGCGTCAGCGTTTTCACACCTGTGACGCGACCCTTCTGGTCGAGCACCAGATCGACCGCCGAGGTTTCATAGTGAAATGTCGCGCCGGCCTTCTCGAGCAGATTGAAGTTGCGCTGCTGCAGGCCGTAGCCGCCGCCGTTCATCAAGAGAATGTTGTCAGAGGGCATCTTGAATCCGCCCGCGGGCACCCAGTCGTGGCCCTTGCTGGCCAGCCAGTGCACGGTGTTGCGCGATTCGGTGACATGCACCTGCAGCATCTCCTGGTCCGACTGGTTGTTGGTGACGTGCATGATCTCGTCCCAGTGTTCGGCCTCGGTGCGGTGCGGCATGCGCTCAAGTAACTCGTGCAGTTCGGCGTCCGACATATTCTTTACCAGCGGACGCACGTCATCAAAGCCGTTGAAGACGAAACGCATGTGGCCGGTCAGCGCGCTGTTGCCGCCGCGATTCATCTTGGACGATTTCTCGAGAATGCCGACGCGCGCCTTCTTGTCGATCGCCGCATGCGCCGCCGAACACGCCGCGTTGCCGGCGCCGACGATCAAAACGTCATAGTAAAATTCCTGGTCTGCCATGTTGTTCTCCCGATTAAAATTTTTTATTGCCGGTGCGCGTAGGGTGCGCACTGCGCACCATCAACCGCTTTTCCGCGTGCGCGATGCGCACCCTACCCGTTTCAATTAGATTGATTGACGTCTTGTTACGCCACGGAAAATGTTTTTGCCGAAGCCATCTTTTCAAGGCGCTCGAAACGCGCCGCCGAGGCCGCGTCACTGGCGCCGCCGGTCAAGAGCATGAATTTGCGCTTGAGATCTTCAGTCGTCAGCGGCTCGGCCGGCATACCCTTGTAGCTGTCGCGGCGCTTACTGACCTTGCGGCCGTCTTTCAGCGTCACGGTCACCGTCGAACTCCTGACCGAGCCTTCACCGGCGCGTTGCTTCAGTTCCAGCGCTTTCGCCGTGGCGCGGATCGCCGGATCCTGCACCGCCGATTCGTCGAATGAGCGCGGATCGTCGGGGTCGCGATGCAGCGCAATCGCCACGCAATACGGCACGCTGTACTGCGCCTTCAGGATGTCCGCCGGCTCCGGAATATTGTGATGGGTCATCAGCCGCTCGCTGCCTTCAATCAATAGATGCGCGACATCGGCCGCGGCGAATTTGTGTTCGCTCATCAATTCGCGCAGCGCCTGCACCGGCGTGTGCGCGTTGATGTGCGCGGCGTAACGCTTGAGACAAATGCGGCGCACTTCCCATTCGCTGCCGAGGCCCTTCGTCAACAGTTCCGCTTCGCACATGTCGGCAATGCCGTAGGCGTCGAGAAAGCCGAACTTGCCTTCCAGGATGGTCTCCGGCCCTTCATAACCGGTGGCGGCCAGACGCGCCGCCATGACGCCGCCTTCAGAAGCGCGGCCCAGATGCAGGCGTTTGACCATCGCGCCCCCTTTGGATTTCGAGAAAGCCAGCAGGCCCGACGACAGCGAACCGGCGATGGCCAATGCGTTTGTCAGTTGTTTGGCATTCAAACCATAAATGAGGCCCGCCGCGATGGCGCTGCCGTAGGTGCCGGTCAGCCCCGGCGAGTGAAAGCCGACGTGCTCGGGACTATGGTGCGAGGCGACGGCAATACGGAACATCACTTCGACGGCGGCCACGTAAGCGGTCAACGCCTTTTTTCCATCGACGGCATTTTCTTCACAGGCGGCCAGCAGCGCCGGCAGCACCGTCGCGCCCGGATGCGAACCCGCGCCCGGATCGCGCACGCTGTCCTGCTCGAAGGCGTGGCCGAGCGCGCCGTTGGCGAGCGCCGCATAGGGCGCATGCACTTTCGCGCCAGGCACACCGAAAATCGAACACGGTCCGCCGGCGCCGTAGCGCTGCGCGTAATCGATGACGAGGCGGCTCCACGGAAACTGCGCGCCGTACGTGGCGGCGGCGATAGTATCGATGATGCAATCGCGCCCGCGCGTGATGACGTCTTCGGGAATTTGCTCGAATTTCAACTCGGCGGCGAATTGCGCCAATTGCTGTGCGGCTGTAGTCATATCACACTCTCTATCATTCTCAATGAACAATTAAATACGATCCGTCACTCCCGCGAAAGCGGGAGTCCAGATGCAGAACGAAAAACATGGATTCCCGCTTTCGCGGGAATGACAAATCTGTATTGCAATCGATTCGAGTTGCTTAACCCCGAATACCGGCGTCACGAATAACTTTGCCGAGCCGGGCCATCTCGGATTTTACCGTTGCGCCGAATTCCTCCGGCGTGCTACCGACGGTCTCGACACCCGAACTCAAAAACCGCTCTTTCACTTCGGCGCGGCCCAACACGCGCACGACCTCCTGATTCAGCCGCGCAATCACCGGCCCGGGTGTTTTTGCCGGCGCAAAAAGACCGACGATCGACACCGCTTCATAACCGGGCAGTCCCGCCGACGCCACCGTCGGCAGGCCGGGCAACAGCGGTGAGGGCTGCGGGCTCGTTACCGCCAGCGCATGCAAGCGCCCCGCTTTGATATGCGCGGCGACCGAACCCGGCGTCGCAAACGCGAGTTGCACTTCGCCGGCGATCAGTGCGTTGAGCGCAATGCCATTGCCCTTGTAGGAAATCTGCGTGATATCGAGTTTGCCCATCGCCTTGAACAACTCGGTGGCGATCTGGCTTGATGAACCCACCGCACCCGCGCCGTAGTTCAAGGCACCCGGCCGCTTGCGCGCCAAGGTCAGCAGTTCCTGCGTGGTCTTCACCGGCAGCGACGGATGCACGACCAGAATGTTCGGCGCGCGCACCGCCAGCGATATCGGCGCGAGATCTTTCACCGGATCGTAGGGCACATGCTCGCGCAGAAACGGCAGCAGCCAGATATTGCTGCCGTAGAGCAACAAGAGATGTCCGTCGGGCGCGCCCTTCGCCACGGTTTCGCCGGCGATCGCGCCACTCGCACCGCCGCGGTTGTCTACGACCACCGGCTGGCCGAGCGGGCCGGTCAGGCCCTGCGCGATGACGCGTGCGGCAAAATCGTTGCCGCCGCCGGGTTCCGAAGTCACGATGTGGATGGCACGCGCCGGAAACGCCTGCGCGTGCGCGACGGCCGTCATGGCGACGGCCAAGGCCGCAGCGAACAATCCGGTGCGCACTCGCATCAACACAGGTTTCCTCATCGGTTGCGAACGGCCCGCGCGGACGCGTTTCGGGCCAGTTCACATGATAGTCAATGCTGACCTCCGCAGGGGGATGCTGCTACACTAGCTGTTATTCCAATCCGGCATAGATGCCTGCCATGGATCTGCGTCAACTCGAAACCTTCGTGCGCGTGGCCGAGCTCGGCAGCTTTACCCGCGCCTCGATCGTGCTGCAGGCGGCGCAGCCGGCGCTGTCGAAGCAGATCCGCAAACTCGAAGTCGAACTCGGGCAAACGCTGTTCAGCCGCCACGGCCGCGGCATCCTGCTCACCGAGGAAGGCGCGCTGCTGCTCGAACACGCGCGCGGCATCATCGAGCAGGTCAGTCGCGCGCGCCATGCACTGAACGCGATCAAGGAGTCTCCGCTCGGCAAGGTGGTGATCGCCACGCCCGCGGTCACCGGCAAGGCGATGACCACCGGCATCATCACCACCTTCCGCCAGCGCTTTCCGAAGGCGTCGCTCGAAATCATCGAGGGCAAGAGCCGCTTCATCACGGAATGGCTGCTCACCGGCCGCATCGACATCGCCATCCTCTACGACCCGCCGGCCTCGCCGCAACTGGAAATCACGCCGCTGATGAGCCACGACCTGTCGCTGTTTTCGCTCGCCGGCAAGACGCTCGCGCCGAAGGGCAAGCCGGTGCAGTTCCGCGATCTCGGCAAATATCCGCTGATTCTGCCCGGCCATCCGCACAGCATCCGCACGCTGGTCGAAACCGAGGCGGCGAAAGCCGGCGTGAAACTGAACGTGGTGCTCGAGGTCGATGGCGCTTCGTTCATACTCGAACTCGTGCAGCTCGGCCACGGCTACACCATCCTGCCGGACTTCTCGCTTAAACGCAGCGGCTTCGCGAAGACGCTGCAGCTCAATGAAATCGTCGCACCCCGCCTCAAGCGTTCACTCAAAGTGGCAGTCTCGACGCAACGGCCGGTGACACGCATCGCGCGCGAAACCGTCAAACTCATACGACAATATCTGGGGCCGGGCTCGGAGTTCGGCAAACGCTGAATCAACTGCGCACAAACCAATGAAAATGCGTTGCACAACCAAAACCGTCATTCCCGCGAAAGCGGGAATCCAGCCTGCGCGCAGGGCGGGCAACTTGTTGCCCACGCGTATATGCCTCCCGGAATACGCTGCGCTTCTTCCGGGCTACGCACTTCTGCTCTCCGTTGTTATCGGTCACGTACACGCCGCCGAAGCGCCCTATCCCAACCGCCCGATCCGCCTCGTCGTCTCCGGTGTGGCCGGCAGCAGCAATTTCGCCGCGCGCCTGATCGGCAACGGCCTGTCCGCCATTTTCGGCCAGCAGGTGGTGGTTGACGGCCGCGAAGGCGGCGTCATCGCCGCGGAGATTGCGTCGCGCGCCGCGCCCGACGGCTATACGCTGCATTTGAACGGCAGCGCCCTGTGGCTGCTGCCCTACATGCGTTCGCGCGTGCCCTACGATCCGGTGCGCGATTTCACGCCGGTGACACTCGCGGTCGCAACACCCAACATTCTGGTCGTGCACCCGTCGCTACCGGTGAAATCAGTGCGCGATCTCATCACACTGGCCAAAACCAAACCCGGCGATCTGAATTACGCCAGCGGCAATGCCGGCACTTCCAACCATCTCGCCGCGGAGCTTTTCAAATCGATGGCCGGCGTCAACCTCACGCGCATTCCCTACAAAGGCGGCGCGCCGGCGATCAGCGATCTGGTCGGCGGCCAGGTGCAACTGATGTTCGGCGCGTCACTCGCCGTCGCACAGCACGTGCAATCGGGTCGCCTGCGCGCACTCGCCGTCACCAGTGCGAAACCATCGGCATTGGCGCCCGGCCTGCCGACGGTGGCCGACGCCGGCGTGCCCGGTTACGCCTCGGTGGCAATCTTCGGCGTATTGGCCCCCGCAAAAACACCGCCGGCGTTGGTCGAGCGCCTCAATCGCGAGATCGTCAAGGTATTGCACCAGCCGGAAGTGAAAGAGCGTTTGTTCAACGCCGGCTCCGAAGTCGTCGCCGGTACCGCCGATGCATTTGGTGCCGCGATCAAGAGTGAGATGACGACGCTCGGCAAACTAATCAAGGATTCGGGTATACGCGATGACTGAAGCCGAAAAAGCAAGCCACAGAGAACACAGAGATTTGCCACGCGAAAAATGTCCGGAAATCGCGACAGCCTTGGCACATCAAAATTCACCTTGGTGCCCGCTGTGATCTCTGTGGCAAAAGGTATTGTTTACGCGCTAGCCGCACTGATGCCCTGCGCCAACGCGCAGAGCTACCCCGACAAACCCATCCGCATGCTCACCTCGGAAGCCGGCGGCGGCAGCGATTTCGTCGCGCGCCTCGTCGCACAGGGCATGAGCACTCACCTCGGCCAGCGCGTCGTCGTCGATAACCGTGGCATGATCGCCGCGGAAATCGCCAAACACGCTGCACCCGACGGCTACACGCTGATCCTCTACGGCAGCCCCTTGTGGCTGTCGCCGTTTCTGCGCGACAAACTGCCTTACGATCCGGTGCGCGATTACGCGCCGGTAAGTCTGGTGGTGAGCACGCCGAACGTCGTCGTCGTGCATCCGGGCGTGCCGGCACAAACCATCGCCGAACTCGTCGCCCTCGCCAAGGCCAAACCCGGCGCACTGAATTATTCGAGCGCCTCGACCGGCTCGACGCAGCATCTCGCCGCGGAGCTCTTCAAGAGCATGGCCGGCGTCAACCTCGTGCGCATTCCTTACAAAGGCAGCGGCCCGGCACTGAACGCGGTGATCGCCGGACAGGTGCAGTTGATGTTCCCGAGTGCCGGCTCCGCCACGCAACACATCAAAGCCGGGCGGCTGCGCGCGCTCGCCGTCACCACGGCGCAACCCTCCGCTCTGGTGCCGGGCCTGCCGACCGTCGCAGCGTCAGGCCTGCCCGGATACGAATCGACTTCGCCGTTCGGCGTCTTCGCCCCGCTGAAAACGCCCGCGGCCATCATCGCGCGGCTCAACCGCGACATTGCGCGCGGCTTGAACGACAGTGAGATCAAGCCGCGTTTCACCGGCGCGGGCGTCGAAACCGTCGGCAGCACGCCGACTGAACTCGGTGCGATGGTGAAATCGGAAATGGCGAAATGGGGCAAGCTCATCCGCGAAGCCGGCATACGTGAAGAATAATTTCGCCGCGCCGATTGGCAGGTCCCCTCTCCCCTTGTGGGAGAGGGACAGGGCTGATGTTTCCCCGGCTTTTAGAACTAAAGATCTTTACAAATCAATAGGTTGAATGTAAGGTGATGAGAAACGGCGTGTGCATGAACGGTTTTTTCTCTGTGTTGGGACCAACCAACACGGAGATCGATCATGCACACGCACGC
>CALQCM020000034.1 GCA_943329075.2 Chitinophaga pinensis | reverse complement strand
TCTCCCGTTGCGTGTCGTCCAGTTCAATCGCACTTGCCACGCGCATCGCCGTCCCCAAAGTAAATCTCATAATTCATGGATTCGACGAATCGTTTTTAGTTCCATTAATTACAAAGCACTACACTAGCCCTTCTTCGGCGACCAGCGCGGTAGGGTGGGCAATTTGTTGCCCACGCGAACCTTCAATCAATCCTCGCGGAACGCGTGGGCAGCGAAGCTGCCCACCCTACGATCTGTGTGAATAACCTAGCCCTTCTTCGGCGACCAGCCATACGCCTTGGCGGTCGCGCCACCCATCAGCATCGCGCGTTCGCTGTCGCTCAGGCGGTCGGTCAAACGGAAAGGTTCGACGGCCTGTTCGTAGTTGCAGACCGCGAAGGCGCGCGTCCAGTCGGTGCCCCACAGGCAGCGCTCGAATCCCCACGCGTCGAACACGCGCGCGAGCGGGTCCCAAATGTCCGGGTAGGGATACGGCTTTTGCGACAGCGTGCAGGCGCCGCTGATTTTGATCACCGCATTCGGGCGTTTGGCGAGTTCGAGTATCTTCGGCAACTCGGCCCACGGCTCGGCGGCGCGCGTCTCGGGCGTGCGCGGCTGCACGAGACCGAGATGGTCGACGATGAATCGCGTATCGGGATGGCGGTCGATCACCGCGGTGCCCGCCTCCACGTTGCCCCATAACAGAATATTGACCGGAAAGTCGTGCTTGACCGCTGCGCGCAGGATGCGATCGAGACCGCCGGGATCTTTTATTTCGCGCCCCGGTTCGTTCGTCACGATGACGCGGATGCCGACCGTGCCCGGCGTCTTCTTCCAGTCGGCGATGACATCGGCCGCAGCGGGGTCATGAGGATCGACAGGCTTGACGAGAGCGAAACGGCCGGGATGCGCGCGCTGCACTTCCAGCGTGTAACTGGCGTCGTACTGGTACATCGAAAACGACGAAATAAAAATTGCGCCGTCGACGCCAAGCTTGTCCATCGCCGCCACCATCTCGTCGCCGGTGACGTGCGGGGGCCAGTTCGGCACGCTGTGCCAGGGCCGTTTCGGCGTGTTCGCGTCGTAAACATGGACCTGTGAATCAATGATCGCCATCGGGGATGCTCCTCTTTACCTGTGGGATTGTGTATTTATGCTTGCGGGACGATCGTACACGATATGCGTGCTCTGCGGCGTCGATTGCGTATTGAGAACCTCGCCACGCGCCGAATGCGGGGCAGAACCGGAAGCATAAATCGCTGAAGCGATTTGTAGTGGGATTGGCCATGGCCCTGGCCACGGGTTTTGCTCTGGCCCAGCCGAAGGCAGGCGTCGATTACCGCGAGCTTGGCTCGGCACAACCTACGGATTCGAACCGGTCCTCGCGCCGTGGGTGAACAAGCTGCCCTAGGACACGCGTTTGCGCTTTTCAAGCGTGCCTGTCGTACGCCTCGCGCTGGCGCGACGTCATTTCGCTGCAATCCAGTTTCGGCAGCCTCATCGGGTTTCCCGCATCGTCATGCTTCCGCGCATCACCGCTGCACTGGCAGCGATTTTCCTGATCGGAAAACTGCGCAACAGATCGCGCTTAATCCGAAACAAATCGCGACTGCCGCTGCCGGCTTTTCTCCGCACTAGCCCAGCGTCGAATTAAACCGTCCGCCGTCCAGCAACAAATTCTGCCCGACGATGTAACCCGAATGCGCCGAGCACAGAAAGGCGCAGGCCTCGCCGAATTCGAAGGGGTCTCCCACGCGGCCGGCGGGTATGTCCGCCACACGCTTCGCAATCAGTTCTTCCCGTGACTTGCCGGTTCTGCGCGCCGTTTCGAGCAAACCGCTTTGCATGCGCTCGGTCAGATGCTGGCCGGGCAGCAGGCCATTGATCGTGACGTTGTGCCGTGCAACCTGGCGCGCGAGGCCGGCGCACGCGGCGGTGAGGCCGGCGCGCGGGCCTTGCGAGAGCGCGTGATCGGGCAGCGGCAGCTTCACCGTGCCAGAAGTGATGTTGACGATACGGCCGAAGTTGCGCGCGCACATGCCGTCCACCACCGCCTTGATCAGCATGAGGGGCGCGATCATGCTGAGGTTCACCGCCTGCATCCAGGCCTCTTCATCCCATTCGGCAAAATCGCCGCGCGGCGGGCCGCCGGCGTTGTTGATGAGGATGTCCGGCGACGGGCAGGCCGCCAGCACTTTGGCGCGCCCCTCTTTGGTAGCGATGTCGGCGGCCACCGTCGTCACCGTGCGGCCGGTGGCGGCGCGGATCTCCACTGCCGCCGCTTCGAGTTCGCTGGCGGTGCGCGCGTTGATCACCAGATCGACGCCGTTCTTCGCCAGCGACAGCGCACAGGCTTTGCCCAACCCCTTGCTGGCCGCGCAGACGATCGCTTTTTTACCCGTGATGCCCAGATCCATCCTGTGCTCCCAATATCAAATCGCGAGAGTTTCGCATCGCCCGATTGGAAAAATAGCAGGCGTGGCGCATTTGCTTGCTGAACGCCACGCCTCAGGCAATGCGCAACTTCTCGATCACCGCCGGATCGGGATCTATGCCCAACCCCGGCCCCTGCGGCACACTGAAGCGGCCGTTGACCGGATTGATTGCAGCGTGCAGCGGGGTGACGGCGAAGTCGATGTCATAACGCTCGACGATCGTTTCGGTCTGCATCGCCGCCGCGCAGTGCAGCGTCGCAATCAGGCCCGGCCCGAAGTAGGCCGAATGCGGCACCACTTCCACGCCGAACGCCTCGGCCAGTGCCAGCACCTTGCGAAACTGCGTGATGCCGCCGACGCGCGCAACGCTGGGCTGCGCGTAATTCAGCGAGCCGGCCTGAAACATGCCGTAGAAATCACTGAAGGTCGAATTTTCGCCGGCGGCGGTGGCGACCCCGCCCTCATGCCGCGCGCGCGCAATGCCGGCGAAGTTTTCCGGCGGCCACACCGGTTCTTCAATCCATTTGAGGTCAAGCGGCTCGAGTTTGTGCGCCATCTTGATTGCATCATCGACCGACCAT
This sequence comes from Chitinophaga pinensis, assembly GCA_943329075.2. GTDB lineage: Bacteria > Pseudomonadota > Gammaproteobacteria > Burkholderiales > SG8-41 > PALSA-1004. The sequence continues at coordinate 45,716 of CALQCM020000034.1, read as the reverse complement.
GCGCAATTGACGTCCACCATCAGCGGAATCTCTGCGCCGGCGGCATCGCGCCCGGCCTTGATCGCGGGATAGGTGATCTCATGCAGCTTGATATGGCGGTAACCGCGCTTCAGTCCGCGCTCGGTAAAGCGCGCGACCGTGGCCGGCTCACTGTAGCGCAACAGACTGCAATATCCGGGCAGATCGCGGCGCAGCGAACCGCCAAGCAAACGATACAAGGGCAACCCGGCAATTTTGCCGGCGATGTCCCACAACGCAATGTCGATCGCCGACATCGCGTAACGCGACACGCTGCTGCGCCCGCTGCCGCCGAGCGTGCGCTCGATGTGATTGGCGATATCGGTGATCGCCGTCGGATCGCGGCCGATGCACATGGGCGCGATCAAGGTATCGATGGCCGTCTTCGTCGCCGCCAACAAGCGGTTCGCCGAGGCCTCGCCCCAGCCGCTCACGCCTTCGTCGGTATCGACGCGCAGCAGCAACACTTCCACCGCGGTCATCGGGCGCCCGCCCGGATGCGGCACAGCGTTGCCCTCGATGAGCATGGGCATTTTTATGACGATGGTTTCTATTTTGGTGATCTTCACGGGATTAGTGGTCTTTTCGGTCTGGTGGTTGGCAACGAATGTATCGGGGTTGAACGGATGCCGGTAGTCGGGCCCCGTTTATAGGATAGGTCAGAAATTCAAAGGGGCCGAGTTCGATTAATACACCCGCACTTAATCGAAGCGGCCCCCTTGCTTGATGCGGCGATACAGCCAGCGTTACTTCAGCCTGCTCTCAATCTTGGCCAACGCTTCGCGCGCGCAGGCTTCGTCATACTGCCCGCCCGGTGCGCCACTGACGCCGATCGCACCGATGATCTGCCCGCCGGACCGGATCACGATGGCGCCCTGCGCCAGCGTGACGTTGGGCAGTTGCGCCGTCGGCACCGTGGATGCTGGCGCCTTGGCCACGCGGTCATACATTTCTTTGGTGCTGCTCTCGTTGCGGCCCAGCGTGAGCGAGGCCGCCGTGTAGGCCTTGTAATAGGAATTGTCCTGCGAGTGGATCGGCGCGCCGTCGCCGCGTAGCAGGGCCTGGCGCGTGCCGTCGAGATTGACGACCACTGCCCACACCTTGTAGCCCTGCTTGGCACAAATCGCGACCGCGTCGCCGACCAGTTCGTTCGCCAACGCAGCCGAGATTTGCGGCCGGTTAACCACGCCCTGCGCAAACGCGCCCGTTGATACAGCGCCTGCAACCAACCCCAGCGCCAGAGTGACAGCCTTCAAACCTGTTGAATACGATGACATTGGACTCCTCCGTTTTTTGGTGTAATAACTGCAGGAACACGATACCTTAAAACACAGGTCTGGAACAGTTGCGGCCCGCCCTCTGATTATTTACGCGCAGCCCTCATGGCGCTATCACCCGGAACAGCACAGTAGGGTGGGCAACTTGTTGCCCACGCGAACTTCGGCCTGCTAAATACTGAACGCGTGGGCAGCAAAGCTGCCCACCCTACCGACTGATTCTTTACTCGCAGCCCTCACGGCGCGATCGCCCAGCGCCGGATGTCGAAGTCATCGGGCACCGGGATAATCAGGCTCTGGCGCGGGCCCAGCAATTCGCGGTTGGCATGGCCTTCGCCGGTGAGGTCTTCGGCAAACAACACGTCACCCGGACCAAAGCAGCGTTTGCCGCCGCCGCACCTGATCTCCACCGCGCCAAACAGCGTAATCACGAATTGGCGCTTTTTGGGGCAATGAAATTCCTCGGAGCGGCCGAGCGGGTTCTCGCGAAATGACAGGCCCGCCACCGGAAGCATTTCGGATCGCAGCGAAATACGTTCGCCGAGTATCATTTCATTCATTGGCACGACCAAATCCTCGAAGTGCGAGCGGCTGTCGTCACCGGTATAGACGCGTATGATTTTTTTATGCGACACGTGAAATCCCCCTGAATATTGCGGATGAGCTAGATATCGAACTTTGCCCTTTTAATTCTGCAACCGTGGCCTCTCCATGTGTGTAATTCTCCAAGGATTGACGACGCAGCGTGATTTTGCGCCGGTTTCGAAATGACCGGTTAGATGGTTGAGAATCGAGGTGATTACTCCGCCCCCGTATATTCTACGAACTAATTAAGGCCGTTCAGATCAGACCGCAATCGCTGATAAGATTAAAATCAATCCATGCAAAACAAAACAATGAGGAGCATGAAATGCTGAAGCAGTTAGTCATTGGATTGGCCATCATCCTGGCCACTGGTATTGCGCAAGCCCAGTCGAAGGTGGGCGTTGATTATCGCGAGCTCGGCACAGCCCAGCCGACGGAATCGGCCGGCAGGATCGAGGTCGTCGAATTCTTTTCCTACCTGTGCCCGCATTGCTACAGCTTCGACGCGGTTCTCATGCCCTGGGTGAACAAGCTGCCCAAGGACGTGCAATTCCGCCGCATTCCGGCGATGTTCAGTGACGATTATGCGAAGGCCGCACGCGCCTTCTACGCGCTTGAGGCGATCGGCGAAGAGCAACGCCTGCACACCGCGTTGTTCGACGCCGTGCACACCGGCGCGAAACTCAGGGTGACGGACGAGGCGGAGCTGACCACCTGGCTCGGCAAACAAGGTGTAGACACGAAAAAATTCGCCGCCGCCTACCACTCGTTTGGCGTCGAAACCAATCTGAAGCGCGCCTCCCAGCTCAGCGACGGTTACAAGATCGACGGCGTGCCGGCGATGGCCGTCAACGGCAAGTACGTAGTGCTCACAGACAACATCAAGTCGCTGGGGCAGGTTCTCACGATCAGCGATGCTCTGATCGAACGTTCGCGCAAGCAAAGCGGCAACGCAGCGCCGAAGAAAAAGTAACCGGGGTTCGCGTCGGCTTGGGTTGGGCCAGGAAATTTATGCGGCCCGGCCCCGTTAATTTACATTCCGCGTGGGCAACAAGTTGCCCACCCTACCGGGCTGACGAATTAATCGAACCCAGCCCTCATAACATCAGTCAGTCAATGCCGGTAGCCGCCATCGCCGCACGCGCCGCAGGCGAGGCAAAAAATGCAGTGAACGCCGCCGCCACGCCTGCATTCGCACTGGCTTTCGGCACCGCCGCGTCATAGGCAGTGATGCTTTGCAGTTCGTCCGGCAGCGCGCCGGCCAGCGCGATCGCGACACCCTTGTCGATCAGTTCGCGGATTTCCGGCAGTTGCCCGGCGCCCAGCAGGTTCTTCGCAGACGTGGCGACGTAATCCATGACCTTCACAGCATCCGGCTGGCGGATGGATTTTTGTTCAGCGCTGAAACCGAGTTTCTCGATGAGCTTCACCACGTAGTTGCCGCTGGAGGCGACGTTCACGACCACAGCGTCAGCCGCGGCGACGGCCTGGCGAAAGGCCTCTGCCGTTGACAGATCAGACGCCGTGGCGCCCTTGCGCATCGCCAGCCCCATGCGCGAGCGCCCGAGCACCGCGCGCGACTCCGCCGCCACCTTGCCCCCGGCCACAAACTCGTCCATCGTCGCGGCCGGCACGATCGCCACATCCACCGCCTCGCCGGCGAGGATGCGGTCGCGCACCAGCGGCGCCCCGACAAACTCGACCACGACGCGATGGCCGCTGCTTTTTTCGAACAGCGCCGCGACTTGCGTCACGCCGCGCTTGACCGGGCCTGCGCCGAGTATTTTCAATTCCGCCACGAAATCTCCTTTTTCCTGCAGACAACGGCAAACTTAAAATTCGAATCTGGTTCTTGTTTTTTGTTGACCACGTGATTCACACCACCGGCGCGCCCCCATCCTGTCCTTCCCCCGCTTTGCGGGGGCAGGGACCTGCTACGACACGACAGGGGCGAGCTGTCTGGCAGTTCAGTAGGGTGGGCAACTTGTTGCCCACGTACACTTTGACCAGATAGTAGCTGAACCCGTGGGCAGCAAAGCTGCCCACCCTACGAACAGCTGGCTTGCCCCCATCCTGTCCTTCCCCCGCTCCGCGGGGGCAGGGACCTTCTGCAATTGCCGCGGCCTGGCAACGTGGGCAGTGGCGTAGCAGAGTAGGGCGCAATAAGCGCAGCGCATTGCGCCGCATGTCAATCATCATATCCCAACGTGCCTGCCATGCCACACGCCCAACGAGCTTGATGCTGCTACTCGCCCTTGATGCCGGCGTCCTGTATCACTTTTTGCCAGCGTTCAAAGTCCGACTTGTGATGTGCTGCGAGGTCGGCGGGCGTGCCGCCGGCCGGATCGGCGCCGTCGGTGGCGAGGCGCTTGCGCGTGTCGGCGGTAGCGAGAATCACATTCAGTTCTCGATTGAGGCGGTTGACGATGTCGGCACTCATGCCGGCGGGGCCGTAAGCGCCCCACCACTGCGTTGAATCGAAGCCGGGCAATCCGGATTCGGCAACCGTCGGCAGATTGGGGGCCGCGCTGATGCGTTTGGCGCTCGTCACCGCGAGCGCTTTCAGTTTGCCGGACTGCATTTGCCCCGACACGCTGCCATACGCCGCGAACAACACGGACACGTGCCCCGCAACCGTATCGATGACGGCGGGTGCAGCGCCGCGGTACGGCACATGCAGCAGGTTGACGCCGGCCTGTTGCATAAACAACGCGCCGGTGAGATGGCTCAATGAACCCGCGCCATTCGACGCGAAAGCCAGCGCACCCGGCTTGGCTTTGGCGATTGCGATGAACTGCCTCACGTTCGCCACCGGCAGCGAGGGATGCACGACAAGGACGTTGGGCGAATAGCCGATCAGAATCACCGGCGCGAAGCTCTTCAGCACGTGGTAAGCCGTCTTCGCGCCAAGGTGCGGATTGATCGACAGCACGCTCGATGAAGCGAACAGCAGCGTATAACCATCGGCCGGCGCGCGCGCGACCGTTTCCGCGCCGATCGACCCATTGCCGCCACCGCGGTTATCAACGACAAATTGCGCGCCCAGCGTTTCACCGAGCTTTTGCATGAACTGGCGCGCCACCACATCGAGTGCGCCGCCCGCGGGCGCGGGCACGATGACGCGCACGGGTTTGTCGGGGTAGGTCTGTGCAAGCGCAGTTCCGCTTGTGGCGAATGCGGCGTTGAGCGCGAATAACAGGTGGAGGTTTATAGGTTTCACAGTTTGTAGGGTGGGCAACTTTGTTGCCCGCGTCAAATTTGTAATGCGAATGCTGAACGCGTGGGCAGCGAAGCTGCCCACGCCACGAACTGAATCCTCAATCCTGCTTTTATCATTCAGTTGCTCCAAGCCCCGCGCACCGGCTGCCCCACCAGCAACGCCGGATCGGCGCCCGCGCGCGGCACGAACTTCTGCGGCCGGCCGCCCCACACTTCGGCGGTGTAGAGATTGTTGTTCTGATCGACGCCGAACTGGTGCGTGCCCCACAGGCCACCGGCCTCGGGCATCATGGTGCCCCATGAGAAGAGGCGCTTGCCGTTGAGATCGTATTTGTAGAACTTGAAGTTGCCGTGGCCGTCGGACATCCACAGGTGCTGGTCGGCCGACATCCAGATGTGGTACGTGGCGGTGGGGCCGTCGCCGAGGTTCCATTGGCTCAGGAACTTGCCGAACTCATCGAAGACCTGGATGCGGCGGTTGCCGCGGTCGTTGACGTAGATGCGGCGCTGGTCGTCGATGGCGATGCCGTGCACGGTGTTGAAGTAATTGGGCCGCGTCTCCTTGCCGTTCTCGCCGCGCTCGCCCCACGCCATCAGGAACTTGCCGTCCTTGTCGAATTTCACCACGCGCGTTTCTTCGTAACCGTCGGTGACGAAGAAGGTGCCGTCGGGCAGCCACGCAATGTCGGTCTGGCGGCCGAAGGTCAGGTGCGCGGGGCCGGTTTTTTTCGTCAGCGACGGGCGGCCGGTGTTGCCGGTGAGCTTGCCGTTGCGCTCGGTGGTGGTGTCGAGTGTACCGATGGTCTGCAGCAGTTTCTTGCCGTCGTTGCTGAAGATGCGGATGACCTGATGGCCATCGTCGATCGCCCACACGCGTTTTTCAGGGTCATAGGGGCTGATCAGAATTTTATGCACGCGGCCCTGCGACAGCACTTTCGGGTTCGCCGGGCGGAACAGATCGTCCCACTGCGTCCACGCTTCTTTCACATTGCCCTTGCTGTCGTAGACGGTGATGATGTGTTTCCAGCGGTAGTCCTTGTTTTCTTCACCCATGTAAGCGTCGGTGGCCTCACCCGGGCTTGAATACGCGCCGACAGAAGCGTTGCGCGAATACATGCCGCGGCCCGGCACTTCGACGCGCGCCATGGTGCCGTGCGCGGTTTCGATCTCGACGACTTTCTTCTTCGCGTTGGTGAGGTCGGGCAACTCGCCGCGCATCACTACAAAGATGCGGTCCGGATTCTGCACGAACACACCCTGCACCGCGCCCCACGTCCAGCCCTTCTCTTCCGGAAACGATTCGGCCAGTGGCTTGGGCCAGGTCGGGTCCACTTTATAGGGACCGGTGATCAACTGATCGCTCGGATTGGCTGGATCGACCCAATTACTGTTGGTGCTGCTGCAGCTGATCAACAAGGTCACAGCGGCGGCGGTGCACAGCGCGGCGACTACGCCCAATTTTTGACGAAGCAATTTCATGGCGACTCCTCCTGGTGGTGCCCTTTTAGGCTTATTGGTTTATGTCCGCGCGCGGTGCCGCCGATATGACGAGCGGGCACCACGCAGGTTTGATGATGCTACACCTTAAGGACACATGGCGCTGTTTACGACGAACCAGACTGCGAATTTAAACACCGTCAGCAACCCGCCGACGCGGGCAATCAACCGCGTTGCGAAAAACCAAAACAATACACGGATGCAGCACGTTTACGCATCGACGGTAAGCCAATACCGGGTATGTTTCAGTTCCCCCGTCTTGCGCAGCGCACCTTTTTCAACCAGATCCTGCAAGTCTCTGGTGGCCGTCGCGCGGGATGTTTTGGCGATGCCGATGTATTTTTCTGCACTAAGCCCGCCTATGAAGCCCGCCGGCCCTTCACGGAACAGGCGGGCGATGACTTTTTCCTGGCGGGAATTTAATTTGCCGCGCAATTTTGCGTAAAGGATGGTTTTTCCGATCAGGAAATCGATCAGCCTTTGGGTATATCCCTGTGCGCCGAGGACGGTCTTGGCAAAATAGACGAGCCAGTCGGTAATTTCATTGCCCTTGTTATTATTCTCGAGACTTTCGTAATAGACTTTTTTGCGTTCCTGAATTTCATGCGACAGCGCAATCAACGTGGGCTGCCCCAGGCTTTGCGACAACGTTTTTTCTGCGAGCGCACGCCCGATGCGACCATTGCCGTCCTCAAAGGGATGGATGCAGACAAAATGCAGATGCGCGACGCCGGCGCGGGTGAGCGCAGGCATGGGATTTTTACCCCCGGGCGCCGTATCGTTCAACCAATGGATCAATCGCGTCATCTCGCGATGCATGGCCTTCGATGGGGGCGCCTCGAAATGCACTTTGGGCTTATGGACGGCGCCCGACACGACTTGCATGGGTTCCGCATGCGTTCTGTAGGCGCCGATCTTATGCAGATCCCGGCGCCCCTTCATCAACATTTTGTGCCATGCAAAAATTTGCGCGTGCGAGAGGGGTTGGCCGAAGGTCTTGTATAAATCGACCATCATTTCTGCGACGCCCTGCTCGGCAGGCGGGATTTTCCCGCGTTTGTCATCCAGCCCGAAGTTGCGCCGGAATGAGGATTGCAGGCTGTCCCGGCTGAGGATTTCCCCTTCGATCTCGGAGGTTTTCAGCGCTTCCGTGCACATGAGATCGACAATCAGGGCATTTTTGTCCCCCACCCCTACGTGCTTCAATGCGCCGAGAAAGACGCCGGATTGGCGCAAAAACCGCGCTTCCAGATCAGCAAGCGCTGATTTCTTATAGGTAAATTGTGGCCAGTCGTCTTTTTGCCAGTTCCAAACCATGAGTTATAGCGCCTTTTTCTATAGCTCACTATAATGCATTTTTATGAGTTATATAAGCGCTTTCCATACCTCATCATCTGGCGTGTCACGCAGTGCCTGCAGGCCGCAACCCTGCGAATCCGGCTGCTCCGGCTATTCAAGCGCAATGCCCGCCTGCTTCACCACCTGCGTCCACATTTGAAGTTCACTGCGGATCAAGGCGGCGAATGCCTGCGGCGTGGTTGGCGTGATTTCTCCGCCCTCCATCAGCAGTGTTTCCTGCACGTCGGGCAGTGCCAGGATGCGGACCAGTTCGCGATTGAGTTTCGCGATGACATCCGGCGGCGTTTTCGCGGGGGCGAGCACGGCGTGCCAGGCGGTCACGTCAAAATCGGCAACCCCCGCTTCGAACACGGTCGGCACGTTGGGGGTGAGCCGCGTGCGCTTCGCACCGGTGGTGGCGATTGCCAGAATCCTGCCGTCTTTGACGAAAGCGATCTGCGATACCAGCGAGGACGAAACGAACACCAGGCGATTGGCGCCCAGATCGAGCAGCGCCGGCCCGGCGCCTTTATACGGCACGTGCACCAGTTTGATGGATGCGCGCTGACTCAGAAGCTCGCCAATCATGTTGCCGACACTGCCGGTGCCCGAGGTGCCGTAGGTCAGTTCCCCAGGACGTTTCTTCGCCGCCGTGATCAACTCCTGCACCGATGTGATGGCGGACGATGAATGCACCGAGAGCATCGACGGCGCTTTCATCAGCAGCGTGATCGGCGCGAAATCGTTCACCGGGTCATAGCTGCTCTTGGCGCGCAGCGCCGGGCCCACCGTCAGCGAATTGGGGTGCCCCATCAGCAGCGTGTAACCGTCGGCCGGCGCCCTGGCGACCACCAGTGCGCCGAGCGACATGCCCGCACCCGGGCGGTTATCGACAATGACCTGCTGGCCCCAGGCATCGGTGAGTTTTTTGCCGATCAGGCGCGCATAGAGATCAACGCCGCCGCCCCCGGCCGTTGATGGCGCGATGAGACGGATCGGGCGCGCGGGATAGCCCTGCGTTTCCGCGGCATAAGCGGCTTGTCCCGCCGTGCACAGCGGCAATGCCAATACAGTCGCAAAAACAATGCGGCGTCGATGCGGATAATTGTTTGCCATAAGCCGATCGCAAAAATGAAACGCCCCGCACGGGGAGACATTTTTTGTGCGGGGCGAATCCCGACTTTACTGCAATGCTGCTGGCTGCTCCAGCGTAGCCGGCTTCAGGCAATGCGCCGGAATCGATGCTGAATGACCGATTCCGACGCCGTAAAAACTATGGTCAACTCCTGACGAGCCTGCCGTCGATCACCTTGATCTTCTCGCCAACGACGTAGGCGGGATCGTTGGTAAAAGTAAAGCTGCGCGTTCCGCCATCGTCCATGCGCACGGTCACGTGGTATTCCTTGGTCGTTTTCACCCGCTTCTCGACTTCATTGCCGGCCACCGCACCGCCAACGGCGCCGACGACCGTCGCCGCCGTATTGCCGTTGCCGCGGCCGATCTGATTGCCGAGGAGCCCGCCGACGACGGCACCACCCACCGCACCCAGCCCGCTGCCATCGCCTTTCTTGTCGGTCACATTGATGGCATCGATCACACCGCATTCGGCACAGATGCGTGCGGCGGGCGGTGTTGCCGGAGCGCTGCCGGTGCGCTCGTTGGCAGCCACCTGCACAGGCTGTTGACTGGCCCCGGTGTCGGGCGCGCGCTTGTGCACAGCTGGTGCCGCCGGTTTGTGCACCGGCGCGGGTGCCGCTTTGACGACGGGCGCGGTGGCTGTTTTCTCATCGGCGGCGGCCACCACCTTGGTCTCAGCCGCAGTGCGTGCATCGTTCGCCGAGCGCGAACTCGGGATCAGCCCCGTCATCACACCAACGCCGACCACGCTGAATATGATTAATGCAACTGAAGCGGTCGCCACCAGTGGGTTCAATTTGCCGGTTGATTCGGACATGGGACACCTCCTTCTGAAAATGCTGAATAACATTACGCCCCTCAGGGGCTGCGTTTGCGAGTGCACTTACAAATGCTTACGTTTTTTACGCTGCCTGCACCGCACCTCACAGGAACTAGTGCACATAACGCATGCGTAGGCATCGCGCCGACAACATCGATCGTGAATTTTTTTGCAGGCGCGCCGCGCAACGTCAACCGTTGCGGATCGCGGGCGTTGATGGAAGCGCAACCGATTTCATTTCAACGCAACTACCGGAGGACTTATGAAGAGCATCATTGCAATCGCTGCTGCACTCGCATTCAGTTCCATCGCGCTGGCACAAGCGCCGGCAAAAGCACCGGAAGCGGCGAAGGCGACGCCGGCCGTGCCGGCAACAGCCGCCACGCCTGCGAAGACGGCGGAAGCCGCTAAAGCAACCCCGGCAACCGCGGCAACACCGGCGACACCCGCCGCGCCGGCCAAAGCCAAGGCGTCGAAGAAAGACCACGACAACAAGGGCAAGAGTGACGCCAAAGGTGGCGACAAGAAGGGCGACAGCAAGAAATAAGCAGTCGCAGTAAGGAAAGAGCCCGGCTTTGGCCGGGCTCTTTGTTTTGGGGAAGCAACCGGATCAGCGCGGTAACACGGCGGCCCGATCGCGGTTGAATTCTGTTGTGGTGTAAATGCGGGCGAAACTTTTCTAATCGAGCTTCGCGCCGGACTGCTTGATCAGCGGTGCCCAGCGCGCGATGTCCGCTTTTAGAAAAGCGGTGAATTCCGCCGGCGTGCTGCCGACCACCTCGGCGCCCTCACCCGCGATGCGGTCTTTGATTTCAGGCTGCGCGAGTATCTTGACGATTTCAGCGTGGAGTTTATTGACGACCGCGGGCGAGGTGCCCGCCGGTGCGAGCGCGCCATACCAACCCACCACCTCGAAGCCGGGAAAGCCCTGCTCCGCCACCGTCGGCAGTTCGGGAATGAAGCTGCTGCGCTTGGCACTCGTTACGGCGATGGCGCGCAGACGGTTCACTTTCACCTGCGCCATCGCCGGCAGCAACCCGGCAATCATGAACTGCACTTCATTGGACATCAGCGCAATCAGCGCAGGCCCGGTGCCGCGGTACGGCACGTGTGTTGCCGCCATGCCGGTCATGTTCTTCAGCAGCTCGCCGCCGAGATGGCCGCCACTGCCGAGTGCTGCCGACGTAAAGTTGAGCTGGCCCGAACGCGTCTTCGCGTACGCCACCAGTTCCTTGATGTTATGCACCGGCAGCGACGGATGCACCACCAGCACCAGCGCCGCGGAAGTCACCATCGAAATCGGCGCAAAATCCTTGATCGCGTCATAGGGCAGTTTTGAATACATGCTCGGCGTCGTGGTGTGCGAGGTCATGGTCATCAGCAGCGTGTAACCATCGGCGGGGGCTTTTGCCACCATATCGCTGCCGATGGTGCCGCTGGCACCGCCACGATTGTCGACCACCACCTGTTGCCGCAGCACTTCAGCAAGTTTTTGCGCGACCATGCGTGCCAGCATGTCGACGGTGCCGTTGGGCGGCTGCGGTACGATCAGGCGTATCGGCTTCGCCGGATAAGTGTCCGCAGGCTGCGCCGCCACAGCGGCGTGCGCAAAACATGCGGCAACGGCGGCCGCGAGTAACCGCAATGGGCCTGCCGGAATCTTTCTCATCGTTGCAGCTAGAGCTTCCAGCCGACCCACTCGCACACGCCACGACCCATGATCCATTCCATGTCAGTGGCCGAGAGCCAGGGCATTTCTTCGGTGAACATGGTGACCGATTCGCGGTAAGTGCATTCGAGCCGCGAAAGATCGCTGCCCCAGAACATGCGCTTGGGGCCGAAGGCATCGTATATGCGGCGCACATAGGGATGCAGCCGTTTGTACGGGTAGGCATCCGTCGTATACAACGGCAGGCAACTCACCTTCACCGAGATGTTTGGACGTTTGGCCAGCGGCAGCAGCAGATCGAATTCCTTGAACGCAACGTCGTCCTTGCCGCGCCCGAGCGCCAGATGGTCGATCGTGATTTTCAGGTTCGGATGCTGCTCGGCGATGCGGTCGAACAAATGCAAATCGGAGGCCAGCGGAAACAGCATTAGGGGCAGCCCCGCTTTTTCGGCGGCTGGCCACAACCAGTCGATGCGCCCTTCGATCAGCAGCGGACGCACCAGCGGCCGACCCAATGCGTAGCGCAAACCCAGCATGCCCGGCTGCTGCTTCCACGTCGGCAGCAGATCACGCGAGGCCGGATTGTTCAAATCAACACGCCCCATCACCGCAAAGCGCTCCGGATAATCGCGCGCCGCGGCCAGCGCGAGATCGTTGCGCACGCCCTCCCACACCGGTGGTGCGATCAAGGCGCGGTTAACGCCCGCAGCATCCATCTCGCGCAGCATGTCGGCGGTGGTGATCGGTTGCGGCTTGTGCGGCCGGCTTTGCGTCGGGTCGACAATCGGCGGCCACGGCCGCTCAGGTGTATCGGCCGCCCAGATATGGACCTGTGAATCAACGATCATCATGCGGCTGCTCTTTTCATGGTTATTAACAGCGGAATTTCAGGCGTGTGCGGTTGCAATTAAATCAACGGATCCCATTGCACCGGAATTTCCCGGTAACCGGTCGTCGTCTTTTCAATGTGCGCCACACCCGGGAACGGAAAGTGATAACCCTGCACCAGCATCCTGCTGCTGGCCAGCATGTCGAGCACTTTGCGCCGCGTCTCTTCGGATTTCACCGGATCGTGATCGTAGAACGGGTGCCACCCCGGATTGCGCACAAACAGGTAGGGCGCATGCGTGACGTCGGCATGCACGAACACCTTGCTGTTGCCCGAGGCGACGATATGCGAGGTGTGGCCGGGCGACTGACCGGGTGTGGCGACAGCGGTGATGCCGGGAATGATCTCCGCACCCCATTCGTACTGGCTCAGGCGTTTCAGGACTTCGCCGCTCATCACACGACGCACGTTCTTGAACAACAGGTCGATGCGCGGCGAGGCGGCGCGCTTCATTTCGTCGTCGCTCATCCAGTAACGGTACTCGGGGGCAGGCACGTAAATCTTCGCGTTGGGAAACGCCAGCGTGTTGTCGGCCTTGAGCAGACCATTGATATGGTCGCCGTGAAAATGCGAAATCACCACGCTGTCGATGGCCGCCGCATCAATGCCGGCCGCAGCCAGATTGATCAGCAACTGGCCATTGAGGCCCTTGGTGCTTTGGTAGGCGGCCTCACCGTTGCCGGTGTCGATGACGGCGAGATTGGTGCCGGTGTTGACGACGATCGGGTTGTACGGCCCGTAGAAAATTTCGGTGTCCATGAACAAAGCGGCCAGCGCTGCCTTCACCTCGTCCTTGCTCGCGTTCGTCACAAACGCGTCGGTGATTGGCACGCGGCTCTTGCCATCGGTGACGACGGTGATCTCGAAGCTGCCGAGTTTATAGCGGTAGAAACCGGGCGCCTGCTTGCCGAACTGCGGCGCCGCGGCGCGCGCCGGCGCAGCGGCAATGAGTGGAACGGTTGCGGCGACCGCAGCAGCGGCCGTGCCGACCAGCATCTGGCGACGGGTGAGTTCTTTCATGGCGGATCTTCCTCCGGTGACTGACGTTTTTTTATGTGCGGCGATGCGCGGTTGCGCAGGCGATGCACCGCTTTCAGAGCTGGCATTATGCCAAATCGCCACGCAGAAGCGGGAAAACACTGAAAGAACTTTGGGGACGCAGCCCTTTTGATTTCGGTCAACCCGGAAAGGGAAACACAGATCCCGTCAGTTAGTGGTGCACTGAAATTCTCCGATTTCGGCAAAACCGAAGTCGAACGCTACCGGCAACTGGTGCGCAGCGCGAACATCCGCGCGGACTAACCGCCCGCCTCCGCATCTTCCTGCACCATCTCAGCGCCCTTCTCGGCGATCATGATGGTTGCGGCGTTGGTGTTGCCCGACACCAGTGTCGGCATCACCGATGCATCGATCACGCGCAAGCCGGCAAAACCGCGCACGCGCAAACGTTCATCCACCACCGCACGTGCATCCCGCCCCATGCGGCAGGTGCTGACCGGGTGGTAGACGGTCGAGCCGCGCCGGCGGATGTAATCGACAAGCTCGTCGTCGCTCGCGCAGGCCGCGCCGGGCTCGACTTCTTCGGCGATGTGTTGCGCCAGCGCGGGTGACTGCACAATGCGGCGCAGGGCGCGCAGGCCGGCAAGCAGGGTGTCGCGGTCTTTCTGCGCCGCAAGATAGTTCGGCTGGATCGCCGGTGCCGCGCGCGGGTCGGCCGACTTGATGCGCACATGGCCGCGGCTTTCGGGGCGCAACAGCGTGCACACCGCAGTGACGCCGGAGAACGGATGCAATTGTTCGCCGATGTTTTGCACCGAGTAGAGCGCGAGCGAGGCCTGGACATCGGGTGTGGCGGCGGACGGCAGCACCTTGAGAAAACAGCCTGCCGACAGCGCTGGAATCGCAAAGTAGCCGCGACGAAAAAACGCGTAGCGCAGCACGGCGGCGGCGCCACGATGCCACTGGCGCACCGCATCGTTGAGCGACAGCGGTTCTTTGCAACGCAAAATGATGCGCGCGAAGTAGTGATCGTTGAGGTCGGCGCCGACACCGGGCAGATCGGCAACAACCTTGATGCCGTGCTCACGCAACAGTTCCGCCGGCCCCAGCCCCGACAATTGCAACAACTGCGGCGTATTGATCGCGCCCGCGGCAACGATGACCTCGAAGTTGGCCATGGCCTTGCGCGTTTCGCCGGCGACCACGTATTCGACGCCGGTCGCGCGCCGCCCTTCGAACAAAATTCGCGTAGTGAGCGCTGCGCAAACGATCTTCAGATTGCTGCGTTTGCGCACCGGATCGAGATAGGCCACGGCGGTGGATGAACGCACGCCACCGCGCGTCGTCGTTTGATAAAAGCCTGCGCCCTCTTGTTGCGCCCCGTTGAAGTCGGTATTGCGTGGATAGCCGCACTGCTGCGCGGCCTCGACAAATGCGACGGCAAGCGGATGGCGGTCGCGCAGATCGGAAACACCCAGCGGCCCGCCGGCGCCGTGCCATGTATCGGCACCGCGCTCGTTATCCTCGGACTTTCGGAAGTACGGCAGCACGTCGTCAAAGCCCCAGCCCACATTGCCGAGCGCGCGCCACTGATCGAAGTCCTCCTGCTGGCCGCGTATGTAGATCAGGCCGTTGATCGAACTCGAACCGCCGATGACGCGGCCGCGCGGCGCGACGATGTTGCGGCCGTGACAGTCGGCCTGCGGCTCGGTGTTGTAACACCAGTTGAAACGCCTGTCGGTAAAAAGCTTGCCGTAGCCCAATGGAATGCGCAACCACGGATGACGGCTGTTAGGCCCCGCTTCGAGCAGCAGCACGCGATGTTTGCCGGATGCTGTCAGCCGGTTCGCCAGTACACAGCCAGCGCTGCCGGCGCCGACGATGATGAAGTCGAAGGTTTCCGGAGGCTGTGTCACGACTAGCGCGCCAGCCGCTTCGATGGACGCGGCGGCCGCATGCCTAGGACTTGCGCTCCTTGCGCGCGAACTCGCCAAGCTTTTCTTTCCACGCATCCGAATGCATGCAGGCAATCCACGCTTCATCATCAAAACGCAGGCCCTGCGACAGTGCGGTTTCCATCGACTGGTTCATCGCGCGTTTGGCCTGGATCACGCCCATCGAAGGATAGGCGGCGATTTTTTTTGCCATCGCCATCGCCTCTTCCAGCACTTTGTCGGCAGGCACAATCTGATTGACGATACCGAGTTCCTTCGCCTCTTTAGCATCAAAACGGCGGCCGGTGAGAATGAGTTCCTTCGCTTTCTGATAACCGACAATGCGCGGCAGGCGCTGACAGGCGCCGCCACCGGGGAAAAATCCGTGCGTGACTTCGGGCAGGCTGAAAATCGCATTGTCGGCGACGATGGAAATATCGCACTGAAGCACGAGTTCGAATCCGCCGCCCATGCAATAACCTTGGACGGCGGCAATCACCGGCTTGCTGACACTCGCCACCGCGACGGTGAACTTTGGAATCACGTAATGGCGGTCGTGCACCATGTCGGCGGTGGTGCGCGAGGAGCGCTCCTTCAGATCGGCGCCGGTGCAGAAGGCCTTGTCGCCCGCCCCGGTGAGGACGATCACATTGACGTCGTCGCGCAGATCGAGCGCCGGGAAGAGTTCCAGCAACTGCAGGCGCAGATCGCGGTTGATCGAGTTCATCGCCTGCGGGCGGTTGAGCGTGACGAGGGCGACGCCGTCTGCGACGCTGAGCAAATACAAAGGGTCCGACATGATGACTGTCCTTGCGTGTATGTGATTCGATGAGTTGCGGCGGATCGAATGCAAAAACGGCCTCGACCGCGCCGCCGGTGCTGCGTCGAACACACTATACTATGGCGGATAAAAATTTTTCCGCTGTCACTGACGCAATGCAAAAAACGATGCTCTGTAAACGATATGCACTGCCGCTTGCTCTGGCGATGATCACCGCTGCCGCACTCCACACCAACGCGCTGGCGCAAACGCGCCCCTACCCCGAACGCCCGATCCGCCTGATCGTGCCCTACCCCGCCGGCGGTGGCGTCGACATTGTTGCGCGCGCGGTATCGGGTTCGCTGGGCGAACGTTTGGGTCAGTCCATCGTGGTGGACAACCGGCCCGGCGCGGGCTCCGTCATCGGCGTTGATCTCGCAGCCAGGGCGCAAGCCGACGGACACACGCTGGTGTTTGTGAATCTCGCCTACGCCGTCAACGCGACGCTCATCCCGAAGCTGCCCTACGATCCGCTGCGCGATCTCTACGCGGTGTCGCTGCTCGGCACGCAACCGCATGTGCTGGTGGCGCATCCGTCGGTGCCGGCGAAAAGCGTGCGCGAGTTGATCGCACTGGCGCAGGCGAAGCCGGGCCAGATCGCTTACGCCTCGTCGGGTGTGGGCACCGGCCCGCATCTCGCCGCGGAACTGTTCGCCATGATGGCGGGTGTGAAGCTCAATCACATTCCTTACAAGGGCGCGGCGCCGGCGATCACCGATGTGATGGGCGGGCAGGTGCAAATCAATTTCTCCACAATCGTCACGGCGATGCCGACGATCGCCGAATCCGGCGTGCCGAAATACGAGGCGCTGGGTTGGTACATCCTGATGGTGCGTGCCGGCACGGCGGCCCCCATACTCGCGCGCATCCACGCGGGTATTGTCGGCGCCCTGAAAGATGCGGCGGTGCGCGAACGCCTGATCAAGGACGGCGCTGAAGTCGTCGGCAACAACCCCGATGAAGCAGCACGTTTCCTGAAAGCCGAAATCGCGCGCTGGGGCGCAGTGGTGAAATCCGCGGGGCTGAAAGCGGAATGAGCAGTGGCGTGCTATCGAAAATTACCGTCATCGACATGACCGAAGGCGTGGCTGGCCCCTATGCCGCGTCCTTGCTCGGCGACATGGGTGCGAACGTCATCAAGGTCGAGCGCGCCGAAGGCGACTGGTCGCGCACAGCGGGCCAACACAGCGTCGGCAACATCGGCAGCACGCAGTTCATCGCGCTCAACCGCAACAAACGCGATATCAGCATTGATGTCGGCACGCCGGACGGCCTGCGCATCATCGAACGCATGGTTTCGCAGGCGGATGTTCTGCTGTCGAACTTTCGCGCCGGCGTCATGGCGAAACTTGGGCTCGATTACGCGCATTGCAAAACGCTGCGTGCCGATCTGATTTACTGCACGATCTCCGGCTTCGGGCAGGACGGCGCCTATGCGCAATTTCCCGCCAGCGATACCGTATTGCAGGCACTGAGCGGCGTGATGAATCTGGTCGGCGAAGCGGATGGTCCGCCGCTGCGCGTGGGCTTTCCGCTGATCGATCTCTCAGCGGCAAACAACGCAGTGCAGGCGGTGCTCGCCGCCCTCTACGGCCGGCTGTCCGGACAGGGCGGCCGGCAGATCGACGTCAGCCTGATGGCGGCGGCGATGGCGCTGATGAACGTCACCTTCACCGATTACCTCGCCAGCGGGCGCCTGCCGCAGCGCCACGGCAACCAGAATGCGCAGCATGCGCCGGCCGGCGCTTTCGCAGTCGCCGGCGGCCGTTTCATCACCGTCGCCATCCTGCGCGATGCGCACTGGAAGAAACTCTGCGCAGCACTCGATCTGCCGGCGCTGGCCGATGACGCGCGCTTCAAATCGAACGCCTTGCGGGTCGAACATCGCGCGGCGCTCGATGCAATCATCGCGCCGATTTTCAAAACAAAGCCGGCGGAATTCTGGATCACCGCTTTGCGCGCTGCCGATATTTTGTGCGGCCCCGTCAACAGTTTCGCCGACATCATCGCCGACACAGACCTCGCGGCCTGCCTGCCGCTGCTCGACTCACATCTGGAAGGCGTCGCGCGCATGATGGGCAACCCGATCCGCATCGACGGCGAATACTTCGGCGCGGCGCGGCCGGCGCCGGCGCGCGGCCAGCACACGCGCGAAGTGCTCGCCGAGTTCGGTTTCAACACAGCAGAGGTCGCAGGCTTTCTGCGTTCCGGCAGCGCGTTCGCCATCGAATAAGACGACACTGCGCAACAAAGCGCAGACAATGACGATCATGCACTCCTCCAGCGAACCCGATCCCCTGCTCGATCCGCGCGGCCGGCTGGAACTTGTTCGCCTCACACTGGCGGCACGGCCGGATCAGGCGCGCCTTGCCGGCGGCACACTGCTCTTCTACGACAACCTGAAGATGGATGTCGGTCATTACGGCGCGATATTCGCCCGGATCAAAGCAGGTCTGCAGCAGCGTGGCATTGCCAATTTTCTCGATTACCGCGAAACCATACGCGGCAAAACCAGCGCCGATATTGCCGCACTGGCGCGCCGCTTTCAGGCAATGAAGGTGATTGGCGCCGTCATCGCACTCGCCGACATGGGCGTCAGTCCGGCCATGGTCGCGCTCACCATCGAACTGGAGCGTCTTGGCATCCCGACGGCGTGTCTGACTGCGGGGCCGGGTTCACAACTCTGCGTTGCGCACGCCTACTATCGCGCCGGATCGTTGTGCCTGATTCCATTTGACTTGTATCACGCCAGCAACGAGGAAACGGTCGCGCCTCTGGCGGAGGCCTGCGTGCCGACGCTGATCGGCATGTTGAGCAGCAACGGGGCTGCGCTTGAGGCGCTGGCGCGCGTCGAATACGACGTCGATGCCCGGCCGTCCGCAGCGGATGTTGCCGCACCGGAAGATTCGGCATCGCATCCTGCAGGCAGCAGCGCGCACCTCGATGCGGTTTACGAGCGTTTTGAAAACCTGCACATCGGCGACGGACTGCCCTTTGTGCCGCCAACCGCGGCGCGCCTGGAAAACATGCGCGAGTATTGCCCCTTCGCGCTCGACGAAATCATCTTTGAAGGCATCGGCCCCAGCGGCACGCCGTTGACGGTCAGAGATGCGTTGATTGCCGCGGTGATGGCGGGCTGCCGCGAAGAATACGCGCCGGTGGTGCTGACGGCCTTGCGCGCGATTGCCCAGCCGCAATACGGCCTGCTGCAGGCGGTGACCACTTCATTCAGCGGCGGGCATTTTGTGCTGGCGAGCGGGCCGCTCGCCGGCCGCATCGGCATGCACGGCGGCCAGGGTTGTCTCGGCCCGGGCTTTCGCGCCAATGCGACGATCGGCCGCGCCGTCAATCTGGCACTGCTGAATGTCTGCCGTTCGGTGCCCGGCCACGCCGACCTCGCCTGCCTGTCGTCGCCGGCGGAATTTTCATATTGCATGGGCGAGGATGCGACGCTGAGTCCATGGCCGCTGATGCACGAAGAACAATACGACCCGCGGGCCACCATGGTACTGGTGCTGAAAGCCGAGGCGCCGCACGCCGTCATGGACCTCGCGAGCACGCGCGCCGCAGGACTGCTGGAAACCATCATCGATTGCTGCACGACGCTCGGCAGCAATAATGCCTACGCCCCGGGCTGCCTGGTGCTGATGCTGAACCCGGATCACGCGCGCCTGCTGCTCGACAGCGGTTACGACAAACACCGCCTGCGCAATGAAATTCACGCGTCCGCCGGCATTTCGCGCGCGCAGGTCTCGCGGCGCGGCCTTGCCGGCATCGGACCGAAGGACGGCGCGGCGGGATTGCACAAAGTAACGCGCTCACCCGAGGATGTGGAAATTGTCGTCGCCGGCGGCAAAGGCGGGCATTCCGCGGTGATCCTGCCGTGGGCCCTGAACAGCGACCCGGTCTACGCAGCCATCCGCCTGCCGGATGGCAATTTCGCAAAATCGCTTGAACAGTTTCGATGGAGAACATGATGACCGCAGTTGCATACCGGTTTACCCGTAAGTTGGTCGCAATCACCGTAGCGCTGCTCGCCGCCTCTGCCGCGGCACAAAACTATCCGCTCAAAAACATCACGCTGGTGGTCGGCTACCCGCCGGGCGGCGGCACCGATCTTTTTGCGCGCGCGATTTCACAGGACATGGGCCGCCAGTTCGACAAACAAATCATCGTCGACAACCGTAGCGGTGCCGCCGGCAATATCGGCACCGAGTTTGTGGTGAAGGCGCCGCCCGATGGTTACACTCTGCTGTATACGCCCTCGCCCATCGCGGTAAGCAAGGTGCTGTCGAAGAACCTGCACTTCGATGCGCAGCGCGACCTGCGGCCGATCTCGATGAGCATTTCCATTCCGCTGGTGCTGGCAGTCCATCCGTCGTTGCCGGTCAAAAACGTCAAGGGTCTTATTGCCCTGGCCAAGGCCAAGCCCGGCACGCTCACTTACAGTTCGTCGGGTATCGGCAACAGCGGACATTTCACCATGGTGCTGCTCAACGCCAGCGCCGGCATCGACACGCGCCACGTGCCCTATCGCGGCGCCGCGCCCTCACTCACCTCGGTGATTTCCGGCGAGACGCAAATGTCGTTTCTGGTGCCACCACTGGTGCAGGCACACGTGGCGAGCGGCAAACTGCATCTGCTCGCCGTATCGAGCCGCAAACGTTCGCCGGTGTTCCCCGACCTGCCGACGATGCAGGAACAGGGCGTGCGCGATTACGAAGCGCTGCAATGGCACGGCTTCTTCGCGCCGGCGGCGACGCCGGATGCCATCATCAACACCTTGCACAGCGCCGTAGTGAAAGCGCTGGCGCGGCCCGAACTGAAAGCGCGGCTGGTCGCCGAAGGCGGCGAGATCGTCGGCAGCACGCCGGTGGCATTTGCGGCGTTCTTTCAGCAGGAAGTCGTCAAATGGACCGAAGTGGCGAAGTGGGCCGGCGTGCAACCGGAGTAACACGCAACCCGCGATGGATTCGACTGTCCGCGTGAAACAACGGCGTTGATCTGCGCGAAACGACGGCCGCCTTAGCGCTCCACCGGCATGGTGATCTGCGTCAGTTCCGGCGCCCCCGGCACGAATGTGCCCTCGACCTGCAGGCGGCTGCCGATCATGCGGCCGCGGTCGGTGAATTCCTGCGCGATGGCGACGTGTTCGCGTTCCCAGGCGGCGAGGTTTGCCGCGATGTCGCCGGCGCTTTTGGCGGCGCTTAATGCGGCGGCCAGTCCCCAGGCGGCGCGCATGGCACGCGCGGTAGAGGCGCTGACATGCGGGCGCGTGGCGGCGGCCGCGTCACCGACCAGCACTTGCCGGCCAAACACCATGCGTGAGGGTTCGACATCGTTGATGGTGGTGACAAACGGTTCCGAGCGCGCGAACACTTCGACTGCCGCGGGCGGCAGTTCCGCTTCGACGGCGCGGCGGAACTGGTCGATGTAACGCTTTTTCATCAGCCCGGCTCTGATCGAGGTCGCGCGGTGCGTGCCTTCGCGATCAGTCATCAACGCATCGAGGTCGGAACGCGCATCGACATTGCGATACCAGATGGCGTTGATGCGCACTTCACCCGCGCCATCGATGCCGGGTTCGCCGGGCACCGGATAGAGTATGGCGTGGCTCAATTCCGGCACGATGAAAATACGCGCATCCTTGAGCAGCGCACGCGTCTCCGCGCTGAGTTCGGCCTCTGCCACCATGCCGCGCCACGCCACGTAGCCCGCGTATTGCAGGCGCGCCGACGGGTTGAGCTGGTGGCGGCCTGTCGAGGCGATGCCATCAGCGAACACAACGAGATCGGCGGTTTCGCAGAGGCCTCCTGCAAAATTCACCTCAACCTTGTCGGCCACTTCGCGCGTACCGACACAGCTCTCGCCGCAAAAATAATTGTCGTCGCCAAAGCGCTTGAGCAGTGCGCGGTAGAGACTGCCCCAGGAGGCAAAGTCGCCGTCCTCGGCCTTCTCGTAGACGATGCGGTTTTGCATGCTGTCGCGGCGCGGCGCAAGATGACGGTCGAAATGCGTGTGCGTGGCGAACCGGGCGGGGTCGATCTGCGCTTCGCGCTGCAGCAGGTCGGCGAGCAGCGGCTGCACGCGGATGCCGGCACCGGTGCCGCGCAGCGTTTCGGGCGCGCGCTCGAAGACACGCACGCGAAACCCCGCGTTCTGCAAGGCAATGGCGGCAAAGAGCCCGGCGTGGGAGCCGCCGATAATGATGATGTCGTTCAGGACTGGAGGCATCGCGCCGCTGCGTTGACTGAATTGACTGCGTGTTTATTGAGCAACGAAGCGCACGACGCGACGCCGGCTAATACTGGCAGGATCCCGGGCCATCCGGGCTGCCGCAACCCTGGCAACCCGCCGGCAGCGTTTCAAGCGAGGCGGAACTCGACACCGCCCCGAAGGCCGAACGCGAGGTTGAGGAAAACGTTGAAATCTTTTTCTGCAGATTGGTGCTGCTGCAGGCGGGGCATTCCGGCGCTGGCGAGGAACTGCGCACGAGCTTTTCGAATTCCTTGCCACAGCCACTGCATTGGTATTCGAAGATGGGCATGGTGATGTGCCTGACAGTATTGAGTGGCGTTAGTTTACGGCCAAATACCGGCGGCCGGCGTGTTGGCTCTTATTCTCAATTGCCGAGCCGGATGGTCTGACCGGTGCGCGCGGACTCTTCGATCGCGAGCGTGATTTCGAGCGTCTGTCGCGCCTCGCGCGCGGTGGCCATCGGGCACGGGCGGTTGCGCGACAGGTGGTCAAGCCAGACCCGCGATTCATCGGCGACCGGGCCCCAGTAGTCGCCCAGATGCCAGTTGCCGGGCGTCGAAGACGACAGGAAGGCGGTCTTGAACTGCAGGTCGGGGATGTAGGCATGCGGTATGCCTTTGTTGGTGATCAGCAGCTCGTCGGTGTGGTCATCGTTCAGAATCAGCGAACCTTCCGAGCCATAGACTTCGATGCGCACGCCCATGCCGAGCTGCGGCGCGTGCGAGGGCAGTGCGAAGTAAACGCCGAGATTGACGACAGCGCCGCTTTCATACGTGATGAGTGCAAAGGTCGCATCGTTGACATCAAAGCCGGCTTCGCGAAACACCGTGCCGTGGCCGCGGGCCGTCACTTCGCACGGGCGTATGCCTTCGAGAAACCAGCCGGCCACATCGACCCAGTAAGTCAGCACATCGACGACCGGCGTCGCGGTCGCCGAGCGTTTCAGTATTTCGATGCCCTGCGCGCGCGTGTTGCAGGCGCGGCCGGTCAGTGCGGTGATGTCGCCAACGCGCCCGGCGAGAATCTGGTCCTTGGCCGACAGATAACGCCGCTTGAAGCGCTGCGCATACCCGACGTAGAGCGGCGTGCCGGTGGCCTCGGCCTTGGCGATGATCTGGTCGGCATCGGCGAGTGTGAGTGCGATGGGTTTTTCCACCAGCACCGGTTTGCCGAGCTCGAGCGCCTGCAGTACCGGCAGCAAGTGTTCGTGTTCGCTGGTGGACACAATCACCGCGTTGACCTGCGGGTGCGCGATCACTGCCATGTTGTCGGCCGACGAAAAATCCGCACCCGCCTTTTCGGCCAGCGCGGCGGCACGATCGGCACTCAGATCGGAAACGGCGAGAAATTTCACCGCCGGATGCTGGGCCGCCATTTGCGCCCGCAGCGAGCCAATGCGGCCGGAACCCACAACTGCGATGCCGAGATCACGCGTATCCATTTTTTCTCCTCACGGAATTCCCGCCCGCAAGTGCAGGCGCGTTTTTCTGACCGCTATTGTCGCATCGCGCGCCGCCGTCGGCACGCGGCGGCGCGCCATCGCGGCGACGGCGATTGAAGTATCATCGCGGCATTCGAGGTGCCAGACGCGTGTTCAGGCGCCCGCAGCGGGGGAACAGCAGCATGATCTACACGAAAAACGGCAGCGCAACGACGCGCCAGGCGGTAAGCTCGCGCGGCACCGGGATGACGCACTGGAGCGCCGAATATTTCGGCCCGCGCGACACGACGACCGCGGCTGCGCGCGGCGTGCATGCGCTGGTGACAGACATGGCACCGGATGAAACCATCCTGCCGCACTTTCACGGCACAGCACAGTTCCAGATCTTTACCGGCGGCTGCGGAAAGATGGCGCGACACGACGTGCAGCCCCTCGTTGTTCAATTCAAGGACCACCACACCGCCTATGGCCCGGTGGTTGCCGGCGCGCAGGGGCTAACCTTTTTTGCGATGCGCATGGAAGGTTATGGTTCGGCGCCGGTCTATCTGAACAAGCCCGGCTATCGCGAACAGTTGCAACCGAGCCGGCGGCGCAACCTGCTCTCGGCGCCACTGGTGCTGTCGACCGCACCGGTGCTGCAACACCGCAGCGTGATGTCGTGCGAACCGGCGTATGCAGAGACCTACGACGACGGTTTGTCGGCGCAGCTCCTGCGCCTCGGCGCCGGCATGACCGCCATGACGCCGGACCCGCGGAGCGCCGGCGGGCTTTATCTGTTCGTCGTCAACGGCAGCCTTGATTACAACGGCGCGAGTTTGCCGCTGTGGTCGATGATGGCGCTTGAACCCGCCGAAGCGGCGTTCGAGATCAGGGCCGGCGACCAAGGGCTCGAAGTGCTGCTGCTGCAGTTTCCGCGCGAGAACGCCTGATCATGTGGAATGCCGACACCACCGCAGGCCTGCGGATGCTGCGAATTGCCTGCGCGCTTGGCGCGCTGCCGTGGCTGCTCTGTGCAGCGCCGCGTGATTGCGCAGCACAGACAAAAAGCGAAACATTCCCGTCGCGGCCGCTGCGCATCGTCGTGCCCTATCCACCGGGCGGCGGCGCCGACATCCTCGCGCGCATTGTCAGCCAGCACATGTCCGACACCTTCGCGCAACCGGTGATCACCGAAAACCGCGGCGGTGCCGGCAGCATGATCGGCATCGAATATGTAATGAAAGCGCCAGCCGACGGCTACACGCTGCTGATTGCCACCACCGCGTTCGTCATCAATCCGACGCTCTACAAAAAAGTGAACTACGCGCCGCTGCGCGATTTCGCACCGGTGTCGCTGGGCATCCGTTTCCCTTACCTGCTGGTGGTGCATCCGTCGTTGCCGGTCAAAACGGTGAAGGATCTGATCGCGCTGGCGAAAACGCGACCCGGGCAGATCACCTTTGCTTCCAGCGGCACCGGCCAGGCCAACCATCTCGCCGGCGAGATGTTCAAGGACGCCGCCGGCATCGACCTTCTGCATGTGCCATACAAAGGCGGCGGCCCCGTGCTCACCGACATGATGGGCGGCCAGGTCTCGATGACTTTCGGTACGGTACTGCAGACCTTGCCGCAGGTGCGCGCGGGCCGCCTGCGCGGGCTCGCCGTCAGCAGTGCGAAACGCGTCAGCTTCGCCGCCGATCTGCCGACGATCGCGGAAGCTGCGTTGCCCGGTTTCGAAGCCATCGGCTGGTATTCGTTTGCCGTGACCACCGGCACACCGGCGGCGGCCGCGGCGAAACTCAATCAGGAAGTCGTGCGCATCCTCGGCCTGCCGGCTGTGAAGGAACGCCTGCTTGAACTCGGCACCGAGCCGCATCCCTCGAGCATCGAAGAAGCGCAGCGGTTTTACGCCAGCGAACTGGCGCGCTGGAGCAAGGTCGTGCTGCGCGCCGGGCTCAAGGGCAGCGAATAACACTGCTGCGTCAATTCGCCTGCGCGCCCCGCAACCGCGTCGCGCCCGCCTTTCGGGCACAACAGTTGTCACGGATCGGCATGATAATGAGACCATAGGGGTTGGGCACCGATCATTGTGCGACCCAATGAGAATTTTCACCCCGTTCGGGGCGCAACTACGTTGATACGCGGTGAAATTGTCCAACCACCCGAGGCCGAACAGCATGCTTGAACGAATAGTGACTCTCATCGTTGCCGCCGGTTGTGCGCTGGCCGCCCTCGCATCAACCGCCGCCGAACCGGCGCCGCGTTACAACAGTGTCGAACTGCAGGCCGAGGCGCAACGCGAGGTGCAGAACGATCTGCTCAACGCGACGCTGTTTGTCGAACTCAGTGACGCCAGCCCGTCGGCACTGGCCAATGCCGTGAACAAAAGCGTGAATGACGCACTGCGTATCGCCAAAGAATACAAAAACGTGCGCGTGCGCTCGGGCAATAACCAGACTTATCCGGTCTACGCCAAGGCCGGCCTGCTGCAGGGCTGGCGCGGCCGCGCCGAGATCCGCATCGAGAGCCGGGATTTTGAGGCGGCCTCCGCGCTGATCGGAAAATTGCAGGTGAACATGCAACTCGGCAATTTGACTTTTTCGGTGTCGCCGGAGGCGCGCCGCGGCGTCGAGAACGAATTGATCAACGAGGCCATTGCCGCATTCAAGGCGCGCGCCGAGATTGTGAGGACGGCGCTTGCCGGACGCGGCTACAAACTGCAGCGGCTGAACGTGGCCAATGGTTACAACGCGCCGCAGCCGCGTTTTGCGGTGGCGGCACGCATGGCGGCAGCGGCACCGGAAGTGGCTGCCCCCAACATGGAAGCGGGGGCCAGCGTGGTAACGGTGAATGCCAGCGGGGCGATTGAAATTCTTGAATGACTTTGGTCGCGCCAATGGCCTTCCGTATTTGAATACTGCGAATTCGACTCATTGAAAGCTGGTTTGATGCGAGCACCCTTTTGCAAGTGAATGCCTCCCCCGGCCGCATCATCACCGTCATCTGCAGCGCCGAAGTGCTGAGCATGACGGCATTCTCGGGCTTTGCGGCGCTGCTGCCGGTGCTGGCGCCGGAGTTCGGCCTGAACAATTCGCAGGCCGGCCTCGTCAGCGGTGTGGTGCTTGGCGGTTACATGGCGGCGGTACCCTTTCTCGGCTCACTGACCGACCGCGTCGACGCGCGGCGTGTGTATGCCGCAGCAGCCATCGTCGCCGCGGGCGGTGCTCTGGGTTTTGCTTTTTTTGCACAGGGGTTCTGGTCAGCCCTGCTGTGCCAGATCATGATCGGCTTCGGCCTCGCCGGCACCTACATCCCCGGCATGAAGGCGCTGACCGACCGCATCGAAGGCCCGTGGCAAAGCCGCGGTGCGGCAATTTACGGCGCGGCATTCGGCGTCGGCACCAGTGGTTCGCTGATTCTCTGCGGCGCGATTGCCGCCGCCTGGGGCTGGCGTCCCGCCTTCATGGTGGCGGCGGCCGGGCCGCTGCTCGCCGCCGCCACTATCGTCTTCACGCTGAAACCGTCGACGACGCACGCCGCAGCACGCCGCGCGCTGCTCGACTTCGGCCCGGTGCTGCGCAATGCCGCCGTGCGTCCCTATCTGTTTGCCGCGGCCGCGCATTCGTGGGAGCTACACGGCACACGCGCCTGGCTGGTCGCATTCCTCACCTTCGCCGCCGGCCTGCAGGGCAGCAGCGATGGCATACCCGGCGGCATCGCGTTGACGGCCGCGCTGATTCTGCTGCTCGGCCCGATCGCCAGTATCAGCGGCAACGAATTGGCGCTGCGCTTCGGCCGCGCGCGTTTGATGACCATTGGCGCAGCGGGCTCGGCGATACTCAGTTGCATGATGGGTTTCCTCGCCGGCTCGCCGTGGCTCGCGCTGCTGACATTCGCCGTGGTGCAGATGTATTTCGTCGGCATCGACGCCGGCACCATGACCGCCGGCATGGTCAACGCCACTGAACCGGCGAACCGCGGCGCAACGATGTCGCTCTTCTCGCTGCTCGGTTTCAGCGCGGGTTTTATCGCGCCCGCGGCCTTCGGCGCAGTGCTCGATCTCGCCGGTGGCCGCGGCAGCAGCCTCGCCTGGGGCCTCGCCTTCGCCAGCCTCGGCCTCGTTGCGATGCTCGGGGTAATTCCGGCGCGCATGCTGGCGAAGCGGGAGAAGAACAGCCATCGCTAAACGGCAATGTGAACCCGCGCTTCTTTCGCCGGTCAAAGGAAAAGGTGCCGAGTGATCGCAATCCGGTCGCAGTGAATAAAGTATCATTCCGCATACGCAATAAAGAACCCGATGAACACCCCCTCCTCATTTACACCCAGCGACTGCCCGGTCGGCCCCGATTCGCTGACGCAGATCACCCGTCGCCAGACCAATCCGACGCGCTGGCACGGCGCGGGCTGGACTGATTTCGCCGGCGCATTGCGCGCGGCCGGGGTTGATCTGCTCGAATCGCTGGCGGCCTGTGGCGCGTTTGCTACCGATGCCGGCGGCACCGCCTACGGCATGCCGCACGGCATGGTGATCGCGAAGAGCGCGCAACAAATTTCATCACTACTGAAGATCGCGCAGCGTTTCGGCGTGCCCGTAACGGTGCGAGGCGGCGGATTGACCACCGAAGGTGAATCGGTGGCCTTCGGCGGCGTGCTGCTCGACATGACCGGCATGAGCCGCGTTCAAACAATCGACGCCGGGGCGCTGACGGTGCGCACGCAGACCGGCATCTTCTGGCACAGCCTTGCCGAGGAACTGCGCCGCGAAGGGCTCGACTATCTGTCGGCACCGCTCAATCTGACCTCCACCGTCGGCGGCTCGCTGAATGTCGGCGGCATCGACGTCAATTCGCCGCGCTTGGGTTGCAGCGCCGATCAGGCCATCGCATTGCAAATCGTCACGCCGACCGGCGAGATCGTCGAATGTTCGGAGACCGAAAACGCCGCACAGTTCCAGCGTGCCATTCTCGGCTACGGCCAGTTTTGCGTGATCACCGAAGCCACACTCAAGATCCGCCGTTACACGCCGGTGCGCATGCAGTATTTTTATTATTCGTCGCTCACCACCGCGGTCGAAGACCTGCAGAGGCTCGACCGCGACGACGCCTCGGACTACTCGGGCATCCTCACCATCATGGATTCGGCGGTCAACCTGCTGGTGGCCTTCGATTCAGATGAGCGCGAAGCGGCCTTCAACCAGCGCTGGAAAGCGCAACTGCGCGGCCACGGCGAACTCGGCTTCGCGCTGCGCGCGCTGCCGCGTTACCTGCTGCAGCCGTGGAAGTGGCCCGAGGCACTGTATCTGCTGCGCCGAAAAAAACAGCTGTTCCCGGAGTTCCGCCGGCCGGAGTATGTGCGCGACGGCTTGATGCAGGACCGCACCGTGGTGTTCTCGCGCGCGGTGTGGAAATACTGGGGCAGCCGGCAGATGGTGATCCCCGATCTGGCCACCTCTGCCGAAAAATTCGTCGCCGCCGTCACGCGTGGCAACGCGGTGTGCCGCAAATATTTCCCGCATTACACGCTCTACTGCGTCGGCATCAAATTGCGCGACGATCACAAGCCGCATTACGAGCTGTCGTGCATTCCACCCGACGCCGAGGGCTGGGCCTACGGTTGCGAATTCGAGCCGATGATGGACCGCGTTTACAGCCGCGACCATCTGCAATCGTTCAAGAACGAGATTTACGACATCGGCCTCGACATCGGGGCGAGCTACTACCGTTTCGGCGGCATGATGAAGGGCTACATCCGCCGTGCTTTCGGCGACGAGATGGTCGACCGTCATCTGGCGATGAAACAGCAGGCCGATCCGGCGATGATCCTCAACCGCAACGTGGTGTTCTGATGTTCGACATCTTCGCCAAAGCGACACCGGCACCGCGCGACTATGCCGCCTGCAGCGGCTGCAGCCTCTGTCTGCTGGTCTGCCCGGTGTGGCGCAAAACCCGCGACCTGCGTTACACGCCGCATGGCCGCGCCAAGGCGCTGCAACACGGCGTGGCCGCCGCCGACCTCAAGGATTCGATCGACAGTTGCACGCTGTGCGGCGCCTGCGTGCCGGCCTGCCCCGAGAACATCGATCTCGTCGCCATGACGCTCGACCTGCGCCGGCAACTGCCGCCGGTAAGGCCGCTTGCAATAGGTACCCGCGGCGTCAAAAAGATCGCCGACTACAGCAGACAGAGCGTGCTGCTCGCCGGCGCGGCCCTGCGCGAACACGATGCTGCGCGCCGCGCCGCCATGCAACTGCTCGGCTGTGCGCCGGTGCTCGACGACGGCGACGACATCGCCCTCGCACTCGAAGCCGGCGCGCAGATTTCAGCCGCGCGCCAGGAAGAATTTCTCCTGCCGCTGCGCACGGCAGCGCAACTGATCGTCGCCGACGCCCTGCTCGCGCAGCAGCTCGGGCGCTGGTTGCCGCAAATGCAAATCAGCAACCTCGGCATGGCGCTGAGCCGGCGCGCCGACCTGCGTCGCCAACTGCGCAACGACGATCTCTACGTAATCGAGCCGCGCGCCTATCACGCCGATTATGAAGCGCGGGTGCGTTATTACGACGACCTGCGGCACGCCACCGGTTGCGCCATGAACCTCGATCTGCAGCGCATCGCCATTCCCGCTACGGCGCGCAGCCTTTCGCAGCGACTGGGGCTCAAAACACCCGACGACGCGGAGCAAACACACTGGCTGCTGCAGGGCCGCAAGATTGCGCGTATCGTCGTCGAAGACGCCGGCGACATCGCCGCGTTCAGACAGATCAGCACTCTGCCGGTTGTGCATTTGGCGGAATTGCCCAATGATTAGCTGCAAAGAGAACCGGCCACATGCGTAAAGTTGACGTCATCATCGTCGGTGCCAGCCTCTCGGCGGCGGCCGCGGCCAAGCGCCTGATCGACTCCGGACTCGAGACCGTGATTCTTGAGCGCAAAGCGCTGCCGCGCCACAAGATCTGCAGCGGCATTCTGTCGCCGCGCGGCCACCGCTTCCTGATCGAAAACTTCGGCCCGCTGCCGCGCGAGGCGCTGCACGAACCGACCGCCTGCCGCGGCGTGACTTTTCACTTTCCGTCGATGGTGTCGATGTCGATGGATTTTTTCGGCGGCACCACGCCGCATCTGCACCGAAAATATTCGGATCACTGGGCGATCAAACAGAGCCGCGCCGAGGTCCACGACGAGACTTCGTTCGCCGGCCTCGAAGACCGCGGCGACCATGTGCTGGTGCATGCGCGCAAACACGGCGAGCCGCTTGAATACCGCGCGCGCTGGGTGATCGGCGCCGACGGCCCCAGTTCGCTGGTGACACGCGCCATCTATCCGGATTATCCGAAACAGATTCCGTGGTTCTTCGTCGGCCAGAAATTCCACGAGATCATCGACTGCCCGCTCGACGAGCAGTATTTTCATTTCTGGTTCCACCCGGGGCTCGGCCATTACACGTGGAGCCACGCGCGTGACGGCCGCCAGATTGTCGGCGTCGGCTTCAAGCGCGGCGACAACTTCGCCGCCAAACACGCCAACGTCGTCAACTATCTCTCCGAGAAACACGGCGTGAAGCTGCAGGAACATACGGACGACGAAGGTTGCGCCGAAAACTTCGGCCCTTCGCTGATCAACCGCTATGTGTTCGGCAAGGGCAACGTGCTGATCACCGGACAGGCGGCGGGTTTTCTCAATATGATCGGCGAAGGCATGAGTTGCGCGCTGCATTCGGGCGCGATCAGCGGCGAAGCCGTGGTCGAGGCGCGGCTGAGGAACAGGCCGGTGCAGGAGATGTACCGCAAAATGATCGTCTCGGAAGTGCGCCGCACCTCCGACCAGTGGAACCCCTTGAAGATCGCCTTCGACCGCCCGCACGAGGCCGATTTTCCCGCCGCACTGGCGGCGCTGTCGTGGCGCGAGCGCGGATTGGTAATGCGCGACCTCTGGCGCTTCGTCGTGCTCTACAAGGAATTCAAGTGGGGCCGGCAGATCGCCAGCGCCGCTCTGCAGCGGCCGCTGCTGGGCGGCTATTCGATGATGAAGTGGTTATAAATTTCCACCCGCTCCGTAGCGGTGGGTTAGGCCGTCAGGCCGTAACCCACCATTGCGGTGAAAAACCGGTGGGTTACGCTTCGCCAACCCACCCTACGAACCTGGGCGGCTACTCGATGATGAAATGGCTTTAAATTCCCGCGAGTCCGTAGCCCGGAAGGAGCGCAGCGCATTCCGGGGCGCCCTCCCCGGATTACATTTCATTCCATCCGGGCTACGTTTCTGCCGCAGGTCAACCCGCCCTGCCCGCCGCACGTTGTTTCCTGAATGCCCCTGACCCGCGAAGACCTCGAAAACGACGCCCTGCGCAAGCAGTATGAAGGCCTGCGCGACCACGTGCCGCTGGTACCCGAGATTGAATTCAACGCCTCGCTCGAAGCGACGCTGGCCGACTGGGACACGGCGCAGGATCTCTGGGTGTTCGCCTACGGTTCGCTGATCTGGAACCCGCTGATTCACTATATCGAACAGCGTCGGGCGCTGTTGCACGGCTTTCACCGCCGCTTCTGTCTGCGCTCGCGCGGCGCACGCGGCACGCTCGCCAACCCCGGCCTCGTGCTGGGACTCGATTTCGGCGGTTGCTGCAACGGCGTGGCCTTCCGCATTGAGGCGGCGAGGGCGCGCCACGAACTGAAGATGATCTGGCGGCGCGAAATGGTGCTCGGCTCCTATGCGCCGCGCTGGGTCAACCTGGCCTGTGAAGACGGCAGCGTGCGCGCGGTGGCCTTCGTCGTCAATCACGCGCACCCGCATTACACCGGCAAACTGCCGACCACCGAGTTGACACGCATCCTCGCCACCGCCGGCGGCACGCTCGGCAGTTGCGCCGATTATCTGCGCCAGACCGTCGAGTGCCTGATTTCCAGCGGCATCCACGACCCGCATCTGGTCGATCTGCGCGCCGAGGTCGAGCGCATGATGGCGGCCTCAAGCTAGCCTCGTTTTGCCAAAGCCTTCACCCGCGGTGTAATCTTCGCCGGCACGCCGCATCCGCGGCGGCTTCATTCACCGTGAAGATCACACCGTTGGACACCACCACCGAAAAACTGGTCGCGCTGGCACGCACGCTGCGCTACGCCGACCTGTCCGCTGCCGCCCTGCGCGCCGCCAAGGCGCGCATACTCTCCACCCTCGCGGTCAGTCTCGCCGCGTATGACATGCAACCGGTGCGCATCGCGCGCAAACTCGCGCAACCGGTCGCCGCCGGCCCCGCCGCACGCATCTTCGGTTCGCTCGTTGCCACCACACCCGACATGGCGGCCTTCGTGAATTCGGCGATGGTGCGCTGCCTCGACATGAGCGACAGCTACGTGATGGCGGCGGTGAGCCATCCGGCCGATGCCTTTTCCGCGATCCTCGCCGTCGCCGAGGCCGAACACTGTTCGGGCCGCGACCTGCTGCTCGCCACCGCGCTGATCTATGAAGTGCAATGCCGCTTCGTCGAAGTCGTGCCCTATAACCATCACGGCTGGGACCAGACGCCGGTGGTGGCACTCGGTGCGGCGATCGGCTGCGCGCGTCTGCTCGGTCTCGATGACACGCAAATGCGTCATGCGATTTCGCTCGCCGTGACGCCCAACCTCGCGCTCAATCAAACGCGCACCGGCACGCTGTCGATGTGGAAAGGCATGGCCGGCCCGCAGGGCGCGCGCGGCGGCGTGTTTGCCGCCTACCTCGCGCGCGAAGGCATGACCGGGCCCGACGATGTGTTCGAAGGCAAATTCGGCCTGTGGAAACAGATGATGAACGGCGAACACTTTGATCTGCCGCTGCCGCTGGATTTCAAAAACCACACCTTCGCCGTGCAGCAGACCATGATCAAATCGTTTCCGACGCGCTTTAACTGCCAGGTGCCGGTGTTCACCGCGCAGAAGCTGCGCACGATGCTCGACATCAACGAAATCGCCACACTGAAAATCGAATCGATCCGCCAGGCCTTCGCGCGCTGGCTGGATCTGCCGGAAATCTGGCATCCCGCAACGCGCGAAACCGCCGACCATTCGCTGCCGTGCACCGTGGCGATGGGTATGATAGACGGCACCATCACGCCGGCGATGATGGAAGGCAACCGCTTCAAGGACGCCGACGTGCTCGCACTGATGGCCAAATGCAGCATCGAACTGCCCGACGAATTCGCGGATCTTGCGCCAGAAACACGCTGCTGCCGCCTCACCGCCACGCTGAAGAACGGTGACACGGTCGTCGCCGAAACACGCCGCAGTCTGGCCGACGATGTCGCCGATCCGGGCTGGTTTCAGGCGGTGGACAAATTCAAGGCGCTGAGCGCGCCGCTGCTCGACGAGCGGGCCCGCGCCTGCCTCGTCACCTGGGTCGACATGCTGGAACTGCACGCCGGCGTCGGGGACCTCGTCGAACTCACCAAAATCGCCTGAAAACCGCCCGATTCCGGCGGCTTTGCGCGCGCGATGCCAATTGACACAAATTGGCCGTAGATAGTCGATGACAGGGCGCCGGTGTTCACCGATACTCGTCGACTGTCCGGTGCAAACGGGTTGAAATCCCGGCACCGCCATCAACGCAATGCAGGGCGGAAAAGTGGCCATCGAAGCCGGTTTCGACAAACTCAAACGCGCGATCATCGAGCGGCATGTACGCCCTGATAATTTCAGGGCCCTGTCGTATGTCGCCACCACACTGTTGCCGCTCGCCGCGCTGTGGTACGCAGCGGCGCGCAGCGCTGAATATTCCCTCTGGCTGACTGCCGGCATTGTTGTTCTGATGAGCCTGTTCGTGCTGCGCGCATTCGTCTTGATGCACGAATGCGGCCATGGCAGCCTGTTCCGCAGCGGGCGCCTCAACCGCTTTTTCGGTTTTGTCTTCGGCGTCGTCACCGGCATGCCGCAGCTCGTGTGGTCGGCGCACCACCAGTTTCACCATTCGACCAACGGCAACTGGGCGCAATACCAGGGGCCGCTGTCGATCATTCCCGCGCATGAATACGCTGCGATGAACGCCGCCAAGCAGCGCCGCTACCGCAACGCGCGCAACATCTGGCGCGCGCCGCACGCGGGCTTCTTCTACCTGATTTTTTCGCCGCGCTATCTCCTGCTGCGCGGCATGCGCGATCTGCTCCTGCACGTCATGCACGCGCGCCGTGCACAGCCAGGGCTTTCGCTGCACGCGGCCACCACATCGTTCACGACACCGCATTGGGCGTCGGCGCAGGAGTTCCGGCACCTCTTCTGGACCAGCGTCGCCTTGTTCTGTGCGTGGGCCATCATGGCGTGGCTGGTCGGGCCGCTGTTGTTTTTCGTCTGCTACGCCGTCAGCGTATCGATCGCCGGCTGGGCCGGCATCCTGATCTTCACGGTACAGCACAACTTCGAACACTCCTACGCCAGCGGCGACGAAGGCTGGAACTACAACGACGCGGCGATGGCGGGCACCAGCTTTCTCGTGCTGCCGCGCTGGTTGAACTGGTTCACCGCCAACATCGGCTATCACCATATCCATCATTTGTCGGCGCGCATTCCCGCATACCGGCTGGCCGCCTGCCACAACGAAAACCGCGGCCTGTTCGAATGCGTCAAACGCATTCGTCTCGCCGGGATTCCGCACGCGCTCAAATATGTGCTGTGGGACGCGGCGGCGCGGCGCCTGATTTCAGTCACCGAGTTCGAGCGGCAGTCCGCGCCGCGCACGGCCGCAGCAGCAGTGCAATAACCGAGCTGACCTGCAACCCCTCTGCCGACACGCTGATTAAGGACGGCGAAGCCGCCCCCGTTGACCTGTGTCAAGCGCTCAGGTCCGGCGCGGTTTAGAGTGAAGCCACACCGCGTTGAAGGACCAGCGGATATGCAGGACACACAACCCCACTCACAGTCGGTTGAAGAACTGGCCGGCCACTTGCAAACAGACCCCGCGCGGGGTCTGGCGCCGCGCGATGCACTGCAGCGGCTCGAAAAGTACGGCCCCAACGAACTCTCCGAGCGGCCGCGGCCGGGCTTAGCCGCGCGCCTCGGCGAACAGTTCAACAACTATCTGGTGATACTGCTGATCGCCGCCGCGCTGGTGTCGCTGGCGCTCGGCGAGTACATCGACGCCAGCGCCATCCTCATCATCGTCGCCTTGAACGCGATGGTCGGCGTGATCCAGGAATCGAAGGCCGAGGAAGCCCTCGCAGCGCTGAAAAAAATGGCCGCGCCGAATGCCCTCGTCATCCGCGATGGCCGGCACGCAACCATCCCCGGCCGCGAAATCGTCTGCGGCGACGTCGTGCTGCTCGAAGCCGGCAATCATGTGCCCGCCGACCTGCGTCTCATCGAGAGCATCAACCTCAAAATCGAGGAGGCCTCGCTGACAGGCGAATCGGTGCCCGTCGAAAAAAACGCCGCGGCGGTGCTCGCCGGTGACATCCCGCTCGGCGACCGCCGCAACACCGCCTTCATGGGCACGGTCGTCAGCTATGGACGCGGCAGGGGGCTGGTTACCACCACCGGCATGCACACCGAAATCGGCCTCATCGCTGAAATGCTGCAGTCGGTCGAACACGAGGCGACACCGCTGCAGAAGAAGCTCGCGCATCTGGGCCGCGTGCTCGGTAGCGCCTGCCTCGCCATCTGCGTGGTGGTGTTCGTCTACGGCCTTTACCGTGACACTCATCTGGCGGTTGCGTTGAGCGGCGACGTGCTGGGTTACGTCACGGCGGACAAGGCCCTGATCATCAACCTGTTCATGACTGCGGTGAGCCTTGCCATCGCCGCGGTGCCCGAGGGCCTGCCAGCCATCGTCACGATCTGCCTCGCGCTCGGCATGCAGCGCATGATCAAACACCATGCGCTGGTGCGCAAACTGCCGGCGGTCGAAACACTGGGTTGCGCCACCGTCATCTGCACAGACAAGACCGGCACGCTGACGCAAAACGAGATGACCGTGGTGACAGTCTGGAGCGGCGGCCGGACTTTGCATGTCACGGGCGAGGGTTACAGCCCGCACGGCGAATTCCGCAGCGACGGCCACCGCCTCGATCCACACACCGACGCCGATGCGACACGGTTGCTGCAGGGCGCATTGGCCTGCAACGACGCGCGGCTCGAAGAAGCGCGCAACACCGCCGCTGGGCGCGCCTGGCGCATCATCGGTGATCCGACTGAAGGCGCCCTGATCGTGGCCGCGGCGAAAGGCGGTTTCCAGCGCGCCGCGCTCGAGCTTTTTCTGCCGCGTGTGCACGAGTTTCCGTTCGACGCCGAGCGCAAGCGCATGACGACCATTCATCGCAATGCCGACGGCGCGGCAAAGGATTTTGGCGCGGCGCCGCTGGTGGCCTTCGTCAAGGGTGCGCCGGATCTCGTGCTCGACCTGTGCAGCCACTATCTGCAGGCCGGACATGCCCTGCCGCTGACCGCGGCGATGCGCGCAACAGTGCTCGCGCAAAACCGCGCGATGGGCAGCGCTGCGCTGCGGGTGCTCGCCGTGGCGTGGCGCCCGCTGGACAGCGTGCCGTCCAGCGCGGCGGCGGTCGAGAACGATCTCATCTTCATCGGCCTGCTCGGCATGATCGACCCGCCGCGGCCCGAAGTGATCGCAGCGCTGACAGTGGCGCGCGGGGCGGGCCTCCGGTGCATCATGGTGACCGGCGATTACAAAGACACCGCCGAGGCCATCGCGCGCGACATCGGCCTGCACACACCGGGCGGACTGGTGCTGAGCGGCGCCGAACTGGAAAAACTGGACGACGCGGAACTGGCGGCCTGCGCCGACCGGCTCGACGTCTGCTGCCGCGTTTCGCCGCAGCACAAGACGCGCATCGTCGGCGCGTTGCAAGCGCGCGGCCACGTCGTGGCGATGACCGGCGACGGCGTCAATGACGCGCCGGCGCTCAAACGCGCCGACATCGGCATCGCCATGGGCATCACCGGTACCGACGTTGCCAAGCAGACTGCGGACGTTGTTCTCACCGACGACAATTTCGCCAGCATCATCGCCGCCATCGAGCAGGGCCGCGTCATCTACTCGAACATCCGCAAATTCGTCTACTTCCTGCTCGCCTGCAACGTCGGCGAAATCCTCATCATCTTCGGCGCCATGCTGGCGGGCCTGCCGCTGCCACTGCGGCCGGTGCAGCTGCTGTGGCTGAACCTCGTCAGCGACGGCGCGCCGGCGCTGGCACTCGGCATGGAGAAAGGCGACCCCGACCTGATGCAGCATCCGCCGCGTGCGGCCGCCGAGCCCGTCGTCGACCGCAGTATGGCCGTCGGCATCGGCATCGTCGGCGTCGTCGATGCGCTGGCGATCCTGACGGTGTTTTTCCTTGCCATGCGGCGTTACCCGGACCAGCTGGCATTGGCGCAGACCATCGCCTTCGTCACGCTGTGCACCTCGGAACTGCTGCGCGCCTTCACTGCGCGCTCGGAACGTCACAGCATTTTTTCGATCGGCGTGTTCTCCAACCGCTGGATGGTATGGGCGGTCGGCATTTCCTTCCTGCTGGTGATCGCGCTGGTTTATGTGCCGTTCCTGCAGCCCTTCTTCGACACGGTGCCGCTCGGCGCCAAGGACTGGCTGCTGATGCTGCCGTTCTTTTTCGCCGCGCCGGCGGCGATGGAACTGGTCAAGGTTTACCGCCGCGCCGCACGCCGGACGCGACAGGCGCCGCAACCCGCCGACTGAGCACGCCTCAGGCGACGCAACCGAGCGCGCGCAACGCCCGTTCGCATTGCGCCGCATTCTCGAAACGGATGGTTTTGATGCCGAACGCCTGCGCCGGCGGCAAATTGACGGCGGTATCGTCGATGAACACCGTGTCTTCGCCGCGCAAACCAAAAGTCTCCAGCAGATGTTTGTAAATTGCCGGCTCCGGCTTGATCAACTTGATGCGCGACGAAATCACCGTGCCGCTGAACACATCCCAGTAGTCATGCTCGCGTTCAAGATGCGCGATCGAGGCGTGCTGCATGTTCGACAGACAGTAGAGCGGGTGCCCCTGCGCGCGCAGGCGACGCATCAGCGCGACGGTTTCCGGCATCACAGTGAGTGCAGGGGGCACGCAGTCGAGAAAATCCATGACCTCCCTCACGGCAAGCCCGGCGCGTTGCGCGCCGCGCTCTGCGGCCTCTGACTTTTCCAGCACACCGCGGTCAAGCGCCAGCCAGTCGGCGTGATCGATGATTTCGCGGCGCACGCGGGCGCGCACCTCTGGCTCGTCGAATACCGAAGCGATCAGCGCGTCGGGCTGCCAGTGCACCACCACGCCACCGAGGTCAAACACTACGTTCATGGATTCGTCTCCCGGCAACAGGCCGCAGTGAAATCATTTAACATATCCACCATGCCCGTTCAATCATTCCCCGCCGGCGCAGCCTTGCTGGCGCTGTCGCTGTCCGTTCCCGCCGCGGCACAGAACTATCCGGAAAAACCGATCCGCGTCTACACCACCGGTGTGGGCGGCAGCTCGGATTTTTCGACACGCATCATCGCGCAGGCGATGGGCGGTGCTTTCGCGCAGCGCATGATTGTGGAGAACCGGGCACTCGTCAGCGTCGAGACCGTCTCCGGCGCGCCGCCCGACGGTTATTCGCTCCTGCACTATAGCAATGTGGTCTGGCTGATGCCGCTCCTGCAGACCAACGTGCCGTGGGACATCTTTCGCGATTTCGCGCCGGTCGTCCTCACGGTGAACACGCCGAATGTGCTGGTCGTGCATCCGTCGCTGCCGGTGAAATCGGTGAAGGACCTGATCGCCTTCGCCAAAGCCCGGCCCGGCGAGCTCAATTACGCCTCGACCTCGTTGGGCGCTGGCAACCACGTCGCCGCCGAACTCTTCAACAACATGGCCGGCGTGAAAATCGTGCGCATCAATTACAAAAGCATGGGCGCGGGCTTCACCGATGTCGTCAGCGGCCAGATCCAGGTGATGTTTCCGAGTGCGAATTCGGCCACGCAGTACGTGAAGTCGGGCCGCCTGCGCGCGCTGGCAGTGACCAGCGTCGAGCCCTCCGCACTGGTACCCGATCTGCCGACGGTGGCCGCCGCGGGCCTGCCCGGCTACGAGTCGGTGGCGATGACGGCGATGTTCGCGCCGGCGAAAACGCCGGATGCGATCGTGCGCAGACTCAATCAGGAAATCAACATTGCACTGAAAAAGCCGGAGACCCGCGAGCGCTTTCTCACCCAGGGCACCGAGGCGATGGGCGGCACGCCGGAACAGCTGACCGCCGTCATCAAGACCGAGATCGCGCGCCTGCACAAGATCATCAAGAGCACCGGCCTGCAGTAACAATAATAACGCGGAGGACGCAGTGGATTTTTCGCTGAACGAGGAACAACGCGCCTGGCAACTGAAGGCGCGCAAATTTGCCGACGAGGAAATACGCCCGCTGTCGCTCCAACGCGATGCCATTGCCGCGCCGCGCGAGACCTTCGACTGGGCGATCATCAAGCGCGGTTCGCAGCTGGGCTTTCGCACCGCCGCCGTGCCCAAAGCCTGGGGCGGCGCCGGCATCGATTACGTGACACAGGCCATCGTCATGGCCGAACTCGCCAAAGCCGACAGCGCGATCTCGAAAACCTTTAGCCAGTGCTGGAAGTGGAGCCAGTTGATCGCCGAGTTCTGCAGTGAAGACCAGAAACAACGCTTCCTCGTCCCGTTCATGGCCGACGACAGCTATCTGCTCGGCAGTGCCAGCACAGAACCGAACGCGGGGTCCGACAAACGTATCCTCGTCGACAGCGACATCAAGACGGGATGGCGCCTGCGCGCCGAAAAACACGGCAACGAATGGCTTTTGAACGGCGAGAAGACCTTCATTGCCAACGGCCCGATCGCCAAGCTCTTTTTCGTCAACACGCGCAGCAATCCGAATGTCAGCATCAAGGAAGGCACCACCGTGTTTCTGGTGCCCTCCGACACGCCGGGTTTTCGCGTCGGCAAGGTCTTCAACAAACTCGGCTGGCGCTTTTACCAGAACGCCGAGCTGATTTTCGAAGACGCGCGCGTGCCCGAGGCCAATATGGTCGGCAAGGTGCATGAGGGCTACAAAATGCGCGGCGGCGGCTTTTCGGATTTCGAACTCGCGGCCAATGCGGTCGGCGTCTGCGATGACGCTGCCGACACGGCATTGCGTTTTGCGAAACGCGAAAAACGCGGCGGCAAACCGCTGGTGGACCAGCAGGTCGTGCAATTGAAACTGAACGAGATCTTCATGCTGACCGAGGCGCTGCGCAGTTTCGTCATGCGGGTGGCCGCCGAGACCGACGGCAAATGCGACCGCAAATCGCCGGCCGCCAATGTGCTGGCGATGAACTTCGCCTCCGACACCATACAGCGCGTCACGACACTCAACCTCGATATCCACGGCATGGCCGGCGCCGCGCGCATCCATTCGCACGCCGACAAGCTGGTGCGCGACAGCATCATCTGGACGCATCTGGCCGGCGATTCGGTGCAGCGCATGAAGGCCGTGGACAAATTAAAGACCGAGCAGAAGCAGTGAAAACGACGCGCATCTGGTTGGTCCTCGCCGCCGCCGGCTCGCTGGCGACGATGCCGGTGGCGCACGCCGAATATCCGGAAAAGCCGCTGCGCCTCGTCGTGCCCTTCCCGCCCGGCGGCAGCACCGAACCGCTGGCGCGCGTGCTGAGCCAGAAACTTGGCGAGGCCTTCGGCCACCAGCTCATCGTCGACAACCGTCCGGGTGCCGGCAGCACCATCGGCGCGGAAATCGTCGCCAGATCGCCGCCCGACGGTTACACGCTGTTTCTCGGTTCGATTTCGAATGCGATCAGCGCGGCGCTCTATCCGAAACTCAACTTCGATATCGTGCGTGACTTTGCACCGATCACGCTGCTGGCCACCACGCCGGGCGTGCTGGTGGTGCATCCGGCGCTGCCTGTAAAAACGGTGAAAGAACTGCTGGCGCTCGCCAAAGCCAAACCCGAACAGCTCGCCTATTCATCGGCGGGCAACGGCACACCACCGCATCTGTCGGCGGAGTTGCTAAGTTCGATGACGGGCATCAAACTGATTCACGTGCCATACAAAGGCGGCGGCCCCTCGATCATCGCGCTGCTCTCCGGCGAGGCGCAGTTGTCGATTGCGTCCCTGCCCTCGGCGATCGGCCATATGCGCAGCGGCAAGCTGCGCGCGCTGGGGGTCACGACGCCACAACGCACACCCTCCGTTCCCGATCTGCCAACAATTTCCGAAGCCGGCGTGCCGGGTTATGCGGCGGAAACCTGGCTGGGGCTCGCAGTCGCTGCGCGCACGCCGAAGGAAATTGTCACCAAACTGCACGCAGCAACCGTCAGGGCAATGACACTGCCCGAGGTGAAAGAACGGCTCGACACGCTCGGCTACATCGTGCGTATCGGCAGTCCTGAGGAATATTCGAATTTTGTGCAAAACGAAGTTGATAAATGGCGCCGCGTGGTGAAAGCCGCCAACGTGCGCGTCGACTGAACCACTGAATGGAGAATGAACATGGTTGAAATCCCGTCGATCCTGAACCGCGACATGGTAATGAAAGAACTGAACTTCGACAGCCAGGGCCGCTGGGCGGTGCCGGCGCTCAACCGCATGTCGGTGGTCGACCCGAACATTCCGAAGCACAAGGTCATCATCAAGGACGACACCTTCCGCGAATCGACCAACATGCCGGGCGCCTCGCCGACCAAC
This sequence comes from Chitinophaga pinensis, assembly GCA_943329075.2. GTDB lineage: Bacteria > Pseudomonadota > Gammaproteobacteria > Burkholderiales > SG8-41 > PALSA-1004. The sequence continues at coordinate 3,170 of CALQCM020000034.1, read as the reverse complement.
GCGCAGAAACTCGAACTGGCAAAAAAACTCGAAGCCGTCGGTATTACCGAGATTGTCGCCGGCCACGCCGGCCTCAAAGACCAGTGCGACTTCATGCGCATGGTGAAGGATTCGGGTTCGAAACTGATGGTGCACGCCTATGTCGATTTCGGTGACTGGAAAAACGGCATCGAAAAATCCGTCGCCGCCGGCGCCGATGCAATCTGGATGCCCGGCGCGTTAAATCCAAGCCCGATTTTCGCCGCCAAGCTCGGCTCCAAATACGGTTACTGGAGTGCCGACTTCGATTTGTCCGCCGTGCTCAAGACGATGGACTCGGCAATCAAACTCGCCAAGGACCACGGCAAGCTGATCACCGTCGGCCGCGCGCCGATGATTCCGGATATTTTCAACAAAGCGCTGGATTGCTACGTCAAAGCCGGCGCCGACCGCATCTGCATATTCGACGACCGCGGCAACTTCACGCCGCAGACGATGGGCCACGTGGTGAAGATGCACCGCGATGCGGTCGGTCCCGACGTCAAACTCGAAGTGCACTGTCACAACGACTTCGGCCTCGCACTCGCCAATTCGCTCGAAGCAGTGCGCGCCGGCGCCGACGTCGTCGATTGCGTGCTGAACGGCTACAGCCACCGCTCGGGCAATTGCGCGCTCGAACAGATCGTCGCCGCGCTTGAGGTGCTCTACGACCTGCGCACCGGTTGCGACTTGAAGCAGATCATGTCGTTGTGCCAGCTCGCCGCCGATGTCTTCGGCGTGCCGATTCCGCAACAGGCGCCGCACGTCGGCGCCTCGGCATTCGCCTATGGCGGCGTGCACATCAGTGCGCTCCTGCAGGAAGGCTGGTTCGTCTGGGAGACCATGCAGGCCGAGACCATCGGACAGCACCGTCACGTCGTGTGGACACCCACCGCGCTCGAACGCCACGGCATGGCCGGCCCCGTCGCACTCAAAATCAAGCGCATGGGTCTGCAGTTCGACGAAGCCCAGCTCGAACAGGTGTTCGCACAGATGCGCACGGCGATGGCGTCGAAGAAATTCGCCACCGACGAAGAACTCGAAGCTGTCGTGCACGCAGTGCTCGGCTGAGTGGCGCCGCGCCCGCGTCCGCGGGCGCGTGCTTCCCCGTTAAGAGCTTGTTTTTTCGGGCGCGCCGCCGGGCGCCGGCATGCCCTGCGGTAGCGGTTTAACTTTTTCACGCCCCGGCCGTTAATTCCCGTGATAGCCCGTGCGCCGTTTGGGATCTGCGCAGCAGGTCCAGACGCACGGCGGCAACCGAGGGGAAGGCCGTGCCGGTATACAAATGCAAGACCCTGATTTCCACGCCGCTGGATCTGCTGCATGGGGCCGGCCGCGTGCCCAAACTGTCGTCCGTGTATTCGCGCGTGAAGCTGCTCGCCTCGCGCGCCGAAGTCCCGCTGAAAAGAATCGAGCGCGAAATCGCCCGCGATCCGGCGATCTGTGCGCGCCTGCCGCGACTCGCCCGCGCCTTGTACCCCGCGCTCGGCCAAGGCGCCGCCAGCGTCACCGGGGTGTTGGCCATCCTCGGCGGTGAGCGCATCAAGCATTTGATCCTGATCACCGCGGTTGCGGCAGCCTATCGCAAAATAAAATCGTCACAGTTCGACATGCGGCGTTTCTGGCGGCTGGCGGCGCGGCGTGCCTTGCTGGCGCGGCTGATTGCAATGGAGGCCGCGCACGTCGACCCGACCCGCGCCTTCGTCGGCGGACTGCTCGCCGATGTCGGTCATCTGGTGCTGCATCTGGGCATTCCGGTACCGGCGCTCGACGCGCAGACGCGCGCTGTGCAAAGCGGTCTGTCGGTGCATGAAGTCGAGCAGGCGCTACTCGGTTTCGATTATGCCGGCGTCGGCGCGGTGCTGATACGCCGCTGGCACCACAGTGCCGCCATCGAGACCGCCATTGAATACCAGATGCGCCCGCTCAGCGCGCCCGAGGCCAGGGGCGACGCCTGTACGCTGCATATTGCGACACGTCTGGCGCTGGCGATCGAGGACGGCATTGCGCCGGAACACCTGATTGCCGGCATCGACGCGCCAATCTGGAATACGGTCGGACGCAGCGATCAGCTGCTGGCACAAATCGCCGCCAACGCGGCACAGGATTTTGACGAACTGGCACAGGCCTTATCACCGGAAATCGTCCTGCCGGCGGCGTCACGCCCGGCGCCGGAAACGCTGCTGGCCGACGCCGCGGTGCCGATCGCACAGGCGCGCGCGAAAAAGTTGTTGCGTATGCCGGCCGCCGCCAATGCAAACGGGCTGCAGCGCAAGGTCAGCTAGCGCTTAATCGGCGCGGATGCCCGCGTCCTTGATCAGTTTGCCCCACTTCGTCATTTCGAATTTGACGATGGCGGCAAAACGCTCCGGTGTCGTGCCCACCGACTCCACGCCGGCACTCAAAAACTTTTCCTTCACCTCCGGCTTCTGCATGCAACGCTGGATCTCCGTGCTCAAGCGGTTGACGATGACCGCCGGCGTGCCGGCTGGCACGAATTCGCCGAACATCGCCACGTATTCGTAACCGGGCAGGCCGGAGGCGGACATCGTCGGCAGGTGCGGAAACAACGGTGAGGCCTGCGCCGTGGTGACGGCGAGGCCGCGCAGCTTGCCTGAATTCACATGCGGCATCGCCACTGCAGCGGGTGCAAACATCATGTGCGCCTGATTGCTGAGCAGACCGATCACCGCCGGCCCGCCGCCTTTATACGGGATCGGTGTGATTTTGATACCGGCCATCGTATTGAACAGTTCCGCGGAGAAATGCGTCGGCCCCGCCGGGGCGGCACGCGCGTAATTCAGTTCGCCCGGTTTCGCTTTCGCCAGTGCGATCAGTTCCTGCACGGTTTTTACCGGCAGCGAGGGTTGCACCAGCAGCACGTTGGGCGACTGGTCGGTCATCGACACCGCGATGAAATCGCGCTGCACGTTCCAGCCGAGATCGCTCTGCACAAAGGGCAGCAGCCACAACGCGCTGCCGTTGTGCACCAAGGTGTAGCCGTCGGGCAGCGCCCTCGCCACCACCTCGTTGGGCATCACGCCGCCGCGGTTTTCAACCACCACCTGCTGGCCGAGCGGCCCCGAGATGCATTGCGCCACCATGCGCGCGCCGAAATCGGTGCCACTGCCCGCCTCGGTGGTGACGATACG
>CALQCM020000033.1 GCA_943329075.2 Chitinophaga pinensis | reverse complement strand
ATGAAATAACCGATAATGAGGCCGCCGGGCGCATGAATAATGCTCGCGCTATTCTGTTTAAAACCATTTTTAACCGATCGAAAGCAGCTGCCTGAGCAAATTCAAATACCGCTTTGTTCAGACTCATACCTCGATTGGAATGTACTGGGTTTGCACTAACCGCAGCGCGTGCAGCCGCACAAAAAACGCTGCTGGCCTAGGGCAATGAGGCGGAATGTTTCACGTGAAACATTCCGCCCGCGGATCGGGCGGCGCTATTTCCCAATACAAAATTGGCTGAATATTTTTCCGAGCAAATCATCCGCAGACACTTTGCCGGTAATCGAAGCAAGGGCCTGTTGCGCCAAACGAAGTTCTTCGGCGCACAACTCCAGTTGGGCCATCAGCGCGATCGCCGCATCCAAATGCCCGGTGCAAAAATTCAGCGCCTCAAGATGCCGGGCGCGCGCCAGAAACAGACCCTCGCCATCACCCCAGCCGGCAGCACCCAGAATTGCCGTGCACAGCGCGTCTAAACCAATGCCGGATTTAGCTGACACGTCGACCGCCGCCATCCCCTGCGGGAGCGGAACCCCACGGTCAGGTGTGGCCAGATCAATCTTGTTATGTACCAGGATGCCGGGTGTCCCAGCAGTAAGGCGCTCAATCAAAGCGCCGTTGATCACCCGCGTGTCCGGTCGAGTCGCATCGGCAATCCAGACCACGATGTCTGCTTTGGCGATGGCATCATGACTACGCGCGATGCCGATTTCTTCGACCGGGTCCTGCGCCTCCCGCAAGCCAGCGGTGTCAATGATATGCAGCGGCACCCCCCGAATGCTGATGGTCTCGCGAATCGCGTCACGGGTCGTTCCTGGAATATCCGTCACAATGGCACGCTCAGCACCCGCCAGACGGTTTAGCAGGCTCGACTTGCCAACGTTGGGCTGCCCAGCCAGGACGACGTGTATGCCGTCGCGTAACAGGCTGCCCTGGCGCGACGCCTCAATCACGTGCGTGATGGCAGAACGCACATCGGCAAGCCGTTGCCGCAAGCCCGATTTCTCGATGAGGTCGATTTCCTCTTCCGGAAAATCCAGGGTGGCCTCAACCAAAACCCGCAAATTGGTCAGCGTCAGCACCAACCCATTGATGCGTTCAGAGAATTCACCGTCAAGCGAACGAACCGCGCATTTGGCGGCTTCCTCCGTCGTCGCGCTGATCAGATCAGCAACGCCCTCGGCCTGCGCCAGATCAAGCTTATCATTGAGGAATGCGCGTTTCGTAAACTCGCCAGGCTCGGCAATGCGGGCACCCAGTTCGAGGCAGCGCGCCAAAAGCATCTGCACGACCACCGGCCCGCCATGCGCCTGAAGCTCGACCACATCTTCACCGGTATATGACTGCGGCTTCGGGAAAAACAACGCGATGCCATGGTCTATCGTAGTCCCGACTGCGTCGCGAAACTTCGCCAGGGTCGCCCGCCGTGGCGGCACGTTGGAATTAGTTAACCCGTCCAGCAGGAAATGCAGATCCGGCCCCGATACGCGAATTACCGCGACGCCGCCGCGACCGACCGGTGTAGCGACGGCCGCTATAACGTCATTTGCCATGCGCCGGTTTAGCGGCTTCCACCGCGCGGGTGATTTGCCATTGCTGGGCGATCGACAGAACATTGTTCACCAACCAATACAGCACCAGACCCGCCGGGAAAAAGAAGAACATGACGCTGAAGGCAATCGGCATGATCTTCATGATCTTGGCCTGGACCGGATCCGGCGGTTCCGGATTCAGGTAGGTCTGAAAAATCATTGTCGCACCCATCAGGATAGGAAGAAGGCCAATTGGCATTCCAAACCACACGCCAAAAAGAGTATCTGGCCGAGACAAATCATCTATCCACAACATGAACGGGGCATGGCGCAACTCGACGCTAGCCAACAACACCCAATAAAGTGCAATAAAAACAGGTATTTGCACAACAACCGGTAAGCAACCGCCGAGCGGATTGATTTTTTCCGTTTTGTAGAGTTCCATCATCGCCTGGCTCATGCGTTGACGATCTTCGCCGAATTGCTCCTTAAGCCGCTGCATTTTCGGCGCCACCACACGCATACGGGCCATAGAACGATAGCTCGCCGCAGAAAGCGGATAAAACACAGCCTTGATCGAAACCGTCAGCAAAATGATCGCAACGCCCCAGTTACCCAGCCAGTGATACAGCCACTGCAGGAACCAGAATAAAGGTTCAGCGATAAATGAGAGCCGCCCGTAGTCGATGGTGCGGTCCAGCCCTGGCGCGAGCTTGGCGAGATTGTCCTGCTCCTGCGGACCTGCATACAGCGGCACAACCAGCGTGGCCGTGGCCCCCGGCTCAATCGCGCCAACAGACAGAATGACCCCGGCGGAATACAGACCGCTGTCGCCGCGCTGGGCATAGTATTCACGCGGTGCGTCGGCCTTCGGCAGCCAGGCGCTCAAAAAATAATGCTGCAATATCGCGATCCAGCCGTCATTGGCTTTTTTCGGATAGTCGCCCTTGCCCTTGTCGAGATCGGTAAAGGGAACTTTGACGAATTTCTCGTGATCCGTATAAGCCGCAACGCCGGTATAGGTCGGCAACATCGCCGAATCTCCCTCAGGCGCTTTACCATCCCTGACGAGTTGGAAATACGCGTCCGGGGTAACCGCGGTTGAATTTTTATTTTCCACCTCAAAGCCGACGTCAATCTCGTAGCGGCCGCGATGAAAAGTATAGATCTTCGTGATCTTGAGGCCGGCCACCTCCGGTGCAGTTAATCGAACCGACACGGACTTTTCACCGTCAGCCAGTTTGACCGCACCCGCGCTCGCCGTGAATTTCGTGCGGTGATTCGGCAGACCGTTGCCGATCAGCCCCGCCTGCGCAATATAGGTGTGCTCGACCTCCTGCAACAACAAAAAGTTCTTCTTATGATCGACGGTATCGCGGTGCGCCAGCAATTCAAGGCGGCGCAAATCGCCGCCGGCGGTATTGATGTCGGCCACATACAAATCGGTTTCAACGCGCACGGTTTCGCCACGCTGCAAGGCTCCCGTTGGCGCTGGTTGTGCGGTGGTTGCAGGGGCAGACGCGGGCGCGGCAGCCAACGACTGGGTCGGTGTCGGCACAGCAGTTTGCGCCGGCCCGGCGGGCGCTCCCACCGACTGCGCCGTCGGCACAGGAGGGCGGCCATCCTTTTGCCACGCCTCGAACAACATGAACACCGAGAACGTGAAAACTATAAAAAGGACCAGTCGTTGGTTTTCCATCGTCAGACCATCATTTCCCGCGGAGATCGCGGTGCTGTTTACCCGGGGCCGGGTCGAAAACAAGATCCGGCCGCACTTTAGAAAAAAACGCGCCCACGCGGGTTTTCCGCGAAGGCCCGAACACTATAGATTCGCCGTCGCAGACACGCGACCACGGCATTGACCAATGGATTTCCGCAACAGCTCTTTCAGCTCTGTCCGCGCCGCCACGGCTTCTGTCGATTCGATCGCCGCACACGGGCGCACGACAAAATCAACGCCGCCAACGGTCGCGCAAGCATGGCGGAACACATCGCGCGCCAGGCGTTTGAAAGAATTACGCGCGACAGCCCTCTTCATGATGCGTTTGCTCACGACCACACCCAGGCGGGCTTTTACGCCGCCACTCGGGCGCACATACACCTGAAACCACCGCCCGCTCACCCGGCACTTATAGGCGAAAACCGCAGCATAAGCATGCGGCCCCTCGAGGCGCCGCGCGCGAGAAAAAGAAAAATTCCCGCTGTCGCTCAAATCTTAGACGGCCAGGCGGGCGCGGCCTTTGGCGCGCCGGGCGCGTATTACTGCACGACCCGCACGAGTCCTCATACGCACTCTGAAACCGTGAGTACGTTTGCGCCGCGTGGTCGACGGCTGGTAAGTCCGTTTCATGATGTCCGTCCTGTGAATGTAAAAAGCCCGCTATTACAACCGCTAACACCCATTTTTGTCAATGTATACCGTAATCGGCAATCAGGCGCCCAAACACCACGAACGCTTGTGGATAACTCTTCCCAAAACCGCTAAACTTCGCCATCCCCACGGTCGGCTCATCCGCCCCCAAAAAAACCAATTTTCCGGCCCTGCGATGAACAGTTTCTGGCGCTCTTGCCTCGATCACTTTGAAAAGCAATTGCCGCCCCAGCAATTCAAAACGTGGATCAAACCGCTTAAATTTCAAGCGATAGATCACGCGCTTACGTTGACTGCACCCAATCGCTTTGTTTTGCAATGGATCCGCGATCGTTTCCTTGGAGAAATTCAGCGCCTGGCTGCCGAAAGTCTTGGCGCCGAAGTGACGGTGACGCTGGCGCTGGTGGAGAAAGCGGTGGCCGCCGCACCGGCACATCCGATCGTCGCCGAAAATACCGGCAACAAACCCAGCACACGCGAAATCTCGCGGCTGAACCCCGAGTTTACGTTCAAGACCTTCGTTACCGGCAAAGCAAATGAACTTGCCCGCGCGGCCGCCATGCAGGTGGCCGAACGCTCGGGCGAGGCCTATAACCCGTTGTTCGTCTACGGCGGGGTCGGGCTGGGCAAGACCCACCTGATTCACGCCATCGGCAACCTGTTGCAAGAACGCAATCCACAAAGCCGCATCCGCTACATCCACGCCGAACAATACGTTTCCGATGTGGTGCGCGCCTACCAGCACAAAGCCTTTGACGATTTCAAGCGTTATTACCATTCGCTTGATCTGCTGTTGATCGACGATATCCAGTTTTTCAGCGGCAAGAACCGCACGCAGGAGGAGTTTTTTTACGCCTTCAATGCGCTCCTCGAGTCGCGCAAGCAGGTTGTCATTACCTGTGACACCTATCCGCGCGAAATTGCCGGCATGGAAAACCGCCTGATCTCCCGTTTCGGCTGGGGTCTGACGGTTGCGGTCGAGCCCCCGGAACTCGAAATGCGCGTCGCCATTCTGCTACGCAAGGCAGAGGCTGAAAATGTACACCTCGACGAAGCGGTTGCGTTTTTTATCGCCAGCCACAGTCAAACCAATGTGCGCGAACTCGAAGGCGCCCTGAAAAGAATCCTCGCCTATTCCCGCTTCTCCGGCCAACCCATCACGATCGAGGTCTGTCGGGAGGCTCTCAAAGACCTGCTCGCGCTGCAAAGCCGTCAGGTCTCCATCGATAACATCCAGAAAACCGTCGCCGACTATTACAAGATCAAGGTTTCGGAAATGTATTCAAAGAAGCGCACCCGCAATGTCGCGCGTCCCCGGCAGATTGCGATGGCGCTCGCCAAGGAACTAACGCATTTGAGTCTGCCCGACATTGGCGAAGCTTTTGGCGGCCGAGACCATACGACGGTCTTGCATGCCTGTAGAAAAATCGCGGCACTCAAGTCTACCGACCACGGTATCACCCGCGATTTTGATTCTTTGATGAAAGTTCTTAGAAGTTAACAGTCCGTGGATAACTTGTGTGTATGAGTAAAAAAAGTGTTTTCCAAAATTCAATGCACAAATGATCCACAGGCGTTTTAAGTTTTTATTTGCAATAAAAATGAGATTAAAGCTTGCATGGTGAGGGGCTTACCGCGATATCCACAAAAACCGTGACAGTTATTATTACTACTAGGAATTTAAAGTATGAAACTCGTACAAACCAAACGCGATGACTTGCTCAAACCGCTGCAAGCCGTTTCCGGGATTGTCGAAAAACGGCATACGCTGCCCATTCTTTCCAACGTTCTCTTCGAGCGCAGTGGCGACGCCCTTTTGTTTCTCGCAACAGACCTTGAGATCCAGGTGTCGACGAGCTTTAACTCGCCCCAGAAGGGGGCCGATAACTATTCGGTAACTGTTTCTGCGCGCAAATTGCAGGATATTCTGCGTGCTTTGCCGGACGACGCCGATATCGCACTGGAAACGCAAAACAACCGCATCCTTGCCAAATCGGGGAAAAGCCGGTTTACGCTGCAAACACTGCCGGCCGAGGATTTTCCCAAACTGGTGCCTGCTGGCGGCACCGCCGTCAAAATCAAGGTCACGCAGAAGGCGTTAAGGGAACTTCTACTGCTGGTGCAATATGCAATGGCACAGCAGGACATCCGTTATTACCTCAACGGGATGTTGCTGGTCCTCGAGGGCAACATCATGAAGGCCGTGGCAACCGACGGCCATCGTCTTGCGTATGCGACCATGAAACTGGAGCAGACAGCCGAGGCGCTCGATCTTATTCTGCCGCGCAAAGCCATCCAGGAAATCGTCAAGCTTCTGGGCGACAGTGACGACGAAGTCAGTTTTGAACTCAGCGCAAACCAGGCGCGTTTCAAAATTGGCGGCGTCGAATTGATCACCAAGGTCGTGGACGGCAAGTTTCCCGACTACGGGCGCGTTATTCCGACCAATTACACCAAGCATTTTGAAATCGAGCGTGCTAGGCTCCAGCAATCCCTGCAACGCGTAGCCATTCTTTCAAACGAAAAATTTCGCGGGGTGCGCTGGACCCTGACGGAAGACCAGTTGCGCATTGCCTGCACCAACACCGAACAGGAAGAGGCCTTCGAAGAGATCGATATCGCCTACAAGGGCGAACCGCTGGACATCGGTTTCAACGTAACTTATTTGCTGGATGTTCTGAGCAACGTTTCCAGCGACAAGGTGACCTGTTCATTCGGCGATGCCAACAGCAGCGTTTTGATCACGATCGCAGAAGACACGGACTTCCGCTATGTCGTGATGCCGATGCGCATTTAATACAAAAAAACAGCCCCTCAAGAATCGATATTCAATGACCGACCAGAAACAAGTCAACGCCAGCGAAGAATACGATGCCGACAGCATCAAGATCCTTAAGGGTCTTGAAGCGGTGCGCAAACGTCCCGGGATGTATATCGGGGACACCAGCGATGGAACGGGGCTGCACCACATGGTCTTCGAGGTCGTTGACAATGCGATCGACGAGGCGCTGGCAGGGCACTGCAACGCCATCACGATCACGATACATCCCGACAATTCGATCAGCGTCATCGACAACGGCCGCGGTATTCCGACCGACATCAAGGAAGACGACGAGCTGAAACGCTCGGCCGCCGAGATCGTCATGACGGAACTGCACGCCGGCGGCAAATTCGACAACAACTCCTACAAGATCTCCGGCGGGTTGCACGGCGTCGGTGTTTCGGTTGTTAACGCCTTGTCGGAATGGTTGCGCCTGACCATCCGCCGTAACGGCAAAACGTTCAGCATGGAATTTCGCGACGGCGCCGCGGTTGCCCCGCTGAAGGAGATCGGCAAGACGGAAAAGCGCGGCACCGAGGTGCATTTTCTTGCCAGCAAGGCAACCTTTAACAACGTCGAGTTTCACTACGACATTCTGGCCAAACGCCTGCGCGAACTCTCGTTCCTCAACAACGGCGTCAAAATTGAACTCGTCGATCAGCGCTCCGGCAAGACGGAAAACTTTTCGTTCAGTGGCGGCGTGAAGGCGTTTGTCGAATATATGAACCGCAGCAAGTCAGCGCTGCACCAGAAGATTTTCTACGCCGTCGGCGAGAAGGAAGGCATCATCGTCGAGGTTGCCATGCAGTGGAACGATTCCTATGCCGAGTCGGTCCAGTGCTTCACCAACAATATTCCACAGCGCGACGGCGGCACCCATTTGACCGGTCTGCGCGCAGCCATGACGCGGACGCTTAACAACTTTATCGAGCAGGCAGAGCTGGCGAAAAAAGCCAAGGTGGAAACCTCCGGTGACGACATGCGCGAAGGCCTGACCTGCGTGCTTTCGGTCAAGGTGCCGGAGCCTAAATTTTCTTCGCAGACCAAGGACAAGCTGGTTTCGAGCGAGGTGCAGCCGGTGGTGCAGGAAGTGGTGGCCGCCAAGCTCAACGAGTTCCTTATGGAAAACCCGGGCGACGCGAGAACGATCACGGGCAAGATCATCGACGCGGCGCGCGCGCGCGAGGCCGCGCGCAAGGCGCGCGAAATGACGCGCCGCAAGGGCGTGCTCGACTCGCTGGGGCTACCCGGAAAACTCGCCGACTGCCAGGAAAAAGACCCGGCGCAGTGCGAACTCTACATTGTTGAGGGTGATTCGGCCGGCGGTTCGGCCAAACAGGGGCGCGACCGCAAGTTCCAGGCGATTCTGCCGCTCAAAGGCAAGATACTGAACGTTGAAAAAGCGCGTTTTGACAAGCTGCTGTCTTCGCAGGAAATCACCACGCTGATCAACGTGCTCGGCTGCGGCATCGGCAAGGACGAATATAACGCCGATAAATTGCGCTACCACCGCATCATCATCATGACCGACGCCGACGTCGACGGCTCGCATATCCGCACGCTCCTGCTGACCTTTTTTTACCGGCAGATGCCGGAGCTGTTCGAGCGCGGGCATATCTACATCGCACAACCGCCGCTGTATAAAATCAAACACGGCAAAACAGAGCGCTATATCAAGGACGACCACGAGCTTAAAGAGTATCTGCTGAAGGTGGCGCTCGCCGACGCCGAACTTCATCCCTCGGCCGAAGCCGCGGCGCTGAACCAGGAAACGCTGGCGCAGGTTTCAAAAGAATATTTCCTTGCCGAGGCGGTGATTGACCGCATGACGCGGTTGATCGACCCCGCGGTGCTGCACGCCCTGCTGGGCGGCGTCGAGGTTGATTTAACCGACGAGGCGCACGCGGAAGAAAGTGCCCGCCGGCTCAAGAGCGCGATCGCCGGTGAAGGCTTTGAGATCGCCGCCAATTACGATGAAAAAACGGAAACCTGGCGATTGCTGATGAAGCGCGCACAACACGGGAACCAGCGCCTGACAGCGCTTGATCGCGAGTTTCTGCACAGCGGCGATTATGAACAGATCAAAAAGACGGCGCTGGTGCTGCAGGGACTATTGTCCGCGGGCGCCTATGTTAAACGTGGCGAACATCGCCGCCAGGTCGGTGACGTCAAAGAGGCGCTCAACTGGTTGCTGGACGAGGTGCGCCAGGGCTTGGGTCTTCAGCGTTATAAAGGACTCGGCGAAATGAATCCGGAGCAGTTGTGGGAAACCACCATGGACCCGACGATCCGCCGTTTGTTGCGTGCGCAGATTGAAGACGCGATTTCCGCGGATGAAATCTTCACCACGCTGATGGGCGATCTGGTCGAGCCGCGCCGCGCGTTTATCGAGAGCAACGCTCTCGGCGTGCGCAATCTGGACATTTGACCGGGGCCGTGGGCGCTTCGATTAATTATCGGCGGCAGAACGCGTGAAGCGCCGCCTAGTCTGGGTGCTGGCGGTTCTGACCGGTCTGATCGGCGGCGGTGCCGTCTATTACTACTACAACGCAGCCGCGACAGGTGATGTCGCGCGGCCGGCAGAGGGCGCTGGCCGCGGTTTTGGCAAGAAGGGCGACGGCAGCGGACGCGTTACGCCGGTGGTTGCCCAGCCGGCGAAGAAGATCGACGTCAAGGTTTACCTCACCAGCCTCGGCACCGTTACACCGGTGCGCACCGTCACCGTGCGCAGTCGGGTCGATGGCCAGATCATGCGGGTGCTGTTTCGCGAAGGCCAGCTGGTGCGCCAGGGCGATGTGCTGGTGGAAATCGATTCGCGGTCTTTTCAGGCGCAACTCACCCAGGTCGAAGGCCAGATGGCCCGCGACAACGCGCTGCTGGCCAATGCACGCATCGATCTAGAACGCTATCGCACGCTGCTGGCGCAGGACTCGATTGCGAAACAACAGCTCGATACCCAGGAGGCACTGGTCCGCCAGTACGAGGGCACCGTCAAAATCGATCAGGGTCAGCTCGACAATGCGCGTTTGCAACTGACGTATTCACGCGTCACCGCGCCCATCCCCGGGCGCCTTGGTCTGCGCCAGGTCGACGAGGGCAATGTCGTGCGCGCGGGCGATACCACGGGCCTCGTTGTAATTACCCAGCAGCAACCGATTACCGTTGTCTTTACACTGCCGCAGGACAATCTGCCGGTGGTGATGAAGCGCGTCCAGTCCGGTGAGCGCATTCCGGTCGAGGCGCTCGATCGCGACCAGAACCAGAAAAACCAATTGGGCGCCGGCGTGTTGCTGACGGTTGATAACCAGATCGACACGACCACCGGCACGGTGCGCCTGAAGGCGCAGTTTCCCAACGATGACGGACGCCTGTTTCCCAACCAGTTCGTCAATGTGCGCATGCTGATCGACGTGCGTCGCGATGCCACCACGGTGCCGAGCGCCGCGTTGCAGCGCGGCGCTCGCGGCATGTTTGTTTATGTCGTCAAGGAAGACCGCACGGTTACCCTGCGCGAAGTTAAAACGGGACCGACCGAAGCCGATGCAACCGTAATCGAATCCGGCGTCGAGCCCGGCGAATTGATCGTGGTCGACGGCATGGACCGCCTGCGCGAAGGCGCCAAGGTCGATTTGCCGTCCGCGGAAAAAGGCGCCGCGCGCAAAGGTGGTGATGGCGAGCGCAAAAAAGGCGGTGGCAACCGCCGCAAGGGCGGAGAAACCGATGGCGCAAAAGCCGCCGAGCCCGCGGCTGAGCGGTCGCCGGCGGAAGCTGAGCCGGCGCGTCAAAGCGGCGACCCGGAACGCCAAAAGGGTGGCGGTAACCGCCGTAAGGGCGGCGACAAGGCTGCCGAGTAGGCTGACGGCGAAAGCCAGATGAATCCTTCGCGGCTGTTTATTTTGCGCCCGGTGGCGACTTCGCTGCTGATGGTCGCGATTTTTCTCTCCGGCCTGATCGCGTATCGCCAGCTTGCCCTGTCGGCGCTGCCCGAAGTTGATTACCCCACCATCCAGATCGTGACGTTTTATCCGGGCGCCAGCCCGGATGTGATGACTTCGTCGATCGCCGCGCCACTGGAGCGCCAGTTCGGCCAGATGCCCGGCTTGAAGCAGATGTCGTCGACCAACTCCGGCGGTGCCACCGTCATCACGCTGCAGTTCAATCTGGAGCTGAACCTGGATGTGGCGGAACAGGAGGTGCAGGCCGCGATCAATGCCGCCTCCAATCTGCTGCCGGTCGATTTGCCTGCGCCGCCGGTTTACAGCAAGGTCAATCCGGCCGATACGCCGATTCTGACGCTCGGCGTGACCTCGGCCACGCTGCCATTGCCGCAGGTGCAGAGTCTGGTCGACACCCGGCTGGCGCAAAAAATTTCGCAAGTCACCGGCGTCGGACTTGTGACCCTCAACGGCGGACAGCGTCCCGCGGTGCGCGTGCAGGTGAATCCGAAAGCACTCGCCGCCAAGGGGCTCAATCTCGAAGACGTGCGCGCCGGCATCGGCAGCGCCAATGTGAACCAGGCCAAGGGCAGCTTCGACGGGCCGCAACGCGCTTATACCATCGACGCCAACGACCAATTGCGCTCGGCCGTCGAATACGGCCGCATCATCATCGCCTACCGCAATGGCGCGCCGATTTATCTGTCGGATGTCGCCGACGTCATTGAAGACGCGGAAAACACGCGCCTCGCCGCCTGGATGAACGACGTGCCGGCGGTGATCGTCAACGTGCAGCGCCAGCCCGGTGCCAACGTCATCGAGGTGGTTGATCGCGTCAAACAACTGCTGCCGCAACTGCAGGCGTCATTGCCCGCTGCCATCGAAATTGCGGTACTCACCGACCGCACCGTTACCATCCGCGCTTCGGTGAGAGACGTGCAAATCGAACTGCTGCTGGCGATCGCGCTGGTGGTGCTGGTCATTTATGTTTTCCTGCGCAACGTGCCGGCGACCCTGATTCCGAGCGTGGCCGTGCCGCTGTCGCTGGTCGGCACCTTTGGGGTGATGTATCTGGCCGGCTTCAGCATCAACAATCTGACGCTGATGGCGCTGACCATTGCCACCGGCTTCGTGGTTGACGACGCTATCGTTATGATCGAAAACATCACGCGCTACATCGAGGCCGGGGAAGAGCCGCTGGCGGCAGCCCTCAAGGGCGCGCAGCAAATCGGTTTCACCATCATCTCGCTGACCTTTTCGCTGATTGCGGTTCTCATTCCCTTACTGTTCATGGGGGACGTCGTCGGCCGTCTGTTCCGCGAATTCGCGATCACGCTTGCAGTGTCTATCCTGATTTCCGCGGTGGTCTCGCTGACGCTGACGCCGATGATGTGCGCGCGCCTGCTGCGCCACACGCCCGCCGCAGAACAGGGGCGTTTTTATCGCGTCGCCGGCGGCTGGTTCGACTGGATCATCGAACGCTATGGCGTCACCTTGCGCTGGGTGCTCGACCGCCAGCGCCTGACCCTGTGGGTGGCCGTTGCCACGCTGGGCCTGGCCGTCGTTCTTTATATATTCGTGCCGAAGGGATTTTTTCCGGTGCAGGACACCGGTTTGATCCAGGGCATTTCGGAGGCGCCGCAGTCGATATCCTTTGAGGCCATGGCCGAACGCCAGCAGGCGCTGGCAAAAGCCATCCTCGAAGATCCGGCGGTGGAAAGCCTGTCGTCTTTCATCGGCGTTGACGGCACCAACACAACGCTGAACAGCGGCCGCGTTTTAATCACGCTCAAACCGCACGAACAGCGGCCGTCATCGGCAGAGATCATCCGCCGCCTCAAGGAACGCCTCGCACAGCACGAAGGCATGCTGCTCTTCATGCAGCCGGTGCAGGACCTGACGATCGAAGACCGCGTCAGTCGCACGCAGTACCAATTCACGCTCGACAGCGCCAACGCCGAAGAGCTTGCTGCGTGGACGCATAAACATGCCGAGCGCCTGGCGCAGTTGCCACAACTCAGCGATGTCGCCAGCGATCTGCAGGACCAGGGCCTGCAGGCCTACCTCGAAATCGACCGCGACACTGCCGGCAGGCTTGGCGTCACCCCCGCCGCGATCGACAACGTGCTCTACAACGCATTTGGCCAGCGTCTGGTTTCGACCATCTTTACGCAGTCCAACCAATATCGCGTCGTCCTCGAAGTCAAACCCGAATTCCGCCGCGGGCCCGCCGCGCTGCGCGATCTCTACGTGCCAGGCGCCAACGGCACGCAGATTCCGTTGAGCGCGGTAACGCAAATGGTGGAGAAGTCCTCGCTGCTGGCGGTTAATCACCTCGGGCAATTTCCGTCATCGACGATCTCTTTCAATCTCGCCAAGGGGTATGCGCTGGGTGACGCGGTCGGTGCGATTGAAGCGGTGCAGGCGGAAATGCGCGTGCCGGTCAGCGTGCGCACGCGCTTCCAGGGCGCGGCGCAGGCCTTCCGTTCCTCGTTGTCCGATACGCTGTTGTTGATTCTGGCGGCCATCATCACGATGTATATCGTGCTGGGCGTGCTCTACGAGAGCTACATCCATCCGGTGACCATCCTCTCGACGCTGCCCTCGGCGGGTGTTGGCGCGCTGCTGGCGCTTTTTGTCGCGCAGACCGATCTGAGCATCATCGGCATCATCGGCATTATTCTGCTGATCGGTATCGTCAAAAAGAACGCCATCATGATGATCGACTTTGCGCTCGACGCTGAACGCACTGAAGGCAAGTCGCCGCGCGAAGCGATCTACCAGGCCTGTCTGTTGCGCTTCCGCCCCATTTTGATGACAACCATGTGCGCGCTGCTGGCCGCACTGCCCCTGATGCTGGGGGGCGGCGTCGGTTCCGAGTTGCGGCGCCCGTTGGGGCTCACCATGTTTGGCGGCCTGATCGTGAGCCAGCTGCTTACGCTTTACACCACGCCGGTGATCTACCTCGCATTCGACCGTCTGGCGCGGCGCCTGCGCGCGCGCAGGGGCGTGGCACCGGGGGTGAGCGCCGAAGACCGCCGGCCATGAATTTTTCCGAACCGTTTGTCCGGCGGCCGGTTGCAACGACGCTGTTGACCGTCGGTCTGGCGTTGGCCGGCATTCTCGCATTCCGCTTGTTGCCGGTGGCGCCGTTGCCGCAGGTCGACTATCCGACCATCTCTGTCGGCGTGTCCCTGCCCGGCGCCAGTCCGGAAACGATGGCGGCAACCGTGGCAACACCGCTTGAGCGTGCGCTGGGCCGCATCGCCGGCGTGACCGAAATCACTTCCAGCAGCTCGTTGGGCAATTCGCGGCTGACGCTGCAGTTTGATCTTGACCGCGACATCGACGGCGCGGCGCGCGACGTGCAGGCGGCGATCAATGCGTCGCGCAGCCAGCTGCCGACGGGTCTGCCCAGCAACCCGACCTATCGCAAGGTCAACCCGGCCGACGCGCCGATCATGATCATCGCGCTGACTTCGGCGCTGCTCGATCGCGGCCAGATGTACGACGCGGCCTCCACCATCCTTGCGCAGAAATTTTCGCAGGTCAAAGGCATCGGGCAGGTGACGGTGGGCGGCAGCTCGCTGCCGGCGGTGCGCGTCAACCTCAATCCGACCGTGCTGAACAAATACGGCATCGGCTTCGACGAAGTCCGCGCAGCGATCAATGCGACGAATGCCAACCGGCCCAAAGGCACCGTCGAGGACGGCGATCGCCAATGGCAGATTTATGCCAACGACCAGGCCAAACAAGCGGCCGAATATCTGCCGCTGATCGTCGCTTATCGCAACGGCGCGGCGGTGCGCCTGTCAGACGTCGCCGAGGTCGTCGATTCGGTGCAGGACGTGCGCAATACCGGCATTTCCAACGGCAAGCCTGCGGTGCTGGTGCTGCTCTACCGTCAGCCCGGTGCCAATATCATCGAAACAGCCAACCGCATCTACGAAGTGTTGCCGCAGTTGCAGGCGTCGATTCCGCAGGCGATCGATCTCAAGGTCGTGATGGAGCGCACGACCACCATCCGCGCCAGCCTGCGCGACGTGGAGCGCACGCTGCTGATCGCGATCGGCCTCGTGATCCTCGTTGTCTTTTTGTTTCTGCGCAACTGGCGCGCCACGCTGATCCCGAGCGTGGCGGTGCCGGTTTCACTCATCGGCACCTTCGGCGCGATGTATCTGTGCGGCTATAGTTTGAACAATCTTTCATTGATGGCATTGACCATTGCCACTGGTTTTGTCGTTGACGACGCCATTGTCGTGCTGGAAAACGTTTCGCGACATATCGAGAAAGGCCTGACGCCGCTGGCGGCCTCGCTGATAGGCGTGCGCGAAGTCGGTTTCACCGTGGTGTCGATGAGCGTTTCCTTGATCGCGGTGTTCATTCCCATCCTGCTGATGGGCGGCATCGTCGGCCGGCTGTTCCGCGAGTTCGCGGTCACGCTGTCGGTGGCGATCCTGATTTCGCTGGTCCTCTCACTGACAACGACGCCGATGATGTGTGCGCGTCTGCTGCGCGCGCCCGCGCCGCGCAGCGAGGGCCGCTGGCAGCAGGCAGCGGAAAAATTTTTCGCCGGAATATTGCGCGGCTATGAGCGCAGTCTGGCGTGGGCGTTGCGCCACACGCGTTTCATCATGGTTTTGCTGGCAACGACCGTCGGGCTCAACGTATATCTGTACATCGATATACAAAAGGGTTTTTTCCCGCAGCAGGACACCGGCCGCATTATCGGCAACGTGCAGGCCGACCAGGCCATTTCATTTCAGGCCATGCGCGAGAAGCTGGCTGCGTTTGTCGACATCATTCAGGGCGATCCGGCGGTCGAATCGGTGACCGGATTTACCGGCGGCGGCCAGCGCAACAGCGGTTTCATGTTTGTTTCACTCAAACCGCGCGCCGAGCGCGATATCACCGCCGACCAGGTGGTGGCGCGGCTGCGCGGCAAGCTGGCGCAGGTGCCGGGCGCCAACCTGTTTCTGGTGCCGGTGCAGGATATCCGTGTCGGCGGGCGCGCCAGCAATGCGGCTTATCAATTTACGCTGCGTGCCGACGAACTCGAACCACTGCGCACCTGGACGCCGCGCCTGCTGCGCGCCTTGCAGGACGTGCCGGAACTTGCCGACGTCAATACCGACCAGCAGGTCAAGGGACTGCAGACAACGCTGACGATCGACCGCGACACCGCGTCGCGCATGGGCATCACGCCGCGCATGATCGACACCGCGCTCAACCTCGCCTTCGGGCAGGCGCAGGTGTCGGTGATTTACTCGACACTCAACCAATACCGTGTGGTTATGGGGGTTGCCGAAAAATACTGGCAAAGTCCCGAGGCGCTCAAAGACATTTACGTGCAGTCGCCCTCGCGCGGCCAGGTGCCGCTGTCGGCGTTTGCACATTTTGAGACAACCAATACGTCGCTTGCGGTGAATCACCAGGGGCAATTTGCGGCGGCCACCATTTCATTCAATCTGCCGATCGGCGTCTCGCTGAGCGATGCGGTGGCGGCCATCAATGCGACGATGCTACGCATCGGCATGCCCTCGACCATCTACGGCAGCTTCCAGGGCACGGCGCGCGCCTTTCAGGCTTCGCTCTCCAGCCAGCCATGGCTGATCCTGGCGGCGCTGATCACGGTGTATATCGTGCTGGGGATACTCTACGAAAGCTATATCCATCCGATTACGATTCTGTCGACGTTGCCGTCGGCGGGCATCGGCGCGCTGCTGGCGCTGAAGCTGTTTCAAACCGAGTTCAGTATCATCGCCCTGATCGGCGTGATCCTGCTGATCGGCATCGTCAAGAAAAACGCCATCATGATGATAGACTTCGCCATCGCCGCGGAGCGCAATACCGGGATACGACCCGAGCAGGCCATTTTTGACGCCTGCCTGTTGCGGTTCCGGCCGATCATGATGACGACCATGGCGGCGTTGCTTGGCGCCATGCCGCTGGCGTTTGGATTTGGCGACGGCTCGGAAATGCGCCGCCCCCTCGGCATCGCGATCGTCGGCGGGCTGGTGATGAGCCAGTTGCTGACCCTGTATACGACGCCGGTTGTTTATCTGTATCTGGATCGTTTTCGGTTGTGGTGCGAGCGCCGTCGCGGCGCCGGCCGCCTGTTGTTGGAGACAAAATGAATTTGCACCCGAACTTTCGCGTCGTGGCGTTGCTGACCGGCGCCGGCCTGCTGGGCGGCTGCATGGTCGGCCCCAAGTACGACAAACCGCCGGTGACAACGCCGGCGGCCTACAAGGAAACCGGCGACTGGAAAATTGCGCAGCCGCGCGACGGCATCAACCGCGGGCCATGGTGGGAAATTTTCGGCGATGCGCAGCTCAATACACTCGCGCAGCAGGTCGATGTGTCGAACCAGAACGTGCGCGTTGCTGAAGCCAAGCTGCGGCAGGCTGAAGCACTGGTCGAGCAATCGCGCGCGGGATTTTTTCCGACGCTGACCGGCAATACGGGCGCAACCCGCAGCCGCACGCCGAGTGTCTCTGGGGCGTCGACGGCGAGTTCGGCGCCGGCGAACGTCTACAACCTGTCGCTCAATGCCTCGTGGGCGCCTGACCTTTGGGGTAGCGTGCGCAGCACGGTCGACGTCAACGTCGCCAATGCGCAGGCCGGCGTGGCCAACGTCGCCGGCGTGCGGCTGCTCGCGCAGTCCCAGCTGGCGATCAATTTTTTCCAGTTGCGCGTGCTCGACAGCCAGCGCCGGTTGCTTGAAACCACGGTTGCCGCCTATCAAAAATCGCTGGAGCTGACGCGCAATCGCTATAACGCCGGCGTGGCGGCGCGCGCCGAAGTGGTGCTTGCCGAGACGCAGTTGCGCAGCACGCAGGCGCAGTTGATCGATGTCGGCGTGCAGCGCGCCCAGTTTGAACACGCGATTGCAATCCTGATCGGCAAACCGCCGGCTGATTTTTTGCTGGAGGCCGCTACGCTCACGGTCGCGATCCCGTCGCTGCCGCCCGGTCTGCCCTCCGAACTGCTTGAACGCCGTCCCGATATCGCTGCGGCCGAACGCCAGATGGCGGCGGCCAATGCGCAAATCGGCGTCGCGCAGGCGGCGTATTTTCCGTCGCTGACCCTGAGCGGCGTGTTCGGCTTTCGTGCCAACAGCCCGCCCAACTGGCTGACGTCGCCGAGCCGGCTGTGGTCGGTCGGGCCGGCGCTGGCCGAAACGCTGTTCGATGGCGGCAGCCGGCGCGCCGTCAAGAAGCAGGCGGAAGCCGCTTACGATGCGAACGTCGCGACTTACCGGCAGACCGTGCTTAACGCCTTCAAGGAAGTCGAGGACAATCTCTCCGCGCTGCGCATACTCGAGGCAGAAGCCAAAACGCAGGACGAGGCGGTGCAGTCGTCAAAACTGTCGACCCAACTGACGCTGAATCAATACAAGGCCGGCACGGTCAATTATCTGAGCGTCGTCATTGTACAGGCGACGCAATTGAACAATGAAGCGACCGCGGTGAAATTGCTCGGACAAAGACTGGTCGCCGCCGTTACGCTGGTGCAGGCGCTCGGCGGCGGCTGGAACGGCTTGTCGGCGGGCGCTGCGCCGCGTTGATTGCCGCGCCGGAAAACTAGGCGGCGGCCTTGCGTGCGCGTGCGGCGCCCTTGGGCCGCGCCACCTTCGGTTCGCGCGGTGCGAATTCAAAACTTACCTTGCCGTCTTCACCGCGTGTCAGGAACGCCGAGAACGGGCGGCCTTTCTTGGAAATAAAGCGGTGCAACAGATCGGTCTTGCCGACCGTCAGCAGCTTCTGCACCTGCTCGGCCTCGATCGGCCGTTGCAGAATGATTTTGCCGGTGCGGAAGTCGCATTTGCGCTCCGGGCCGACGGAGTTTTCGCAGATGTAGGCAACGCCGTGACTGTAGACTGCGCCGCCGCATTTCGGGCAGGCGCCGAGTGACTGTTCTTTCGAGAAATCGACCGGCTCCGAATTGGCCTCGTTGCTCTGGCCGAAGTCGAATTCAATCGTGAACTCAGGCGTCATTTTGACGACCGCGACAAACGGGCGGCCCAAGCGGCTGCGAAAACCCTGCAGCGGCCCGACTTTCTGCTCCGCCAGCAGCGTTTCAACCTCTGCCGGCTCGAGCTGCCGGCTCGCCATGATTTTCCAAAATGCGAAGTCGCATTTCTGGCACTGGAATTTCTTGTAGTTTTCCTTGATCACGCCGCCGCATTTCGGGCACGGCGTGACGAGCGTGGAAAAATCGCCCGGCACAGTGTCGCTCTCATGTTCCTTGGCGCGCGCCACCATGTGCCGCGTCATGTCCACGATCTGCTGCATGAACTGATCGCGTTTCAACTTGCCGTGTTCCATCTGCGACAGCTTGTATTCCCAGTCGCCGGTCAGTTCCGGCGAGCACAACTCGTCGATCTTCAGGCCGCGCAGCAGGGTAATCAGTGAAAACGCCTTGGCGGTGGGCTGCAACTCACGCCCGTTGCGATGCACATATTTTTCGAAAATCAGTCCTTCGATGACAGCCGCGCGGGTCGCCGGCGTGCCGAGGCCCTTTTCGCTCATCGCCTCGCGCAGTTCTTCGTCTTCGATCAGTTTGCCGGCCCCTTCCATCGCGGAGAGCAGCGTGGCTTCCGAATAGCGCGCCGGCGGTTTGGTTTGCAGCGCATCGACGGCGACTTCTTTGGTCCGCGGCGATTCCTTGGCGATCACCGGCACCAGGCCCGGCGTGTCGTCGGCTTCGGCTTCCTTGCCGTAGATTTCGAGCCAGCCGGCGTTGACCATGACCTTGCCCTCGCTCTTGAAGGGCTCATTTTCGACGCGCGTGATGCGCGTGGTGATCTGGAATTCGGCCGGCGGGAAAAACACCGCGAGAAAACGTTTTGTGACGAGGTCGTAGACCTTGGCTTCAGCTTCGCTCAGATTCTTCGGCGATTGCGAAGTCGGAATGATCGCGAAGTGGTCCGAAATCTTGGCATTGTTGAAAATGCGTTTGTTCGGCTTGATCCACTTGTTTTTGAGAATGCTTTTGACGAACGGCTGGTATGGTTTGTCGAGCGCCTGCATGGCCTCGGTCACCGCGCCCAGATAATCTTCGGGCAGCGCGCGTGAAGCGGTCCGCGGGTAGGTCAACACCTTGTGTTTTTCGTAGAGCGCCTGCGCGATCGACAGCGTGGTCTTCGCCGAAAAGCCGAAGCGGCCGTTGGCTTCGCGCTGCAGGCTGGTGAGGTCGTAGAGCAGCGGTGACATCTGCGTCGACGCCTTGCTTTGTTCTTCGACCACGCTCGGTTTGCCGTCGCATTTGGCACGGATGGCGTCGGCGCGCGCGCGATCCCACAGGCGCTCGGCGCGCAGGCCGCTGTCTTCGTCGTTCTTGTCGCGGCTGAAAGCTTCGTCGAACCAGCGGCCTGCGTATTCGCCGGCCTTGCAGGTGAAGGTCGCGTGCACTTCAAAATAGTCGCGCGAAACGAATTTCTTTATTTTTTCTTCACGCTCGACGAGGATCGCCAGCGTTGGCGTCTGCACGCGGCCGACGGTGGTCAGATGGAAGCCGCCGGATTTCGAATTGAAGGCGGTCATCGCGCGCGTGCCGTTGATGCCAACCAGCCAGTCCGATTCGGAACGGCACACCGCCGCGTCGGCGAGCGCGTGCATGTCCTTGTCGGCGCGCAATTGCGTGAAACCTTCGCGGATCGACGCCGGCGTCATCGATTGCAGCCACAGGCGCTCGACCGGTTTGTCCGTTTTGGCGTGGCGCGCGATGTAACGGAAGATGAGTTCACCCTCGCGTCCGGCGTCACAGGCGTTGATCAGGCCGGTCACATCCTTGCGCTTGACGAGTTTCGTCAGGAGTTTGAGACGGTCTTCGGAACGTTCGAGCGGTTGCAGATCAAAATGCGGCGGAATCACCGGCAGATGCGCGAATGACCATTTGCCGCGTTTTACCTCGACGCCTTCGGGCGGTACGATGGTCAGCAAATGTCCGACGGCGGAGCTCAACACAAAATCGTCGCTCTCGAAATAATCGCCCTCGCGCTTGAAGCCGCCCAACACGCGCGCGATATCGGTCGCCACCGACGGCTTCTCGGCGATGATCAATTTTTTTCCGGCCGCCGGAACTACTTTCGCAGCTGCTTTTTTTGCGACGGCGGGTTTTTTCTTTTTTGCGACGGCTTTCGCTGGCATGGGTGTCCCGTGACAAAAGTCACGACGGATGGTCGGGTCAAGAGAGCGGCAGATGATAAGAACAAACTTCTGTCAAAGCAAGCGGCGTTGTCGCGCGTGCCGCGACCTACACCCAATGTATTACCGCCCGTGCTCAACGAATGCGCTGATATTTATTGCCGGGCAATTTCTCGATTAGGCCTGACAATTCAAGCTCAAGCAGCAAGGCATTGACGGTATCCGCGGTCAGCCCCGCACGTGCCGTTAATGCGTCCACGCAGCAGGGATCGTGCCCGAGGATTTCAAGCAACCCGGCGGCCGCGGCGTCCGGTGCCGGCCGCGGGTCGACGCCGGCGCCGGATCTTGCGAAATCAAACTCTTCGAGAATATCGTTGACGTCATCAACCAGCTTTGCGCCCTGTTTGATCAGGCGATGGCAACCTTTGGACAGCGGCGAATGAATCGAGCCGGGCAATGCAAACACTTCGCGTCCCTGCTCGTTCGCGAGCCGTGCCGTGATCAAGGAGCCGCTTTGCAGTGCCGCTTCGATCACCAGACAACCGCGGCTGATGCCGCTGATCAGGCGATTGCGCCGCGGGAAATTTGACGCCAGCGCCGGCATTCCCAGCGGAAATTCCGAAACCAGCGCGCCGCGTTCGGCCAGCGCGTGGGCCAGCGCACGATTGCGTGCAGGATAGACGACGTCGAGGCCGGTCCCGACCACGGCGACGCTCGAGGCCCGTCCGGCAATGCCGCCGCGGTGGGCTGCCGCGTCGACACCGAGCGCCAGTCCGCTGACGACGGTGATGCCGGCGTCGCTCAGCGCGCGGGCGAAATCCTCGGCGTTTGCCATGCCCTGTGCCGTTGCATTGCGGCTGCCGACAATGGCGACCGCAAACCGGTTGAGCAACGCACAGTCGCCCTTCACGTAGAGCAGCGGCGGTGGATCCGGGATCTGCAACAGAAGCTGCGGATAGTCTTCGTCGCCGAGCGCGACGATATGGTTTGCGGGGTCCGCCAGCCAGCCGAGAGCGCCGCGCGCCGCCGCCTCATTTCCACCGGTGGCGATCGCCGAGGCAATCTCGGGGGATACGTAACGCTGCAGTTCAAGGCTGCCGGTTGCGAGGACCTGCTGTGGCGGGCCGCAGGCAGCGAGCAATTGACGGATCGACGCGCCGCCGAGGCCATCGACCAGCGTCAGGCGCAGCCAGGCTTCGCAGGTTTGCGTGTCAGTCGTTTGCAAGGGCGGCTTTCGTCATCAAATGCAAGGCGGCCGCCCACCGCCCGGAGAGGCTAGGGGTTGGTCGCCAGATCCTGCAGGTTGACCGGTCGTTCCGCATTCATGATCAACGCATAAGAGGCGCGATTGAAGACACGGAAAACCATCATCAGCCCATATCGTTCGTCCGGCAGGTCGGCCGCGGGCAGGTTGGTTTTGTCGTCCTTGTACAAAGCGCCGAGCGGCCCGTGCCGCCCCCACAAGGGTGAATTGCGCGTGACCAGCGGTTCGTTGACATAGGTCTTGTTTGCCGTGTCGTTCCCGGTGGGGCCCAAGCGTCCCCACATCGGACTCTCGCGCATGCGGTTCGTCGACGCATTGAGGTTGCGGTAAATCGCAAACACATGCCCGACTTCGACGCCATCCTTGGCGCCGCGACTGAGCGCGACGATGCCGTTGCCGCCGGTTTCAAACAGGCTGCCGTAGGCGGCAATGATATGGGCCTTGATTTTTTTACCTGGCACATGCGGTGCGTAGGCGTTTAACAGCGTTTCACGCGGCGCGGGCAACAGGTAATCGCCGGAGTAAATCTCCAGCTGTGACTTGACGATTTGCAGCGTGCTGACATCACCGAACTTGGTGACGGTTGCCTCGCCCAGATAGGTGGCTTCCTGACCCAGAGTTTCGTTTGTTTCCGGGTCCACCATGTTTTCGCCGGGACGGAATATTTGCCAATTCAGGCCTTTTTCCTTGGTAACCCCTTTGGCGTAAGCAACGCTGCCTGCACCGAGGGCGACGCGGTTTTCCTGGGTGCGCACGATGCGTGGCGCACCCGCCAGTTGGTTGGGTTCGATAATCAGCGGTTGGCTCAGGAACGGTTCGATGTCTGCGGTCGGTATCGCCGGAATTGCCTCGGGCGCGCGCGCCGTTTCCACCGCGCCGGGGGTCATTTTTACCGTTTGCGTTTTCAACAGGCGGAGGCGCGTTTCGTTAAAGCCGCGGTCGAGCACCAGCACGTCACCGGGGGCGATGCGGTTTGGGTTCGGGATTTGCTCCTGGTTCAGCTGCCACAGATCGTTCCATTTCCACGGACTTTTCAGGAACCGGCTGGCGATGGCCCACAAGGTGTCGCCGGGCACGACGACATAGCGTTCCGGTGCCCCCTCAATCAGGTCGTCAGTAATCGCTGCCGGCGCCGGAGCGACCGAACAGCACAATAAAATCAGCGATATAATCGATTTACGCATCGCGCCTCCGTTGCAGCCATCCCGGAAACCGCGCCGCGCGCGGACCGAGCCGATAGGTGACATTCTGGTTTAAATTCTGCGCCTAATCAATTCAATTTGCAAGATATTATGGCCCTGCTACCCATCCTTCAATACCCCGACGAGCGGCTACATCGCGTCGCCCAGCCAGTCAAGGCCGTCGACATAAAAATAAATCAATTAATCAAAGACATGGCTGACACCATGTATGCTGCCCCGGGGATTGGTTTGGCCGCAACACAAGTCGATGTTTTATTGCGTATCGTCGTCATCGACAATTCGGCGAGCCACGACCAGCTCCGCGTGTTCATCAATCCGGAGATCATCGCGCACAGCGGTGTGTCCGCTTTTGAAGAGGGCTGCCTGTCGGTGCCGGGCATCTACGAAAAGGTGCCGCGCGCCGATCGCATCACGGTCCGCGCCCTCGATGCGCAGGGCCAATCTTTCGACCTCAAGGCGGAAGGACTGCTCGCCGTGTGCATCCAACATGAGATGGACCATCTGGAGGGCAAGGTGTTTGTCGAGTATCTGTCCCGCCTGAAGCAACAACGGATTGCCGAAAAGCTCAAGAAGCAGCGCCGCAGAACCATGTAGGCAGTTGCTGGCGCAACACCACTTGCGCTGCACGTCGTTGCAGCGGACGGCGATTCCAAAGGGTAAACATGAAATTGATTTTTGCCGGCACGCCGGAATTTGCCGCGATTGCACTGCAAGCACTGTGCGATGCCGGACATGAAATCGGGTTGGTTTTGACGCAGCCCGACCGGCCGGCGGGCCGTGGCATGCATGCGCGGGAAAGCCGCGTCAAAGTGCTGGCGAAAAGCCGCGCGTTGCCAATCGCGCAACCAGCCGGATTAAAAACCGCCGAAGCCGAAGCGCTGTTGCGTGCCATTGGCGCAGAGGCGATGGTGGTGGCGGCGTATGGATTGATCCTGCCGCAGGCCGTGCTCGACATTCCACCGCGCGGTTGCCTCAATATTCACGCGTCGCTGCTGCCGCGCTGGCGCGGTGCGGCGCCGATCCAGCGTGCGCTGCTGGCCGGCGACCGCGAGACCGGTATCACCATCATGCAGATGAACGCCGGCCTCGATACCGGCGACATCCTGCTGCAGGAAACAACGCCCATCACGGATGCCGAGAGCGCGGCCACCTTGCACGACCGCTTGGCTGTCATGGGCGGCCGCTGCATCGTGCGTACTTTGCAGGAACAGCCCGTGCCGGTTGCGCAGAGTGAAGCGGCGGCGACCTACGCCGCCAAAATTTCCAAAGCCGAGTCCGCCATTGACTGGAAACTTTCAGCCGATGAAATCTGCCGGCGCATTCGCGCTTACAATCCGGTCCCCGGTGCGACGACGCTGCTTGACGGCGGCGTATTGAAAATCTGGCAGGCGCGGGCGCTTGCCGGCGCGCATGCTGAACCGGGCGTGATATTGGGCCACGGCGCCGACGGCATTATTGTCGCGGCCGCAGACGGCGCGGTGTGCATAATGGAATTACAAAAAGCCGGTGGTAAACGACTGCCACCCGCCGCATTTTTGGCCGGGACGCGTCTGCAGCCCGGCGCGCGATTGGGAGTTTGATGCATTGTTAGTTTACCGTGCTTGAGGTCCAGCAGATTGCCTGTGCGACGGTCGCCGCGGTGCGCGCGGGCCGCAATCTGAACGTGGTGCTGGCGGAGCAGCGCGCGCGCCATCCCCAGCTAACTTCGCAGCAGCTCGGCGCCGTCAATGACCTGAGCTACGGCACGCTGCGCTTCGGTTTTCAGCTCGATTGCATTCTTGCGGAACTGCTCAACAAGCCGATGCAGGACGCCGATCTGCGCTGGCTGTTGCTGATCGCGCTCTACCAGCTTGAACACACGCGCGCCGCACCCTATGCCATCGTCGATCACGCCGTGCGCAGCGCCGCCGCGCTCGGCCACGCGCACGCGGGCGGACTGGTCAACGCCGTGCTGCGAAATTTTTTGCGCAAGCGCGAAGAGGTCCTCGCCAAAGCGAAACATTCCGACGTCGGACGCTTTGCCTTTCCGCAATGGTGGATTGCCCGGTTGTGCACGCAGTATCCGCAACATTACGCGGCCATGCTCGAAGCCTGCAACACGCATCCGCCGCTGACCCTGCGCGTGAATTGCCGGCGCAGCACCGTCGCCGATTATCTTGCCGAACTCGCGCGCCACGATATCGCTGCGGCGCAAACCGGCGCATGGGCGGTGCGTATTCAGCATCCGGTTGCGGTCGAACGGTTGCCGGGATTCAGCGCGGGCGTGGTGTCGGTGCAGGACGCCGCCGCGCAATTCGCCGCGCCGTTGCTCGACGCGCAGAACGGCATGCGCGTGCTCGACGCCTGTGCGGCGCCCGGCGGCAAGACCACCCATTTGCTGGAACGCGCGGAGCTGGATCTGGTCGCCGTCGACAGCGACGCATCGCGGCTGGCGCGCGTGCAGCAGAATCTGGACCGGCTGCAACTTAAGGCCACGCTGGTTGCGGCCGACGTGCAGGCGCTCGGCAGCTGGTGGGACGGCCGCCCGTTCGAGCGCATTCTCGCCGACGTGCCGTGCACAGCGTCCGGCGTGGTGCGGCGCCATCCCGACATCAAATGGTTGCGCCGCGCCGTGGATATCGCCCGCTTTGCAACGCAACAGCGCGCCATGCTGGAGGCTTTGTGGCAGGTGCTGGCCAGTGGTGGTAAATTGTTGTACGCAACCTGTTCGGTTTTCGACGAGGAAAATACGCGGCAGATCGATGATTTTCTCGCGCGCCACGCCGATGCACGGCGCTTGCCGTTGAGCGAGGCGGTTTCTACGAATGGGATCCCGGAGGGACAGTTGCTGCCGGACAACGAGCATGACGGTTTTTTTTACGCGCTCCTTCAAAAAATCTAGCCTGCTGTTACTGATCGCTGCGCTGGCATTCATGATGCTGGCGCTGCCGGTGCGCGCAGAAGGCATCCTCGTCCGCGACGCCGCGCTGGTGGCTGCCGATGAAGCGTATTACCTCGAGGCGGATTTCGAGATCTCGCTGAATGCCACGCTTGAGGAGGCGCTCAACAAGGGTGTGCCGCTGTATTTTTTGCTTGAATTCGAAGTCATCCGGCCGCGCTGGTACTGGCTCGACGACAAAGTCGTCAACACCCAGCAGCAATACCGGCTCGCCTACAACGCGCTGACCCGCCAGTATCGCCTCGGCATCGGCGCGTTTTACCAGAACTTCAACGAACTCGGCGAAGCGCTGAGTTTTCTGAGCCGCGTGCGGCGGCGCCAGGTGCTCGACATCGGCGTGCTCAGCCGCGGTTCGGTCTATGCGGCCGCGGTGCGCATGCGTCTTGACGTTTCGCAGCTGCCGAAGCCGTTTCAACTGAACGCACTGGCGTCGCGCGACTGGAACCTGAGTTCCGACTGGCACCGCTGGAGCGTCAAGCCGTGATGCTGCAGCTCGCCAATTTCCGGCCGGCATTGAAAAGCGGTGCCGTCACTTATCTGCTGGTGTTGTGCGTGGTGGTCGGCGCCGTAACGTTGTATTTGCTGGCGACCGCCACGGCCAACACCGCGTTGTTCGCGCAGCAGTATCCGCTGCTGCTGGCCTTGAACGGCGGCCTCGCTGCCTGTCTCGCCATGCTGCTCGGTTACCAGCTCTTTACGCTGCGGCAAAAACTCAAGGCCGGCGTATTTGGCGCCAAGCTGACGCTGCGCCTGGTGGTGTTGTTCGCGCTGGTTGCCGTGTTGCCCGGCGCGCTGGTCTACGGCGTGTCGGTGCAATTCGTCGCCAAGAGCATCGAGTCGTGGTTCGACGTGCGCGTTGAAAAAGCGCTTGAGGGCGGGCTCAATCTTGGCCGCACCACGCTCGACAATCTGCTCAAGGACCTCACCAAAAAAGCCGACGTCATGGCGGGCGCATTGTCAGTGCGACCGGTCGCCGAACACATTGGCGTCCTGAATACATTGCGCGAACAGGCCGGCGTTTACGAGGCGACGTTGTTTACGGCGCGCGGCAAGGTGATCGCGCACGCCGGGGGCGAGCGCGCGGTGTTGATGCCGGAGCTGCCGGGGGCGACGGTGTTGCGCCAGTTGCGCCAGCAACAGAGCTACAGCGCGGTCGAATCCATTCCGGAAAAAGGTCTCGTCTTGCGCGTGCTGATGCCGGTCAACGTCATCAGCCTGCAGGAAGAAACGCGTATCCTGCAGGTGCTGCAACAGGTGCCGCAACAACTCGCGCTCGATGCCGAGATCGTGCAGACCGGCCAGCGGGAATACCAGGAACTGTTGCTGTCGCGCCAGGGCCTGCGTAATTTGTACGGTTTGACGCTCACGTTAACGCTGTTGCTCGCATTGCTGACGGCATTGTCGCTGGCCTTCGTGTTGAGCGAACGATTGTCGGCGCCGCTGAGCTTTCTTGCCGAGGGCACGCGCGCGGTCGCCAAGGGGGACTTCAGCCAGCGCGAAACCATCTCGAGCAAGGACGAGCTCGGCATCCTGATGCAGTCCTTCAATACGATGCGCCAGCAGCTCGCCGAAACGCGCATCGTCGTTGAACGCAACCAGACGCAGCTGGCCGACGCGCACGCCTATGTGCAGGGCATACTCGACAACCTGTCGGCGGGCGTGCTGGCCTTCGACGACCGCATGCAGCTGCGTTCATACAACAACAGCGCGAACTTGATATTCGACATCGCCATCGACCAACTCGCCGGCATTGAGCCCGACCGCTGGCATGAACGCGTGCCGGCGCTGGGGCCGCTCGCCGCTGAAATCGCCGCGGCTTTCCGTGCCGGCAACCGCGGCGAATGGGAAAAGCAGATCGAATACGCCGGGCGCAAGGGCGAGCAGATGCTGTTGTTGCGCGGCACGCAATTGCCTGCCGGCAGCGCCACCGGCTATGTCGTCGTGTTCGACGACATCACGCACGTGTTGCAATCGCAGCGCGACGCGGCGTGGACCGAGGTCGCGCGCCGGCTGGCGCACGAAATCAAGAATCCGCTGACGCCGATCCAGTTGTCGGCCGAACGTCTGCAGATGAAACTCGCGGACAAACTGTCCGGGGCCGACGCCGAAATGCTGGCGCGCTCCACCAAGACGATCGTCAACCAGGTGGCGGCACTTAAAAACATGGTCGACGCGTTCCGTCAGTACGCGCGTATGCCCGAACCGACGCTGCAGACCATCGATCTGAACGCCTTGATGCGCGAAGTTCTTACGCTATATGAATCGCACGCAGCCTGGTTTCATCTCGATTTTGCCGCCGACCTGCCGTATTTCATCGGCGATCCGGCGCAATTGCGCCAGGTCATGCACAATCTTTTGCAGAACGCGCAGGATTCGCTGGCCGAGGTCGCCACGCCGCGCATCGAAGTGCGTTCAGAACGCGTCGAGGGCGGCGTCCAGGTGACGATCACCGACAACGGTGCCGGGTTCCCGGAGACACTGATGAAGCGGGCGTTCGAGCCCTACGTCACCACCAAACCGAAGGGCACGGGCCTCGGTCTGGTGATCGTGAAAAAAATTGTCGAGGAACACGGCGGTGCCGTCACCATTTCAAACGTGATGCCGCATGGCGCGCGCGTGATGCTGACTTTCGCCACACAAGCCGCGCAAAAAACCGCGCCGCGCGCGGCGGCAAACGCATAAACCGGAGCGGACGAAACGCTATGCAGCAAATACTGGTGGTAGATGACGAAATCGGCATCCGCGAACTGCTCTCGGAAATCCTGCGCGACGAGGGTTACCAGGTGCGTCTCGCCGAGAACGCCACGCAGGCGCGCGCGCAGCGCTTGCAGGCGCGGCCCGACATGGTGCTGCTCGATATCTGGATGCCCGACACCGACGGCATCACCTTGCTCAGGGAATGGGCCGGCGCCGGTTTGCTGACGATGCCGGTGGTGATGATGTCCGGCCACGGCACCATCGACACCGCGGTGGAGGCCACCCGCATCGGCGCTTTCGATTTTCTCGAAAAGCCGATCACGCTGCAGAAATTGCTGGCCACCGTCAGCAAGGCCCTGCGCAGCGGCGAGCAGAAGGTCAAACCGACCCTGATGTTGTCGACGCTCGGGCGCGCGCCCATCGTCAATGATCTCAAGCAGCGACTGGAAAAGATTGCCAATTTGAAAACGCCGCTGCTCCTCACCGGCGAACCCGGCACCGGCGTCGAGTTGTGCGCGAAATTCGTGCACGCGCCGACCGCGCCGTGGGTGGCGCCCGAGCATCTCTCGGTGCTGGCCGAAGCGCCGTTCGATCTGCTCGAACAGGCGCGCGAGGGCAGCCTGTTTCTGCATGAGGTGGGCAATCTCAATCGCATGGAGCAAAAAGGCCTGCTCCTGCTGCTGGGCAAAATCGACAAGTACAACGCGCGCCTGATTTGCGCCAGCGCAAAACCGCTCGCCGAACAGGTCGCACAGGGCACGTTCGATGCGCGGCTCTACAGCGCAATCGCCACCGTTACGTTGCATGTGCCTAACCTGCGCGAGC
The DNA here is from genome assembly GCA_943329075.2 of Chitinophaga pinensis. Classification (GTDB taxonomy): domain Bacteria; phylum Pseudomonadota; class Gammaproteobacteria; order Burkholderiales; family SG8-41; genus PALSA-1004. Next base: position 19,080 of record CALQCM020000033.1, on the reverse strand, counting down.
ACCGCGAAGACATCCCGGATCTGGCCAACCTGTTCCTGTTGCGCTGCATAGAGGCCAAAGAGGTGGCGCAGCGCCACTTCAGCACGGCGGCGCTGAATGCCCTGCGTAATTTCGACTGGCCCGGTAACCTGTCGCAGTTGGAAAGCGCCGTCAGATCACTGGCCTTGACCGCCGCCGGCGAGGAGATTGCTGTCGGTGAAGTGAATCAGGCGCTGGCGCAATCCGGCGGCCAGTCGTCGGTTGCCCACGGGCTGCAGCTGGATCTGCCGCTGCGTGAGGCGCGCGACGCCTTCGAGCGCATTTATTTTGAACACCATATCTCGCGCGAAGGCGGCAACATGAGCCGGGTGGCCGACACCGTCGGTCTTGAGCGCACGCACCTCTATCGCAAGCTCAAGCAGCTCGGCATCAAGCTGGCACGCCGTTCCGATGAATAGAGCAAGGCCGCCGAGCGTAGCCAAAATTCACCGTTTCTAAGATAATCGCAGCTTCCGTAAGCCGCCAGACCGACCCCCGCAAGGACTACCGAATGGGCTCCCGCCTCGATTTATCCAACGCGATCCGCGCGCTCGCGATGGACGCCGTTCAACAAGCCAATTCCGGCCATCCCGGCATGCCGATGGGCATGGCCGATATCGCCGAAGTTCTCTGGCGCAGTCATCTTAAACACAATCCGGCCGATCCGTCGTGGGCCGACCGCGACCGTTTCGTCTTGTCGAACGGCCACGGCTCGATGTTGCTCTACGCGGTGTTGCATCTGACCGGCTATGACCTGTCGATCGACGATCTCCGCCGGTTCCGCCAACTGCATTCGAAAACGCCCGGCCATCCCGAATACGGCGTGACACCCGGTGTTGAAACGACCACCGGCCCGCTCGGCCAGGGCATCACCAACGCCGTCGGCATGGCGCTGGCGGAGAAACTGCTCGCCGCCGATTTCAACCGGCCCGGACACACCATCGTCGATCATCGCACCTATGTGTTCCTCGGCGACGGCTGCCTGATGGAGGGCCTCTCGCATGAGGCCTGCTCGCTGGCCGGCACGCTCGGCCTCGGCAAACTGATCGCGCTCTATGACGATAACGGGATTTCGATCGACGGCAAGGTGCAGGGCTGGTTTACCGACGACACGCCGAAGCGTTTCGAAGCTTACGGCTGGCACGTCGTGCCGGATGTCGACGGCCATGATGCCGGCGCCATCGATGCGGCGCTGAAAAAAGCGCAGGCGGTGACCGAGCGGCCGAGTTTGATCTGCTGCAAGACGGTGATTGGCAAAGGTTCGCCGAACAAGCAAGGCTCGGCTGACACCCATGGCGCGGCGCTGGGCGACAAGGAAGTCGCCGCGACGCGCGCCAACCTTGGCTGGACTTCTGCGCCGTTTGAAATTCCGGATGCGATCCGTGCCGAATGGGATCAGCGCAAAAAAGGCGCAGCCGCTCAAGCCGAGTGGGCGGGCAAATTTGCCGCCTACGCCGCGGCACACCCCGATCGCGCGCGCGAATTCACGCGCCGCATGGCGGGCGAATTACCGGCGGGTTTTGCCGCGGATGCGGCCGCTGCGATTGACGCCGCCAATACCAAAGCGGAAACGGTGGCGACACGCAAAGCATCGCAACTGGCACTGACGGCGCTGGCGCCGAAACTGCCCGAACTGCTCGGCGGTTCGGCCGACCTGATGGGCAGCGTGTTTACGAACTGGCCCGGCTCCAAAGTCGTCACACCCAGCGAGGCCGGCAACATCGTCAACTTCGGTGTGCGCGAATTCGCCATGGCCGCCATCACCAACGGCATGGCCCTGCACGGCGGCTTCATTCCGGAAACCGGCACCTTTCTGACGTTCTCGGATTATTCGCGCAATGCGCTGCGCATGGCGGCGCTGATGAAGCTGCGCAACATCTTCGTCTTCACGCACGATTCGATCGGGTTGGGCGAAGACGGCCCGACGCACCAGGCCGTTGAACAGACGTCCAGCCTGCGTCTGATTCCGCATATGAACGTGTGGCGGCCTTGCGATACCGTCGAGTCTGCAGCGGCGTGGGCGCATGCGCTGTCACGCAAAGATGGTCCGACCTGTTTTATTTTGTCGCGGCAGAACCTGCCGTTCCAGAAACGCGATGCCGGGCAGATTGCAAACATTCAGCGCGGCGGTTACGTACTGGCGGCAGCGGACATACCCAAAGCGGTACTCATCGCCACCGGTTCGGAAATTGCGCTGGCGATGGGCGCGCGCGCGGAACTCGAAAAGGCCGGCGTGGCGGTGAGCGTCGTATCAATGCCCTGCACGTCATTGTTCGACGCGCAGGATGCGGCCTACCGCGCGGCGGTGCTGCCGGCGGGGGTGCCGCGGGTGGCGATCGAAGCGGGTGTCACCGATTTCTGGCGCAAGTATGTCGGCGCGATTGATTCAAACGCCGGTGCGGTGATCGGCATCGACAGCTTCGGCGAATCGGCGCCGGCCGGCGAGTTGTTCAAGCATTTTGGTTTTACCGTCGAGAACGTCGTCAGCACGGTAAAGAAGATCATCTAGCGCCGCGGCAAAGTTGTCGCGGCCGTCTCCAGGAGAGCAAGCATGACCATCAAGGTTGGCATTAACGGATTTGGACGCATCGGGCGCATGGTGTTCCGCGCAGCAATACAACACTTTCCGGACATCGAGATTGTGGGTATCAATGACCTGCTCGAACCGGACTATCTGGCCTATATGCTGCGCTACGATTCGGTGCACGGCCGTTTCAAGGGCGACATCAGCGTCGACGGCAATACGCTGGTCGTCAACGGCAAGCGCATACGACTGACGGCGGAAAAGGACCCGACGCAACTGAAATGGGGCGACATCGGCGCCACTGTCGTGGTTGAATCGACCGGGCTTTTCCTGACCAAGGAAACCGGCGAGAAACATCTGGCGGCGGGCGCGAAGAAAGTGATCATGTCCGCGCCGTCCAAAGACGACACGCCGATGTTCGTCTTCGGGGTGAACGACAAGACCTACAAGGGCCAGACGATCATCTCGAATGCGTCGTGCACGACGAATTGTCTGGCGCCGGTGGCGAAAGTGCTCAACGACACCTGGGGCATCAAGCGCGGTCTTATGACGACGGTGCATGCGGCGACGGCGACACAGAAAACCGTCGACGGCCCGTCCAACAAGGACTGGCGCGGTGGCCGCGGCATACTGGAGAACATCATTCCGTCGTCCACCGGCGCGGCCAAAGCGGTCGGCGTGGTGATTCCCGAACTCAACAAGAAACTGACGGGCATGGCGTTCCGTGTGCCGACGTCTGACGTCTCCGTCATCGACCTCACCGTGGAACTCAACAAGCCGGCCACTTACGCAGAAATCTGCGCGGCGATGAAAGCCGCCTCGCAGGGCGCCATGAAAGGCGTGCTCGGCTACACCGAGGAAAAAGTCGTGTCGACCGATTTCCGCGATGAAGTCTGCACCTCGGTGTTCGACGCCGAGGCGGGCATTGCGCTCGACAGCACGTTCGTCAAAGTCGTCTCCTGGTATGACAATGAATGGGGTTATTCCTGCAAAGTGCTGGAGATGGCACGCGTGGTTGCAAAGTAACGGCAGCAGCGGCATTTCCGCATGAACGTCATCAAAATGCAGGACCTGAATCTCGCCGGCAAGCGGGTGTTCATACGCGCGGACCTCAACGTGCCGCAGGACGACAACGGCAACATCACCGACGACACGCGCATTCGTGCGTCGGTGCCGGCGGTCAGGCAGGCCCTGCAGGCGGGCGCGGCGGTGATGGTGACCTCCCATCTGGGACGTCCGACCGAGGGTGAATTCAGCGCTGCCGATTCGCTCGAGCCCATTGCCAAACGCATGGGCGAACTGCTCGGTGTGGCGGTCGCGCTCAAGCGCGACTGGGTCGACGGCGTCGCTGTCAAAAACGGCGAAGTCGTCATGCTGGAGAACTGCCGCTTCAACCAGGGTGAAAAGAAAAACGACGACACCCTCGCCAGAAAAATGGCGGCGTTGTGCGATGTCTACGTCAACGATGCTTTCGGCACCGCACACCGCGCCGAGGCGACCACGCAGGGCATTGCCAAATACGCTGCCGTGGCCTGTGCCGGACCGCTGATGGCCGCCGAACTTGATGCGCTTGGCAAGGCCTTGCGCAGCCCGGCGCGGCCGCTGGTTGCGATCGTCGCCGGTTCCAAAGTGTCGACCAAGCTGACCATTTTGAGGTCGCTGGCGGAGAAGGTTGACCAGCTGATCGTCGGCGGCGGCATCGCGAATACATTTTTGCTGGCGGCCGGTTTGCGTATCGGCAAGTCGCTGGCCGAACCGGGGCTGGTCAGCGAAGCGCATGCCATTATCGACATGATGAAGGCGCGCGGTGCCGGCGTGCCGTTGCCGGTGGATGTGGTGGTCGGCGCCGACGTGTCGGCGCGCGCGCGCGCCAACCACGTGGCGGCCGACCAGGTCGGCGCCGACGACATGATTCTTGATATCGGGCCGAAAAGCGCGACGGAACTGGCCGCCATCATTGCCAAGGCAGGCACCATCGTCTGGAACGGCCCGGTCGGCGTGTTTGAATACGACCAGTTCGGCGGCGGCACCAGGGTGGTTGCGCAGGCCATCGCCGATGCCAAGGGTTTTTCAATCGCCGGTGGCGGCGATACGCTCGCGGCGATCGCGAAATACGGCATTGCAGACCGCATTTCCTATATTTCGACCGGTGGCGGCGCATTTCTCGAGTTTCTCGAAGGGAAAAAACTGCCGGCAGTGGAAATCCTCGAACAGCGCGCGTAAACAATTTTAAGAAAAGCGCAGCATTGAGGAATCGCGCGAATCCCGTTACCCTCTGCGCCACACGAACATTCTCCAACCGGAAGCGGGCATCTTGAAACCAATCTATACACCGCGTCGCACCAAGATCGTCGCAACACTCGGCCCCGCGTCCAGCGACGAAAAAACGCTGGCGCGCATGATCGAGGCCGGGCTGGATGTTGTGCGCATGAATTTTTCGCATGGCACCGCCAAGGAACACACGGCGCGCGTGGAAATGGTGCGTGCGCTGGCGCGCAAGGCCGGCCGCGCGGTCGGCGTACTGGTCGATCTGCAGGGGCCGAAAATCCGCATCGGTCGTTTTAAAAACGACCGCATCACGCTGGTCACCGGCGACAAGTTCGTGCTCGACGCCGAGCGCAAAATCGGCGATTCCAGCGGCGTCGGCCTCGATTACAAAAATCTGCCGCAGGACGTGGTGCCGGGCGACACCCTGCTGCTTGACGACGGGCGCATTGTGCTTGGGGTAACCAAGGTCAAAGGCGCCTGCATTCACACCGTGGTTGAACAGGGTGGCCCGCTGTCGAACAACAAGGGCATCAATCGCAAGGGCGGCGGCCTGACGGCGCCGGCGCTGACCGAAAAAGACATGGCGGACATCAAGGTCGCGGCTCAGCTCAAGGCGGATTACCTCGCCGTGTCGTTCCCGCGCTCGGGCGCCGACATTCAGTGGGCGCGCGACTTGATGATCAAGGCCGGGGGACGCAGCCTGATTTGCGCCAAGATCGAACGCGCCGAAGCGATCCCGGCGCTGGCCGAAATCCTCGACGCCTCGGATGCGGTGATGGTGGCGCGCGGTGACCTTGCCGTCGAAGTCGGCGATGCGGTGGTGCCGGCGCTGCAAAAGCGCATGATCCGCATGGCGCGCGAGCGCAACAAACTCGTCATCACGGCGACGCAGATGATGGAATCGATGATCAACAATCCGATTCCGACCCGCGCCGAAGTGTCCGACGTTGCCAACGCGGTGCTCGACGGGACGGATGCCGTGATGCTCTCGGCTGAAACCGCGGCCGGCAGCTACCCCGTCGAAACCATTGCGGCGATGGCGCGCGTTTGCCTGGAGGCCGAAAAGGAAGACACTTTCGCGGTCGAGCGCCGCCGCACCGATCTGCCGGGCAGCGTGGAAGAAGCGATTGCGCGGGCGACCATATTTACGTCCAACAGCCTCAACATCAAAGCGATTGCGGCATTGACACAGAGCGGCAAGACGGCATTGCTGATGTCGCGCATGAATACCAAGGTGCCGGTTTACGCCTTGTCTTCGGTGATCGAAACGCGCCGTCGCGTCACGCTGTTCCGCGGCGTTTATCCGATCCTGTTCAAGGGCGCGCGCAATCCCGAGCGGGCCCTGAACATGGCCGAGGACGAATTGCTCAAGCGCGGCGCCGTGCACCGCGGTGACTATATCGTCCTCACCATCGGCGAGCCATTCGGCAAAGCCGGCGGCACCAACACCATGAAAATCGTCAAGGTCGGAGAGCACCGCAAAGCCTGATTTTGCCGTGGTCAGCCGGCAAAACACGGCGTTAAAATACGGCTCTTTCCGCCTCGCCCCCGGCGGGCAGACAAAATAAATCGAACAGAACACGCAGGAGACAACATGTTTGAACGCGAACTCGCAGCAACCGCCGCGGCCATGGTCGCCCCGGGCAAGGGCATCCTCGCCATCGACGAATCGAACGCCACGATCAAGAAGCGCTTCGATACCATCGGCGTCGAGTCGACGCTGGAAACGCGGCGCGCGTATCGCGATCTGCTGATCACGCCGCCCGGCCTCTCGCAGTACATCAGCGGCATGATTCTCTACGACGAAACGCTGCGCCAGGCGACTGCCGACGGCACGCCGTTTGCGGCGGCGATGAAGAAAAACGGCATTCTGCCCGGTATCAAGGTCGATACGGGCGCGAAGGACCTTGCCAATGCCGCCGGCGAACAGGTGACCGAGGGGCTCGACGGCCTGCGCGAGCGGCTCGCCGAATACAAAAAACTCGGCGCGACGTTTGCCAAGTGGCGCGCCGTGATCAATATCGGTGCCAATATTCCGAGCGACTATTGCATCAGTGCCAACGCCCACGCACTGGCGCGTTATGCCGCGTTGTGCCAGGAAGCCGGTATCGTGCCGATTGTCGAGCCGGAAGTGATCATGGACGGCGCACACACGATCGAGCGTTGTTTCTACGTCACGGCAACGACACTGCAGGCATTGTTTGATGCTATTCGTACGCAGCAGGTACGGACAGAACATCTGGTGCTCAAGGCCAGCATGGTGATTTCGGGCAAGGGTTGCCCGCAACAGGCGAGCGTGAAAGAGGTGGCTGCAGCGACGGTGCAGTGCCTGAAACGCACCGTACCCGCGTCGGTGCCCGGCATTGTTTTCCTCTCCGGCGGCCAAAGCGACGAGCTGGCGACCGCGCATTTGAGCGAAATGAACGCCAGCGGCGCGAAACTGCCGTGGCCGCTGTCCTTTTCATATGGCCGCGCATTGCAGGCGCCGGCGCTCAAAGCCTGGAAAGGCCAACCCGCTAACGTTGCCGCAGCGCAAAAAGCCCTCATGCACCGTGCCAAATGCAATAGCGCCGCCTGTTTCGGGCGTTATACCGCGGCAATGGAGAAAGAAGCCCTCTCGGCGTAGAGCGGTCGAAAGCTGGTCAGGGTAAGATCGCGCGTCACATTATTTGCAGCGCAAGCGGTAGCTTGTCCTTTGAAAACAAGCTATCATTTCCAACCAGTCAAAATTGTGCACTTGGTTCGTGCCGGATTTTTTGCGTCGCGGACCAGTATAAAAAGATTTCGATTTGATTTTTTGAGGAGGTCAGATGGCGTTTCACAATCGTGACAGAAAGGACTTCAACGCGGGCGTTTTGTACATCTCCATCGGTGGATTCTTTGCGGGTTTCGCAACGAATTATCCGATGGGTACAGCGGTGCGTATGGGCCCGGCGTATTTCCCGACGATCCTTGGCGGCTTGCTGATTTTTCTCGGCCTGATCTTGCTATTCCGTTCTTTTGCAAGCACAGATGCAGAGTTGCCGACGAAAACACACTGGCGGCCTCTGCTTTGTATTATTGGCGCGGCCTGTTTGTTTGCCGCACTGATTGGTACCGCGGGGATGGTGATCGCGGCCGCCGTGATGATGCTGCTTGGCGCCTTCGGCGGCTGGGATTTCCGCTGGAAAGAACAGTTAATCGGTATGATCGTAATGCCGTCGGTCTGCGTCGGCATTTTCTATTATGGCTTGGGCTTGCCGTTCAAGCTCTTCCCGTGGTCTTGAACAGCAAAATTTGAGGAGCGGACAACACCATGGATTTATCAGCGGTATTTAGCAATTTGATTCTCGGGTTCACGGTCGCCATGAGCGCCCAGAACCTGATGTACTGTTTTATCGGCTGTCTGCTCGGCACGCTGATTGGTGTATTGCCCGGCATCGGACCGGTCGCCACCATCGCGATGTTGCTGCCGATTACCTTCAACCTGCCGCCGATCCCGGCACTGATCATGTTGGCCGGCATTTACTACGGTGCCAGCTATGGCGGTTCGACCACGGCCATTCTGGTCAACCTGCCCGGTGAATCGTCGTCGGTGGTGACCTGTATCGACGGTTACCAGATGGGGCGACAGGGAAGAGCCGGACCGGCCCTGGCGATTGCCGCGCTCGGCTCGTTCTTTGCGGGTTGTGTCGGCACCGTGCTGATCGCGTTATTTGGACCGCCGCTGGCCGAACTCGCGTTTGAATTCGGCGCTGCCGAATACTTCTCGATGATGGTGCTGGGCCTGATCGCCGCCGTCGTGCTGGCCTCCGGCTCGCTGATCAAGGCGATCGGCATGATCGTCATCGGCCTGCTCGGCGGGATCGTTGGTACCGACGTCAATTCAGGTATTGCGCGTTATAGTTTCGGCGTTTCGGAACTGTCCGACGGTATCGGCTTCGTGTCGGTCGCCATGGGCATGTTCGGCTTCGGCGAAATCATCAGCAATCTCGGCCAGACCTCGGAAACCAAGAACGTCGAAGTGTCCAAGGTGACCAGCCTGATGCCGAGTTGGGAAGACGTCAAGGCCTCGATCGGCCCGATCATGCGCGGCACGGCCCTCGGCACCGTCTTCGGCATTCTGCCCGGTTCGCACACGGTTATCGCCTCGTTCTCCTCCTACACGCTGGAGAAGAAACTGGCGAAGGATCCGACGCGCTTCGGCAAGGGGGCGATCGAAGGCGTGGCCGGCCCCGAGTCGGCAAACAACGCCTCGGCGCAGACCTGCTTTATTCCGCTGCTGACGCTGGGTATCCCGACCGGTGCGGTGATGGCGCTGATGGTCGGTGCGATGACGATTCAGGGTATCGCGCCGGGACCGCAGGTGATGACGCAGAAGCCCGACCTCTTCTGGGGCATGATCGCCTCGATGTGGATCGGCAACCTGATGCTGGTCATCCTGAACCTGCCGCTGATCGGCATGTGGGTGCAGTTCCTGAAGATCCCGTATCGCGTGCTGTACCCGAGCATCCTGCTGTTCATCGCGATCGGCGCTTACTCGATCAACAACTCGCCGTTCGAAGTCTACATGGCCGCGCTGTTCGGGTTCTTCGGCTACTACGCATCGAAGTGGGGTTGCGAGGCCGCACCGCTGATTCTCGGCTTCGTGCTCGGACCGCTGATGGAAGAGAACCTGCGTCGCGCCATGCTGATTTCCCGCGGCGATCCGAGCGTGTTCTTCACGCGCCCGATCAGCCTGGGGATGTTGCTGGTGTCTTTCGCCTTGCTGCTGATGGTGGTGCTGCCGCAGTTCCAGAAGAAACGCGAGATTCTCGAAGTTGCCGACGATTGATTGTCCGGCGTCGAAATCAAAAAGCCCCGGTTCGCCGGGGCTTTTTTTTCGAGGGCAGCCAAACCAAGCGGAATTCGCGGCAGGTGTGCCCGCCGCACCGTAAAATCCCGTTTTCCGATTCAACGGAGAAAATGCATGAAACGCAGTGTCAATTTTGCATGGGGCCTTTACGCCATCGCCGCAGTGACGGCCAATGCCGCGGATGTTTATCCGGCCAAACCGATCCGCATCGTCGTCGCCTATACGCCCGCGGGCACCACCGATATTCTGGCGCGCGCCATCGGCCAGAAACTGACCGAAGCGTGGGGCCAGCCGGTGATCGTCGATAACCGCCCCGGCGCCAACGGCAACATCGGCACCGAATACGCCGCCAAAGCCACCCCCGACGGCTATACGCTCTTGATGACGACGGCGGCGCCGCACGGCGTCAATCCGGGGCTCTATCGCAAACTCGGTTTCGATGCGGTGAAAGACTTCGCCGGCATCAGCCTCGTTGCTACGGTGCCCAACGTGCTCGTCGTCAACAACAATATGCCGGTCAAGGATGTCAAAGAGCTGATCGCTTATCTGCGTGCCAATCCCGGCAAGGTGAATTTCGGCTCGCCCGGCTATGGCAGCACCGGCCACATGTCGACCGAACTCTTCATGTCAATGGCCGGCGTGAAAATGAACCACGTGCCCTACAAGGGCGACGCCGGCGTGCTCGCCGATGTCATGGCGGGCCAGATCAGTTTGTCATTCAGCAACATGCCGGCCTATACACCGCAGATCAAGGCCGGCCGCGTGCGCGCGCTTGCCGTCAGCACGTCGAAGCGCTCACCCGCCGCAGCGGAAATTCCCACCATGGCGGAGGCCGGCGTTCAGGGTTATGTCGCGGTGGCCTGGTTCGGACTGCTCGCACCGGCAAATACCCCGCGCGACATCGTCAACAAACTTTCAGCGGAAACCGCGCGCATCCTCAAAATGCCCGATGTTCATTCACGCCTCTCCGATCTTGGCGCCGAACCGGTCGGCAGTACGCCGGCGGAATTCGACGCGCACATCAAGGCTGAAATCGTGAAATGGGCGAAAGTCATCAAGGACGCCAACGTCGAGCTGCAGTAAACCACCCGGTCCACGCATTAACCCGAAGCGGAGAGAAGCTATGGCATTCGAAGAACCTTTGAAACAACTGCGCGAACGCACCGAGCGCGCGCTCGCCATGGGCGGCCCGGAGAAACTCGCCAGGCGCAAAGCCGAAGGCCATCTGAATGCGCGTGAACGCATCGACACGCTGGTCGACCCGGGCAGCTTTTTCGAATCCGGCCGCTTTGCCGCCGGCATCCGGCCCGAGGTGCGGGCCAAAACGCCCGCCGACGGTAAAGTCGCCGGCTTCGCGCGCATCAACGGCCGCGAAGTCGCGATTGTCTCCAACGATTTCACCGTGCTCGGTGCCTCGTCGTCGGTGATTAACATGAAAAAAATCCGCCATACCAAGGAAACGGCGACCAAGCGCGGCCTGCCGTTGATCATGCTCGGCGAATCGAGCGGCGCGCGCATGCCGGATCGCATGGGCGCGGCCGGGCGTTCGATCATTGCGCAGGACCCCGTCGAATATCAGCGCCTGCGCGAAACGCCGTGGGTCTCGGCGCTGCTCGGGCCCTGTTACGGTTCCTCGACCTGGTATTCGGCGATGTCGGATTTCGTGGTCATGCGCAAGGGCGCAATCATGGCGATCGCCAGTCCTAATGTGACCTCCATCGCCATCAACAAAAAAATAGACGCGGAAGAACTCGGCGGCTGGAAACTGCTGACCGGCGTCTCCGGACTCGTCGACATGGCGGTCGACACCGACGAGCAGGCGCTGGCCGCCGTGCAGCGCTTTCTATCATATCTGCCGAGCCATCGTAACGAAGCGCCGCCCGTTCATCCGGTGCCCGCCGGTTCCGATGACGCTTGCCAGGCCATGCTCGACATCGTGCCGGAGTCGCGCAACCAGGTCTACGATGTGCGCAAGGTGATCAAAGTGATCGCCGATACCGATAGCAGCTTCGAAGTCAAAGAGCGCTTCGGAAAATCGCTGTGCACGATGCTCGCGCGCATCGACGGCCGCAGCGTCGGCTTTATTGCCAGCAACCCGCTGTTCAAGGGCGGCGCGCTGGATGCCGATGCCTGCCAGAAGGTCATCAGTTTCATGGTGCTGTGCGATTCCTACAACATTCCGCTCGTCTTTCTCGTCGACGTGCCGGGCTTTCTGATTGGCGTCGAGGGCGAGCTGCGTGGCATGCCCGGCAAGGTCATCAACTGGATGAACGCCATGACGCAGGTCACAGTACCGAAGATTACCGTCATCATGCGCAAAAGTTACGGCCAGGCCTACATCAACATGGCAGGCAATAAAAATGCAGACGAAGTCGCAGTCTGGCCGACCGCCGATCTCGGCTTCATGGATCCCGCCGTCAGCGTCAATATTCTCTATGGCGTGAAAAAGGAGGATGACCCGGATCGCTTTGCCGAACTCATCAAGGAAGTTACGCGTGATACGTCGGCGTGGGGTCTGGCCGAACTCTACGATGCGCAGAACGTGATCGACCCGCGCGACACGCGTGCCTATCTGAAACGCACGCTGGAAGTGCACCGCCTGCGTTTGAACAACGGCGTCGGCCAGCACAAACTCGGCAACTGGCCGACCAGCTATTGATGCTGGCAGTTATTCGCCGACCTCGAGCCCGCTCAGCCGCCAGCCTGCATCGCGTTTGACGAAACAGGCCCGATATTCGAGCGGACTGCGCACCTGTTCCTGCGGCAGGTAGCCCCTGCCAACCGGCGTTTTGACTGCCACCCAAAGTTGTCTGTTGTCCTTGCCTTCGTCGGCGACTTCCCAGTCGGCCACCGCAATCAAATCGAAGGACAGTGTCTGTAGCGCAGGCGAGGCAAAAGACGGCCGCGCCTGCAACAGCGCTTCCCGCGCGATCACCGCGGCGTTGGTGTCGTCGGGGGCGTTCGACGGCCACTTGAAATAGACGTAGGGTGCGCAGACCTCGCTGACCTTTTCCTGCTTGACCTGTACGCTGCCAAGAAACAGGACCTTCGGCAGTTCACTCCAAAGCGGGCTGGCGGGATTGTCGAGTTCCCACAACTTGCGGAATTCGCCAACGCCATTGAGGTCCGAGATATTCCGCACGCCGCGGTCTATGATGCCGTCAATGAATTTCCTGTCGTGCTTCTGCAACGCCTCAATCAGGCGCGCACGGAACCGCGTCCACGTGGCGTCGCCCGCCGCTTCATCGACGGGCAGCAGTTTGACCGGCTGCACATCAGCCGCACCCGCGCCGAGAGACAGCACTACCAGTGCGCCGAAAATCAAGCTGCGCAAAACCATTATCGGCCCTTGAACACGCCGCTGCGCTTTTCGAAGAACGCCGCCAGCGCCTCGGTGTGGTCTTCGGATTTCTGCACCAGCGCCTGAAAGCTCGAGCAGGTGTCCAGATGCTCGTGCAAGCCTTGTTGTTGCGCCAGACGCAGCAGGCGTTTGGAGTAGCGCAGCGCGAGTGGAGGTTTGGCGGCCATTTTCGCGGCCATTTCCTGTGCGCGCGTCAGCAGGGCATCAGGTTCGGTAATCTCCAGCAGGATGCCGAGCGTCTTGGCTTCCTCGGCTTTGACGATACGGCCGGTGAAGGTCAGCTCGGCCGCGCGCTGGTAACCGACCAGCCGTTGCAGATACCAGCCGCCGCCGTCGCCGGCAATGAGGCCCAGGTTGGCGAAGGTTTCGCCAAACTGCGCGTTGGTCGAGCCGACGCGGATATCGCACATGTTGGCAAGATCGAAACCCGCGCCGATCGCCGGGCCGTTGACTGCCGCGATCACCGGGATTTCCACCGCCTGCATGGCGATCGGAATGCGCTGAACACCGTGTTTGTAATACTGCGCAAGAATGTGCGGCGATTCCTGCGCGCGTGCGGCCATGTTCTTGATGTTGCCGCCGGCGGAAAACGCGCTGCCCTCGCCGGTCATAATCAGCACCGATACCTCGGCACAGGCGTTGGCCCAGTTGAGCGTGGCGACGATGTCGTCGGTGAGATCGGTGCCGGTGAGCGCATTGCGCACGTCATCGCGTTGAAAGACCAGGGTTGCGACGCGGCCATCAAGCGCCAATGCGGCATTTTTGAGTGCAGGGAGTTCAGACATGTGAGCGTTCCAAATTGACGAGCGGCCATGTTAAGTGCAGCCGCGTGGCGGCGCAACGTGCCGCCGGATATTTCGCGATGTTATACTGCGCCCACTTCAAACCCCGCGGGACGTGCAGTCATGGCCAGAATCGAAGTCAAATCGGAAATCACCGGTACCTTGTGGAAGGTTAGCGCGCAGGTGGGCGACAAGGTTGCAGAGGGCGATGTGCTGATGATCGTCGAATCGATGAAAATGGAAATCCCGGTGATCACTGAGGACGGTGGCGTGGTGAAGGAAATCCTGGTCCAGCCGAAAGACCCGGTCGCCGAAGGCCAGGTTGTCGCCATCCTCGAAGGCTAGTGTTCCCGCCGGCAGCTATTTATTGCTGGCTTCCTCCAGTTTTTTGATGGCCGCATCGCGCGAGTCGTGCACGCGGCGCTCCGCCGTCCGCTGTGCGCTTTCACCGTCGCCGTCGCGGATCGCGCGCACCAGTTCCTGCCAGTGCCGGACCGATTGCCGGCGCCGTTGTTCGCTCGACAGCCCCAGTTTCGAGTAACGCAGCGTTTGCTGCGCCAGCGCACCGAGTATGTTGCGCAGGCGCATGCTGCGCGTGGCCGCGTTGAGCAGACGGTTGATTTTGAACACGGTCTCGACATAGTCGTCGCCCTGCGCCACGCCGCGTGATTGCGCCGCCAGCTTCTTTACTTCGGCTTCCAGTAGCGGCAGCAAGGCGTGCCGGCGCGGATCTTCGGCGATGTCGCGGTCGCGCAGGCCATTGAGTGCGGCGCGGATGTCGAAAATCTCTTTAACTTCTGAAATCGTCAGATTGGTCACCTGGGCGCCGCGGCGCGGCAGGATGGTGACAAGTCCGTCTTTTTCCAGCAGGCGCAGCGCTTCGCGCACCGGCCCGCGGCTGACCGCAAATTCACCGGCTACCGCCTGCTCCATGATGCGCTGCCCCGGCGCATAGGCGCCCGAGGTGATGCGCGCCGCCAGCTGGGCGGCGATCTGTTCCGGCAGCGACAGCGTCAGCGGCGCCGTGACCGGTGCAACGGGGGATGGGGCGGCGGGCGCGTGGGCGGGTTGGCGAGCCATGTCGCAACCTTACCGGCCTTCTTGTAGGATTGTCAACAATCTTATTGACAACAAATTGCCGCGAGGGCTAGCATAGCCCCTCACTTTCGGCGGGCACTGCCCCGCCGTCTTTGCGCGCCGCGTGTTACACGCGGCAGCGCCGAAGCCCGGGGAGCGTCATGAGCTGGTCCGCAGAAATTGAAGAGATCAACCGCCGCCGCGCGCTGGCCGAGCAATGCGGCGGTGCCGAGGCGGTGGCGCGGCACCACGCTGCCGGTAAACTCACCATCCGCGAACGCATCGGCGGCCTGCTCGATGCGAATTCCTTTCAGGAAGTCGGCAAACTCGCCGGCAGCGCGAAATATGACGACGCCGGCAATCTGCTGTCATTCACGCCGGCGCCCTACGTCGCCGGCATCGGCAAAATCGACGGCCGCCCCGTCGCCGTCGGCGGCGAGGACTACACCATCAAGGGTGGCGCTGGCTTTGGCGGCGCGCGGCGCAAGGGCGGACAGGGCGGCTTCATCGAAGACCTCGCCCATCTTTATCGTATTCCGCTGGTAAACCTGATTGACGGTGTCGGCGGCAGCGTGACCTCCATTTCACGCCGCGGCCATGCCACCTTTCCCGGCTCGGGGCCCGACGGCTTTGAACGCTCGGTCGAACTGATGGGGGTCGTGCCTGTCGTAAGTGCGGTAATGGGTACTGCTGCCGGCGGGCCATCGGGCCGCGCCATCCTTGCGCACTGGACCGTGATGGTGAAAAACAGCAGCCAGATCTTCGCCGCCGGCCCGCCCGTCGTCGAGCGCGCCTACAACACCAAGGTCACGAAGGAAGAGCTCGGCGGCCACAAAATGGCCGTCGATACCGCCGGCACCATCGACAACGCCGCCGAGTCAGAGGCCGACTGTCTCGCGCAGATCCGGCGCTTTTTGTCGTACCTGCCGTCTAACGTGTGGGAGCTGCCGCCGCAGACCGCGTGCAGCGATCCGCTTGACCGTTGCGAAGACGCGCTGGCCTCCATTATCCCGCGCTCACAGCGCCAGCCCTACGACATGCGCAAGTTAATCAATTTGATCGTCGATCGCGAATCGACGTTTGAAATCCAGCCGAGCTTTGGCCGCGCCGTCATCACCACGCTGGCACGCATGAACGGCATGGTCGTCGGCGTGGTGGCTTACAATCCAATGTTCGGCGGCGTGGTCGATGTCAAAGCGGCGCGCAAGCAGGCGCATTTCACCGAACTCTGCGACACGTTTAACATTCCGCTGGTGTTTCTGGTCGATGTGCCGGGCTTCCAGATCGGCATGGAGGCCGAAGCCGCGGGCATCCTGCGCATCGGCATGCAGGCGCGTTACCTCAATATGCAACTGACGGTGCCGACCTTCACCGTTGTCGTGCGCAAGTGTTATGGCATGGCCGGCGGCAATACCATCGACCGCAGCGGGCTCAATTTCAAAATCGCCTGGCCTTCGGCGGAGTGGGGCTCCTTGCCAATCGAAGGCGGCGTCAAAGCTGCGTTCAAACGCGAACTCGCTGCCGCCGACGATCCGGTCGCCAAAGAAGCCGCACTCGAAGCCGAGCTCAGACGCATGACTTCTCCCTTTCTCACCGCCGAAGCCTTTGGTGTCGAGGATTTGATCGATCCGCGCGAAACCCGCCCTTATCTGTGCCGCTTTCTCGAAGCCGCGCAGATCGGTATGAAAACCCGTCTCGGACCCAAGGCACGTTTCGGCGTACGCCCGTAATTGCAAACCAAGGAAACCAGGTAATGGCATTCGAAAAATTGATGGCCGAATACGAAACCCGTCTCGCCAAAGCACTCGGCATGGGCGGCCCCGACAAGATCGCGCGGCGCAAAAAGGCCGGCCAGCTCAACGCGCGCGAACGCGTCGCCGCACTCGTCGATGAAAACAGCTTCATCGAATCCGGCCTGTTCGGCACTTCCGGCGTCTATCCGAACGAAGCCGAAGAAACGCCGACCGACGGCAAGATCGCCGGCTTCGGCAAAATCAACGGCCGCGATGTCGCCGTGGTGGTCAACGATTTCACGGTCAAGGGTGCGTCGACCAGCGCCACCAACGGCAAGAAAGTGGGTCACATGAGGCGCACCGCCACCGAACGCGGCATGCCCTTCGTCATCATCGGCGAATCGACGGGGGCGCGCTTGCCCGATGCGATGGGTGCGCGCGGCATGGGCCAGTTGCTTGGTAACGACAACACGCAGTTCCGCCGTACGCGCGAAACGCCGATGGCCGCTGCGGTGGTTGGGCCGTCGTTCGGTTCGTCGGCGTGGTTTGCCTGTCTGTCGGATTTCGCCGTCATGCAAAAGGGCGCGACGATGGCGGTGTCAAGCCCGCGGCTGATTGAGATGGCGCTCAATGAAAAAGTGAATCTCGACGAACTCGGCGGTTGGCGGCTGCATACCGAAACCACCGGCCTGATCGATCAGGTCGTTGATACCGAAGAAGAGATGTTCATCGCGATCAAGCAATTTCTGTCTTATCTGCCGAGCCACAACAACGAAGCGCCGCCGGTGGTGCCGGTGCCCGCGGGTTCCGGCGCCGAGATGGCGAATATTTTGTCACTGGTGCCGGAGAAGCGCACGCAGGTCTACGACATGCGCAAAATCATCAAGTGCATGGTCGACAAGGACTCGATGTTTGAATTAAAACCGCGCTTCGGCAAAAGCGCGGTGGTGGCGTTGTCGCGCATGAACGGCAAAAGTGTGGGCATCGTCGCCAACAACCCGCTGCATCGCGGCGGTGCGCTCGACGCCGACGCCTGCCGCAAGATCGTCGACTTTCTGGTGATGTGCGATTCGTTCAACATACCGATCGTGCTGCTCGTCGATACCCCCGGCTTCCAGATCGGCACCGAGGCGGAGAAAGCCGGCGCGCCTGGCAAGATCATGAACTTCATGAACGCGATGACTTTGCTCACCGTGCCGCGCCTGTCGGTGATTCTGCGCAAGAGCTACGGCCGCGCCTATGTCTGCATGGGCGGCGGCCGTCACAGCGATGACATCTCAGCGTGGCCGAGTGCGGAAATCAGTTTCATGAGCCCGGAGTTCGCCACCACCATTGTGCATGGCGTGAAGCCGGGCGACCCGGATTTCGACGCGCGGCTCGCCGAGATCGAACAAGGTTCCGATGTCTGGGGTCTCGCCTCCGTCTATGCGGCGCAGGCGGTGATCAGGCCGGAAGAAACCCGCGACTATCTGATCCGTATGCTTGAGGTTTACCAATTGCGCATGACCAAAGGTGTGGGACAGCACTTGATGCGCACTTGGCCGACAAGCTATTAGATGCGCGCTTTTAGGTAGCGCAGGCGACTCGCCTGCATTCGTTGACTGAGCAGGCACATTGTCGAAAATGCGGCCTGCGCTACAAAAGCATGGCTGAAAGGTTTTGATGTTCAATAAAGTTGTTGTTGTAAATCGCGGTGCCGTCGCCGCGCGCGTGCTGCGCGCGCTCTACGAAATGGGCATCAAGTCGGTGGCCGTCTATTCCGAAGCCGATTACGGCGCGCCCTATCTGGAAATGGCGAGCGAAACCCACGCGATCGGCGCCTCGCCGGCTGCCGACAGCTATTTGAATCAGGAAACGCTGCTTGCCGTACTGAAAAAAGCCAATGCCGACGGCGTGCATCCCGGGTATGGCTTTTTGTCGGAGAACGCGGGCTTCGCGCAACGCGTGACCGACGCCGGCGTCTGTTTTATCGGCCCGTCGCCGAAGTGGATAGCAGCGATGGGCCACAAGACGCGCGCGCGCGACATCGCTGCCGAATATGGCATGCCGATGACCAAAGGCAGCGGCGTATTGCCGGCGGAGCCCGCGCGTATTCTCGCGGCCGCGCGCAGCATTGGTTATCCGGTGCTGGTGAAACCCGCCGGCGGC
This sequence comes from Chitinophaga pinensis, assembly GCA_943329075.2. Lineage (GTDB taxonomy): Bacteria > Pseudomonadota > Gammaproteobacteria > Burkholderiales > SG8-41 > PALSA-1004. The sequence continues at coordinate 335 of CALQCM020000033.1, read as the reverse complement.
GGTGGCGGCATCGGCATGCTGCCGGCGAAAGACGAATCCGAACTGCTGGCAGTGGTCGAACGTTCGCAATCGATGGCGAGCCGCGGCTTTGGCAACGCCGAGGTTTATCTGGAGCGTCTGCTCGAGAAGCCGCGCCACATCGAGTTTCAGGTGCTGGGCGATCAGCACGGCGGTGCCGTGCATCTGTTCGAGCGCGATTGCTCGGTACAGCGGCGCAATCAGAAAGTGATTGAAGAGGCGACCGCACCGGCGATTCCGCGCGCCGAGATCGAAGAAATCGCCGCCAAGGTCGCCGCCATGGTCAAAGGCATGGGTTACGACAATATCGGCACAGT
>CALQCM020000032.1 GCA_943329075.2 Chitinophaga pinensis | reverse complement strand
GCGCGCGAATTGCCGGAGGTCGCCATCCAGTGCGGTGGCATCGCCGCGGCCAGTGTGCAGCAAGCCGAACTCATCGCCATCAGTCCGGGCATCGACCGCCGCACGCCGGCAGTGGCGGCCGCCATCAAGCGCGGCACGCCGGTGGTCGGCGATGTCGAGTTGTTCGCGCAGGCGCTGCCGCGCATGAAAACACAACCGCAGGTGATTGCGATTACCGGCACCAACGGCAAAAGCACGGTGACGCAAATGGCCGGCGATATTTGTGCCGCCGCCGGCCGGCGGACGGTGGTCGCCGGCAACATCGGCACGCCGGTGCTGGAGGCGCTCGACGACATCGAACGCAGCGGCGCCGTGCCTGAGGTGTTCGTCCTTGAACTGTCGAGTTTCCAGCTGGAGAGCACGGCGGGCCTGAACGCCGATGCGGCGGCGATGCTCAATCTTTCAGAAGACCATCTCGACCGCTACGACGGTATCGCCGATTACGCGCGCGCCAAGCAGCGCATCTTCAATGGCGACGGCGCACAGATACTCAACCGCGCCGATTCCTGCAGCGCGGGAATGGCGATTGCAGGGCGCATCGTGCATCGTTTCGGCATCGATGCGCCGCAGGGCGAACAGGAATGGGGTATCGCCGGCAGCGCCGGTGACGCGGTGCTGATGCGCAACCGCCAGACCCTGCTGCCGCTGGCGGAACTGCCGGTTGCCGGTTTGCATAATGCGGCCAATGCATTGGCCGCCGGCGCACTCTGTCATGCCATCGGGATCAATGATGCGGCCATCGCGAAAGCGCTGCGCGCGTTCAAAGGCCTGCCGCATCGCGTCGAAAAAATCGAGGTCATTGACGGCGTCACCTACTACGACGATTCCAAAGGCACCAACGTTGGCTCGACGGTGGCCGCGCTTGGCGGCTTTACGCAGTCGGTGGTGCTGATCGCCGGCGGCGACGGCAAGGGCCAGGATTTTGCGCCGCTGCGCGAACCGGTGCGGCAGCGCGCACGCGCGGTGATTCTGATTGGCCGCGACGCCGGACTTATCGCCCAAGCCCTCGACGGTTGCGGCGTGCCGTGCATCAATGCCACCGATATGGACGATGCGATTGCTCATGCGCAGGCGCGGGCGCAAGCCGGTGACGCCGTGCTGTTGTCGCCGGCCTGTGCGAGTTTCGACATGTTCCGCAATTACAACCACCGCGGCGAGGTATTTGCCGGCGCGGTGAGAAAGCGCGCCGGTCATGGGCGGAACTGAAGCCATGTTCTATAGCGACGTCAAAGGCCGCAAGGTGGCCGCCGACTATGATTTCGCCCTGATCTGGGCGGCAGGGCTCCTGCTCGCGCTGGGACTGGTGATGGTGTACTCGTCGTCAATTGCCATCGCCGAAGGCAGTCGCGCGACCGGCCAGCAGTCGGCCTATTTTCTGATCCGGCATTGCGCTTACCTGATGGTCAGTTTCGTGCTGGCGGTGGCGGCCTTCCAGTTTCCGCTGGTCGTCTGGCAGAAGGGCGCGCTCTATCTGTTCATGCTCGGCGTCGCTCTGCTCATGCTGGTGCTGGTGCCCGGCGTCGGCCGCGAGGTCAACGGCAGTCAGCGCTGGCTGTCGCTCTTCGTCGTCAACTTCCAGCCGTCGGAAGTCATGAAGCTGTTTGCGGTGATTTACGCCGCTGACTACACGGTGCGCAAATCAGCGGATATGCACAGCCTGAAAAAAGGTTTCCTGCCGATGTTCATCGTCATGCTGCTGGTCGGCGGACTGTTATTGCGCGAACCCGATTTCGGCGCGTTCGCGGTGATCACCGTAATCGCGATGGGCATTTTGTTTCTGGGTGGCATGAACTGGCGTCTGTTTGCCGGGTTGATCGCGTTGCTGCTGGTCGGCTTCGTGCTGTTGATCTGGCTGTCGCCCTATCGTTTGCAGCGTGTGGCCGGGTTCATGGACCCGTGGGCCGATCCTTTCGGCAAGGGCTACCAGTTGTCGCACGCCCTGATCGCGTTCGGGCGCGGCGAATGGCTGGGCGTCGGACTCGGTGCCAGCGTCGAGAAATTGTTTTATCTGCCGGAGGCGCACACCGATTTCCTGCTTGCGGTGATCGCCGAGGAACTCGGTTTTATCGGCGTGCTGATGGTGATACTGGCGTTTTCGTTCATCGTCGCGCGCGCGTTTGCGATCGGCCGCCAGGCCGCGCAACTCGAGCGGCATTTCCCCGCGCTGGTGGCGCAGGGCATCGGTATCTGGCTCGGTGTGCAGACCCTCATCAACATGGGTGTGAACATGGGAGTGTTGCCGACCAAGGGCCTGACGCTGCCCTTGCTGTCGTTCGGCGGCAGCGGCATCGCCGCGAATTGTTGCGCGCTGGCTGTGCTGTTGCGGGTCGACTGGGAAAATCGGCAGCTCATGCGGGGCGTCAATCTATGAGCCGGACCATCATGATCATGGCCGGCGGCACCGGCGGACACATTTTCCCCGCGCTCGCCGTCGCGGAAAACCTGCAGGCGCGCGGCTGGGACATCGTCTGGCTTGGCGCGAAGGCGGGCATGGAGGCCACACTGGTGGCGCCGCGTGGTTACACCATGGCGTGGATCAATATGAGCGGCGTGCGTGGCAAGGGGTTGTTGCGCGCCGTGTTGCTGCCGCTGCAACTGCTGGTCGCCTTCTGGCAGAGCGCGTACGCGCTATTCGTGCACCGGCCGAACGTCGTGCTCGGCATGGGTGGTTATGTGTCGTTTCCGGGCGGCATGATGGCCGCGCTGTTCAATCGTCCGCTGGCGATCCACGAGCAGAATTCCGTCGCCGGGCTCGCCAATCGCGTGCTCGCAAAAATCGCCGACCGTGTACTCGCCGGATTTCCCGATGCGTTTGCTGCGAAGCGCGGTGTCTGGACCGGCAATCCGGTGCGCCGCGACATCGCCGCGCTGGCGGCGCCGGCGCAGCGTTATGCCGGCCGTAGCGGCCCGCTGCGTTTGACGGTGATCGGTGGCAGCCTCGGTGCGCAGGCGTTAAACAGCACGGTGCCGCAGGCGCTGGCGTTGATTCCGCCGGCCGACCGTCCGCAGGTCACGCATCAATCGGGCGCGCGTCATCTGGCCGCAGTCGAAAAATATTATCGCGACGCCGGGGTCGAGGCGCAGTTGCTGCCCTTCATCGACAACATGGCGGTGCAATACGCGGAATCGGATTTGATCATCTGCCGCGCCGGCGCATCGACGATTGCCGAGCTCGCCGCCGCCGGCATCGCCAGCGTGCTGGTGCCGTTCCCGCATGCGGTTGACGATCATCAAACGCACAACGCACGGTTCCTGTCCGAGTGCGGCGCCGCGGTGCTGATCCCGCAGCATGAACTGACGCCGCAGAAACTGGCCGAGTTGTTGCGCGCACTCAACCGCGATGCGCTGCTCGAGATGGCGACCAAGGCGCGCAGCGTCGCCAAACCGGATGCAACGCAAAGCGTTGCCGACGAATGCATGAGGCTGGCGGCATGAAGCACAAAGTCAAAAAAGTGCATTTTGTGGGCATGGGTGGGACCGGCACGAGCAGTGAGCAGGGGCCCGCGCGCAGCGCGGGATGCGCGCGGCCGCGAGTGACGTCAGCCGTCGATACGACGCGTCTGGATATAAACGTATGAAGCACAAAGTCAAAAAAGTGCACTTCGTGGGCATCGGCGGCTCGGGCATGAGCGGCATCGCCGAGGTGCTGCTCAATCTCGGCTTTGAAGTCAGCGGCTCCGATTTGAACGAGGGTGCGGCGACGCTGCGTCTGCAAAGCCTCGGCGCGAAGGTCGCCAAGGGCCACGCCGCGGACAACGTCGCCGCGGTCGATGCGGTGGTGATTTCGAGCGCGGTCAAGGAAGACAACCCGGAAGTGGTGGCGGCGCGTGCGCACAAAATCCCGGTGGTGCCGCGCGCGATGATGCTGGCCGAGTTGATGCGCCTCAAACAGGGCATCGCGGTGGCCGGCACGCATGGCAAGACCACGACGACGAGTTTGATAGCGAGCGTGCTGGCCGAGGCGGGCATGGATCCGACCTTCGTCATCGGCGGCCGCCTCGAAGCCGCCGGCTCGCACGCCAAACTCGGCAGCGGCGAATTCATCGTCGTCGAAGCGGACGAGTCGGATGCCTCGTTCCTGTATCTCTCGCCGGTGTTGGCGGTGGTGACCAATATCGACGCCGACCACATGGAGACCTACGGCCACTACTTCGGCCGGCTGCGCCAGGCCTTCCTCGACTTCGTGCAACACCTGCCGTTCTACGGCACGGCCGTGTTGTGCATCGACGACGCCAACGTGCGCGAGATTCTGCCGGCGGTGACCAAGCCGGTGACGACCTACGGATTGTCGGAGGCGGCGCAGATCCGCGCGGTCGATGTGAAAGCCGATGGCGGACGCATGCACTTTCGCGTCGTGCGCAAGGACATGCACGGCCACGCGCTCGCCGATCTCGACGTGACACTGAACCTTGCCGGCACGCACAACGTGCTCAATGCGCTGGCGGCGATTGCCATTGCCATGGAAGTCGGCGCGGCGGACACGGCGATCGTCAAGGCGCTGGCGGAATTCCGCGGCGTCGGTCGCCGCTTCCAGCGCTTCGGTGATCTGCCGGTTGCGGCGGGCGGCCGTTACACCCTGATCGATGATTACGGCCATCACCCCGCCGAAATGGCGGCGACGCTGGCCGCCGCGCGCGGCGCCTTTCCCGGACGCCGCATCGTGCTGGCGTTCCAGCCGCACCGCTACACGCGCACACGCGATTGCTTCGAGGACTTCATCAAGGTGTTGTCGACCGTCGATGTGCTGCTGCTCACCGAAGTCTATGCGGCCGGCGAAGCGCCGATCGTTGCCGCCGACGGCCGCGCGTTGATGCGCGCTGTAAGGGTCAACGGCAAGGTCGAACCCATCTTCGTCGAACAGGCGGTGGATTTTCCCGCCGCCATCAGCGGCGTGGTGAAGGACGGCGACGTCGTGCTGATAATGGGCGCGGGTTCGATCGGCACGCTGGCCGGCACGCTGGCGGCGCAGGCGACCGGAGGCAGGGCATGAGCCGCCGCTTCGATCAAACCATGCTGACGCCAGGCGCCGCTTTTATGCAGGCATGCGCGGAACCGTTATGGACATGAGCGAGCATCCCACAGCGCGCATGGCCAAGCCGCCGGTTGAACTGCGCGGCGAGGTGCGTCTGGACGAGTCGATGGCGCGGCACGTCAGCTGGCGCGCCGGTGGTCGTGTCACGCGTGCTTATGTGCCTGCCGATGTGGATGACCTGTGCGCCTTCGTCGCCGCGGCGCCGGCGACCGAACCGCTGGTATTTGTGGGATTGGGCAGCAATCTGCTGGTGCGCGACGACGGTTTCCGCGGCACCGTGATCTTCACGCACGGCGTGCTCAAGGAAATCCGTGTTGAAGGCCGCGCCATTTATGCCGAGGCCGGCGTGTCGAGTCCGAAGCTGGCGCGCTTTGCCGCCAACCATGCGCGTCGCGGCGCCGAATTCATGGCCGGCATTCCGGGCACCATTGGCGGCGCGCTGGCGATGAATGCAGGTTGTTACGGCGGTGAAACCTGGAAGATCGTCGAGAGCGTGACGACGGTCGATCGCAACGGACAACTGCGCCAGCGCACGCGCGCCAATTACGACATCGGCTACCGGCACGTTGCATTGCTGGAAGACGGCGAAGAGTGGTTCCTGGCCGCGCGCTTCAAGCTGCCCAAGGGCGACCCCGCCAAGTCACGTTTGATCATCCGCCAGTTGCTCGAACAACGCATCGCCGCGCAACCGCTTAGTCAGCCGAATGCAGGTTCGGTGTTCCGCAATCCGCCGGGCGACCACGCCGCGCGCCTGATCGAGGCCTGCGGACTCAAGGGCCATGCCATCGGCGGCGCGATGATTTCCGACAAGCACGCCAATTTCATCGTCAACCGCGGCAGGGCGACGGCCGCCGACATCGAGGCGCTGATCGAACTGGCGGCCAATGCGGTGCGTGAAAAATTCACCATCGAGCTCGAGCGCGAAGTGCGCATCCTCGGCGGCATCGAGACGAAGGAGGCCACGCATGGCTGACTTCGGAAAAGTCGCGGTGTTGATGGGCGGCCGTTCGTCGGAGCGCGAGATTTCGCTGCTGTCGGGCAATGCCGTGCTCGCGGCGCTGCGCCGCAAAGGCCTCGATGCGCAGGCGTTCGATCCGGCCGAGCGCCCGCTGTTCGAACTGAAGAGCGCCGGTTTCCAGCGCGCGTTCATCGCATTGCACGGGCGCTTCGGAGAGGACGGCACCGTGCAGGGCGCGCTCGAATTGATGGAAATCCCCTATACCGGCAGCGGCGTGATGGCGTCGGCTCTGTGCCTCGACAAGCTGCGCACCAAGCTGATATGGCTCGCGACCGGCATTCCGACGCCGCGCCACGCGGTGCTGACGGCCGCCAGCGACTGGGCGACAGTTGCGAAGGAGGTGGGCCTGCCGCTGGTCGTAAAACCGGCGCACGAAGGCTCGAGCATCGGTCTTACCAAGGTGGCGTCAGTCGAAACAATCAAAGCCGCCTACGAACTCGCAGCCGGGTGCGACACGCTGGTGATCGCCGAAGAGTTCGTGGCCGGACGCGAGCTCACTGCCGCGTTTCTCGACGATCGCGCGCTGCCGCTGGTCTGCATCGAAGCGCCGCAGGGCAACTACGACTACCAGAACAAGTATTTCACCGACGACACGAAATATCACTGCCCGTGCGGGTTGCCCGCCCCGCAGGAGCGCGACTTGCAGGCCTTGGTCATGCGCGCGGCCAGCGCACTGGGCTGCTCCGGGTGGGGGCGCGCCGATCTCATTTTGCGCGATGACGGTAAGGCGTTCCTGCTCGAAATGAATACGGCGCCGGGCATGACCGGACATTCGCTCGTGCCGATAGCCGCACGTGCCGCCGGCATTGAATTCGACGATCTTGTGTTGCGGATACTGGAGCTCGCCCATGTGGGATAGGCCCGACATTCTCAATGGCGTGGCAACCGCGCTGTTCGCGGCGGCAGTCATGATGGTGGCCTACACCGCGGTGCATTACGCGGTGCATCTGCCGGTGTTTCCGCTGCGCGAGGTGCGCATGAGCGCGGTGTCGCCGCACGTGACCTCCGAGCAGATCGAGGCCGTCGTGCGCGGTGAAATCGAGGGCAACTTCTTCACGGTGAACCTGCCGCGCGTGCGCACCGCCTTCGAGCGCCTGCCGTGGGTACGCAAGGTCGATCTGCGCCGCCAGTGGCCCGACCGCCTTGAAGTGGTGCTCGAGGAACATGTGCCGCTGGCCCGCTGGGGTGCCGACGCGCTGGTTAATACACACGGCGAGGTGTTTACCGCCGCCTACGACGGCAAGTTGCTGAGCTTCGTTGGCGCGCGCGAAAGCATGAAGGAGATCACCATTCAATACGAATTTTTCCGCCGCAATCTGGCCGCGGTAGGCCTGACGCCGGTGCAGATCGGCGTGACGCCGCGCCGCGCCTGGCAACTGCGTGCCGACAACGGGCTGACCATCGAACTCGGCCGCGAGGACATCGAGCCGCGCCTCGAACGCTTTGTCGGTGCCTACCAGCGCACGATCGGCGGCCTGCAACGGCGCATCGATCACGTCGATCTGCGTTATTCAAACGGATTTGCGGTGCGCATCCGGGAACTGCGCGGAGAGCCGCGCGAGAACGAACGCGGGCGCGCCGTACGCAGTGCAGTAAAGGCGGAGAAAAAGGGATGAGCAAGGCCAAAGAAGAAAGAACTTTGATCGTCGGTCTCGACATCGGCACCTCGAAGATTGTCGCCATGGTGGCCGAGGTAAGGGGTGACGGTTACGAAGTGATCGGCATGGGCACCCATCCTTCGAAGGGCCTCAAGAAGGGCGTGGTGGTCAACATCGAGGCGACTGTCAATGCAATCCAGCGCGCACTGGAAGAGGCTGAGTTGATGGCCGATTGCAAGATCGCCGAGGTCTACACCGGCATCGCCGGCAGTCATATCAAGAGCCTCAATTCGCGCGGCATGGTGCCGATCAAGGACCGCGAGGTGACACAGCAGGACGTCGAGCGCGTGATCGAAACCGCGAAGGCGATTCCGATCCCGACCGACCAGCAGGTGTTGCATATCCTGAACCAGGAATTCATCGTCGATGGTCAGGGCGACGTGCGCGAACCGCTCGGCATGAGCGGCGTGCGGCTCGAGGTCAACGTGCACATCGTGACCGGTGCGGTGTCGGCGGCGCAGAACATCATCAAGTGCGTGCGCCGCTGCGGACTCGAAGTGCGCGATCTGATCCTGCAGCCGCTGGCGTCGGCGACCGCGGTGTTGTCGGAGGACGAGAAGGAACTCGGCGTTTGTCTCGTTGATATCGGCGGCGGCACCACCGATATCGCGATTTTCACGCAGGGTGCGATCCGTCATACCGGCGTGATTCCGATTGCCGGCGACCAGATTACCAACGATATCGCGATGGCCTTGCGCACGCCGACCAAGGATGCCGAGGACATCAAGCAGCGCTACGGCTGCGCGCTGCGGCAACTGGCCGACCCGCAGCAAATGGTGGATGTGCCGGGCATCGGCGAGCGCGGCGCTCGCCAGTTGTCGCGGCAGACACTGGCTGAAGTGATCGAGCCGCGCATCGAGGAACTGTATTCGCTGGTGCAGTCGGAACTGCGGCGCTCGGGCTACGAGGACTTGCTGTCGTCCGGCATTGTCATCACCGGCGGCTCGAGTTCGATGCAGGGCATGGTCGAGCTGGGCGAAGAAATTTTCCACATGCCGGTGCGCATCGGCCAGCCGCAATACCAGGGCGGCCTTTCGGAAGTGGTGCGCAATCCGCGCCACGCCACTGCGGTCGGACTGTTGTTGCTCGGTTTGCAGGAACAGCGGCACCACGCGAATTCGCAGGCGCAGATCAGTTCTTTCAGCGGTTTGCTCGAGCGCATGAAGAGTTGGTTCAAGGGAAATTTTTAGGGGTTGGCAGTGCGCACGGATTCGGGTGCGGCTTGACCGGTTTATTGAAGCTTTTGGAATTAACTTTAGTCACAGGAGGCAACTATGTTTGAAATCATGGAAGTTCCGTCGCAGGAAGCAGTCATCAAGGTCATCGGCGTTGGCGGTTGCGGGGGCAACGCTGTCGACCACATGATTACCAACGGCGTCAAAGGCGTCGAATTCATCTGCGCCAATACCGATATGAAGGCGCTCAAGCGCACTCTGGCGCGAACTCAACTTCAAATCGGCAGCCAGGCGACCAAGGGTTTGGGCGCAGGCGCGAACCCCGAGGTCGGCCGGCAGGCGGCGCTGGAGGACCGCGATCGCATCATTGACCTCCTGCGCGGTGCAGACATGCTCTTCCTGACAGCGGGCATGGGCGGTGGCACGGGCACCGGGGCGGCGCCGGTGGTGGCGGAAATCGCGCGCGAACTCGGCATTCTGACGGTTGCCGTGGTGACCAAGCCGTTCGCGTTCGAGGGCAAACGCGAACGCGTTGCACAGGAGGGAATGGCGGCGCTCTCCGAGCACGTCAATTCGCTGATCGTGATTCCCAACGACAAGCTGATGCAGGTGCTTGGCAACCAGGTTTCGCTCAAAGATGCGTTTCGCGCGGCCAATGACGTGTTGCACGGCGCGGTGGCCGGCATCGCTGAAATCATCTCCTGCCCGGGTATGATCGGCGTCGATTTTGCCGACGTGAAAACGGTGATGTCGGAAACCGGCATCGCGATGATGGGTTCGGCCAAAGCGGCCGGCACCGACCGCGCGCGCATGGCGGCCGAACAGGCCGTGGCCTGCCCGTTGCTCGACGACATCGACATCGCCGATGCACGCGGTGTGCTGGTCAACATTTCGGCGAGTTCCTCGTCGTTCCAGTTGCAGGAGATGTATGACGTGATGGACGTGATCAAGGCGGTGGCCGCCGAGTCGGCGACTGTTATCACGGGCGTCGTCTACGATGAAGATCTGGAAGACGAGTTGCGTGTGACGATCGTGGCAACGGGCCTTGGCAAAAACGGGGGACGCATACAAACGAGGCCGCAACTCGTGATCCCGGCCACCGGCACCGATGGCCCGATGGCGCCCGGCAATGTGAACTACGAGGAACTCGAGACGCCGGCGATGATCCGGCGCAATCGTACGCAAACCGTCGAGGCGATGAAAAACTCGGGCGTGGAAATGCTCGATATCCCGGCGTTCTTGCGTAAACAGGCGGACTAGGGCGGTGTTTTAGGCAGGGGAAGGGGTGAGTTACGGGCAGTAGGCAGGCGGTTTGCTGCGTACGTGGTGGCCGCGCCGGTGACGGGGCGGCATGCTAAAATCCGTCAGGAAAAACGGCAAAACCGAAGACAAATCAAGTGATTCAACAGCGCACTCTGAAAAACGTGATCCGCGCAACCGGCGTCGGTTTGCACACCGGCGAGAAGGTCTATCTGACCTTGCGCCCGGCGGCGCCGAACACCGGCATCGTTTTTACGCGCGTCGACCTGCCGCAGCCGGTCGAGGTCAGGGCCGATCCGTACCACGTCGGTGACACCCGCTTGTCGACCTGTCTTGAGCAGAACGGCACGCGCGTCTCGACGGTTGAGCATTTGATGTCCGCGCTGGCCGGACTTGGCATCGACAACGTTTACGTCGATGTTTCCGCGCCGGAAGTGCCGATCATGGATGGCAGCGCCGGACCGTTTGTGTTCCTGCTGCAATCGGCGGGCATCGAAGAGCAACCGGTGGCAAAGAAATTCATCCGCATTCTCAAGACAGTTGAAGTGAGCGACCGCGACAAGACGGCGCGGTTTTCGCCGCATAACGGATTTCGCGTCGAATTCAGCATCGATTTCGATCATCCGGTGTTCGACAGTTCGTCAAACGCAGTGGCAGTTGATTTTGCCACCACGTCCTATGTCAAGGAAGTCAGCCGCGCGCGGACGTTCGGTTTCATGCACGAAGTCGAGTGGATGCGCGGGCAGGGTCTGGCCCTCGGTGGCTCTCTTGATAACGCCATCGTCCTTGACGAATACCGCGTGTTGAACAGTGACGGTCTGCGTTACGACGACGAGTTCGTCAAACACAAGGTGCTCGACGCCATCGGCGATCTTTACCTGCTCGGGCATCCGGTCATCGGCACCTTTGCCGCACACAAGTCGGGGCATGCGCTCAACAATGCATTGTTGCGCCGGTTGCTCGAAACCGAGGGGGCGTGGGAATACGTGACCTTCGACCGGGTTGAAGACGCGCCGGCCTGCGTCGCTTCGATTCAGCCCGTGCTGGCTTGATCCGGCGCCGGTCGATCAGCGGCCGACGGCATTCTAGAAAGCGGGGCACCTATGCTGGTTCTGCGCATTGTTGGTTTCCTGCTGCTGATCACGATCGGCGGCTCGCTAGTTACCTATCTGCTGACCAAAAACCGCCGCTATCTGACCTTTGCCTGGCAGATTCTCAAATACGGCGTGGTCATGGCCTGCATCATCCTTGCCTTCATGCTGTTCGAACGGCTGCTGATGGCAGCCTAGATCCGGCGTCAGGGCGTTTTACGGCCGTGCGCCGCCAGCCGGCGCAGCGCATCCTTCAGCGGCGAGTCCTCAAGCCCCTCTGCAAGACTCATAATATTCTCAATGGATTCAGTGCTTAAGCCGCTATTTTCGCGGCGGGGCGGGGGGCGTTTTGCGGGGTTCGTAACTTGCACTTCAATACGTATTGAAGTAACCTCCCTCCCCTGCTTCTGGTAGCAGGCGAGTAGCCGGGGGGTGAGTTGCTTCAGTTGGGTCGCAACCGCCGCGTTATCAGCCGACACTAAAAGGATTCCAGCGCGTAACTGCTTGACGCAACTGGATTGCGTCAATTCCGATGGTGCGTTTTTGGCCAGGATCTGCTGCAATTCGGACAAATCCCGAACCGCTCGCGCCAGATTGCGCAACGGGTCGGACGAATTGAGGTAGAAGTCGAGTTTACGCGCCGGCATCGGGTTGGGATTGTGGAACAACAATGAACATTATTCTAGTTTCCGGAAAACTGACCAAAGCGCGGACCATCACGCTGACCCTGCCGCACCTGATCGCGGGCGCGCTGGTGGCGGCCTTCTCAGTGCTGGTATTGGCATTTTGTATCCAGTGGACGGTGTTGCGCTATGCGCCCAGCCTGAACAGCCCGCTGCTCAATTCCCTGATTCTAAGCGTTCAGCACGAGCAAAACGAAAAAGTGCAGAGTTACCTGCGCGAAAACCTGAACACGATGGCGGCAAAACTGGGCCAGATGCAGGCGCAACTGCTGCGTCTGGACACTCTGGGCGAACGGCTTGCCAAGACCGCCGGCTTCAAACCGCAGGAATTCATGTTCGACCAGGCCCCCGGCCGTGGCGGCGCGGTTTCCAATCTGCCGACCTACGATCTTTCGCTGGGTGACCTGACCCGGCAGATCAACGTCCTGACCAAGCAGATGGAAGACCGCACCGAGAAACTCGGCATTCTCGACTCGCTGATGATCGTCGACAGCGCGAAGAAAAAACTGTTGCCGTCGGTGCTGCCGATCGAAGGCAGCTGGTATTCATCCAACTACGGCTGGCGCATCGATCCGATCAGCGGCGTTCGCGCTTTTCACGAGGGCATGGACTTCATGGCAGAGACGGGAACGCCCGCCCGCGCGGCCGCTGGCGGCATGGTTGTCTACTCTGATTTGCACTCTCAATATGGTAATATGGTGGAGATTGATCACGGCAACGGACTGGTTTCGCGTTACGCGCATCTTTCCAAGCGTCTGGTCAAAAACGGCGACGTCGTTATGAGCGGCAGCACGATCGGTGCGGTCGGTACAACGGGACGTTCGACCGGGCCTCATTTGCATTTTGAAGTGCGCCAGAACGGGGCGCCGCTGAATCCGGTGCAATTCCTGCGATTGCCCGGCTAACGAATTCAGATTCGACGCAGAAGGGGGGTGGGGTGTTTCCCCACCCCTTTTTGTTTGAGGATTTGCCGGCAGTAACCAACGGTGCAGCGGTAATTGCGCCCCATTTGATTGAAAAACATGGTCTCAGGTTTACTCAAAAGAATTTTCGGTAGCCGCAACGAACGGCTGTTAAAGCAATACTCGGCGACGGTGCGAACGATCAACGCGTTTGAACCCGCAATATCGAAACTGTCGGACACCGAACTGCAGGCGAAGACGGCTGAGTTCAAGCAACGTTTTGCCGCTGGCGAAACGCTGGATCAGATGCTGCCCGAAGCCTTTGCGGTGGTCCGCGAGGCGGGTAAACGCGTGCTGCAAATGCGCCACTTCGACGTGCAGATGATCGGCGGTATCGCGTTGCACCAGGGCAAGATCGGCGAAATGCGCACCGGCGAAGGCAAAACACTAGTGGCGACATTGCCCGCTTACCTGAATGCCTTGTCGGGCAAGGGCGTGCACGTTGTGACGGTGAATGACTACCTCGCCAAACGCGACTCGGAGTGGATGGGTCGCGTCTACGGTTTCCTCGGCCTCTCCGTCGGCGTCATCCTGTCGCAAATGGACCACGCCGACAAACAAAGCGCCTACGGCGCCGATATCACCTACGGCACCAATAACGAATTCGGCTTCGATTATCTGCGCGACAACATGGCGTCGGCCGCCTCGGAGCGCTTCCAGCGCGCGCTGAACTACGCCATCGTCGACGAAGTCGATTCGATCCTGATCGACGAGGCGCGCACGCCGCTGATCATTTCGGGCCAGGCGGAAGACACCACCGAGCTGTATTTCCGCATGAAGGAAATTGCGCCGCGCCTGACACGCCAAGAAGATGAAAACAGCCCCGGCGACTACAGCGTCGATGAAAAACAGCACCAGGTGTTGTTGTCGGAGCAGGGACACGAGCGCGCCGAAGCGTTGCTGGCGGAAGCCGGAATGCTGCCGCACGGCGGCAGTTTGTATGATCCATCCAACATCAATTTGATGCACCATCTCTACGCGGCGCTGCGCGCAAATACGCTTTACCACCGCGATCAGCATTACGTTGTACAGGATGACGAAGTCATTATCGTCGACGAATTTACCGGTCGGCTGATGCCGGGCCGGCGCTGGTCCGACGGTCTGCACCAGGCCGTCGAGGCGAAAGAGGGCGTGGCGGTCCAGCGCGAGAACCAGACGCTGGCGTCGATCACCTTCCAGAACTATTTCCGCATGTATGCGAAGCTGGCGGGCATGACCGGCACGGCCGACACGGAAGCCTATGAGTTTCAGCAGATCTACAGCCTCGAGACGGTGATCATTCCGACGCACCACACGATGGTGCGCGACGACCGCATGGACCAGGTCTACCAGACCTCGCGCGAAAAATATGTTGCGGTGATCAAGGATATCCAGGACTGTTATTCACGCGGCCAGCCGGTGCTGGTCGGCACCACCTCGATCGAGAATTCCGAGCTGGTGTCAAAAATGCTTGAGAAGGAAAAGCTGCCGCACAACGTGCTTAATGCCAAACAGCACGCGCGCGAGGCAGAGATCGTGGTGCAGGCCGGGCGGCCGAAGACCATCACCATTGCCACCAACATGGCCGGTCGCGGCACCGACATCGTGCTTGGCGGTAATCCGGAACCGGAAATTGCGAAAATTCACGCCGACGCCGGCCTCGACGAGGCAACGAAAAAGAAACGCGTCGAGGACCTCAAACACGAATGGCAGAAGGTGCACAACCAGGTGGTTACCTCGGGCGGTCTGCACATCATCGCCACTGAGCGCCACGAGTCGCGCCGCATTGACAACCAGTTGCGCGGCCGCGCGGGCCGTCAGGGCGATCCGGGGTCCAGCCGGTTTTACCTTTCCCTCGAAGATCCGCTGCTGCGCATTTTCGCCTCCGAGCGTGTGGCGTCCATCATGCAGCGGTTGAAAATGCCGGACGGCGAGGCGATCGAACATCCGTGGGTCACGCGCGCGATCGAAAACGCGCAACGCAAGGTCGAGGCGCGCAACTTCGACATGCGCAAACACCTGCTCGAATACGACGACGTCGCCAACGACCAGCGCAAGGCGATTTACGAATCGCGCAACCAATTGCTCGAAGCAACCGACATTTCGGAGCGCATCAATTCGATCCGTCGTGAAGTCATCAACGCGTTCTTCAGTCAGCACGTCCAGCCCGAAAGCCTGGAAGAGCAATGGGACATCGACGCGCTCGAAAAAACGCTGATGGCCGAATTGCAGCTCGAATTGCCGATCAAGCAATGGCTGGCAGACGAAAGCACGCTTGACGAAGAGCAGCTGCGCGCGCGCATCGTTGATTTCGCCGACCGCAAATACACCGACAAGGTTACGCTGTTTGAAGCGGGGCCGATCCGCCAGTTCGAGCGCACCCTGATGCTGCAAAGCATCGATTCGCACTGGCGCGAGCATCTCGCGGCGCTTGACCATCTGCGGCAGGGCATTCACCTGCGCAGCTACGCGCAGAAAACGCCGGCGCAGGAATACAAGAAAGAGGCCTTCGAACTGTTTGGTCTCATGCTTGAAATGATCAATACCGAGGTCACCCGCATTCTGATGACGGTGCAGTTCCGCAGTGAAGCCGAGCTGCAAAAAGTCGAGGAACCGCAGGCGCCGAAGAACGTGCAGTTTCACCATGCCGACCACGACGAAGCGTTGCAGGACGCGAATGCAGATGCTGCTGGATCAGATGCGCAGACTTTTGTGCGCCAGGGCCAGAAGGTCGGTCGCAACGACCCCTGTCCCTGCGGCTCCGGCAAGAAATACAAATACTGCCATGGCAAGCTGGTTTGATCGCCGGCGCGTAGCGGGCAACGGGGGGCGGTCATGGCAGTAAATCTGGCTGCGCCGGATGCGCAATCGCTGACGCCTGTGCGCGGCGTGACTCTCGGTATCGCCGAGGCCGGCATTAAAAAATCGCAACGCAAAGACCTGCTTGTCATCAAACTCGATGACGGCGCCAGCGTGGCCGGCGTCTTCACGCAAAACCGCCTGTGCGCGGCCCCGGTCATCGTAACGCGTGAACATCTGGCCGTAGCCGCAACGAAAATCAGGGCGCTGGTGGTCAATACCGGGAACGCGAATGCGGGCACCGGCGCCGAAGGCCTGGCCCATGCGCGCAAAACCTGTGCCGATCTCGCCGTACTTCTCGACTGCGCGCCGGCGCAGATCCTGCCGTTTTCGACCGGTGTCATCATGGAGCCGCTGCCCGTCGAGCGCATCAGCGCCGGCCTGCCGGCCTGTCTCGCCGACCTGCGTGGCGACAACTGGGCGAATGCCGCGCAGGCGATCATGACCACCGACACGATACCGAAGGCGGCTTCGAGACAGATCGCCGTCGGCAAGGCGCGCGTGACGATCACCGGCATTGCCAAGGGCGCGGGCATGATTCACCCGAATATGGCGACCATGCTTGGTTACATTGCGACCGACGCGCGCATTACCCAGCCATTGCTGCAAAAAATCGTCGCCCATGCGGCGCAAAAATCATTCAACGTCATCACCGTCGATGGCGATACCTCGACCAACGACAGCTTCATACTGATTGCCAGCGCTGCGGCTGACATGCCGGAGATCGGCAGTGAAACGAGCGCCGAATACGCCGAGCTTTGCGCTGGTGTCACCGCGGTGGCGGGCGAACTCGCGCGCGCCATCGTGCGTGATGGTGAAGGCGCGACGAAATTCATCACCCTGCAGATCGAGGGCGGCCGCGACGAAGCCGAATGCCGCAAGGTCGGTTTCGCTATCGGGCACTCGCCGCTCGTAAAGACCGCATTTTTTGCCTCCGATCCGAACCTTGGCCGCATACTCGCTGCAATCGGCTATGCCGGCATCAGCGACCTTGATGTGTCGAAACTCGACCTCTATCTCGACGACGTGCTGGTGGCGCGCGGCGGTGGCCGCAATCCCGCCTATCAGGAGGCCGACGGCCAGCGCGTGATGAAACAAAGCGAAATCACGGTGCGCGTCGTATTGAACCGCGGCACGCATGCGGTCACGTTGTGGACCTGCGATCTGTCGCACGATTACGTCAGCATCAACGCCGATTACCGATCCTAGCCCTGGCGAATAAATTCAACCATGAACCCGACTGATAAATTGTTTGAACGCGCCGAGAGCCTGCTCGGCCGCCTGGAAAAACTGCTGCCCGCCGAAGCAGCGCCGACTGAATGGAAAAAGTCGATCGCCTTTCGCTGGCGCAAACGCAACGGCCACGGCGCGATCCAGAGCGTCAACCATGTGCACAAGATCAGCCTGGCCGATCTGCGCGGCATCGACCGCCAGAAAAAAATCGTCGAGCAGAACACGCGCCAGTTCGTTGACGGTTATCCCGCCAACAACGTGCTGCTGACCGGTTCTCGCGGCACCGGCAAGTCGTCGCTGATCAAGGCGCTGCTCAACAAGTTTTCGCCGCGCGGGTTGCGCGTGATCGAGGTTGAAAAGCACGATCTGACCGATTTGCCCGACATCGTCGAGCAGATCGCCGCGCGCCCCGAGCGTTTTATTCTGTATTGTGACGACCTCTCGTTCGAGGCTGACGAGCCGGGTTACAAGGCGCTCAAAGTGGTGCTCGACGGCTCCGTCGCGGCGGCCTCCGAAAACTGCCTGATCTACGCGACCTCGAACCGGCGCCATCTGATGCCGGATTACATGTCCGACAATCTCGAAGCCAAGCCGGTTGGGGACGACATTCACCCCGGCGAGACGGTGGAAGAAAAAATCTCGCTGTCGGAACGTTTCGGTGTCTGGGTATCGTTTTATCCCTTCGACCAGGACGAATATCTTGAAATCGTCGCGCAGTGGCTCGGTTACTTCAAGATCGCCGGTGCGACCAGCGAATCCGTGCGTCACGCTGCCCTGCAGTGGGCGCTGCAACGCGGTTCGCGCAGCGGTCGTGTTGCCTGGCAGTTCGCGCGCGACTGGGCCGGGCGCGCACATGCGGCCCGCGGCAAGTAGCTGCCGGGCGGACTGATGTCGTGGCGGCGGTAAAACGCGTCGAGGTGGCCGCCGCTGTCATCGAAAACGATCGCGGCGAATTCCTACTCGCGCAGCGCCCGGTCGGCAAGGTCTACTCCGGCTATTGGGAATTTCCCGGCGGCAAGGTCGAGCCCGGCGAATCGGCGGCCGACGCGCTCAAACGCGAATTGCACGAAGAACTCGGCATCGATGTCGATACCGCTTATCCCTGGCTGACGCGTGAATTCGATTACGCGCACGCGTCGGTCACACTGCGCTTTTTTCGTGTACTGGCGTGGCGCGGTGAACCGCACGGCCGCGAGCAGCAGCAATTTGTGTGGCAGTCAAAGGGCCGCGTTACTGTGGCGCCGGTGTTGCCGGCCAATGGCCCGATATTGCGGTCGCTTGAACTGCCGCCGGCCTACGGCATAACGTGCGCCACGCAAATCGGACGTGCCGCGTTCATGCAAAAACTGGAGGCCGCCCTGAATTCCGGACTGCGGTTAATCCAGGTCCGCGAAAAACATATGAATGCACAGGAGTTCGCCGGTTTCGCCCGCCACGTCGTCACGTTGGCGCGACGGTTTGGTGCGCGCGTGCTCGTCAACGGCACGCCGGACACCGCTCTCGCGGCGGGTGCCGACGGCGTGCACCTGAACTCTGCGGCATTGATGTCATGCCAAAGGCGGCCGGATGTCGCTTGGTGCGGCGCCTCCTGTCACAACGTCGAGCAACTCGCGCATGCGCAATTTCTCGGACTGGATTTTGTCGTGCTCGGTAGCGTTGCGCCGACACCGAGTCATCCCGGCGCACCGACACTGGGCTGGGCGCGCGTTGCGGAGCTGCTCCGCAATTATTCTCTTCCCGTCTACGCCCTGGGCGGCGTAAAACCAGAAGATATGCGGCGGGCCTGGCAATGCGGCGCCCACGGCATCGCCATGTTGCGCGGCGCCTGGGGTTTGTAATCCAGGCGCCACGCCGTTGCAGCAGCGCGGGTCAATTCAGGGGCGGTGGCGGTGACGGATTGTCATCCGTCTCGAATTCTTCCGACGGCTCTGAAACGGGGATGCGGAAATTCTCACTGGCCCATGCGCCAAGATCGATCAAACGACAGCGTTCAGAACAGAACGGGCGGAACGGATTGGCGGGATCCCAGCGTGCGGGCTTGCCGCACTGCGGACAATTGACCATGCGCAGCGTCATAGCATACCCGCCTCAGAGGTTGCAAAAGGTCAATTCGAAATCAACGTCTGTTTCGATGACGCGCGGGCGCTGGCTGCCCTCGTGCGTGGTGAAGCGGATGTTCAGCGCGTATTTGTTGGCGCTGATTTCCGGCACGCACTGGTGGTCGGGGCGCAAACGCAGACGCAGCATCTGTGCGACGCGGCCGGCCATCATCTGCTGATAGACGCCCTGTACCGCAGTCTGGTTCGAAACCTTGCCACTCTCACGCAGCAGTCGCAGCATGATCGCAATGCCGTCACGGATCGGCAGAAATGGCGCCAGCCAGCCTTCGAGGTCATGGCGATGCAGTTCAGCGTTTTGATGCAGCCAGTAGTGGTAGGACGGCAGGTCGAACTCGCAGACGCCGCCGGGAATGTTGGTGCGCTGCTTGATGCTCATCAGCCATTCGTTTTCGCGCAGTTCCTGGCCGATCTTGCCGGACATCTGAAAGAGGCGCGATGAAACGCGGTCGATTTCCCACAGGATGGTGTCGAGCGCTTCCTGCGAAATTTCCGGGTTGTCGCGTAGCGCTTCGAGGGTGTGCTTTTGCCGTTCGAGTTCCTGCAACAGATCGGATTTGAGGTCGGCGCGGCTGGCGACTTCCAGAATTTCAAAAATGCACAAGAGCGCAACATGATGCTCCTGCGCATCCGCTTTGGCGGTGAAATACTGGACGCGCTCGTACAAATCTTCGAGCCGCAACAATGTGCGTATCCGCTCGCTCAACGGGTATTCATAACTGATCACGGCGAGTACGGATAACCGGGGAAGTGACTAATGCGCCCAATTGTTCTACAAAACCGAAAAAAAATAAAGACTTCAGTGCGGTTTTTTAGGTTTTTCCGACCCCGGTTCACCGGCCGCCTCCTCTTTTGCAAGGGCAAGATAACGCCGGTGAAGTTCGGATGTGCGGTGACGCAGTGTTGCCAGATCGGCGTCGTTGACGATGATGTCGTCGGCACGGGCCAGGCGTTCGGTGCGGCTGGCCTGGCTGGCCATAATGCCGCGAACGGTGTCCTCGGGCAGATTGCTGCGCCGGCCGACACGGGCAATTTGCGCCGGTTCGCTGCAATCGACCACCAGCGTGCGTGTGGCGACATTTTGGTAGGCGCCGGTTTCAACGAGCAGGGGCACGACGAGCACCGCATAGGGCGCATTCGTTGCACCGAGGGCCACTTGGACTTTCGACCGTATCATCGGGTGCAAAATCGCTTCCAGTTTTTTGCGGGCAGCGGGATCGGCAAAAACGAGGCTACGCATGCGGTCGCGGTCGAGTGCGCCGTCGGCGCGCAGAAAGTCCGCTCCGAATTGCCGGCCAATTTCGCGCGATCCGGCCGCGCCGGGCGCAGTCAGCTGATGGGCAATCGCGTCGGTGTCGATCACCGCGGCGCCGAATTCCGCCAGCAGTTCGGCAACACTGCTTTTGCCGCTGCCGATCCCGCCGGTGAGAGCGATCACAAGCGACATCGGGCTAAAGCTGCCGCAGGTAGTATTGGACGATGGCGTCACCCCAGAACATCGCGATGAGCCCGGCCAGCACGAGGTAGGGGCCGAACGGAATCGGCCTGCTGCGTTCATGGCGTGCAAGTGCGATCAGGCTGATGCCGATGATGGCGCCGACCAAGGACGACAGCATGATGACGACCGGCAGCATTTTCCAGCCGAGCCAGGCGCCAATCGCTGCCAGCAGCTTGAAATCGCCGTAACCCATGCCTTCCTTGCCAGTGGCCAGCTTGAACCCCCAATAGACGAGCCAGAGCGACAAATAGCCGGCCACCGCGCCGATGACGGCGGTTTGAAGATCGACAAAAACGCCGCCCATGTTGACCAGCAGGCCGGCCCATAGCAGCGGCAGCGTGATGTCGTCCGGCAGGAAAAAGGTGTCGAGATCGATAAAGGCGAGCGCGATCATCGCCCATACGAACAGGAGGGCGGCAGCGGTGGTCCAGCCGAAGCCGAAATGCCATGCCACCACCCCCGAGACGCCTGCAGTAAACAGTTCGACCAGCGGATAACGCGGCGAAATCGGTGCGCTGCAGCCGGCACATTTGCCGCGCAGCACGAGATAGCTGATAACCGGGATGTTTTCCATCGCCGTGATGGCATGCCCGCAGGCCGGGCATTGCGAACGCGGTAGCATCAGGTTGTAACTGGGTTCGTCGGGGACAGTCTGTCCGTTCGCCTCGGCGACTTCAGCGCGCCATTGGCGCTCCATCATTTTCGGCATCCGGTGGATGACGACATTGAGAAAGCTGCCGATGGTGAGCGAGAGGAGCGCAACCGTGGCGGCAAACAACGTCGGGCTGCTCTGCAGTAACTGGATTAGGGACATCGGCGGACGGGGCGTGGGGTGTTAACGGTGGTGTGCCGGATGGCGTAACGGTGGCGGGGTTTGCGCCTCACGCGCAGTCCCCGTCCCTCCGCAACGATCAAACCGCCTGACCCATCTTGAAGATCGGCAGATACATCGCAACGACCATGCCGCCGATCAGCGTGCCCAGCACGACCATGATCAGCGGCTCCATCAGGCTCGACAGCGCTTCGACCGCATCGTCGACCTCGGCCTCGAAAAAGTCGGCGACCTTGGAGAGCATGCCGTCGAGCGAACCGGCTTCTTCGCCGATTGCCACCATCTGCAGCACCATGTTCGGGAACAGATCAACGTTCTGCATCGAGACCACGAGGCTGGAACCGGTCGCCACTTCGCTCTGGATTTTCTTGGTGGCCACCCAGTACTCGTGATTGCCCGCCGCGCCGGCCACCGAATCGAGGGCTTCAACCAGCGGCACACCGGCGGCGAACATCGTTGCCAGCGTGCGCGTCCAGCGCGCGACCGTGGCTTTGCGCACGAGGTCGCCGAAGACCGGGGCCCTCAGCATCACCATGTCCATGAAAATCATCACTGCCTTGGAGCGTTTCCAGGCGTACAAAAATCCATAGATGCCGCCGCCGATGATACTGAAGATCAGGTACCAGTATTTGACAAAGAAATCCGAGATCGCCATGACGACCAGCGTCGGCCCCGGCAGATCTGCACCGAAACTTGCAAATACCGTCTTGAATGCCGGGATTACGAAGATCATGATGATCGCCGTGATAATGAACGCCACTGCAATAATCGCGATCGGGTAAAACAGCGCAGATTTGATTTTGCCCTTGATCGCCTGGGTCTTTTCCTTGTAGGTGGCAAGGCGGTCCAGCAGGCTGTCGAGAATACCGGCCTGTTCGCCTGCGCCGATCAGGTTGCAGAACAAGGCGTCGAAATACAGCGGATGCTTCTCAAAAGCCTGTTTCAGGCTCGAACCGGTTTCGACCTCGGTTTTAACTGCCATCAGCAGCTTTTGCACCGCCGGATTGCTGTGGCCTTTGCCGACGATATCGAAGGCCTGCAACAGCGGCACGCCGGCTTTCAGCATGGTCGCCAATTGGCGCGTAAACAGCGTGATGTCCTTGTCGGTGATGCTGCCGCCGCTGCGCGTGGAAACCTTCTTGACTTTGGTGACCTTGATGCGCTGGCGGCGCAGCTGGGCATTGACGACGGCTTCGCCCCCCGCCTTCATTTCTCCGCGCATGGTTTTGCCCGCCTTGTCCGTACCGATCCATGAGTAGACGAATTCCTTAACGTCTTTTTTGGTGGCGGTAGCAGTGGCCATGGCATTTCTCCCGTAGCGTTTTCAAACAGTGCGCTAACTTATTGGTTAAATTAAGATTCCGCCTATCATGCCCGCGTGCGTCGGCTTTGTAAAGTGGTGCGTAGGTGGTGCGGTGACGAAGTCCGCGGTTTGCGGGGGCGCGCGTTAGAGCGGGGGGCGCGGTGCCCCTGCTGGTGGCAGCGGGCGGTCGAGGTTGATGGATTTGATGACGCGGTCCTGCGTTTGCACGATTTTCATGCGGTGCCCGGCAATCGCGACGCCGGTGCCCGGCTCGGGGATTTCGCGCAGATGTTCCAGCACAAGGCCGTTGAGTGTTTTCGGGCCGTCGAGCGGGAAGCGGAAGCCCAGTTTGCGATTAAGTTCGCGCAGCAGGCTGCCGCCCTCGACGACATAACTGCCGTCGGCCTGCGGGTGGAAGTGCCCGGGCTGCAGCGGCGAATGCGTGGCGAATTCGCCGATCAACTCCTCGACGATGTCGTCCAGCGTCAGCATGCCCATCAGCTCGCCGTATTCATCGACGACAAAGCAGAGCCGGTCCTGGTGTTCCTGAAACTGCTGCAGTTGTGTGAACAGCGGTGTTCCCGAGGGGGCGAAGTAGGGCGCACGCATGAGGCCGCGCAATTGTCCGGCGGAGATTTCACCATCGTCGCTGATGCTCAGAGCCTTGCGCACCAGCACCACGCCGATAATGTTGTCCGGTTGCCCTTCGTACAGTGGCAGCCTCCGGTGATATGCAGTGGCAATTTGTTCGCGCAGCACGGCCGGCGGGGCATCGATATTGACGGCCTCGATCTGGCTGCGCGGGGTCATGATATCGTCGACCGTGATCTGTTCGAGATCGAACAGATTGAGCAGGATGCTTTGGTGTTTTTTGGGAATGTAGTTGCCGGCCTCGAGAACCAGCGTGCGCAATTCCTCCGGAGTCATTTTGTTTTCGGAGGCGTCGGGCGGTTTGAGCCGCAGCAGCCACAATAAAGTCTGCACAAACAGGTTTACAAACCAGACTACCGGATAGAGCAGGCGCAGGAGTGGCTTGAGCACAAAGGCGATCGGTGGCGCGATCGCCTCGGCATAGGCGGCGCCGACGATTTTGGGCGTGATTTCCGAGAACACCAGAATCAGGAAGGTGACCGCCAGAGTGCCGAGCGCAAGCGCGATTTCATCTTCGCCGAAAAGACGCACTGTGATGACGCTCACCAGCACGGCCGCGGCGGCGTTGACGAGATTGTTGCCGAGCAGGATCACGCCGAGCAGGCGGTCGGTTTGCGCGAGCAGTTCGGTGGCGATGCGCGCGCCGCGGTGGCCCATGCGCACCAGTGCCTTCAGCCGGTAGCGGTTCAGCGCCATCATGCTGGTTTCGGCAATGGAGAAAAACCCCGACAGCAACAGCAGGATGCCGAGCGTGCCGAACTGCACCGATAAGGGAATGTCTTCCATCAGTCGGGTGTCGGGTGCTGGGCGCGCGATGCGCGGGGCGGACGGCGATACTCGCGCATCGTGCGCTAGGTTCTGCCGAGAATTACTTCAAGCACGAATTTGCTGCCTACATAGGCAAGCACCAGTACCAGAAATCCGGTCAGCGTCCAGCGCACGGCCATGCGGCCGCGCCAGCCGTAGAGCCAGCGGCCGCCGAGCAGAGCGCCAAAAATCAGCCACGACAGGAAGCCGAACACAGTTTTGTGGTTGAAGCGCATCGCCTTGCCAAACAGCTCCTCGGAGTAGATGGCACCGGTGGCGAGCGTCAGCGTCAACAAAACGAAACCGGCGAGGATGATGCGGAACAACAGGGTTTCCATGGTCAGCAGGGCGGGCAGTTGCTGCAGGGCCGCCGGCAGCCCGCCGCCGTGCAGGCGGTTTTCAATGACCGCCATCAGCAGCACATGCAGCGAGGCGATGGTGAACAGGCTGTAGGCGAGCAAGGCAATCATCAAATGCACCTGGAACACCGGCAATTCGGTGTTTGGCAGGGCGCGCGTCGCCGGAAACAGGGCGGGCAGAAATGCGCACAGCGCCGCCACCGGCATGACCAGCGCCTGCAGGCCTTCGATGCGGTAAAAAAGGTTGCCCAGCCAGTAAATTGCCACCGTCAGCCAGACGATGGTCGAGATGGCGTTGCCGACGCCGAGATGGATGCCGTCGCCGGCCACTACCGAGTTGAATAGCAGCATCGCGTGCAACACCAGCGGCACGAGCACCATCAGGTGTTCGAGCGCGGAGCGATCGCTGCGCACAAATTCGGCCGGTGCGGACGTGCGCCAGCGCGTGCGCCAGAAATACGCGGCAAGCGCCGCGTACAGCACGGAGACGATCGGATAAAATACAAAACTGGAAGCGTTCATCCTGCGGCAGTTTACACCAGAGAATTCGCCGCGCACCCACCGCGAAAAAGACGGGATCAAACATGTTTGAAAATCTGACCGGCCGCCTCTCGCAGGTGGTCAAAACCCTGCGTGGCGAAGCACGCCTGACCGAGACCAACATTCAGGACGCGTTGCGCGAGGTGCGGGTAGCCCTGCTCGAGGCGGATGTGGCGCTGCCGGTGGTGCGGGATTTTATTGCGCGTGTGCGCGAACGCGCGCTCGGTCAGGACGTTGTCGGCAGTCTGACGCCGGGGCAGGCGCTGGTCGGCGTGGTGCACCGGGAACTGGTCGCGCTGATGGGCGAGGCGGCGAGCGGGCTCAACCTGGCGACCACACCGCCGGCGGTGATCCTGATGGCCGGTTTGCAGGGTTCGGGCAAAACCACCTCGAGCGGCAAGCTGGCCAAAATGCTGCGCGAGCAGCAGAAGAAAAAAGTGCTGGTGGTGAGTTGCGACGTTTACCGCCCGGCGGCCATCGAGCAGTTGAAGACGCTGGCGGCACAGGTCGAGGTGGATTTTTTCCCCTCCGAAACAGGGCAGCGTCCCGCTGATATTGCGCTGGCGGCAATCGATTTCGCGCGCAAGCATTACCACGATGTTCTGATCGTCGATACCGCGGGGCGGCTCGCCATCGACGAGGCGATGATGAATGAAATCCGCGAACTGCACACCGCGCTGAAACCCATCGAAACGCTGTTCGTCGTCGACGCCATGCAGGGCCAGGACGCCGTGAATGTCGCCAAGGCGTTCGCCGATGCATTGCCACTGACCGGGGTGGTGCTGACCAAACTCGACGGCGATGCGCGCGGCGGCGCCGCCCTGTCGGTGCGCCAGGTGACCGGTGTGCCGATCAAGTTTGCCGGCGTCGGCGAAAAGCTCGCCGGCCTCGAGGCCTTTCATCCGGAGCGCATGGCGTCGCGCATCCTCGGCATGGGCGACGTGCTGTCGCTGATCGAGGATGCCGCTCGTTCGGTCGATCGCGATGAGGCGGAAAAATTCGCGCGCAAGCTGAAGTCGGGCAAGGGCTTCGATCTGGAGGACTTCAAGCAGCAGGTCGGTCAAATGAAAAAAATGGGCGGCGTTGCCGCGCTGGTGGATAAATTGCCGGGGCAACTGGCGCAGGCTGCGGGTAACGCGCAGATGGACGATCGTCAATTGCGGCGCATCGAGGGCATCATCAATGCGATGACCGCGGTCGAACGCAGCAAGCCCGAGGTGTTGAAGGCATCGCGCAAACGGCGCATCGCGGCCGGTGCCGGCGTCAGCGTGCAGGAGGTCAACCGCCTGCTCGCACAGTTTGAGCAAACCCAGAAAATGATGAAGATGATGGCGAAGGGCGGAATGGCCAAAATGATGCGATCCATGAAGGGGATGTTTCCCGGCATGCGCTGACGGAATTGCTTTGTAATCGTGGTTTTTCCTGTTTTTTTGTTTTTTAACAATGGGTTGATTTGATTTTAGCGCGACCGGTTGCGCGCCAAAGGGAAGTGGGTTTCTCCTTGCGTCGGCGTCAAAAAATAGCGTAAAATCACGCCCTTTCCGCATTTTCGGGGTCGGTAACATGGTTGTGATCAGACTTGCACGCGGCGGCGCCAAGAAGCGTCCGTTTTTTAACCTGGTAGTGGCCGATTCCAAACGCGCCCGCGACGGCCGTTTTATCGAGCGCATCGGTTTTTATAATCCGAAGGCGCCGGAAGGTCAGGAATCGTTCCGTTACCAGGCCGATCGACTGACTTACTGGCAGAGCAAGGGTGCGCAAATCAGCGACACCGCAGCGCGCCTCGTCAAGCAATTCGGCGCCAAGCAAGCTGCCTGACGATCTGGTGGTGATGGGGCGGGTGACCGTCCCCTTCGGTGTCAGGGGTTGGATGAAAATCCACACGCTCACCGATGATCCGGAAAGTCTGTGCGATTACCCCGTATGGCGTCTCGGGCGCAACGGCAACTGGCGCGAGGTGCGTGTAATCGCCAGCAAGTTGCAGGGCAATTTTCTGGTTGCGCAGTTGGAAGGCGTTGCTGATCGCGAAGCGGCGGCGGCGTTGAGGGGTTCGGATATTGCAGTGCTGCGCGCCGAGCTGCCGGTGGCGGATGAAGGCGAGTTTTACTGGGCTGATTTGATCGGCCTTGGCGTTGTGAATATCGAACAGCATGTGTTCGGGCGGGTTGCGCGGATTTTGCAGACCGGGGCGAACGATGTGCTGGTGGTGGCGGGTGAGGCGGGCAGTGATGAAACGCTGATTCCGTTTATTGCCGATGTGATCAAAGAGGTTGATCTCAAGTCGGGCAGGATAGTAGTGGACTGGGGCGAGGATTACTGATGCTTCAGTTTGACGTGGTAACGCTGTTTCCGCCGATGTTCGAGGCGGTGACCGAGGCCGGAATCACAGGCCGGGCGCGTGACCGCGGGATTTTCGGTCTGGTAGCGTGGAACCCGCGTGATTTTGCGCGCAACGCCTACCGCACCGTGGACGACCGGCCGTATGGCGGTGGTCCGGGCATGGTGATGATGGCGGAGCCGCTGGACCGCGCAGTATCGGCGGCGCGGCAGCGACAGGCGAGCACGGGCGTGAAGAAACCGCGCGTGATCTATATGTCGCCGCAGGGCCGGCCGTTGAACCATGCGCTGGTGATGGAATTGTCGGCAGAAGAGGGATTGGTGCTGCTGGCGGGTCGTTACGAAGGCGTTGACGAGCGCGCGATTGCGCGGATCGTCGATGACGAAGTGTCGATCGGGGATTATGTGTTGTCGGGTGGCGAACTGGCGGCAATGGTGTTGATTGATTGCATCGTGCGGCAGTTGCCCGGCGCACTGGGCGACGCCCAGTCGGCAACGCAGGAGTCGTTTGTGGACGGGTTGCTCGATTGCCCGCAGTACACGCGGCCCGAGCAGTATGAAGGAATGGCAGTGCCGCTGGTGTTGATGTCGGGCAACCATGCCGATATTGAACGCTGGCGCTTGAAGCAGGCGTTGGGACGCACCTGGCAGAGAAGGCCGGAGTTGTTGGAACAGCGCGGGTTGAGCGTGGACGAGCGCGGTTTGCTCGAAGAATTCAAGCAGGAATTGAGTGGAGTGTGATCATGGATGTAATCCAGCAGCTGGAAAAAGAAGAAGTCGCGCGTCTCGCCAAGAAGATTCCCGATTTCAAAACCGGCGACACCGTCGTCGTCAACGTCAACGTGGTCGAAGGTGACCGCAAGCGCGTGCAGGCCTTTGAGGGTGTTGTGATTGCCAAGCGCAATCGCGGACTCAATTCGGCCTTTACGGTGCGCAAAATGTCCTCGGGCGAAGGTGTCGAGCGTACTTTTCAGAGCTACTCGCCGCTGATTGCCTCGGTGGAAGTCAAGCGTAAGGGCGACGTGCGCCGCGCCAAGCTTTATTACCTGCGCCAGCGTTCGGGCAAAGCCGCGCGCATCAAAGAGCGTCTTGAGCATGTCTCGCGCGAGATTCTGCCGCAGGTCGAAGCACAACCGCAGCAGGCCGCCGAAGCCAAGTAATCGCATTTGGCACGCTTCGGGCATAGCTAAAAAAGGCGGCGCAAGCCGCCTTTTTTATTGTCAGCCGGCACTTTTGTTTTCGCTGCCAACGAAACTACAATAGCCGGATGCGCTTAATTCCAGTCGTTTTATTCATTCTGTCGTTGTTGTCGTCCGGTGCCCGCGCGCAGGGCGTGAGCGATGCGTTTGAAATCGCACAACGCTTTACCGAGGCGGGCGCCTGGCAGACGGCGCTCGCCCGCGTCGAACTGCAGCAGCCGGCGGCCGTTTCCGCGCCGCGCTGGGGCGACTGGGAACAATTGCGCTGTACGCTGATGTACCGGCTCAACCGGCATCAGGAACTGGCCAAGCGGATCGCCGCCTTGCCGTCCGCCGCGCCGCAAAGCGTGGCGCGTTTCTGTCTGATGCAGGGCGCGCGCGCCGCGATCGCCGTTGCGCAGGGGAGCGCTGCGCGCGATTTGCTGACCAGGCTGTTGTGGCAGAACGAAACGACCGCCGAGGAACTGCGCCAGGCCCGTTTGCTGGTCATCGAAACCTATCTCGCCGAAGACAAACCGCGCGAGGCTTATGCGCTGATGCTGCGCTACCAGCAGGATTACAAACCGCTCGATCGCGAGACCGCGGCGCGTTTCGTCGATGCTTTGCTTGCCGGCGGGCTCGACAGGGAGGCGGTCAACTGGTTTTCCCAGCTTGACGACGCCAGCCCGGTCAAATTGCTGCTGCGGCTGCAGACGAATCTGGTGTCGCCGGATGTAGCGATCGCGCAAGCGCGCGCGGGTTTGGCCAGAAACGCGACCGCGGTCGCGTATTGGGTGGTGCTGCAATACGCCGCGGCGGCACAGCGCAATTCCATATTGCACGTCGAGGCGATGGAAAACCTGCTCCAGCTTGCCGCCGGAAAATCGCCCGAGCGCGTGGTTGCGCTTGCCGGTGAAGTATGGAAAGCCTATGCCGCAGCCGCACAGGAGCTTGCCAATCAGGAGCAGCTGCTGGTTGGTGACGAAGCCAACTGGTCGGACTTCGGTGCACGCCGCGCCGCCACCAGTCCGACCACCGGCCGCGCTTTTTTTGCTTATCTCGCGCTGAACAGCAAGGTGCGCGCAACCCGGCAGAGCGCTCAATTGCAACTGGCCTATTCTCTGCAAAGTTCAAAATTGCCGCTGACCGCCGTGCGCCTGTTCGCCGACACCGTGCGTTTTCCCACATCCCAGCTTGATCCGCAGGCGCGCTTTCTGCTCGGCGCCATGGCGGCGGAAAACAACCTGCAGGAAGATGCCGCGCGTTTCTGGATCGGGCTGGGCGCTCCGCCGGAACTTGACGCCGAGGAATGGAGCCTGCGGCTGGCGCAATCACTGGTGCGCGCGGGCGCCGCCACTGCGGGTGCCGATGCGCTTCGCGCGCTGATGGTTGACAAGAAAACCCTGTCGCCCGAAATGACGCGGCGCGCCATTGCGGTGGTGGTGGAATTGCAGGACGCCGGCCACTATAAAACCGGCGACGAACTTTATCGCGCGTTGCTGCCGCTGGCGGCCCTGCGCGAGCGGCGTGATATTCTGTACGGAATCGCACGCATCGCCGAGGCCAACTACGATTTCCCGCGTGCTGCCGATCAATTTCTCGAGGTGGCCTTAATGCTTGATGCGCGGGTGCCCGATGTGCTGGCGGTCAATGCGCGCATCGCCGCCGGCGCCAACCTCGGGCGCGCCGGCTTCAAGGACGATGCGCGCACGCAATTCAACTGGCTGCTGAAGAACATCAGGGATCCGGAAAAGCTCGAAACGGTGCGCCGCGAAATGCAGAAGTTGTAGGCGATTGCGTGCACTGTGCCTGGCGCAAACCGGGTTGACGCACGTTTCGGGTGCCGTGTAGTATCGACCGCTGTTGTATCCCGCAGATTTCCCCCTCAAAACAATGGGGATTCCACCAGGTTTCAATCAGGAGTTGTCATGATTCATTTCGTATTGCATGACCCCAAAGACACGGTCGCGGTGGTCGTGGTGGAGGGCGTGAAGGCGGGTCAGGATCTGACCGGCTGGATCATGGACGAAGACCGCACCATTGCGCTGAAGGCCGAGCAGGACATTCCGATCGGCCACAAGCTGGCGCTGAAAAACATCACGTCCGGCGACACCATCATCAAGTACGGCGTCGACATCGGCAAATCTGTAGCCGACATCAAGGCCGGCGCGCACGCTCACGTGCATAACATCAAGACCAAACGCTGGTAGTTCAGACGGCGTCATTCGTGTGCATGCGGCGTTGCTTACCCGCTCGAAAATCCGCATGGACCAAAATGTCCAGTCCGGTTTTCTTGCAGGTTCGCCTCTTGCCTGAACACGAAATACATGCGCGGATGTGCTAATTAAAATTTTGGAGAGATCATGATTTCCAGCAATTCGACCTTCTGGGGCTACCGCCGCGAAAACGGCCGCGTCGGCGTGCGCAATCACGTCATCATCCTGCCGGTGGACGATCTGTCGAACGCCGCATGCGAAGCGGTTGCCCACAACATCAAGGGCACGATGGCGATCCCGCATCCGTACGGGCGCCTGCAATTCGGCGCCGACCTTGACCTGCATTTCAGGACGCTGATCGGCACCGGCTGCAATCCGAACGTAGCTGCCGTGGTGGTGATCGGCATCGAAGACCAGTGGACACAGGACATCGTCAAAGCGATTGCCAAGACCGGCAAGCCCGTCGTCGGTTTCGGCATTGAACTGCATGGCGATCACGACACCATCATGCGTGCCTCGAAAGTTGCCAAGGAATACGTGCAGTGGGCCTCCGAACTGCAGCGCGTCGAATGCCCGATCAGCGATCTGTGGGTGTCGACCAAGTGCGGTGAGTCCGACACGACCTCCGGTTGCGGCGCCAACCCGACCGTCGGCAATGCCTTCGACAAACTTGAGCCGCTCGGTGTGACGATGGTGTTCGGCGAAACCACCGAGATCACCGGCGGCGAGCACATCGTCGCGGCGCGTTGCGCCACGCCCGAAGTCGCCAAGCAGTTCATGGCCATGTTCGACCGCTATCAGGAAGTCGTCGAGCGTCACAAGACCAGCGATCTGTCCGATTCGCAGCCGACCAAGGGCAACATCGCCGGCGGCCTGACGACGATCGAAGAAAAAGCGCTGGGCAACATCCAGAAGATCGGCAAGAAGTGCAAGGTCGTCGGCTGTCTCGACAAAGCCGAAGCGCCGACCAAACCGGGCCTCTGGTTCATGGATTCGTCGTCCGCCGCCGCCGAGATGGTGACGTTGTGCGCGGCCTCGGGTTATGTCGTGCATTTCTTCCCGACCGGCCAGGGCAACGTCATCGGCAATCCGATCATTCCGGTGATCAAGCTGTGCGCCAATCCGCGCACCGTACGCACCATGTCGGAACACGTCGATCACGATTGTTCGGGTCTCCTGCAGCGCCAGAAAAATCTCGACCAGACCGGCGACGAGCTGCTTGAAGTTATGCTGCGCACCTGCAATGGTCGCCTGACCGCAGCTGAGGCACTGGGCCACCGCGAGTTCGTGTTGACGCGTTTGTACGAGAGCGCGTAAATCAAACGGCCCAGCCACAGAGTTCACAGAGCACACAGAGTGATACTTCAATCAAGTGAACTCTGTGTCCTCTGTGGCTTGAATTGCTTCTTCGGCTATTGATGGCCTCCCTGAAAGTCACGGTCTGGCGCAGCGCCGGCGCGGGAGGCTACCAGGCGTACGAAGTGCCGCGGCTTGAGGCCCAGACCGTGCTCGATGTCGTTACCTACATCCAGCGTGTTATCGATCCCTCGCTGTCCTATCGATTTGCCTGCCGCGTTGGCGTCTGCGGTTCCTGTGCGATGAATGTCAACGGCAAGGCGCGCTGGACCTGCCGCACCCACGTCGAGAAGGTGACGGCCGATGGCAAACTGCAAATCGCGCCGCTGTCGAACCTGCCGGTGATCAAGGATCTGGTCACCAATATGGAACAATTTTTCGACAAGTGGGCAAAGGCGCGCGGGCGCTTCAGCGGTGCGCGCACCCGCGATGACGATTTCGCGAGGGTGATGCCCGATTCACCGCAACGCCGCAACGTCGATGCCGGCATTGAATGCATCGGCTGCGGCGCCTGTTACAGCGCCTGCGATGTCGTGCAATGGAATCCCGATTATCTCGGCCCCGCGGCGCTCAACCGCGCCTGGACGCTGCACAACGATGTGCGCGACACCATGCACGCCGAGCGGCTGGCCGCGGTTGCCGGTGACGCCGGCTGCCATGCCTGCCATACACACACCAGTTGCAGTGAGCGCTGTCCGAAACAGATTTCACCGACCATCGGTATTGCCGGACTCAAGCGCGCCGCCGCGGCGGCCGCGCTCGATGGGGAAATCTAGGTGCATCAACCCTGCTTCCCGCGGGGCTTGGCGTGAAGGCGCGCGCGCAGGCGCTGTTGTGGCTGGCGCAACGCGTGAGTGCCGCCGTGCTCGCGCTGTGCGTCGTCGTGCATCTGGCGACCATGATCTACGCGGTGCGCGGCGGGCTCTCTGCAGCAGAAATTCTCGGTCGCACGCACGGCAACTACGGTTGGTTCGCGTTTTATACGCTGTTCGTGTTTGCGGTCGCCGTGCACGCGCCGATTGGTTTGCGTACCGTCGTCGCCGAAACCTTTGGGTGGCGCGGTAGCGCGCTCGACGCGCTGACTTTGCTGGTCGGCATCGCGCTGGCACTCGCCGGCATGCGCGCGGTATTAGGCGTGTTTTCATGAAGAACGATTTCCGCGCGCGCAGTCACCCGGCATGGTGGGCATTTGCGTTGCACCGTCTGAGCGGCGTGCTGCTGGCACTTTTTCTGCCCGCGCATTTCTGGTCGCTGGGACACGCGCTAGAGGGCGCTGCGGCGCTCGACGGTGTTTTGCAATGGACGGCGCTGCCCATCGTCAAATTCGGCGAGACCGGCATCGTGCTGCTGCTGGCCGCGCACATGACCGGCGGCATACGCCTTTTGATGATCGAATTTCTGCCGTGGCGGGACTGGCATAAAACACTGCTTGCAGTCGCCGCAGGCGTCAGCGTGGCGACCGGCCTTGCCTTCGCGCTGAACGTATTCTGAGGCTGTCACACTGTTTTGCAATCCACCGGGGGAGGGGCCGCATGAACAAAATAATATTGCCGGCGTTGTTTCTGTTTTTTGCTTCGTTACATACGTTTGCGCAAAACTATCCGTCCAAACCGGTGCGCGTCATCGTGCCGTTTGTGGCCGGTGGTGCCGCCGACATCGTCACCCGCGTCGTCAGCCAGAAGCTCGGTGAAATCTGGGGCCAGCAGGTGATTATCGATAACCGCGCCGGCGCCGGTGGCAACATCGGCGGCGAACTCGCGGCCAAGGCGGCGCCCGACGGCTATACGCTGTTCATGACGACCGGTTCGATCGTCACGGCCAACCAGCATATTTACCGGAAGATGCCGTTCGATCCGGCCAAGGACCTGATCGCTATTACCAATGTCGCCAGCGGCCCGCAGGTGCTGGTGGTGACACCGAGTTTTCCGCCGAAGAACATCAAGGAATTCATCGCGCTGGCGAAAGCGCGGCCGCACGACATCACCTACGGCTCGGCCGGTTTCAGTACGCAGACCCATCTCGCTGCGGAAAATTTCAGCGCTGCCACCAATATCGACGTTATTCACATTCCCTATAAAGGTGAAGCCCCTGCCATCGCCGATGTCATGGGCGGACAGGTGCAGTTCGCGACTGCCAATATGGCTGCCGCGATCAATTTCATCCAGCAAAACAAGTTGCGTGCGCTTGGCGTCACCAGTAAACAACGTTCGCCGCAGCTGCCCAATGTGCCGGCGATTGCCGAGACCATCCCCGGCTTCGAGAACATCGGCTGGTTCGGATTGATGGTGGCCAGCGGCACGCCGCGCGAAATCGTCGAGAAGATTTATCGCGACACCGCGAAGGCGCTGGAGGCGCCGGACATCAAGAGCCGTTTCGAGGGCCTCGGCATGGTGCCGGTCGGCAGCAATCCCGCCGATTTCGCCAAAGCGATCCGCGAGGAAACCGAGCGCTGGGGAAAAATCGTGCGCGAGCGCAAGCTCACGGTGGACTGATAGGCAGGCAATGAAAATCGATCTGCAAAAAATAGAGGACGCGAGCAAGGAGATTTACATCCGCGCGCTCAAGTTGCTGCCGCCCGATATCAAGCAGGGCTTCGCGCGTCTCGACAAGACGGAAACCGATGCCACCGGCAAGGCGGTACTCGGCACCATGATCCGCAACATCAAGGTCGCCGAGGACACCAACAACCTGCTGTGTCAGGACACCGGCATCCCCATCTACAATGTGGTGATCGGGCGCGGCGTTGAGTTCGACGGCTTTGCCTTGAAGCAGGCGATCGTCAGGGGTTGCGCGCGCGCCACCAAAGAACATCCGTTCCGGTCCTCAGTGGTGCACCCGGTGACGCGGCAGAACGCGCAGACCTCCTGCGGCCGCTCGATACCCGTGATCAACGTCGAATTCAGCGACACGCCGGAGACGCTGTCGATCGAGATGATTCCGAAAGGCAGCGGTTCGGAAAACAATTCGTGGCTGAAGATGGCGATCCCCGCCGACGGCATCGACGCGATCAAAACATTCGTCATCGACTGTGTGCTCGAGGCCGGCGGCAAGACCTGCCCGCCGACCATCGTCGGTGTCGGTGTCGGCGGCACCGCCGACCTATGCGTGCATTTGTCGAAAGTCGCGGCGACGCGGCCGCTTGGTAGCAGTTGCGACGATCCGGAAGGTGCCAAACTCGAGGTGGAGTTGTCGGCGGTGGTGAACCAACTCGGTGTCGGCGCACAGGGCCTCGGCGGCGATTCGACTGCATTCGCCGTGCATGTGGAAACGGCAGCGACGCACATCACGTTGAATCCCGTTGCGGTCAATATGCAGTGCCACTCGGCGCGTCGCGCTCGCGCGACGTTCACGCCGGCCGGCGTCAGTTATGGATATTAAATTAGTCGCTCGGCTGGAATTGGCTTGGTTGCCTGCTCAATCCTCTATCCTCAATCCTCAATCCTCAATCCTCAATCCTCAGTCCTGAATCCTGAACATGGCCCATTACGACTTCAATATGCCGGTGAGCGAAGCGCAGGTGCGCGCGCTCCAGGTCAATGACACCGTCACGTTGAACGGCACGCTGTTCGGCATCCGCGATGCGACTTACATCCATATGTTCGACCGCGGGCGCAAGACCCACTTCGACATGCACGGACACGCGGTGATCCACACCGCGCCCAACGTGAAATGGACCGGCGAAACGGAAGCTAATCCGGCGGGTTACGCCCCGGTCTGTGTCGGCACCACCACCAGCGCGCGCATGGAGCGTTTTACGCGGCCGCTGATGGAACAATATGGCGTGCGTATTACCATCGGCAAAGGCGGATTGTTTGCGGCCTCGCAGGCGGCATTCAGCGAACTCGGTGGCGTGTATCTCGCCATCATCGGTGGTGCCGCCGCGCTCGAGACCACCTGGATCGAACAGATTGAGGACGTCGATCTCGACGATCTCAATCCGGAATCGTTATGGAAGTTTCGCGTCAAGGATTTTGGTCCGCTGCTGGTGGCGATGGACAGCCACGGCGGCAATCTTTACACCGAGGTGAACAAGGCGGCGCGCGACAAGCGCGCCGGTGTGCTGGCATCGCTTGGCGTCAAAACCTGAAAGGCATTTGTCACAGAGAGCACAGGGGGCACAGAGAAAACTGCGATTGTTTTTTGATCTTCTCTCGGTGAACCCTGTGCCCTCTGTGGCTCGCTCTTAATCTTTATATGCGCACAATCAAAACTGACATCCTCATTCTCGGTTCCGGCGGCGCCGGGCTGTTCGCGGCACTGCACGCGCACCAGGCGAATCCGAATCTCTCGATCACCGTCGCGGTGAAGGGCCTGCTCGGCAAAAGCGGTTGCACGCGCATGGTGCAGGGCGGTTACAACGTAGCGCTGGCCGAGGCCGATTCGGTCGAGCGGCATTTCATGGACACCATCGAAGGCGGCAAATGGCTGCCCGACCAGGATCTCGCGTGGAAACTCGTTACCGGTGCGGTGAAGTGCATCCATGAACTGGAAAACGAACTCGGCTGCTTCTTTGACCGCAATCCCGACGGCACCGTGCACCAGAAGGCCTTCGCCGGGCAGACCTTCGACCGCACCGTGCACAAGGGCGACCTCACCGGTATCGAGATCATCAATCGCCTCGCCGAGCAGGTGTGGGCGCGCGGCATCGACCGTCTGGAAGAACACCGTGCTGTCGAGTTCATCAAAAACAAAAACGGCGACGCGATTTCCGGCGTGCTGATGATCGACATGCGCAGCGGCGAATTCGTTTTCGTGCAGGCGCAGGCCGTTTTACTCGCCACCGGCGGCGGCCCGACCATGTACAAATTCCACACGCCGTCGGGCGACAAGACCTGCGACGGCATGGCAATGGCGCTGCGCGCCGGGCTCACGCTGCGCGATATGGAGATGGTGCAGTTTCACCCGACCGGTCTGATCGCCGGGCCGCACACGCGCATCACCGGCACCATCATCGAAGAAGGCCTGCGCGGCGCCGGCGGGCAGTTATTGAACGGCGATGGCGAGCGTTTTATGCACAAATACGATCCGCGTGGCGAGCGCGCCACGCGCGACATCGTCAGCCGCGGCATGTATGCGGAAATGTGCGAAGGCCGCGTCGGCCCCAGCGGTGGCTTGTATATCACCATGCGCAACCTCGATCCGGTGATGGTTCGCAAGCAATTCAAAGGCATGGTCGAACGCTGCACCGACTGCGGCTTCGATCTGGTGTCAGGCCTGGTTGACGTCGTGCCGACTGCGCATTACATGATGGGCGGCGTCGTCTTTAAAGGTGACTGCAGCAGCGAACTGCCGGGACTGTTTGTTGCCGGCGAGGATTCCGGCGGCGTGCACGGCGCCAACCGGTTGGGCGGCAACGGTGTGGCCAACTCGACGGTGTTCGGCGGCATTGCCGGCGACGAGATGCCGGGTTGGGTCAAAGGCCATGGCGCTTTCAACGAACCCGATGCGGCAGCGATTGAAGACGCGGTCGCACGTTGCACGGCGCCGTTGCGGCGCCCGACCGGCGATCTCAATGCGGTGCGTGAAGAACTCTACAATCTGATGTGGGACGACGTCGGTATTGTGCGCGACGCCGAGAGCCTGCGCCGCGCCGAGGGCAAGCTCGAGGAACTCGCCGCGCGCATCGACAGTATCGGCGTCGATGGCGGCAACCTCGCCTTCAACATGACCTGGCATGACTGGCTCAATCTGAAAAATCTGATCATGGTCAGCCAGTCGATCCGCGCCGCCGCCGTCGCGCGCGAGGATTCGCGCGGTGCGCATTTCCGCAGCGATTTTCCGGAGGCGCGCGACATCGAGCATTCGCATTACACCTGCGTGCGCCTGAACGGCGAACGTTTCGACATCACCACGCGGCCGGTTGCGTTCACCCGCGTCAAACCCGGCCAATCACTGCTCGACAAGGAGTCTGTTGCATGAAGAACCAATTCGCGTTGCCGTTCACCGCCGTGGCACTCGTTTGTGCACTGCCGGCGGCCGCTCAGGAATATCCGGCCAGGTCCATCCGCATGGTAGTGCCGTTTCCGGCCGGCGGCGGCAGCGACATCGTCGCGCGCGTGTTGGCGCAGCGGCTGACGGCGACGCTGGGGCAGACGATGGTTGCCGACAACCGCGCCGGTGCCAGCGGCAATATTGCCGCCGAGATCGCCGCCAAGGCGCCGGCCGACGGGTATACGCTGCTCTTCGCGAATTCCTCGCTGTCGATCAGTCCGGCCGCCTATACAAAGCTCTCATTTGATCCGGTCAAGGACTTTGCGCCGATATCGATGGTGTCGTCCTATCCCTTCGTGTTGGTGTCGCATCCGTCGCTGCCGGTGAAGACCGTGCGCGATCTCGTCGCGCTCGCCAAGGCGAAGCCGGAAGCATTGACTTTTTCGACGGCGGGCGCCGGTACCATGTCGCATTTCGCCATGGAACTGATGCAATTGCTGACCGCGGCGAAGCTCACGCACCTGCCGTACAAGGGTGCTGCACCCGCCGGCATTGCGGTGATGTCGGGTGAGGCGCACGTGTCGTTTCTGGTGATGCCGGTGGCGCAGGCGCAGATCCGCGTCAACCGCCTGCGCGGGCTCGGCGTTGCCGCGAAAACGCGCGCGGCGGTGATTCCGCAGGTGCCGACGATGGAGGAGGCCGGCGTCAAAGGCCACATCGCCTTGCAATGGAACGGCTTCTTCGCACCCGCTGCGACGCCGCGCGCCATCATCGACAAACTGCATCGTGAAACGGTGGCGGCGCTTTCCAACACCGATGTAAAACAGCGCCTCGCCGACGAGGGTGCCGATCCGGTCGGCAGCAGCCCGGCCGAGTTCGCCGCCTTCTTCCGCAGCGAAGCGGCGAAGTGGGGCGACGTCGCCAAACGTTCGGGCACCAAACTGGATTGATGCCGACGTTATCCGTTGGCGACCTGACTACGCTGGTCGCGCAGGCACTGACAAAAGCCGGCGCGTCTACAGCGATGGCTGTGGCCACTGCGCGCGCGCTGGTGGCGGCGGAAAGCGCGGGCCAGGGCGGTCATGGTTTATCGCGTGTCGCCATGTATGCAGATCACCTGCACAGCGGTCGCGCGCGCGGAGACGCCGAACCTTGTGTTGTGCAGGAGAAACCCGCAGCGTGTCTGATCGACGCGCGTGGCGGGCTCGCTTATCTGGCCATGGAGATGGCGGTGCGCGAGGCGCTGCAACGCGTGCGCGCCAACGGCGTTGCTTTCTGCAGTATCACCAACAGCCATCATTGCGGCGCAATGGACTATCACCTGACACCGCTGGCAGAAGCCGGACTGGTCGCCATCGGCTTCACCAATTCACCGGCGGCTATCAATGCCTGGGGCGGCACACGACCGCTGTTCGGCACCAATCCGATTGCGGCGGCGTTTCCACGCCAAGCAAATTCGCCGCTGGTGATCGATCTTTCGCTGACCGAAGTCGCGCGCGGCAAGATCATGCTGGCCTCGAAAGAGGGAAAAGCAATACCGGCAGGCTGGGCGTTTGATGCGACAGGCGCGCCAACCACCGATGCGAAGGCGGCGCTGACCGGCAGCATGGCGGCGATCGGTGGCGTCAAAGGCGTGATGCTGGCGCTGATGGTGGAACTGATCTGCGTCGCGCTGAGCGGTGCGCGTTTCGGTTTCGAAAACGATTCTTTTTTCGAACCCGGCAAACCGGCTTCGATCGGCCACGCCATTCTTGGCATCGATCCGGGCTCGCTGGGCGGCGCGGAGGTTTACTACGAACGCATCGAAACGCTGCTGGCGGCGATGTTGGCCGATGACGGTGTGCGTTTGCCCGGCGAGCGGCGGCGCGGATTGATCGCCAGCGCGCAGGCCAACGGCATTGCCGTGCCGGAGGAGATGCTGCGCCAGTTGCGTGAGTTGGCGGGCAGTACGACTTAATGAGCGCGGGTTCGGTAGCCAGGAAGGAGTGAAACGAATTCCGGGGTTGCTGCATGTGACTGTCCCGGAATACGCTGCGCTGCGTTACGCCGGACGGCGGGTTACGGCGCTTCGCGCCTAACCCACCCTACGACGACTGCGCTCCTTCCGGGCTACGCTGCCACAACTACTTGATCGTGGTCCAGACGCGCGTTTTGTCGAGCGCGTATTTCTTCAGCGCTTTTTCGTCGAAGTTGAAACCAAGTCCCGGTGTCTGCGGTAGCAGCAGGTCGCCGTTTTTGTGTTTCAACTGGGTGTCGATCAGGCGGCGGAAGTTCAGCACCTGGTCGTCGATGAAGAATTCGACGTAACGCGCGTTCGGTGTTGCCGCGACAAGGTGCACGTGCAGATCGTGGAACCAGTGCGGGCACATGGTCACGCCGTAGCTCGCCGCGGTGGCGGCGATCCGCTTCCATTCGGTGATGCCGCCGCAGACCAGCGCATCGGTCTGCAGGATTTCGGCGCCGCCCTTATCGAGCAGTTCCTTGTGGTACCAGCGGCCGCAGGCGATTTCGCCGGTGGCGATGGTGGTGCGCGTCAGCATCGCCATGCGTGCGTGCAGGTCGATCTCGTCCGGGCCGAACGGTTCTTCCATCCAGTACGGATCGTATTTTTCGTAACGATCCATGTAACGCATCGCGGTGGGCAGGTCGCTCCACGCGTTGTTGGCGTCGAGCATCAGGTGCACGTCAGGGCCGATCGCTTCGCGTGCCGCTTTCACGCGTGCTTCCTCCTCGCGCGGTGAGAGGCGGCCGACTTTCATCTTCACCGCCTTGAAGCCGGCTTTCACGTAGGACGCCATTTCCTGGCCAAGTTTTTTCGGCGTCTTGCCGTCCAGGTAATAACCGCCGCTGGCATAGGCCGGCACGCGGTCTTTGGCGCTGGCGCCGAGATATTGATAGAGCGGCAGTTTGGCGCTGCGCGCATTGAGGTCCCAGAGTGCGGTGTCGAGGATGGAGAGTGCGCGCATGACGGCGCCGGCGCGGCCCTGCAGCAGCGACTCGCTATACATTTCCTGCCACAGGCCTTCGACGCGCAAAGAATCCTGGCCGATCAGTTTCGGCGCCAGCAGTTCTTCAACGGCAACCTTGGCGATATTGCCGCCGCTTGATCCGACGTAACAAAAGCCGATGCCTTCGACGCCCGTGGTCGAACGCACCTTGACCAGACAGTAGTCGCGCGCGGCGACGGTGCGTGTGGCGAACGAGGTGACATTGTCGAGTGCGATGCGGGCGACGCAAACGGAAACGGATTGAATTGTTGGCATGGCGGCTCCTGTCTGGCGTTGTGCGCCGATCAGCCGAGGCGGGCGGCGACGTTTTTGGCGAAGTCCTGCGTGCCCAGCGTGCCGCCAAGGTCGCGCGTGCGCGTCGTCGGATCCTTGATGGCGGCGTCGATGGCGGCGTCGATTTTCTGCGCCGCCTCGGCGTAGGCCGGCTTGTTGTGACGGCGCGCCAGCCATTCGAGCAGCATCGCTGCCGACAAAATCAGCGAGGTCGGGTTGGCAATATCTTTGCCGGCGATGTCCGGCGCGGAGCCGTGCTGCGCCTGCGCCACGCACAGATCATCTCCGGCCATCACCGAACCGGCGAGCCCGAGGCTGCCGGAGATTTCGGAGGCTTCGTCGGACAGAATGTCGCCGAACATATTGGTGGTGACGATGACGTCGAATTTCGACGGGTCGCGCACCAGCAACGCGGCCATCGCGTCGACGATCTTCTCATCAACCGCAACTTCCGGAAAATCCATTGCCACCTTGCGGAACTCGCGCAGAAACAGGCCGTCGGAAATGCGCAACACGTTGGCTTTGTGCACGGCGGTGACTTTTTTGCCACGGGTCATCGCGCATTCGAAGGCGCGCCGCGCAATGCGCTCGCAGCATTTGGCCGTGACACGACGCACCGCCATCGCCATGTCCTCGGTCGGCATAAATTCGCCGATGCCCATGTGCATGTTGCGGTCGGCGTAGAAACCCTCGGTGCATTCGCGGAAGATGATGAGGTCGACCGGCTTGCCGGTGAGGCCGACGCCGAGCCGCGACTTGGCCGGCCGGATGTTGGCATAGAGATCAAGTTTGGTGCGCATTTCGCCCGACGGATTGACGCCACCCTTGTCGCGGTCAGGATAGTCGAGATGCGACACCGGGCCGAGGATGACGCCGGCGGCGGCGCGCGCGGCGTCCATCACGCGCGGCGGCAGCGTGGTGCCTTCTTTCTTCAGCGTGACGAAGCCGATTTCGTCGCGCTGCCATTCGAGACCAAGCTTGAAAAGGGCGTTGGCGCGATCAAGTACCGTGAGTGTGGCCTGCGAGATTTCGGGGCCGATGCCATCGCCGTTCAAGACGAGAATTTTCATGTGAACTCCATGGCTGGAACGCGCGCGCGGCGCGTCGAAAAGAGGGGCGCATGTTAACACGGCGCCCTGTATGATTCCGGAGAGACCAGGGAGGATGCGCATGCGTTTTGCACGGCTTGGAATGGCGATCGCGCTGCTGGCAAGCGCAGGTATTTTTGCGCAGGATTATCCGGCCAGACCGGTGCGGCTGATCGTGCCGTTTCCGCCGGGCGGCGGCGCCGATGCGACCGGCCGCGTGCTGGCGCAGAAGCTCACCGAAGCGTGGCGGCAGCAGGTGGTGGTCGACAATCGCACCGGCGCCGGCACCACCATCGGTAACGAAATCGCGGCGCATTCGGCGCCCGATGGTTATACGCTGTTGCTGACCAACAACGGGCTGGCGGTCAGCGCCGGGCTGTATACGCAATTGCGTTATGACACCGGGCGCGACTTCACGCCGATCATGGAAGTGCTGCGCAGCCCGTTTGTTTTGGTGGTTCCAGCGAACTCCGTGGTGAAAACCACCCGCGACCTGATCGCGCTGGCGAAGGCGAGGCCGGGCGAACTGGCACTCGCCAACACCGGTATCGGCTCCGGCCCGCATCTGGCGGGGATACTGCTCGGCAACATGGCCGGCGTCTCCTTCAACCAGATCCCCTATAAAGGCGGCGGTCCGGCGATCCAGGATCTGATCGCGGGCCGCGTGCAGTTGCTGATCACGACACCGCTCGCCGCCATGCCGCACGTGCAGAGCGGGCGGTTGCGCGCGCTGGCGGTCACTTCGGGCAGGCGCGCGGCGACGCTGCCAGACATTCCGACCATCGCCGAGTCCGGCGTCGCCGGTTACGACGTCTCGACCTGGTACATGCTGCTCGCGCCCGCCCGCGTCGCGCCGGCGATCATCGACAAAATCAACCGCGCCGCGGCAGCGGGTCTGCGCCAGCCGGATGCAGTGCGCATCCTCGGCGGCGATGGCGCCGAACTCGTGCTCGGCACGCCGGCCGCAGCAGGCGCCCTGCTCAAAGGCGAACTGGCGCGCTGGGCGCAGGTCATCAAGGAAGCCAACGTCAAACCGGAAGACTAGTCCGCACACCGGGCACGGCGCGTGCGCGGCAGTGGAAAGCGGTAAACTTGCCGCCGGTTTTGCGTTGAGACGGATATTCACACCATGGCACTGCAACCTTTTCATCTGGCATTTCCGGTCGACGATCTGGCCAGGGCGCGCGCGTTTTACGGCGACCTGATGGGCTGCCCCGAGGGGCGTTCTTCCCCCGAATGGGTCGACTTCGATTTCTACGGTCACCAGATCGTTGCCCATTTGTGTCCGGACGAAGCGGGGCACCACAACACCAGTGCGGTCGATGGCGACAACGTGCCGGTGCGCCACTTCGGCGTGGTACTGACCATGGCGCAATGGGAGACGCTGGCCGACAAGCTGAAAAAGGCCGGCACCCGCTTCGTCATCGAGCCGCATATCCGCTTCCAGGGCCAGGTCGGCGAGCAGGCGACGATGTTTTTCCTTGACCCCTGCGGCAATGCGCTCGAATTCAAGGCCTTCAAGGAAATGGGCAGTCTGTTTGCGAAATAATCATTTGCCGGTTGGCGTGGCCGCAGGCGCGCCGTATGATGTTCGCCG
Source organism: Chitinophaga pinensis (assembly GCA_943329075.2). GTDB lineage: Bacteria > Pseudomonadota > Gammaproteobacteria > Burkholderiales > SG8-41 > PALSA-1004. The sequence continues at coordinate 5,796 of CALQCM020000032.1, read as the reverse complement.
GCCAGTCGAATAAAACGAAGGAGGAGCTATGAAGACAATTTCCAGAATGTTTGCACTGCTTGCAGCAATGTTTTTTGCAATGCCGGTTTTTGCGCAGGGCAAAACCAACATCTTTGTCGCCACCGGCCCTACCGCCGGCGTTTATTATCCGCTGGGCGGCGGACTGGCGGACGTGTTGACCAAATTCGTGCCTAACCTGAATGCGACGGCCGGCACCACCGACGGCTCGATGGCCAACCTGCTGTTGATGGGGCAGGGCAAAGCCGACGTCGGCTTCACCATGGCCGACGCGGGCTGGGACGCATTCAAGGGCCAGGGCAAGTTCGACGGCAAACAGGTCAACGTGCGCGCCTTGATGGTGCTCTACCCGAACCGCATGCACATCGTCACCGTTGACGGCACCGGCATTACGAAAATGTCCGATCTCAAGGGCAAGCGTGTGTCGACCGGCGCGCCGAACAGCGCCACGCAGATCATGGCCTACCGCGTGCTTGAGGCCTACGGCATCGATCCGGAAAAGGACATCATTCGCGAGCGCCTCGATCCGGGCAAATCGGTCGATGCGATCAAGGACAAAAAACTCGACGCGTTCTTCTGGGTCGGTGGCGTGCCGACGCCGGCGGTGACCGATCTGGGGGCGACCCCTGGTTTGAAGCTCAAGCTGATCGATCACTCGGATGCCGTCGAAGCGATGGTGAAGAAATACGGCCCGCTCTACGTCAAAGACTCGATTCCTGCATCCGCCTATCCGGGGCAGGGCGGCGTCAACCAGATCGCCACCGTGTGGAACGTCCTGGTGGCCGACAGCCGCATGAGCGACCAGCTTGCCTACGACATCGTCAAGACGGTGTTCGAGCGCAAGGAAGACCTGATCCGCGTGCACGCCGAGGCGCGCAACTTTGATTACAAATACCAGACGCCGGGTGCGGCGGTGGTGCCGTTTCATCCGGGTGCGCTGAAATATTTTGCGGAAAAAGGCGTCAAGGTCAATTAACCACAGGCCGCGCGCTGCGGGAACATGCCAACGATGAGAACGCCTGATGGCTCAGACTGACAACCGGTCGGTTGCATTCGACCCTCCGGTCGTCAGCGCCGAAGCACTGCAGAAGGCCGAGCAATACATCGAGGAGGAAGAGGGCGCAATCAACCGCCTGCCGGGCGTGCTCGGCACAGTCACGACCGTGCTGGCGGTCGTGATGTCGCTGTTCCACCTCTACGCGGCCTACGGCATCATGCCGACGCATGTGCTGCGCGGCATCCACGTCGCCTTCGTGCTGTTCCTGTGTTTTCTGCTGTTTCCGGTGGCCAAAAAATACCGCCATAGCGTGCGCTGGTGGGACTGGCTGGCGGCGCTTGCCTCGCTCGTCATCGTTGGCAACATGCTGTTCGGCGGCGACGCGTTTCTGGAGCGCGCGATCAGCCCGTCGACGCTTGATCAGGTGCTTGGCATTGCGCTGATATTGATGGTGCTTGAAGCGGCGCGCCGCACCTCGGGCTGGATCATGCCGGCGATCTGCGTCGGCTTTATCGTCTACGCCTTCGTCGGCCACATGCTGCCGCCGCCGTGGACGCATTACGGCATGGATCTCGGCCGCGTCGTCGGCCACATGTACATGACGCTCGAAGGCATTTTCGGTGTGGCGATCGACGTTTCGTCGTCGCTGATTATTCTGTTTACCATCTACGGTGCTTTCCTCGAGTTCTCGGGCGCCGGCAAATTCTTTATCGATTTCTCGTTTGCGGCGATGGGCGGCAAACCAAGCGGTGCCGGCCGCACGATCGTGCTGGCGTCGTTCCTGCTCGGCGGGCCTTCGGGCAGCGGCGTGGCGACGACGGTGACGCTGGGCAGCGTCGCCTATCCAATGCTGGTCAGAGCCGGTTACGGCAAGGATGCCGCGGGCGGCTTGCTGGCCGCCGGCGGACTCGGCGCCATCATTTCGCCGCCGGTGCTTGGCGCCGCGGCGTTTTTGATCGCGCAGTTTCTCAACATCTCGTACCTCGACGTCATCTTGATGGCGACGATCCCGACCCTGCTCTATTACTTCGCGTTGTTCCTGATGGTTGAAATCGACGCGCGCAAGTTCGGCATGCCGGCGGTGACGATCGAGAAACACGCGACGATGGGCGTGCTGGCGAAGCAATTCTGGTTTCACTTCCTGTCGCTGGTCGCCATCGTGTTTTTCATGGTGATTGGTTTCTCGCCCGCGGTGTCGGTGTTCTGGGCGACGGTGGTCGCGCTGGCCTGCAGCTTTCTGCATGTGGATTGCTCGCTGGTACCGTACGATTTTTTCCGCGGTCGCGGCTCGCGCGTCGAACTGTTTGCGCAGTCCGGTCTGGTGAAAGCGCTGCGCGCCGGGTCGGTCGGCATGCTGAGCGTCGGCGCCACCTGTGCGGCAGCCGGTCTGATTGTCGGCGTGGTCACGCTGACCGGCCTCGGCCTCAAATTCAGTTCGATCGTGCTGCAATACGCCGATTCGGGCACGCAATTGATCATGGGCGCTCTGGGAGCCGTGGGCGTCGAGCAGACCGCCAGCCTGCTGCATGACGTCAAGCTGTTGTTGACGGCCATGATGACGTCGCTGATTGTCTGGATCGTCGGTCTCGCCGTGCCGGTGACGGCCAGCTACATCATTTGTGCGGTAATCGCGGCACCGGCGCTGATCCAGCTGGGTGTCGCCGACTTTGCTGCGCACATGTTCATCTTCTATTACGCCGTGCTCTCGGAAGTTTCGCCGCCGACCGCGCTGTCACCGTTTGCCGCCGCCGCCATCACCGGTGGCGACCCGTACAAGACGACGCTGCAGTCGTGGAAGTACACGCTACCGGCATTCCTGGTGCCCTTCATGTTTGTGCTCGATCCCTCCGGCGTTGCTTTGTTGCTGATGGGCTCGTTCAAGAAGCTCGCCAGTGCGCCGTGGGATCAGGTTGCCATCGTGACTGTGACGGCGATGATCGGCATCGCCGCACTTGCCGCCGGCGTGCAGGGCTGGCTCTTCAAACGCACCAATGCCATCGAGCGCTGGCTGCTGATCGCAGCGGGCCTGGCGCTGGTCTATCCGAAACCGATGTTCGACTATATCGGCATCGTGCTGATCATCATGGTGGTTGTTTTGCAGAAAATGCGCGGGGACACGCGGCATGCCGCGGCAGGCGCCTGAGGCGCGCCGCGCCACCGCTGAACTGCTCTACGGGCACGAGTATCATGCGCGGCTGGCGACGCCGTTTGCGGTGCTCGGCATTCGCACCACCGGCAACCGCCTCAGTGAAATCGTTTATCTGCCGCAGGCGGCCGCCACGCTGGCGCCGCAGAACCGTCTCGCGGAAACGACCTGCCGGCAGATCGAACGTTACCTCGACGATCCGCAATTCCGCTTCGAGCTGCCGTTCGAATTTGACGGCACGGCGTTCCGCCGGCGCGTCTGGCAGGCGATTTGTGCCATTCCCGCGGGTTGCACGTTGACTTATGGTGCTGTGGCAAAAAAATTGCGCAGCGCGCCGCGTGCCGTCGGCGGTGCCTGCGGCGCCAACCAAATTCCTCTGGTGATTCCCTGCCATCGCGTGGTGGCCAGTGGCGGCATCGGCGGCTTCATGCACGCGCGCGGCGGTGATCCGATTGCGATCAAGCAGTGGCTGCTGAAACACGAACATGCCGGATAACACGCTGCTCGACGAATTCTGTGATGCCCTGTGGCTGGAGGACGGCCTCTCGCGCAACACGCTCGACAGTTACCGGCGCGACCTGCGGCAGTTCCAGGCGTGGCTGGAAAAGACGCACGGCGCGGACCTTCTCGACGCCACGCATGGCGAGTTGCTCTCTTATCTGGCCTACAAGGTTGCGGGCAAGGCGAAAGCGACCAGCACCAGTCGTCTGCTGTCGAGCCTCAAGCGGTTTTATCAATACGCATTGCGGCAGAACAAAATCGCCGCCGATCCCAGTCTCAACATCGATGCGCCCAAGTTGCCGCGCGGCCTGCCCAAGACGCTGACCGAGGAAGACGTCGAAAAACTGCTGGCCGCCCCTCATGTCGAAGATCCACTCGGCCTGCGCGACCGCACCATGCTCGAAGTGCTTTATGCGAGCGGCTTGCGTGTGTCAGAACTGGTGACGCTGAAAGCCGCCCAGGTCAGCCAGGACATGGGCGTGGTGCGCATCATGGGCAAGGGCTCGAAGGAACGGCTGGTGCCGCTGGGCGAGGAGGCTTTAAGCTGGGTCAGGCGCTATATGAAGGAAGCGCGTCCGCAGATACTCGGCCGGCGCAGTGCCGACGCCATGTTTGTCACCGCGCGCGCCGCAGGGATGACGCGCCAGTCGTTCTGGCATCTGTTAAAACGCCACGCCGAACATGCCGGGCTGCGCAAGGCGATTTCACCGCATACGCTGCGGCATGCGTTTGCCACCCATCTGCTCAATCACGGCGCAGACCTGCGCGTGGTGCAGATGCTGCTGGGGCACTCGGATATTTCGACCACGCAGATTTACACCCACGTTGCGCGCGAACGTTTGAAACAGTTACACGCCAAACACCATCCGCGCGGGTAAAGTCGTACAAGGGGAGAAGGCGCTTTCTGCCATGCGCAGGAGAAATGAAAGCGCATGACGTGAATTCAAATGAAAACGCAAGGCGTGAATTAGAAAGTTCCTTCCCCCCTTGTGGGGGAAGGGCAGGATGGGGGGAAGAAGCACCGTAACCCTCACCCCTTGGCGGAGGGAGAGGGGATTTTTTGAGATGGCTTCTAGCCGCGCGTGCCGCGCTCGATCGTGATGCCGAGTTTTTTGACGTTGCGCAGCGCGCCGAGTTTGGCGATGCTGAGACGCACCCACGGCGCCTTGAATTCGCCGAGGATGATTTCGGCAATCGCTTCCGCCGCTTTTTCCAGCAGCAGAAAATGTTCGTCTTGGAAGAGCTGTTCGATGCGCGCGACGATTTTGCTGTAATCGATGGTGTCGTCGAGCTTGCCGCTGTTTGCCGCGTGCCGTCCGGGCAACCCGACCTCAAGGTCGAGCTGTATGGTCTGCGGAACTTGTTTTTCCCATTCGTAAACGCCGATGCGCGTTTCGATTTTCAGTTCTGAAATGAAGATGTTGTCCATGGGGACCAGCGGCTGCGGGGTGAATGGATGGCCTGCTACAATTGCGGCTTATTCTAAGTGAATTCATGCGATGGCAATAGCCGCGGTACTTCTTCTCGCTTATCTGATCGGTTCCGTTTCGTTTGCGGTGGTGGTGAGCCGCGCGATGAAGCTGCCTGACCCGCGCACCTACGGCTCGAACAATCCGGGCGCGACCAATGTGCTGCGCACCGGGCGCAAAGCCGCCGCAGCGCTGACCCTGATCGGTGACTGCGCCAAGGGCTGGTTTGCGGTGTTTCTGACCGAACGCTATTTTGCCGGTGCGCTGCCGCCGGTTGCCGAGATGTCGCTGGCGGCGGTGGCCGTGGTGATCGGTCACATGTACCCGGTGTTTCACCGTTTTCAGGGCGGCAAGGGCGTGGCGACTGCGCTGGGCGTTTTGCTCGGCCTGAATCTCTGGATCGGGTTGGGTGCGGCGGCTACCTGGGCGGCCATCGCATTTTTTCTGCGCATCTCTTCTCTCGCCGCAATGATCGCTGCTGTTTCCGCCCCCGTCTATTGCGTCATGCTCTACGGCCTGCATCCGTTTTCGCTGGCCTGCGGCGTGATCGCGGTGCTGCTGCTGTGGCGACACCAGTCGAACATCCGGAACCTGCTCGCGGGTGCCGAGCCGCGCATCGGCGCCAAGCGCGCCTGACGTTTTCATGCGCAACGCATGAAAGTCAT
>CALQCM020000031.1 GCA_943329075.2 Chitinophaga pinensis | reverse complement strand
CCGACTCCCTGCCCACCCTTCACCCGCTTGACAGCCAGTTCCTTGAACTCCGCCGTGTCTTCCTGCTTCGGTATCTTGAACATCAGTTTCCTCCCGTTTCGTCATCCTATCGACTTACTCATGGAAGACGAAATTGCGGGGGAAGCTCAAATTTCAAAAAACCCCTAGAGCGGCGGCCAGATACGGCGGCCCGCGAGCGGGCCGTGGGGTGCATGGAGGACAATCTCCAGCACATGCCGACCGGGCCATTGTTCGCTCAGACCTGCTTCACGAAAGCGCCGCTCGAAATCTTTCTCACCTGGATCCATGTCCATGAACTCGTAGAGGACGCCATGCTTGGCCCAGCCGACGATAGAGATCAGTTTGCGAGCACCGATGCAACCACGCGCCCGCGTCACCTGTGGCAACTTCATCTGCCGGTACCATAAACCCAGGTCCATGTCGTCATTCTGGTTACGGGTCTGGTAGTTGCCGAGCTGGATCGCCGGCGGAGCCCCAGTGCCGGGCAAATGTCGGTACCAGTCGGGGCCGCTCACTCGCGTCTCCTCAACGAAAATGCAGAAGCGGTAGCCCTTGCGCTTCCCGAGCATTTCTGCACTTTCGGTATCCAGCTTAGCACTATGATTTGGATCGAAGAAGACGTCGGGGGTGGCAGCAGCCGTAACCAGCAAATACTGCGACCCCCGGGGAACGGTCATATCGTCGGTTTCGACACGGGCAAGATGTCCTGGTGGATCTGCATCGGCGCCGATTTTCGGCGCGCGAGCGTAGTGACCGATCCAGATATGGCCTGGCCAAGCCTGCAATTTCGGCAGGTGGTGCGCGTGCAACCACGAGAGAAAACCTTCGCGATCCGCATCGTCGAGATCGTACCATTCGGCTTTAATTGCTGTGTCCATGAGCTACTTTCCCCTTGCGTATGTTCGGTCGAACGTACCGATAATTTAGTTGCAGTGTCCGTGTCTTTATCCTGCCCCCCCGGAAACGGCGCGGAAAATTCGATGCAGACAGCCTCACCGCCCCTTATGCGCCGATTCTCTATCGCGAGCGTCGTACGCGATGGACGGATCGATCACAAAAGCGGCCGTTCTCACTGCCAATCGAAGCGGCCCGCCCCTTCCTTATTCAGGTTTGATCCCCGCCGCTTTGATCACCCTAGCCCACTTCTCAGTTTCTGACTTGAGGTATGCGGCAAACGCTTCCGGCGCGCCATCGACCACTTCGGCGCCGTCGCCAGCGAGCCGCTCCCGAAAATCCGCCGTGCGCAGTACGCGCGAGATCGCCTTGTACAGGATATCAATGATAGGGCGCGGGGTACCCGCCGGGGCTAATATTCCGTACCACTGTGTCGACTCGTAGCCGGGCAGCGCTGCCTCGGCGATCGTAGGCACGTCCGGCAGCACTTGCGCGCGCTTGGCACTGGTTACTCCCAGCGGCCGAAGTCTGCCGTTCTTCATATACGGCATTATCGTCGTGGTAGTCGGAAACGCAACAGACACCTCGCCCCCGAGCAGACTGATCATGCCCAACCCCGCCCCCTTGAAGGGCACCTGCTCCAGATCGACTTTGGCCATCACCTTGAAAAGTTCTCCCGACAGATGCGGGCTGGTTCCCTGGCCAGGCGAGGCAATCACCAGCCGACCCGGTTTCGATTTCGCCAGCGCAATGAATTCTTTGACGGTCTTTACTGGCACCGATGGGTGTACCACCAGCACGTTGGGGGCCGCAATGAGCTCAGATATTGGTGCCAGATCGCGGAGCGCATCATAGGGCATTTCCTTGATCATGCTCGGATTGATAGCGAGCGAAGTCTGAGTGAGAATCAGCGTGTATCCGTCGGGCGGCGACTTGGCGACCACATCCACACCTATGATACCGCTGGCACCCGCGCGGTTCTCGACGATCACTTGCTGACCCAGCAATTCGGTCAGTCTTTGCGCGAGCAAGCGCCCCAGAATATCGCTCCCGCCACCGGGTGACGACGCAACCACCAGCTTGACCGGCCGAACCGGGTAGCTTTGGGCATGAGCAAGTCCGGCGCCCGCCGCGGCCAGCATCAACGCCATCAGAATTTGGTTTCTGTTCATCGTGAATGCTCCAGGGTACGTTGATCGGCCGTCGATGCGAGCCATGGTCTGCCCGCAACGCGTCCGTTCAAAGGACGGCCGGCTCTTACAGAAAGTGGGGGTAGGCGCGCTGCGAATAGGCACGCTTCTTTTTATTACGGTGAATATATTGCTTGCCTGGTGGGCAGTCAATAGAACGTCGTTTGATCAAATTTCTCCGTGCCGGAGCAGATACTTTTCGCTCCGCTTGGGCGCAAGTAAATATCATGTTGGAATTTTTCGCGCAAAAATTTTTGAGATTGCGCTCGCTCCAGGTCCCTCCCCCACCGGGAACTGAAAAGTCCTACCCCCGCTTCGATCGGGATTTCATCCCGGCTAAAAAGAATTCTTAACCCCGCGTTTTCCTGATTCCCGTCGCCAGTGATAGTAGCTGCGTCTCGCCCGCCTCTGGTATTTATCCCGACAACCGATCCAGCAACACCCTGGTCGAGGCTTCCGAAACTATTAATGTGAGCTTCATGGTGGCTCGCGTCGCACCGACAAAGATGCGGCGGATCGCCTTGTCGTCGAGCGTTTCAAAGTCGATCTCCGTGAATATCACGCAGGGCGCCGCCCTTCCCTTGAACCTCAGCACCGAGTCGATCAGCACGTCGCCCTGAGTGAACATGGGATTGCCCAGGAGGTCATACTGCCCCGTCGGGGCGCGCAGTGAATAGGGGCCGAGTTTGTCGTAGGGCGTGAGCTTTGAGTTTTCCCGGCCACGATAGCTGATCAACGCAATATGCGAACGTTTGAAGCCAAGTCCGATCGAATGCGTAACCGCGTCGATGGTTTTTGCGATCAACTCTTTGGCGTCCGCATAGGAGACGATCTCGACTTCCGAGCCGGTCAACGGGCTGCCGGCTTCCACCGGACGCTCGAGCGGCAACATGCGGTTCAGGGTGTCGAGAATGTCCTTCGGACTGCGGTAGTTGGTGTCCGAACGCAGGCTCACCCATTCGGGCAGCAACGCCGGCGGGCGCCCGTAGAGATTCTGCATCGGATCTTCCAGCAACCAGGCCCGTCCGCCGGGACGCAGAAACCGAAGCAGATTCTCAACCCACCCGCTCTGAAAATCCTGCCCCTCGTCGATAATCAGTTCGTCGAAGCGCCCCTCTTCCGCCGGCGTATGGGCGTCAAGCGCCGCTTCGATATGTGCATAGATACCCTGTTGGCGAAAATCGAGCGTCTGGCCAAGGGCGCGACAGACGCGGTCGCCAAACTGATGATAGGTGGCCACCTCACCGCCGGCTGGCGCGATGAGTGCGATATGGTCCGCCAGCGGGCGGTTGTAACAAACGTAGAGCGGCCGCCGTCCCTCGCGGATTGCGTCTCGATAGACCGCCATCGCCAATTGCGTTTTGCCGGAGCCCGCGGTTCCTATCACCCGCAGACGAAACGGATCACTCTCGATCTTGCGTGCCCATTCGGAGAGCCCTCCGGACAGCCGCGTATAAAGCGCACCCGCCTCGCCGACCACCGCGTGGACTTCGGGAACAAGATCCAACATGTCGCCAAGAAACCTGTAAATCTTCTCTTTCGCGGTCAGCACGTCGCCGCTCGCCGGAAGAATCGACTTTATGATCGGAACGAGGTGGTCTTTCTTTGTCGCATCGACGATGCGCGCTGGATCGATGCCCGCCGATCCCGGTTGCTTAACGGTGTAGTGCGGGCAGTACAGCAGGGAATCGACTAATGTGGGTTCGCCCTTGCAGTATCTGCGCAGCTTATGGTGCAACGCGTCCGTGTTGCGCGCCATTTGAATCGGGACGCTCTTTTCCTTGTCGGCGTAGCTTTTTTTGAGTCCGTCCACCGTCTCGTTTAACAAGCCGCTCTTTTGCTCGATCAACAGAAGTTTGCCGGTCGGCCCGACGATGGCGAAATCGATTTCACCGAAGATCGCGAAATTGTGTTGCTCGACGCGCGTCCAGTGAACACCATGATAAATGGTGTAGCCGTCGTCGAGCCCGGCGGCGAGTTCGGCGAGCGTTTGCAACTCGCTTGCCGCCGCCCCGGTCGCGGTGAGTTCACGCCAGCCGTCGGGGAATACTTTGGCCATGGGTCCGGTCCATCAGGTTGAATTTCGCGGCACCCATGGTAGCAATTTAACGAACCCGGCACGAAGAAAATGGTCTTACAATGTGCGCGCCGCACCCCCAACTAGTCAAATTGCAATCGGCGGTAACACGTTACACGCTCAATTACGTTAGTATAGAAAGTTCGGGCGGGTCACTTTACGCCACGGCGCCATCGACAAATAACGAAACACCGCATTAATTCTGGAGAAAGCCATGAGCGTCTCATCCGTAACAAGCGCCCACACCCCGCCGCCAAGCAGCGCCAAAGCCGCTAACCCGCCGCAGAAAGCGCCGCCGGTCAACGCAGAACCGCAAAAGGTTGCGCAACCCCAGCACGCGCCGCCACCGGATACTTCACGCCAGATCAAGGGCGCACACGTTGACATAATGGCGTAATACGGCTCCCGCACTTCATTAAAAGCAGTTCCGCAAGCACAACACTTGCAACGTTATGTTCTGTCGAACGCCGGTGCCAGGCTGACTGGCCATACAACAAAGCCCCCGGTATCTCTCATGGCATTGATGTTGATCCGGCATAATGCCCGCGGCATTGCGCGCCCCCTGCTCGGCGCAATCATTGCCGCCGCCATCGGCGGCTGCACCGCCACCCCGCAGAAATCCGCACCAGATGCGTGGGTATTCAATCGCGACTGGACCACTAGCACGGCATTTACCGACACCACCCTAAAAGGCAGGAACGGACAGGCCTACCCGGTTCGCGGCGCTGATCTCACGAATCTGAAAACAGTTGTAGTAGCCATCAAGGAACAAAGTCGGCTAGCCCCGCAAGTGGCGCTGGTTGCCGGCAACACCCCCAATGCGTTCGCTACCCTCAACAATGGCAGACAGATGATCGCCCTTACCCTGCCGATGCTTCATGAAATCGGTCCGGATAAAGACGCGCTGGCGACAACGCTGGGCCACGAACTTGCGCACCTTTACCTGAAGCACGGAGAAACACGCCAGCAGCGCGCTGAATCCGCAAAAGGCGTGAGCGACGTTTTAGGGGTGGTGCTGGGCGTCGCCGGCGTGCCGATGGGCGGCACAATCGCGAACATAGGAGTCAGCGTTGTGACGACCGCCTACTCCCGGGACGAAGAACGGGATGCTGACATCCTTGGATTGCGCTGGGCAATGGCCGCAGGTTACAGCGCTTGCGGGTCGGCCCGAACAATGAAAATGCTCAAAGCCATGTCCAGCAGCGCTGCCCTGCCGTTCTTATCTTCGCATCCGGGGCACAACGAACGGATTGAGCGCGCGAACCAGACTGCCCTGCAAGCCACCGGGCAGGGATGTTAAGCGTCCGCCAAGCCGTTCGTGAAAATCGATGGCGGCGTCGGGGACGCGACTTCGTTTTCTGCGGAAATAGCAGCACGTTGCTCCTGCCCTCGCCTTACGGGTATTGCGCCTCGCTAAAATCCGGTTACAACGTATATCCATTGACGTAGATACGAGCGAGATCAATCTATGGACCTGCATGTGCCAAAGTGGGGCAACAGTTTGGCTCTTCGCCTTCCAGCTGAATGCATACGCAGCATCGGCATCAAGGACGGCGATCGCGTAGAAGCCTCTCTCGCCATAGATGGCGGACTAACCCTCCGACCAGCGACATGGAACCGACAGGCTTTCGCCGCGCGCCTGACGACGGCGCGAAAGGCGATGCCTATGGGCACCTCCGTCATCGACGCATTACGCTGCGGCGCCCGCTACTGATGATTTACGTTGACACCGGCGTATTGGTGGCGCTGCATCTAAACGAACCAAGAAGCGCGGACGTGGCACGCTGGTATGGCGCCTGCGCGGACAAACTGGTGTCGGCCATGGGGTGCGTCACTGAGTTCGCCAGCGCTCTTGGCATCAAGCAGCGAACCGGACAGATTACAAAATCTGACGCCAACTCCGCATGGCAGCGGTTTGAACGCCTGCGTGCCAATGACCTACAGCTATTGCCGGTGGAGCCCTCCACTTTTCACCAGGCCGCCACGCTGACACTGGACTCCGACACCGCCCTTCGAGCGGGCGACTCCCTCCATCTGGCCGTTGCGCTTGGCGGAAAGGCCAAGAGCATTGCAACGCTGGACGAAGTGCTTGCGAAGAATGCTAAAGGATTGAAGCTCCGGTTGGCGATACGTCAACGATTCAAGACGGATATGCTCTAACCGGCGCGGTCGATAAAGCTTCTCGATAATGCGAACCCGAGTTCGATTGCGAAATGCGGAATCGAACTCGGGTTCAACTCGGCGCCCCGTGGGAGGCGAATTCGTAATTTAGGCCGCCAACGGAATCTATGGCCGTACCAACAGTTCGAATCCGCTCCCCATACCTAAGTGCTCGATTCACTGAATCTGCAACCCTTAGCCGGTTTGTGATGTGGTTGTTCCCGCCGACTCCAAATTGACCCCGCGGCCGATTGCGCATTGACCCGTGTTTGTCGAGTGCCGGTCGCGGTCAATAGCGATTGGCACAACCCGCCGAAACTGATCAAATGCGAATCGGCGGCAACAGTTTCCCCTTCCGTGACAGGAATCCGATGCGTCAGACTTGGCTACTTCGCTGTGCGAAGAAGTTAAAAGTAGCCGAAGTACCGCACCGCCACGCACCATGAAAAGCTCACACGTAATTTTACTTCCATGCTCAATCTCGTCTGCGCTTACCTGTGGTTGGCGTGATTGCTAACAGGCCCTAGAGACGCGGGAATCACTGCAGGTGGTCGTGCTGATTGAACAATCAGGCGCTTCCAAATCTCAGCAATTGGCTACTGCGTTTGCTCCAGCCCCGCCGCACGAATGACCTTTTGCCACTTCGCTGCCTCGGATTTCACAAACGCCGAAAACACCTCCGGCGCACTTGCCACCGCTTCCGAGCCCTGACTTTCCATACGCGCGCGGATCTCCGGCAATGCCAGCACACGCACAACCTCTCGCGACAGTTTCGCAACAATATTGGCCGGGGTCCCGGACGGCGCAAATAATCCGGTCCATCCGGTCATCACTAGGCCGGGATAACCTGATTCAATCAAAGTCGGCGTCTGCGGAAACGCGCCCGCGCGTATTTCGCTGCATGTCGCAAGCAATTTTAATTTGCCGCGTTCGAGATGAGGCGCGATACCCTGAGTTGTCGTGAACATCAAGGCAACCTGTCCGCTCATCAGTTCAATCCATGCAGGCGTCGAGCCTTTGTAGGGCGCGTGCACCAACTTCACACCAACAGTGTTGGCAAATAGTTCGGCCGAAAGGTGCGTTAGATTGCCGATGCCGGCCGAGGCAAAAACGATTCCATGCGGATGCGATTTCGCCAGCGCCACCAACGCCTGGACGTTAGCTGCCGGCAGCGTGGGCGCCACCACCAACGCCATCACATTGCTAGCGGTCTGCGACACCGGCGCCAGATCACGCAGCGGATCATGCGGCAGACTCTTGTAGACGAAGGGGTTCATGGTGATAGCGCTGGATGCACCTACCAGCAAGGTATAGCCATCGGCCTTAGCTTTCGCCACCAAATCGCCCCCGATGATCCCGTTGGCGCCCGCGCGATTATCAACAATCGCCTGCTGCCCCCAGGTCTCGGTGAATTTCTGAGCGAGGGTACGGCCGACCAGATCGGGCCCCGATGCAGGCGCCTGCGCGACGACGATGCGAATAAGCCGCGACGGATATTCCTGGGCCGCCGCACACGCCGCAGCTGCACCCAGTGTAATTATAGCCACGCGAACCACAAAGACTGACATCATGCACTCCTCCAACGGGATGCTTCGATCATATGGCGATGACCAACCCCGTGTAAAGCAGACATGCCGTTACTCCAGACGTGCGAGCCGATATACTCGAACCTCTTCAATCGCCAGAACATCCTCATCATGTCCTATCCCTCATTGTTCCAGCCGTTCACACTGGCCAGCCTTCCGCTTAAAAACCGTATTGTGCACGCCTCGATGAATACGCACATGGCCGACAACACGCGGGTCACTGCCGCGCTGATTCAATATCACATCAACCGCGCGCGTGGCGGTGCCGCTATGATCGTCACCGAGCCAATCAGCCTCGCCCATCACCAGAATGTTTATTACCGATCCCGCGGTTACAACGATGACAACCTCGACCTCTTGCAGCGCTGGGCCGAGGGGGTCGAATCGCAGGACTGCCGCCTAATCGGTCAGTTGCAGGACCCGGGCCGCGGGCGACACAACACGGGGTTGGTCGCCGATGCGATCAGCGCCTCTGCGTTGCCCGATGATTTGAGCTGGACGATGCCGCGCGCGTTGCGCGCCGATGAACTGCGCGCCATGACCGATGATTTCACGCAATCGGTGCAACGCTTGCAGCGCTGCGGCTTCAGCGGCATCGAGATCTCGGCCGGTCACGGCCATCTGTTCCATCAGTTCTTGTCGCCCCGGATGAATCTGCGCGAAGACGAATACGGCAGCGACGTAGAAGGCCGCACACGGTTTCTGCGCGAACTAGTCTCTTCGTTACGCTCCGCCTGCGGCAAAAACTTTATTATCGGTCTGAAACTGCCCGGGAATGATTACGCCAAAGGAGGCGTTGATCTAGCAGAGGCAGCGAAGATTGCCGCGCGTGTCACGCAATCGAAGGAAGTCGATTACGTTAACTTTGTTCAAGGTACCCACGGTCTTGCTCTCGAATGGCATTTACCCGATTCACACGGTCCGCGCATGCCCTATCTTGATCTGTTCCGACAACTGCGCCCCCATCTCAACGGAGTGCCGTTGCTCGCACTCGGCCGCATCACCGAACCCGCCGAGGGGGAGATGATTATCAAAGCCGGTGATGCCGAATTGATCGGCCTCGGGCGCGGACTGCTCGCCGATCCGGCTTGGCCCTTGAAGGCGCGCACAGGTCGAGAAACGGAAATCCGCCGATGTACCTGGTGCAATCTGTGCTGGGATGCGATCAACACACATCTGTCCAATATGAAATGCGTCAACAACCCCACGGTGGCGCAACCGCAGGAAACCGACTGGTGGCCAGCACGCCTCAGCGGCGCGCAGACATCCAAGCGCGTGATCATCGTCGGTGCCGGCGTCGCCGGAATGGAAGCGGCATGGAATGCCGCCGCACGCGGGCACGATGTGACGGTGATCGGTAGCGGCACAGAAACTGGCGGCAAGACCAGGCTGCACGCGCAACTGCCGGGCAGCGCGCCGCTGTCGTCGATCAACACCTATCAACTCGTCGCTGCTCAAAAAGCCGGCGTTAAATTCGAATTGGACGTCACCGCCACCGCAGAGAAATTAATCGCACTCAAACCAGACAGCGTGGTGCTCGCCACCGGTGCGCACATGGTCGTGCCGCAGTGGCTGCCAGTAGATGCGCAACAAAAAGGCCAGGTAAGGGACCTGCGCAGCGCCATCGCGGAGGTGCTTAGCGCGCCGCTCAAACAAAAAGGCAGTGCGGTGATTTTTGACATGGATCACACAGAGGCAACCTATGCGTCCGCAGAACTGCTGCACACGCTATTCGAACGCGTGTACATCATCACACCGCGTGAAACCATCGCTAATGCAACTGCCATCGTAACGCATCAGGGCATCGTGCGACGTTTGCGCGAAAAGCGTATCACAGTGATTCCGCTGACTGAACCGCAGATCAGCGCAGGCTGGCAGGGTAACCGACTGCCATACGCCGACATGATCACCGGTGAGGTTGGCATCATCGATGATGTTACTTTCTTTGCCTACTCGACACCGCGCAAACCGAACGACGAACTTGCTGCCCCCCTGCGCGCCGCCGGCATTGAACTGCGCCTAATCGGCGACTGTCGTGCACCGCGCGGCCTGATGGTCGCTACCGCCGAGGGTCATGCTGCAGGCAACAACATTTGAATCTTTTAAATGCAATTTACACAACACCTTTGGGTCAAAATAACCATCGGTGAGGATTTCCGAAAAACAAACAGCGTCCCACGGGTTCATACGTCAACATTGGAGACACGGCGCTGTCAAAACTGACCTCAAACCCAAACGGGCGCCTCAGTGTGCCGGCACTATTGGCTCCGCATCAAATTTGTTGGAAATTCTAGAGCACACGCCTGAAAAGCGTGTGTAGGTAGCAATACGTAGCGAGTGTTCGAATTACTCCCTCTCCGCAACACCGCCGAAACGAGGCACTTTCAGAAATTGAACGCGCTTGGCATTCGCCCCTAGTGAAGCTCAAGCCAAGTCGTCACCACCGGAATCACTAGCGTCGGCAACATCCACAGCATCGTCCGGTGCACTGCGATCGTAGTAATTGTTGATGACTGTGTTTTCGGCGACGGGGGGCACGGCATGGGCGTCTGATCCCATGCCGCCAAAACCACTCTGGTTGTGATGCCCCATCAGGTTCTCGATACCTTGAAACAGGAACGATCCGGCGACAACGCCAGCAGCGGTGGTAGCAACGGTGCCCAAGATCCCCGACCCCCATGAGGAAGCCGCGGCTGGAGCCGCCAGTGGGGCCTGGGTACGCGGCTGCATGGTCGAACCGATCGAGGGTGCTGCGGGCGTGAACGACGCGGCGGGGGCCGTTGGTGACCTCCCCCAAGCGCTGGCATTATCCAGAAAGCCGCTCTGAGTGCCGGCACGGGCCTTTTCCAGTTCGGCCTGCAATTGCCCGCACTGGGCCTTCACCGCCTGCATGGCATGTTCCAACTGCATTGCCCGCTGAACCAGCAGGTAGCCGGCGTCCGGCTGCCGCAAACAGGCTTCCCGTATAAGGGAATCGGCTTCGGGGTCTTTCTGGCTTGCTTGAACCTGCGTGAGTTGCTGAAGAAACAGTGCGAGTTGATCGCGTTCCTGGAGATTCATGGTGTGACCTCTGGTAATAGTAAAGGCCTCGGTAAGACCGGGAAGCCGGGAATCGGTTCAGATTGATGGGGACAGGCAACTCTCTCCACGCGCCGGCGCGAGAATTGACTGCCTCCAGTGACGGGCGCGTCCAGAATTATGTAACCGGGTTTAATATTAACGGCGCTTTACCCGTTCATTGAACTCGATAGTAAAGCGGTTTAGTGCAGCCCGCATGGCGACCAGAAAGGTCAAAAGCCGCAGATCAAAAATGCGGGGTGAATTGAGGGGTGAATTTACGATTAATGAATATATGACAACTGTTACTGGCGGCGGGCGTAGTCTACCGCTAACCCTGCTCCACCGACAAGTTTCGCGTTTCTTAGGCTAAGCGAACTGCAGTTCAATTCTTCCCGCACGGCGCCGCGTAGGGCCAACGATAATTTTCACGTCGTGCCCCAACTTGGTGACCAGCTCAAATAACTTGGCTTCGCTGACACCACGAAATTGTCCTCGGGTGATCCGCGATATCTTCGACTGATCAATGCCGAGCAATTTTGCGGCTTCTCCCTGTGTCAAGCGGCGCGCTTTGATTGCGCGAGCAATCTCCCCCGCAAGCTGTGATTTGCGCTGCATTTCAGCTGCATTCACATATCCCAAATCTGCGTAGACGTTAGTGCCACCTTCTTCAACTGCTAATTCGCTGCGTTCGGTCATGATCATCGTCCTTGCTGTGATTGCCAAGCCTCGTAGTCCTGTCTTGCAGCCTTCAACCGCAAGTTGATCAGGTGCATATCCTCTTTAGGCGTCTTGATACCACTCTTGGATTTCTTCTGGAAGCAATGCAAGACGTATACCCACCCGGCGAACTTCACGGTGTAAACGGCCCGGAAGGTATTGCCACGAAAGTCTTCAACTATTTCCAATATGCCAGCCGAACCGAATCCACTCATCGTCTTGGCGTCTTGATGTTTTCCACCCACCTGCGCAAGGTCGATCGCGTGCCCGAACACATCTTTGACGTCCTCCGGCATCGCGTCCAAATCACGCTTCGAAGAACCGATCCATTTGAGCGGCTTACGGGGTTGATTCGACATTGCTCAAATTATGTCTATTTAGGCATAATAATGTCAATACGTAATAAAAACATGTACCACAACAATGGGGGCAACTTTTCTTCTCGCCAAAACGCTGCGGCCGTCATTTGGCGCGCATCCCAGGTCATCCCGATGCCGATCAGGCCAGCGGGCAAATAATCACAGCAAATAATGCCTGAATATGGGTTGCAGTATGGGTAGCCGCTGATACGCCAAAGGGATATGCAGAGGTATCAGGACGTTAAAGACTTGACTGGCGGAGAGAGAGGGATTCGAACCCTCGATAGGATTTTGTCCTATACGCCCTTAGCAGGGGCGCGCCTTCGACCACTCGGCCATCTCTCCGTATATTTCAAAAACCTGTGCTTCACTTGCTGTTGCAACCGCTTGCGCAGAGTGGTCGCAGGCGCCTTGCGCTTTATTGACGACGGCTCTGCCGTGACCACCCGGCCATCTCTCCGTATATTTCAAAAACCTGTGCTTCACTTGCTGTTGCAACCGCTTGCGCAGAGTGGTCGCAGGCGACCTGCGCTTTATTGACGACGGCTTCGCCGTGACCACCCGGCCATCTCGCCGGGATGTCGCAATTACAGCTGCTGGTGCTGCGTGCTCAAAAACGCCGCCAAGAATACCACAGGCGACCGTATCAGGCTGGCTGATCCAGTCCGAATGCCTTGTGCAGCACGCGCACCGCGAGTTCCATGTATTTTTCGTCGATCACGACGGAAATCTTGATTTCCGAGGTCGAAATCATCTGGATGTTGATACCTTCCTCGGCCAGCGTGCGAAACGCCGTGCTGGCGATGCCGGCGTGCGAGCGCATGCCGACGCCGACCAGCGAGACCTTGGCGATCTTGTCGCCGCCCTGCACTTCGCGCGCTTTGATGTGCGTGGCGACTTTTTTCAGCACGTCGAGCGTCTTCGTGTAATCGTTGCGATGAACAGTAAAAGAAAAGTCGGTCAGTCCGTCGTGGCCGACGTTCTGCACGATCATGTCAACATCGACATTGGCGTCGCTGACCGGCCCGAGAATCTGGTACGCAATGCCCGGACGGTCCGGCACGCCGAGCACGGTGATCTTGGCTTCGTCGCGGCTGAACGCGATGCCCGAAATAATCGCCTGTTCCATCTTTTCGTCATCCTCAAAAGTAATCAGCGTGCCGTCGCCCTCGTCTTCAAAGCTCGACAACACACGCAGCTTGACGCGGTACTTGCCCGCAAACTCGACCGAGCGGATCTGCAGCACTTTCGAACCGAGGCTCGCCATCTCGAGCATTTCCTCGAAGGTGATGGTCTTGAGGCGGCGCGCTTCCGGCACAATCCGCGGATCAGTGGTGTAAACGCCGTCGACGTCGGTGTAGATCTGGCACTCGTCGGCTTTCAGTGCCGCCGCCAGCGCAACGCCGGTGGTGTCGGAACCGCCGCGCCCCAGCGTCGTGATGTTGCCGGCCTCGTCCACGCCTTGAAATCCCGCTACGACAACGACATGCCCGCTGTCGAGATCGGCGCGCATGTTTTGCTCGTCGATGCTGACAATGCGCGCTTTGGTAAATGCGCTGTCGGTCAGAATGCGTACCTGGGCGCCGGTATAGCTGCGCGCTTTCAAGCCTGCGTCCAGCAATGCCATCGACAACAGCGCGATCGTGACCTGCTCGCCGGTCGAGACCATCACGTCGAGTTCACGCGGATCCGGTTGCGCCTGGATTTCCTTGGCCAGCCCGATCAGCCGGTTGGTCTCCCCACTCATGGCCGAAACCACGACGACGACCTGATGGCCCTGCGCGTGCCAGCGCGCGACACGCCGCGCGACGTTTTTGATACGCTCTGGGCTGCCGACCGAAGTACCGCCGTATTTTTGAACGATTAATGCCATTGAATCAGTTTGATGCCATCGGAAAAGTGTTGAATTTTATCGTATTTCGCCCAAAAAAACGACATCGCCACAAAGTCGGCGCCTTGGCTGCGAAAAAATGCGACGGGCATGAACCATTGCCTGTTTTTTCTGTCTCTAAATGAGAGAAAATTGCCAAATTGAAGGAGAACCCGTGAAAAAGATCGACAAGAACCTCAACCTGCGGAAACTGCGCCGCAACCTTGGACTCAACCAGCACGCCTTCTGGTCGGCCGTCGGCGTCACCCAAAGCGGCGGTTCGCGCTATGAAACCGGTCGCAGCATGTCAAATCCCGTACGCGAACTGGTGCGCCTCGTCCACCTCGAAGGCATCAATCTGAACAAGGTACGCGGCGACCATTGCCTCGCTGGCGCGGAACTGCAACGCGCCAATCCGTCGCTCTACAAAAAGCTGCTGCAACTGGCACAGGCGCGCCGCGCGCGTTAATCGCCAGCGGCGGGGGCGGCAAGGCGCGATGCTATAATCGGCGTCTCTTTTCACCGTACGCCGCCCTCGATGCGCATTACCCGCAGGCTTGAATTCGACGCCGGCCACCGCATACCGAATCACGCCAGTCTGTGCCGGCATCTGCACGGGCACCGCTATGCCATTGAAGTGACTGTTAGCGGCGATGTGGTCACCACGGCCGGCGACGCCGAACAGGGCATGGTCGCCGATTTCGGCGGCATCAAGGCGCTCATGAACAAATACGTGGTCGAACCGTGGGACCACGCCTTTCTCGCCTATGCCAAAGACGCGCCGGTGATCGACTTCCTCGCCACCATTCCGCAGCACCGCACGGTGTTTTTTGACGCACCGCCGACCGCCGAACATCTGGCCCAGGCGGCATTAAAGATACTCGTAAAGGCCTGCGCGGAGTCCTACGGCCCGCGCATCCGCATCGAACAGGTGCGCCTCTACGAAACGCCGAATTGCTGGGCCGACGCAATCCCTGCCGTCCCTGTGCGCTAGCAAACGTTCCGCACCAAAACAAAACGGCCTCTATCCCTAGAGGCCGTTTTTTATTGCCGATGGCTGCAGCCGGCCGGCGCACCGCTCATGGCACGCCTGCCCTCACCCGTGCTATCAGGTGCTTTCTTTCTCCATCAGTTTCTCAACCAGGCTGGCCGGCACTTCGGAGTAGTGATCGAACTCCATCGTGAAGGTGCCGCGACCGCTGGTGGCCGAACGCAGGAAGTTGATGTAACCAAACATTTCCGCCAGCGGCACGAAGCCCTGGATGAACGCGCTCGGCCCTTTCTGGCCCTGGTCGGTGACCTGACCGCGACGACGGTTGACGTCGCCAATGACGTCGCCGAGATAATCGGCTTCAGTCACGACTTCGATCTTCATCACCGGTTCCAGCAACTTCGGTTTGCTCGCGCGGTGCGCTTCGCGGAAGCAGGCACGGCCGGCAATTTCAAACGCCAGCGCCGAGCTGTCCACATCGTGGAACTTGCCGTCGAGCAGGCGCGCCTTGAAGTCGACCACTTCGTAGCCGGCGACCTGGCCCTTCTTGCTCTCGGTGCGGATGGCGTGTTCGACCGACGGAATGTATTCACGCGGAATACGGCCACCCGAGACTTCGTCCGCCCAAACGATACCCGAACCCGGAGCGCCCGGTTCGAACACCATTTTCACTTCGGCGAACTGGCCC
This sequence comes from Chitinophaga pinensis, assembly GCA_943329075.2. Taxonomy (GTDB): domain Bacteria; phylum Pseudomonadota; class Gammaproteobacteria; order Burkholderiales; family SG8-41; genus PALSA-1004. The sequence continues at coordinate 35,175 of CALQCM020000031.1, read as the reverse complement.
GAACCGCCCGATTGTTTCTTGTGCGTGTAAACGCGGTCGGTGATCTGGCCGAAGGCTTCGCGGAAGCTGACTTTCGGCTTGCCCATCACGGCTTCGACGCCGAGTTCCGTGCGCATGCGGTCGATGGTGACTTCCAGATGCAACTCACCCATGCCGCGCAACACGGTCTGGCCGGTTTCCTGGTCCACCGCCAGACGCAGCGACGGATCGGCCTTCGCCATTTTGTAGAGTGCGGTCGACATTTTCTCGACGTCGGCACGCGTTTTCGGCTCGACCGACACGCTGATCACCGGGTCCGGGAAACGCATACGCTCCAGCAAGGCCTGATGGTCGGGATCGGAGAGCGAGTCGCCGGTCTCGGTATCTTTCATCGAGACGAATGCGCAGATGTCGCCGGCGCGCGCTTCGTCGATGTCCTTGGTCACGTTGGCCTGCACCTCAACGATACGGCCGATGCGTTCTTTTTTGTCGCGCGTGACGTTGTAGAGGGTGTCGCCCTTCTTGATCACGCCCGAATAAACGCGCACGAAGGTCAGCGTGCCGAACTGGTCGTTGATCACCTTGAAGGCCAGCGCGCGGGCCGGCGCGTCATCGCGCACTTCCTGCTCGCCAATGATCTTGCCGTCCGCATCCACGATCGAGATGCCGCCGTTTTCACCCGGGTACGGCATGTAATCGATGACGCCGTCGAGCAATTGCTGCACGCCCTTGTTCTTGAACGAAGAGCCGCAGAAAATCGGCACGAGCTGACCGGTCACGGTGCCCTTGCGGATGCAGTCCTTGACCTTCTGGACGTCGAACTTGCCGTTCTCGACAAAATCCATGAACGCGTCATCGTCGAGGGCCAGCGCGGTTTCGATCGCTTCGCGGCGCAGATCGAGCAACTGGTCCATCCACTCGTTGTCGCGCGTGCTGGCGAACTTGAAACGGCCTTTCATTTCCTCGATGGGAATGGTTTCCCACGCTGAATCCTTGTCTTCTTCCTTCCACACATAGCCGCAGCCCTGGATGAGGTCGACCATGCCCTTGAATTCGTCATGGCTGCCGATCGGGATCTGGCACAGCACGATGGTGGCGCCGAGGCGCTCCTTGATGCCGGTGATGGCCTTCTCGAAGCTCGCACCCATGCGGTCCATCTTGTTGATGTAGCACATGCGCGGCACGTTATATTGATTGGCCAGACGCCAGTTCGTTTCGGTCTGCGGCTCCACACCCGCCACACCGTCGAACACCACCACGGCGCCGTCAAGCACGCGCAGGCTGCGGTTCACCTCGATGGTGAAGTCAACGTGGCCCGGGGTATCGATAATGTTGACCTGATGGCCCTTCCACTCGGTCGAGACAGCGGCGGACTGAATCGTGATGCCGCGCTTTTTTTCCTGCTCGAGGTAGTCGGTGGTCGTGCTGGTCTTGCCGTCCTTGGTATCGTGGACGTCAATGATCTGGTGTTTCTTGCCGGTGTAATACAACACACGCTCGGTGGTCGTGGTCTTGCCCGCGTCGATGTGCGCGATGATGCCGATGTTGCGATACAGCTTGAGTTCCTTTTGCCTTGCCATGTTGTCGCCTCTTAAGATTCAGCCTGCCCCAATTGTTTCCATTCGGATTAATTGCATCCAGCCGCGCGGCATTTTAGACTGAGTTGGCCTTTAAAGACATGGTTTTAAGCGGAATTTCCGCAGTTTTTGCGCGGTTTTTTCGTGTTTTAGGCCCAAATACGGCTCGACGAAGGATACATGGCGCCCCCAAAGCCCCACTAGCACCTTGATTCGGCGGAAATTGGCGGACCGCGGTTCCCGCCAGCCGTTAGCGATTTCTCGCAGGCGCCGGTTTTCCCTTTTTCGCATTGACCATGCTGCGCGGCAGCGGTTTACCGCCGCCACGTTCGCCGAGCAATGCCGCGCGCGTCACCCGGCTTTGCAATTGCGATAACCACCACTGCAGCGCGCGGCCGCGACCGGCGCCGCTGCCGCCACGCCACGCGTAATGCACCGGCACCTGGCGCTCCGCTCGCGCGACCCGTTTGACCACCAGCCGCCCGCTGTCGATGTAAGGCTGCGCCAGACAGGTCGGCAGAAAGCCCGTCGCCATGCCGCGCACCTGCACGTCCAGTTTCGCCGGCATGGTGGCGACAGTAAAGACATCCTGCCCCGGCAACAGGCCGAACGTGAGGCCGCCGCCGCGCTGCACCGAGTCGGCAATCGCCACCGCGCGATGCTTTCGAATGATGTCGTCATTCAACGGCTCGGGCAGCGCCGCCAGCGGATGGTGCGGCGCCACGGCATAAACAAAACGCACGGTGCCGAGCGGCTCGTGCCGCAGATCCGCGCCGCTGCCGGTATCAACTGTGGCGCCAAGCGCAAGATCGGCCTGCCCCGAGGTCAACGCTTCAAGCGTGCCGGACAAGGTTTCATCGCGCAGCTTGAGTCGCGTCGGCGGATTGAGCTTGAAGAAGGCGTCGCACAGCTCCATCACTGTGACGCGGTCGATGATGCTGTCCACCGCAATCGTGAACTGCGGCTCCCAGCCGGTAGCGACACGCTTGACGCGATTGGCGACGGCGTCGATGTCGGCGAGCAGGCGCGCGCCCTCGCGCAGCAACTCGGCGCCCGCCTCGGTCAACCGCGCCTGCCGCGAGCTGCGGTCAAACAGCAACACGTCGAGCGCGTCTTCCATCTGCCGCACCCGGTAAGTCAGCGCACTAGGCACCATATTGATGGTGCGTGCCGCCGCCGCGAAGCTGCCGGCGTCTGAGATGGTCTGCACCATCGCCAGGGCCTCGGGCGTCAAAACATCACGCGGCGTCACCATAAATCGCCTTTTCATTCAAATTTTTTGAATGGTGCCATCAAACCGGCAGGTCCTGCAAGCGCCTGGCGCGGTCGACAATGCAGCCATCAACAAGGAGCGCACATTATGCAAACCCTACGCAAATCACAGGACCGCGGCTATGCCGACCACGGCTGGCTCAAAAGCTATCACTCGTTCTCGTTCGCCGGCTATTACGACGCCGCGCACATGGGCTTTGGCAACCTGCGCGTCATCAATGAAGACCGTATCGCCCCCGGCAGCGGCTTCGGCAAACACAGCCATAGCGACATGGAGATCATCAGCTACGTGCTGTCCGGCGAACTGGCGCATGAGGACAGCATGGGCAACATCAAGGGTATACCGCCGGGCGACGTGCAGCGCATGAGCGCCGGCCGTGGCGTCACACATAGCGAGTTCAATCACGCCAAAGACCAGACCACGCATTTTCTGCAGATCTGGATCATGCCTGACGTCACCGGCATTGAGCCTGGCTACGAACAGAAAACCGTGCCGACGGCGGAGAAGCGCGGCCTGCTGAAACTGGTCGCCTCGCCCGATGGCGCGCAGGACTCGGTGACGATACACGCCGACGCCTCGGTTTATGCCGGCCTCTTCGACGGCGCCGAGCGCGCGGAACTCGCCCTCGATCCGGCACGCAAAGCCTATGTGTACATCGTGCGCGGCACGCTTGCAGTCAACGGCACGCCCGTCGGCGCCGGCGACGCCGTTTTGTTGCAACAGGAAACCCGCCTCACCCTGACCAAGGGCCGCGGCGCCGAAGTACTGGTGTTCGATCTGGCCCCGTAAGTGCATGACGGCGCTTTGTTCCGCGCCGTCATTCCCGCGAAGGCGGGAATCCAGAATGAAAACCCCGGGCCCCCGCCTTTGCGCGGACGACGAGCATAGGAAGTTATGTGACGTTAGTAACTATTTCATTGATCGAAAAGGAAATCAGCATGAGCAAAATTCAAATCGCCGTTGTCATCGGCAGTCTGCGCAAGGACTCGTTCAATCAAAAACTGGCCAACGCGATTGTCAAACTGGCACCGCCGGAGTTTTCGTTCAAGACCATCAATATCGGTGACCTGCCCCTCTACAACCAGGACGACGATGCCACACCCTCGCCGGCGGTCAGCCGCCTGCGCGCCGAGATCAAGTCGGCCCACGGCGTGCTTTTCGTCACCCCCGAATACAACCGTTCACTTCCGGGTGTGCTGAAAAACGCGATCGACCACGGCTCGCGTCCCTACGGGCAAAGTGTGTGGTCGGGTAAACCCGCCGGCGTGCTGGGTGTCTCGGTCGGCGCCGTCGGCAGCGCGATCGCGCAACAGCATCTGCGCACCATCCTCGCCTTCCTCGACATGCCGACACTCGGCCAGCCCGAAGCCTTCATCCAGGCGAAGGACGGCCTGTTCGACGCGGCGGGCAACATCGGCGCCGAGAGCAAACCGTTTCTGCAGAACTGGATGGATCGCTATGTGGCGTGGGTCATCAAGCACGCCGCCTGAGCGCGGCGCGGCAGCGGCTCACTCAGCCACGCCCTGCCTTGCGTCAGCGCACCGTCAGGCCGGTAACGCACTCTGCGGCGCATGCGCCTCGCGCAGTCCGCGCGCCGGCGGTTTTTGCGCCGTGATGTAGCGCGCCAGCTTGCCCAGCGCGACCGCCGCCGGCGCAGCCGGATCGCGCAGGATCGCCGGCGTGCGCGCGCGCACCGAGGCCTCGATCGCCGGATCTGCCGGAATTTCACCGGCGAAATCGAGCACGATGCGGTGGCCGAATTGTTCCTGCAGAAAATGATCAGCGGTTTTCTGCATTTTCTGCACTACCGCCGCGCCGCTCTGGCCCTTGCGCACCTGGTTGATGGCGACGCTGAACCTCGCCCGCTCCTGCTGATACGCCATGACTTTGATGGTGGCGTAAGCGTCGGCAAAACTGGTCGGTTCCGGCGTCGCAACGATCAACACGTCCTGGGCCAGCGACGCGGTATACAACACCACCTCCGAAATACCGGCGCCGGTGTCGATCAGGATATGGTCGAAATCATGGATGATCTCGTTTAGCACCTGCGGCAGGCGGTCGCGCGTATCGCCGCTCAGCCGCGAGTATTCGGCGAGCCCCGAGCCCGAGGGCAGCACTGTGATGCCCGCCGGGCCTTTCAGCAACACCTCCGCCATCGTGTGCACACCGTGCAATACATCGTGCAGGGTACCGGCAGGCTGCAGGTTCAGGAGGATATCCATATTGGCGAGACCAAGGTCGGCATCCAGCACCAGCACCCGGCTGCCCTCGCGCGCCAGCGCACAGGCCAGATTGGCCGTGATGCAGGATTTGCCGACACCGCCCTTGCCGCTGGTGATTGCGATGGTGCGTGCTGCCGCTCGATTTGCATTCATGAGATGGTGTCCGGTGAATCGATTAAACGAAGGAGATGCGCGCGTTCACCCAGCGTGACTTCCGTGTCAGGCGCTGTGTCAAAGCACACGCGATTGCGGCCCTGGCGCTTGGCTGCATACAGTTTGCCGTCCGCGGCCTCGATCAACGCGTCACGGTCGATCGCAGCAAGCCCGCGCGCACAGACCGCGCCGATGCTGACCGTGACGTTGAGTTGCAGACCGCGCGGCCCTTCGACGCGGGTGTTTGCAACCGCCTCGCGCGCGCGCTCCGCCACCTGCAACAGAAATGCCGGCGAAACATTGGGCAACACCACGGCGAATTCCTCGCCGCCAAAACGCGCAACCAGGTCGATGGAACGAAAACTATCTGCAATTTTTTCCGCGACCGCCTTCAGCACGAGATCACCGACCGGATGACCATGCTGGTCGTTGATCTGTTTGAAGTGATCGATATCGATGATCAGGAGGCCGAAACTCTCGGCGGTCCGCGCGCCGCGGTCGATTTCGCGTCCGAGCGCGTCGTTGAACACGCGGCGGTTCGCCAGCCCCGTCAAACCGTCATGCGACGACAGCAGGCACAGCCCGTCGATCACGTGTTGCAGGCGCGCGACCTCGTCCGCACCCGCCAGCGGAGGGCCATCCAATCCAAGCAGACGCAAAGCCTCGCCCAGATCGACTGCGCCACCGCTTGCCGGCGCATTCGCAGCGACCACCGCATCTTCGCGCATCGCTGGCGCAGACTGCTGCCCCCGCAACGACGTCGTGATCGCCATTTCAAGTTTTATCAAACCGCCGGTTGGCGCCACGCCACACCCAATCAAGGAAAACCCTTATTCAAGGGTTGACCCGCTTTTAACGGCAATATTTTTAAAAACATTAGAGAAACCAACCGGCCGGACGACGTCGTTTACCGGAGGCGGCATCCGTGTAAAACGCGTTCGCCATTTTTCAACGCCGGGGAAAGAGGCGCACCGCCACACAGGCTGCGCTTTAGTGCGGAATTTCCAGCCGCAAATTGCGCTTGATCTGCGCGACCCGTTTGGCCGCCACTTTTGCCTGCGTAGCGTACGCCGGCCATTGGGCGACCGCAGCACGCACTTCTTCAACAATAGCGGCGGCGCGACCGCGTTTCATCATGGCGCTTTTTGCGCAGGCGTTGAGATCGCCCATGGTGAAGTCGTCGCGCTTGCCGTTGATCGTCATCTGGTGACTGGCCGTCCAGGTGCCCGACGGGTTGAAGCTGTAGGTCATGTCAAACGCCGGCGCCAGCGACCAGCGCCCCTGCTGGTCCATCAGGAAGGCAATGTTCTTGACGTGGTCATCCTGATTGCGCGCGATCACATTGAACACCATGCGCCTGAACTGTTCTTCAACTGCCGCCATCGGCAGGTCAATCTGGCGGATGACGAGCAGCGCCTGTTCATAAGCGTAGGCGCCGGCCTGGTTGAAGTCGTAATGCGCCAGTGCGCACAGCGATTGCGCGTGCAGCTTGCGACCGCCGGGCAGGCGGTCGAAACGCCGTGTCATGAAATGCCGCCGCCCGTTCTCTTCAAGCAGACGGCATTCGCCCATCGTGATGCCGGCGGCATGCGCCATCAGCGAATAGGCGTATTCGATCGCACCATAGCCCTGCGGGTCTTCAAGTTCCTTGTCTTTGTTGCCGGCGACACCGTCGAATTTCAACAGCCAGTATTCGAACCCGTCGCCGGCTGCCACCTGCCCCGAGTGCACTTCATTGGTGGTGCGGTTCCATGCGATCACCGCTTTGGCGCGCGCGCCGCCGGCCGAGGTGCCAACGCGCAGGATGTCCTGCAGTGCTGCGGCACGCGCCGATTTTTTAAACGAGGTATTGAGCTTGCCGCGATGGCCGAGCACTTCGGAGGCCAGTCGCACCAGCGCGTCGATATTGATTTTTATGGCGGTGCGCGACGCGGGGCCTGCCGCCGGCGCAAACTCCAGCGCGCCCATGCCGCGCGCGCCGGTATAGCACAGACGCTCAATCGCGTTGAAGCTGCCGGCCGTGCGCCCCTGCGTTGCCAGCCACGCGTCGATCAAGGCGTTGCCGAAACGGTCGGGCAGTGAATCGGCCAGCAGCCCCGGCAAACCATGAAATGTTTTGCGCGGCAGTTCGGCGAATCGATGGATGCGACGACCGAGCGGCATGGTGAGAGGCGACACCTCGATGCCACTGGCGGCAAACTCCGGCGTATATTCGAAGGCCGCAACGTCGGCACCGTCTTCGAGCGAAACCGCGCCGATGGTGCGACCCCACAACCTCACTTCGGCAAACGTGGTCATGTTTTATCGGCCCACTGCCATTTACCGGCAGGTTCGGCCACTTTGAGTGCGGTGGCGCGCTTTCGCTCTTTGCCGCGCAGTTTCATTTGCGCCAGCGGGCTGGGCGCGGGTTCCGGAATCAACGCTTCAAAATGCTCAATGAGCCCGAGCACCCGGCAGATGCGTAAAAACCCCGACAATTGCGTCGCCGCCATGCCCAACTCAAGCCGCTGCACGGTGCGCACGCCGAGGCCGGCCTGTGTCGCGAGTTGTTCCTGTGTCAGATTCATGCTCAGACGCAACCGCGCCAGACGCGCGCCGATCAGCTTGAGCAGTGTCGCATCGGTTATTTTCGAATCGATCTTCATCGCGTCACCAATGGCATATTAAAGAACTATATTGATATTACGCGCCATATATGACGCTTTCAATATATTTTATTAATGCGCCATATTAGACTTATTATAAGCATTTAAATGGCTTAACACGCCATATATGGCGTTAATTATGCGATAATGGTTACCCATAAAACAACCGCCTGGCGCATATCCAGCGCACCGCCCTATCGCGTGACGACAGGTTCAACCGGCGCGTCTGGGCGGCGCCCAAATTGCGATCTGCTAGCGGCCGGGCATAGGCGACAAAGCGCAGAATGCAAGCGACGGAAGCAATCCCAATGGCAGCGTTCGAAAATTGCGCCGGGCGTATAGAACGGACACAGGGGCGGCGGATCATCGCAGGCGACGCGAGATTGGTCCCGAAAATGGACGGCACCCGCCGCCAATGGCAAAATGCCGACCCTACGGAAGCGTGGCGGAGCGGTTGATCGCACCAGTCTTGAAAACTGGCATGCCCGCAAGGGCATCGTGAGTTCGAATCTCACCGCTTCCGCCACTTCACTTGCTTGTCAGCCAGACATCAAAAAAAGCAGAGCGCTTGCTACCGGGCGTGACTCTGTAATCTGCGAGGCGAAACGCGATTAGGCGAATGCAGACGATACACAGTGGCAACTTTTGCAGACCGCTATGAGCATCGACTCTGCCAGCCTTCCGCTTTCGTAATGGCTGACCACCGGCCATAATAATATTGAGTTTTATCAACCGCTTGCCCGACTCCTGCGCTAACAGGAAACAATGCGAATTTGATTGAAACTTTTACCTCGTTTGGGTAGTCTTACCCGCGTGCCGATAACCCGGCGCCACGAGGAGAAAAAAAGTTATGCAACCCGACCTGCAACCTGTTCAGAACAATTACGCGACGCCGATTTCCGCCAGTCAGGGCGTCAGCGCCGAGCAACGCGTGCTGCGCAATACCTATCTGCTGCTGGCAGTGTCAATGATCCCCACCGGGATCGGTGCCATGATCGGCGTCACACTCGACTTTGGCTTCATGCGCGCCAGCCCGATCGTGGCATCGATCGCGATGCTCGCCATTGTCTACGGCATGTTTTTTGCAATCGAAAAAAACCGCGACAGCGGCATCGGCGTCGCCCTCCTACTGGTTCTGACGCTGTTCCTCGGCGTCATGCTCGGGCCGGTTTTGCAAATGACCCTGGGCCTGCGTAACGGCGGCCAGCTGGTGGCTCTTGCCGCTGGCGGCACGGCGGCAGTGTTCTTTGCGATGGCCGGCATTGCGAGTGTAACGCGCAAGAACTTCGGCTTCATGAGCAACTTCCTGGCGGTTGGCACGATTGTCGTCATGCTGGCGGTGATCGCGAACATCTTCTTCGCGAGCCCGGCGCTGCATCTGACGATCTGCGCGGCGTTCGTGCTGCTGAGCTCGGCGATGATCCTGTGGCAAGTCAGCGAAATCATCCACGGCGGCGAAACGAACTATATTTCCGCCACACTGACGCTGTATGTCAGCGTCTACAACCTCTTCACCAGCCTGTTGCAGTTACTGACGGGTCTGGGTTCCCGCGACTGACGCCACAACCAGCCGCAAAAAAAGGGCGCCTGCGGGCGCCCTTTTTGTTGGCTGCGTATGAACCGCGATCAGAGGCGATCAAAGACCGCAATCGATTCAACGTGAGAGGTATGTGGAAACATGTTCACCACGCCGGCGGCGCTCAGCGCATAACCTTTGACATGAACCAGCACGCCGGCATCACGCGCCAGCGTCGCCGCGTTGCACGACACGTAGACGATACGGCGCGGCGCAGTATCTTCGGTGAGTGCATTGATCAGTGCCTCTGCACCGTCGCGTGGTGGATCGATCAGCATCCGGTCAAAGTGGCCCAGTGTGGCGAACCCCGCCTGGTCGACCTTGAATAAATCCGCCTGTCTGAACGCAACCGTCCCGCCGAGGCCGTTATGCGCGGCGTTGGACTGGCCGCGCGCGACCAGACCGGCCGCCCCTTCAAACCCGATGACGCTGGCTCCGCTGCGCGCAATCGCCAGCGTAAAGTTGCCAAGCCCGCAAAACATGTCGGCGATGCGCTCACCGGCCTGCGGCTCAAGCAAGGTCACCGCGCGCCGGACCATGACCCTGTTCACCGCGGTGTTGACCTGGGTGAATTCGGTCGGCGAAAAACCCAGCTCGAGAGAAAATTCCGGCAGCGTGTAATACAACACGCCGTCATGCGGCGGGTAAAAAGGCGTGACGGTATCGGGCCCGCGCGACTGCAGGAAAAACTGCACCCGGTAACGATCCGCGAATTGCCGGATCAGCGCCTCGTCGGCACTGTCGAGCGGCTCCAGAATGCGCAGCACCAGCGCATCGACCCCGCCGCCGACGGCCAGCTCGATCTGCGGCATCCGCTCGGGTTTTGAAAACCCGCTGATCAGTTCGCGCAACGGTACCAGCAGCGCGGAAATCCGCGGCGGCAGCACCTCACAGCTGGTCATGTCGGTGACGTAGCTGCTGCGTTTTTCGCGAAAGCCGATCAGCGCGCCGCCCTTCTTCAGGACATAACGGGCAGACAAACGCGCGCGATGGCGGTAACCCCAGGCGCTGCCGTAAATTGCCGGCAGGATGCAACCGACATCGACCTTACCGATGCGCGCGAGGTTGTCTTCGAGCACGCGTTGTTTGGCAGCGACCTGCGTGCGCTCGTCCAGGTGCTGCATGCTGCAACCGCCACAAACACCGAAATGCGCGCAACGCGGCACCACGCGCGACGACGAGGCTTTGATGACCGCCTCGACACGCGCCAGATCGTAGCTGGGCTTTTTCTGGTAGGGCGTGTAGATCACCGTTTCGCCGGTCAAGGCGCCATCGATGAAGACGACTTTGCCATCGGCGTGGGCTATGCCCCGCCCCTCCTGGTCCAGCGCTTCGACCTGGATTTCTGCACTCATAGGAAGGTTCAGCCCGGCCAGCGTTGCAGAAATTCGGCCCAGTGCGGCAGCGTCGACTTTTCGATCGTCGCGCGCAGCAGGGCGATTTCCTGTTTGTATTGTTCGGCGGTCAATAGGCCGCGCATCAACTGAAAGCGCAGATAAACGAGATAGGTGTTGGCGACGTCGGCCTCGCAGTAATTGCGGATCTGCTCGATACCGCCATCCTGCCAGGCCTGCCAGACAAAGGCGCCGCCGATACCGATCTTGCCCGGGAAGCCCATCAACTGCGCGATGTCGTCGAGCGGCGCTGCGGCGCGCGGCTGATACATCGCCAGCAGATCCATCAAATCAAGATGGCGCGCGTGATAGCGGCTGATGTAGTTATTCCATTTGAACTCGCGGTCGTCCTCGCCCTGGTCCCAGAAACGCGGCGCATGCACCCCGTGGATGAGACCGCGGTAATTGAGCACGGGCAGATCAAAACCGCCACCATTCCACGACACAATCTGCGGTGAGTACTTTTCGATGCCGTCGAAAAATCGCTGGATCAATGCGCCTTCGGCGTCGGACGGTTCACCGAGCGACCACACGCGCACGCTGTCGCGCTCGCGCAACACACAGGCGATCGCCACCACGCGGTGCAGATGCAGTTGCAGGAAGTCGTTGCCACTGGCCTGACGGCGGCGCTGGAAGGCCATGGCGGCGACATCGGCGTCGCTGATCTCGGCGCCAAGCTCATACAGCGTGCGCAACCCGGCGATGTCCGGCACCGTCTCGATGTCAAAAACCAGAACGGGATTCATGCGTTTACCGGGCCGCACTTGCGGATTGAATGCGACATGCCTGCTCTGGTCCCTAAGCCGGAAAAATACCGGTCGAAAGATAACGGTCGCCGCGATCGCAGATGATGCAGACGATGACGGCGTTCCTGACCTCGGCGGACAGTTTCAGCGCAGACCACACGGCGCCCCCCGACGATACACCGGCAAAAATGCCTTCTTCGCGCGCAAGGCGGCGCGTGGTGTCCTCGGCATCGGCCTGACTCACTTCGATAACACGATCGACGCGATCCCAGTCGCAGATCTTCGGCAGATACGCGGCCGGCCATTTGCGAATGCCCGGAATCTGCGAGCCATCGGTGGGCTGGCAGCCGACAATCTGCACGACGGCGCTTTGCTCTTTGAGAAAACGCGAAACGCCCATGATGGTGCCGGTGGTGCCCATGCTGGAGACGAAATGGGTGATTTTGCCGCCGGTATCGCGCCAGATTTCGGGGCCGGTGCCCTCGTAATGCGCGAGCGGATTGTCCGGATTGCCGAACTGGTCGAGGATGATGCCTTTGCCCTCGTCACGCATTTTTTCGGCGATGTCGCGGCAGGCTTCCATACCGCCGCTCTTCGGCGTCAGCACGATTTGCGCGCCGAAGGCCGCCATCGTCTGCCGGCGTTCGATCGATAGATGCTCCGGCATCACCAGCACCATGCGGTAACCCATCATCGCCGCCGCCATCGCCAGCGCAATGCCGGTGTTACCGCTGGTCGGTTCAATCAGCGTGTCGCCCGGTTTGATCTCGCCGCGCTGCTCGGCGCGTTTGATCATCGACAATGCGGGGCGGTCTTTGACGGAACCGGCCGGATTGTTGCCTTCGAGTTTGGCCAGCACCACATTGCCGCGCGTTGCCGCCTCTTCACCCGGCAGGCGTTTCAGGCGCACCAGCGGCGTATTGCCGACGTAGTCCTCAAGTGTTTTGTACATCGGCTCAACCCTCTGCGCGCTTGCACAGCGCACCGACGTAATCCGCCACCCCCACTTCCACCGTCAGCATCGGGGCCTTGTAGCCGGCGGCGCGCAGCGCGCCGATGTCGGCCTGCGTATAACTCTGGTATTTGCCCTTGAGATCGGCGGGAAACGGGATGTATTCGATGAGGCCCTGACTCTGCAGGGCGGCCAGCGACAGCGCTGTTTCACCGGCGTGCGCGCGGCAGGCATTCACCGTCGCCACGGCGACGTCGTTGAAACTCTGTGCCGCACCGGTGCCAACGTTGAAGATGCCGGAACGCTGCGGGTTATCGAGAAAATGCAGGTTGACCCTGACGGCATCGGCGACCGCAACGAAATCGCGACGCTGCTCGCCGTTGCCGTAACCGGCAGTCCCCTCGAACAACCTGACCTTGCCGCTGGCGCGGTACTGGTTAAAGAAGTGGTAAGCCACCGAGGCCATGCGCCCCTTGTGCTGCTCGCGCTCACCGTAAACGTTGAAGTAGCGCAGACCGACGACCTGTGCGGTGCATTCGTTCCAGTTGCGGCGCAGATACTGGTCGAACAGATACTTCGAATAGCCATAGATGTTGAGCGGCGACTCGCAGGCCGGCTCTTCGCGAAACACCGCACCGGCGCCGTAGACCGCCGCCGACGAGGCGTAAATGAACTGGATTTCCTCTTCCATGCAGTAGTCGAACAGCTGGCGCGTATAGCGGTAGTTGTTGTGCATCATGTAGCGGCCGTCGGTCTCGGTGGTGTCCGAACAGGCGCCCTGATGCAGGATGGCGCCGATCACGCCGTCGAAGGCGCCGCCTTCGAGCTCCTGCATGAAGTCTTCGTGATGGAAGTAGTCGGCGATGTCGCAATCAACCAGATTGACGAACTTGTCACCCTGCTTCAAGTCATCGACGGCGATGATTTCATAGTCGCCGCGATCGGAAAGCGCTTTGACGATATTGGCGCCGACAAATCCGGCCGCACCGGTCACGACGATATACATTTTGGATTCAGGATCGAGGATTGAGGATTGAGCAAACACTGCTGAGCAAGCGAATTCTAACGCGACTTGCGACCCGGTTTTCGCTTTTTCGGGATCTTCGATCCTCGATCCTCGATCCTCGATCCTGCTTCACCATCCTGCTCCGGGAACAGTTCCTCCGGACGCACCACGGCAGTCCCGAATTTGCCGACCACGATACCGGCGGCGCGGTTGGCCAGTTCGACCGCAGCTTCCAGCGCAGAGCCGGCCGCCAGCGCCACGGCCAGTGTCGCAATCACGGTGTCACCTGCACCGCTGACATCGAACACCTCGCGCGCCTGCGCCGCAGCGTGCAAGCGCGCCTTGTGCGTAAACAGCGTCATACCCTCTTCGCTGCGCGTCACCAGCAGGGCATCGACCTTGAGTTTGCTGCGCAGATGCCGGGCGTTTTCCGTGAATTCGCGTTCGTTGCTCCATTTGCCGGCAACCGCCCGAAACTCGGACCGGTTCGGCGTCAGCAGGGTGGCGCCGGCATAACGCGCGAAATCGTCACCCTTCGGATCGACCAGAACCGGTTTGCGATAACGGCGTGCCAGCGCAATCATGCGGCTGATGTGGACCAGACCACCCTTGCCGTAATCAGACAACACGACCACATCGCAGGCGGCGATTAGCCGCGCGTAATCGCTGAGTTTGGTGCGCAGGATCTCGTGGCTGGGCGTGGTTTCGAAATCGATGCGCAGCAGTTGTTGCTGGCGACCGATGACGCGCAATTTGACCGTGGTATCGATGCTGCGGTCGTAATGCAGACGCGCGGTAATTTTTTCTTCGCGCAGCAGCTGGCGCAAACGACGGCCCGGTTCATCCTGTCCGACCACGGAGAGCAGCGTGACGCGCGCCCCCAGTGCGGCGGCATTGCGTGCCACATTGGCCGCACCGCCCGGACGATCTTCGCTGCGATCGACCTTGACCACCGGCACCGGCGCTTCGGGCGAAATGCGGCTGACGTCGCCGAACCAGTAACGGTCGAGCATGACGTCGCCGACAACAAGCACGCGTGCGCGGCGGAAGGCGCGCGGCGACGGCAAGGTGTTTACTGCAGGTTTGATTGTCGCCATGCTAGCGCCCTATGCCGGAGTACTCGATGCCGAGGCACCGCACATATTCAGGTTCGTATAAATTCCGGCCGTCGATGATGACCGGCGACTTGAGACGCTTCTTGATTTCAGCGAAGTCGGGACTGCGAAACTCTTTCCATTCGGTCACGATCAGCAGGCAATCAGCCCCGTCGAGCGCGGCCAGCGGCGAGGAAGCGTATTCAATGCCCTGCATCCCCGCAAATGCCTTCTTCGCCTGTTCGGTCGCCACCGGGTCGTAGGCCACCACAGTCGCCCCGCGCCGGATCAGGCCCGACACGACGACCTGACTGGTTGCCTCGCGCATATCGTCAGTGTTCGGCTTAAACGCCAGCCCCCACACAGCGAAACGTTTGCCCTGCAGTTTTTCGCCGTAACGGCTGACAACTTTTTCCAGCAACCGCGACTTTTGCGCCTGATTGACGCGTTCGACGGCATCGATGATTTTGAGCTGCATGCCGGCATCGTTGGCGGTCTGCTGCAGCGCGCTGACGTCCTTCGGAAAACAGGCGCCGCCGTAACCGCAACCGGCGTACAGGAAGTGGTAACCGATGCGTGCGTCGCTGCCGATGCCCTGGCGCACGTGCTCAATGTCGGCACCAAGTTTCTCGGCAAGATTGGCGAGTTCGTTCATGAACGAAATGCGCGTCGCCAGCATCGCGTTGGCGGCGTATTTGGTCAGCTCAGCCGACGGAATGTCCATGACTATCATGCGTTCGTGGTTGCGCTGGATCGGCGCATAGATCGCACGCATGATCTGCTTGGCGCGTTCGTCGGTGGCGCCGATGACGATGCGGTCGGGCCGCATGAAATCGTCGACCGCCGCACCCTCTTTCAAAAACTCCGGGTTGGAGACCACGCTGAATTCGAACGACACGCCGCGCGTGGCCAGTTCTTCGGCAATCGCGGCACGCACCTTTTCGGCGGTGCCCACGGGCACGGTTGATTTATCGACGACGACGCGGTAACCGTCCATGTGTCTGCCGATATTGCGCGCGGCGGCCAGCACGTATTGCAGATCGGCCGAGCCATCTTCATCGGGTGGCGTGCCGACGGCGATGAACTGCACTTCGCCGTGTTTTGCGCTCTCGGCAAAGTCGGTGGTGAAATGCAGGCGCCCCGCTGCCGCGTTGCGTTTGACCAGCGCATCGAGGCCGGGCTCATAAATCGGAATTTCGCCGCGCTTCAGCATGTCGATCTTGGCTTTATCGACATCCAGGCACATGACTTCATTGCCGAGTTCCGCCAAACAGGCGCCTGAAACGAGGCCGACGTAGCCGGTGCCGATGATCGAGATTCTCATACTGTCTTTCCAGCGCTGATGTCACGGTTGATCGCGGCCAGTGTGGCGACCGGGTCTTTGGATTGCGTCACAGGGCGACCGATCACCAGATAATCCGCACCGGCCGCAACCGCAGCCGCCGGCGTCATCACGCGCTGCTGATCGTCTTTTGACGCTGTCGCCGGACGTATGCCCGGCGTCACCAGGCAAAAATGCGGCCCGCACTCGGCGCGCAACATGGCAGCCTCCTGCGCCGAACACACCACGCCGTCGAGTCCGCTCGCCTGTGCAAGTTTCGCCAGCCGCCGCACGGCGGCGGGTGCATCCCCCGTGAGACCGACCTCTTCGATTTCCTGCGCGCCCATGCTGGTCAGCAGCGTGACGGCGATCAGCTGCGGCCGGTCGCTGCCGTCACCGACGGCAGCGCGCGCCGCTGCCATCATGGCGCGACCGCCGGATGCGTGTACGTTGAGCATCCAGACGCCGAGTCCGGCCGCGGCCTTGCACGCACCGGCAACCGTGTTGGGAATGTCATGAAATTTCAAATCAAGGAAGATATCAAATCCCTGTTTCACCAATGTTTCAACCAGCGCGGGGCCGGCGGCGGTAAACAGTTCCTTGCCGATTTTCAGGCGGCAATCGGCGGGGCTGACACTGCGCGCAAACGCCAGCGCGGCATCGGCGGCGGGATAATCGAGCGCGACGATGACGCGGGACGAGGTCATGCGGGCAAACCCTTTTCTTCGGTGCGCCGCGGCGAATAGGTTTCCCACTCGCCGCAGGCAGGACAATGCCAATAGAACTGGTGCGCGCGGAAGCCGCAGTTGTCGCACTTGAACATGGCGAGCGTTCGCGTGTGCTGGTGCACCAGGGTCTTCACCAGTTCGAGATCGGCGCGGCGCTGCACCGGCGCTTCGAGCAACTGCGCCTCCAGTAATTTATCGAGGCCGAGCAATGACGGGCTGCGGCGCATTTCGTCGCGTACCAGCTGGTAGGCCGGCTCCGCACCTTCGCTTTCGAGCACACAGGAGAACACCACATTAAGCACGTCGATCGACGGGTAGCGCGCCAGCAGTCCGCGCAGCAGATTGAGCCCCTCGCCCGCCTTGTCCATCTGCCGGTAGGCTTTGAGCAGGCGTTCTCCGACCAGCGACAGATAGGCCGGGTTCTGCGATTCAATGCGTTTCCATGCCTCAATCGCCGCCTCGGGGTGCTGCTGCGCAATCTCCAGATCACCGAGCAACACATTGGCGCGCACGCACAGTCGATGGTGCGAGAGCGCCTGTGCGAGATGCGGACGCGCGCCCTCGGGACGCGACTCCATGATTTCGCGCGAGGCCAGCTCACAGAAGAAATTGGCGATCTGCTTCTGGTGTGACTGGCCCGTCACGCCTTCGAGCTGCTGCGCGGTATCGATCGCCTTCGTCCAGTCCTTCTCCTGTTCGTAGATTTCGAGCAGGTAACGCAATGCAGCCTCGGCGTGCGAGGTGCCCTTCAATTTGGCGAACAGTTCCTCGGCGCGATCGAGCAGGCCGGCCTTCAGATAATCCTGCGCCAGCTCGTAGAGTGCGTCGAGCTTTTGCGGTTGCGGCAGATCATCGCGTTCGACCAGGTTCTGGTGCATGCGGATGGCGCGCTCGACCTCGCCGCGGCGGCGGAACAGCGAGCCCAGCGCGAAATGCAGTTCAATCGTCTGCGGCTCGACCTTGACCACTTCAATGAAGGCCTCGATCGCCTTGTCGGGCTGTTCGTTCAACAGGAAGTTCAGGCCCTTGAAGTACGAACGCGGCAGTGCGCGCGATTCGGTCAGCAGATGCTTGATGTCGATGCGCGCGGCAAGCCAGCCCAGCGCGAAAAACAGCGGCAATGCGAGCAACCACCAGTATTCAATTTCCATGTTTCGCCGCTGTGCCTGTCAGGTTAAGCCGCGTCAACCGGCACGGGTGCGTGAAGATGCCGTTGCGCGTGCAGTTCGCGTTTGAGTGCAAGGAGCTCGCGGCGCTGCCTTGCCATCACCACGAGGTTGGTCAGGACTCCGGCAAAAATGCCCAGCCCGAACATCACGAGCAGCACGAAGGCGAGCGGCGCCTGCCACTCCATGCCGAGAAAATAACGGACGGTCACTGCATCCGTATTCTTGACGGCAAAACCCAGGAGCAGCAAAAACACCGCGAGCTTCGCCAACAAAGACAGAATTCGCATACTCACGCCTCCCGGCGGGCAAGCCCCGCACGGACAAAAAAAAGCGGCATGATCTTTCGACTATGCCGCACCATACCGATTGCACCGCGCTTATTTCTTGGTTTCGATTTTGTAATCGACGCGTTCGCGCAGTTCTTTGCCGGCCTTGAAATGGGGAACATACTTCGCCGGCACCTGCACCTTGGCGCCGGATTTCGGATTGCGCCCGGTGCGGGGTGGACGGTAATTCAGTCCGAAGCTGCCGAAGCCGCGGATTTCAATCCGCTGGCCCTGCGACAGACTCTTCCCCATGGCATCGAGCACCATCTTGACCGCAAGTTCGGCATCCTTCGCCACCAGCTGCGGGTAGCGCGCGGCCAGCTTTGCGATGAGTTCGGACTTGGTCATGTTCACCCCTGTTATTGACCCGAGTTAGCGGTATCCATCTTGGCCTTGAGCAGTGCACCCAGACTCGTGGTGCCTGCGTTGGCCGGCTTGTCCGCTGCCATTTTCTGCATTGCCGCCGATTCATCAGCCATGTCGCGGGCCTTGATCGACAGGTTGATCGTGCGGTTCTTGCGGTCGATGTTGATGATCATCGCCGTTACCGCATCACCTTCTTTAAGGTGGGTGCGGATGTCTTCCACGCGATCACGCGCCACTTCCGAGGCCCGCAGATAACCTTCAACGTCGCCCTCAAGGCCGATAATCGCACCCTTGGCATCCATCGACTTGACCGTGCCCTTGACGATGCTGTTCTTGTCGTGCACCGACATGAAGCTGGTGAAGGGGTCGCCATCGAGTTGCTTGATGCCCAGAGAAATGCGCTCGCGTTCGACATCGATGCCCAGAACAATCGCCTCGACTTCGTCACCCTTCTTGTATTTGCGCACGGCTTCTTCGCCGGCAACGCTCCACGAGAGATCCGACAGATGGACGAGGCCGTCGATGTTGCCCGGCAGGCCGATGAAGACGCCGAAGTCGGTGATCGACTTGATCTGGCCGCTGACTTTTTCGCCCTTGCGGTGATTGGCCGAAAATTCGTCCCACGGGTTCGGTTTGCACTGTTTCATGCCGAGTGAGATGCGGCGACGCTCTTCGTCAATCTCAAGCACCATGACTTCGACTTCGTCGCCGAGTTGCACGACGCGCGACGGATGCACGTTCTTGTTGGTCCAGTCCATTTCAGAAACGTGGACCAGGCCTTCGATACCCTGCTCGATTTCAACAAACGAACCGTAGTCGGTAAGGTTGCTGACTTTGCCGAACAGGCGCGTGCCCTGCGGATAACGGCGCGAGAGGCCCACCCACGGATCTTCGCCGAGCTGTTTCAAGCCGAGCGAGACGCGGTTTTTTTCCTGGTCAAACTTGAGAATCTTCGCTTCGACTTCGTCGCCCACCGCCAGCACTTCCGACGGATGTTTGACGCGGCGCCATGCGAGATCGGTGATGTGCAGCAAGCCGTCGATGCCACCGAGGTCGACGAACGCGCCGTAGTCGGTGATGTTCTTGACGATGCCCTTGACCACTGCGCCTTCGGACAGACTGGCCAGCAACGCCTGGCGGTCCGCACCCTGCGACGCTTCAAGCACCGCGCGGCGCGAGACGACCACGTTGTTGCGCTTGCGGTCGAGTTTGATGACTTTGAATTCGAGAACCTTGCCTTCGTACGGCGTGGTGTCCTTGACCGGACGGATGTCTACCAGCGAACCCGGCAAAAAGGCACGGATGCCGTTGACCATGACGGTAAGACCGCCCTTGACCTTGCCAGTGACGAGCCCGGAGACCTGCGTGGCTTTTTCGAGCGCTTGCTCAAGATCCAGCCAGGCGGCGAGACGTTTGGCCTTGTCGCGCGAGAGGCGCGTTTCGCCGAAACCGTCTTCGAGGGCATCGATCGCAACCTGCACAAAATCACCCGGCTTGACTTCGATTTCGCCGCGGTCATTCTGAAATTCTTCAACGAGGATGTAACTTTCTGATTTCAAACCGGCATTGACGACGATATGGTTCGAGTCAATGCGGATCACTTCAGCGGTGATCACTTCGCCAATGCGCATTTCCTTGCGCAACAGGCTCTCTTCAAACAGGGCGGCAAACGATTCGCCGGCGACGGCTTCAGTGGTTGTCATGGTGTTAATGGAAGTTCCGAAAAACCCGTCAAATCAACGGGGGCAAATTAATAAACGCCATACGCCTGGCAGCGTGATGGCACCCGAATTACACCTGCGTCACTGCTTTGTAACGACCCAGAACCGCTTCAACCGCCGCATCAATCGATAGATGGGTCGTATCGAGAAGAATGGCATCGTCAGTCTTCTGCAGAGGGGCTGCTGAACGCTGACTATCCCGCTCGTCGCGTGCCCGAATATCCTGCAAAAGGGCGGTCATATTAGCATCCATTCCTTTAGCTATCAACTGTTTATAGCGCCGTTCGGCCCGCGTATCCGCAGCCGCCGTGAGGAAAATCTTGAGCTTTGCATCGGGAAATACAACCGAGGCCATGTCGCGCCCGTCGGCGACCAGACCAGGGGTGATCCGGAAGGCTTTTTGCCGCGCCAGCAGGCCCGCCCGCACCGCCGGCCAAACGGCAACCGTGGAGGCCCCCAGGCTGGCTTCCTCGCTACGTACAATATCCGTCACAACCGATTGATTTAAATATATTTCATCGCCCTCAAAACGCACATCCAAGGCGGCGGCAATGGGCGCCAGAGCGGCCTCATCACTCCACGCCACACCGGCCTGCCTGGCCGCCACGGCGACCAGCCGGTAGAGCGCGCCGCTGTCGAGGTAATAAAAACCGAGTGCCTGAGCAACGCGCTGCGCGACCGTGCCCTTGCCGGACGCCGAGGGGCCGTCGATCGCGATCACGGGCGGCAATGAAATCGGGGCGGTCATTGCTGCGCAATGCCGCGGAAAACGTCGAAATATTGCGGAAACGTCTTGGCCACGCAACCGGGATCGTTGATCCGCACGGCGACCCCGCCCAGCGCCGCCAGCGAAAAACACATCGCCATGCGGTGGTCGTCGTAGGTGTCTATGGTTGCCGGCTTCAGCTGCGCCGGCGGCGTCACGCGCAAACTGTCGGCGGTGGTTTCAACCTGCGCACCGAGCTTGCGCAATTCCGCAGCCATCGCCGCAATGCGGTCAGTTTCCTTGACGCGCCAGCTGCCGATGTTGCGCAAGGTGCACGGCCCGTCGGCAAACAGCGCCGCCACTGCAATGGTCATGGCCGCATCGGGAATGTGATTGAAATCCGCATCGATCGCCTTGAGCTTGCCGCTGCGCACTGCGTCGGCACCGGCGCCCACGCTGATCCAGTTGTCCCCCATGTCGACTGCGGCACCCATCGCCTGCAGCGCATCGGCAAAGCGCACGTCGCCCTGGATACTCGAACGACCGACGCCATCCACACGTACCGGCCCGCCCCCCTTGAGGCCGCTGATCGCGCCTGCCGCCAGAAAATAGGAGGCCGCCGAAGCATCGCCTTCAACGAAAATTTGCCCGGGCGAGCGGTAACGGCCTGGTGGCACGATGAATCGCGACCAGCCTTCGCGCTCGACATGGACCCCGAAGCGCTGCAGCGCATTCAACGTGATTTCAATATACGGCTTCGAAATCAGTTCGCCGACAATGTCGACGGTCATGCGCCGGCCCAGCAGAGGCAACGCCAACAACAGCGCGGTCAGATACTGGCTCGAAACGTTGCCGCGCACACTGACCACGTCACCGCCGTTTGCCGCGCCGGGCTTGATATGCAGTGGCGGATAACCCTCAACGCCGTCGTAATCGATCCGCGCACCCAGACTGCGCAGGGCATCAACGAGATCGCCGATCGGCCGCTCGTGCATACGGGGCACGCCCGCCAGACGATAATCGCCGTCGCAAAATGCCAGCGCTGCCGTCAGCGGACGAAAGGCAGTACCGGCATTGCCGAGAAACAATTCGGCGCGCTTGACCGCAAACGCCCCGCCCGCCCCGCGCACGCGCAAAACACCGCCCGCCTCGTTTGCAATTTCGACGCCCAGCAGACGCAGTGCGTCGAGCATGCGGCGCGTGTCGTCGGCATCCAGCACGTCGTGAATGCGCGTGTCGCCGCCGGCCAGCGCGGCCAGCAGCAGAATGCGGTTGGAAATGCTTTTCGAGCCCGGCAACTTTACCGTGCCGCGCATCGAACGTATCGGCGCAAGATCAAGGAATTCCAAGGGCGCTTACCGGTTGGTTTGCATCGTGCCGCGGCGGCTTATTTGTATTTCAGCCAGCGCGCGCGAATCTCGCGTGCCGAGGCGAAACGTGCTTCGAGTCCGGCGGCGTCGTTTGTCACGAGCAGGCCGCGCAGGCGCTCGAATTCGGCAATGTAGTCGTCGAGCGCCGGCAACAAGGCATCGCGGTTCGACAGACAAACGTCGCGCCACATCTCCGGCGAACTGCCGGCGATGCGCGTCGTGTCGCGGAATCCACCACCGGTATGCGCAAGCAGTGTCTGCGCGTCGCGGTAACCGGCGATCTGTCCGACCAGCGCGTAGGCAACGATATGCGGCAGATGACTGACCAGCGCAAACATGCGGTCATGATCGGCCGCGCGCATGCGGTTAATGCGCATGCCGGCGATGCGCCACGCTGCCGCCACTTTCGCCACCGCACGTGGATCAGTCTCGCGTTCGGCCGTAATGATCAATTCGTGGTCGCGATAGAGTTCCGCAAATGCGGCCTGCGCGCCGCTTTTTTCGGTGCCGGCAATCGGATGTGCCGGCACGAAGCGGCTGAATTTGTCGCCCAGATGGCGGCGCGCCTGCTTGATGATGTCGCGTTTGGTGCTGCCCGCATCGCTGACGATCGTTTTCGGTCCGAGATGCGGCGCGATCAGCGCCAGCACCGCCGCATTTTGCGCCAGCGGCACCGCCAGCAAGACCAAATCGGCATCGCGTACTGCCGCAGCCGCATCGGTGGCGATCTCGTCGATGATGCCCAGCCGTTTTGCCGCCAGCAGATTGGCCCGCGTGCGGCCGACGCCGACGACATGCCCCACCGCGCGTTTCTGTTTCAACGCCAGCGCAAACGAACCGCCGATCAGGCCGACGCCGAAGACCACCAGTTTGCCGATGACTTTCTTCGGCGTGCCGCTTTTGCGTGCACCGGTTTTGCGCGCACCTGCTTTGCTTAATGCGCTTTTTGGCGCTGCGACCGTCTTCTTCATTCGGCGAGCGATGCCTTCAGCGCGTCGAGGAAGCGTTGATTCTCCGACTCGAGGCCGGTACTCACACGCAGGTAACCGGGCATGCCGTAACCCGCGACCGGCCGCACGATGACACCGCGGCGGAGCAACTGTTGAAACACTTTTGCGGCGTCACCGGCCTTGAAACTGAGGAAATTGCCGAACGATGGAATGTAATCGAGACCCAGTTTCGCCAGCCCCTGCGTGATCTGCCGCATGCCGGTCGCGTTCAATTCATAGCTGCGACGCACGAACTCGCGATCATCCAGCGCGGCAGCCGCAGCCGCCAGTGAAATACTGTTGACGTTGAACGGCTGGCGCACGCGGTTCATGAGGTCGATCACCGCTTCATGTCCCAGCGCATAACCGACACGCAGGCCCGCCAGGCCATAGGCCTTGGAAAACGTGCGCGTCACGACCAGATTGGGGAACTGCGCCAGCCAGCCGATGCTGTCGGTCTTCAGGCCCGGTTCCAGGTATTCGTTATAAGCCTCGTCGAGCACGACAATGACCGACGCCGGCACCGCGCGCAGAAAACGCAGCAGCTCTTCACCGCGCAACAGCGTGCCGGTCGGATTGTTCGGGTTGGCGATGAATATCACGCGCGTTTGCGCCGTCACCGCTTTGAGCATGGCGTCGAGATCGTGGCCGAAATTCCTGGCCGGCACTGCGACGCCTTTTGCGCCGATGGTCTGTGTGGCGATCGGATACACGGCGAACGCATGCTGCGAATAGATCGCCTCGACGCCCGGCGCCAGAAACGCGCGCGCCGCCATGTCCAGCACGTCGTTCGAGCCGTTGCCGAGCACGACCTGCGGCATCGCCACGCCGAATGTTCTGACGATCGCCTGCTTCAGTTCAAATCCGTTGCCGTCCGGGTAGCGCGCGAGATCCGCGATCGCCAGTTGCATGGCCTGCATCGCCAGCGGACTGACGCCGAGCGGATTTTCGTTCGATGCCAGCTTGATAATGCTGTCGGGATCGAGATTGAACTCGCGCGCGAGTTCGCTGATCGGTTTGCCCGGTTGATAAGGTGCGATCGCGCGGATATAACCGGGCGCAAGGTCGCAGGCGTCGGAGGATCGTTGCACCGGGTTTACGGCTGACATGGTTTCGGCTTGCCTTGATACTGGTAGGGGTGAATGCGGCCGCAGTCAGGCGGCCGCGACCGGGTAAGAACCCAGGTGCTTGATGAACGCCGCCTGCGCGCCGATCTCCTGCAGCGCCTGTGCGACGTTCGCATCCTGCTGGTGGCCTTCGATATCGACGTAGAACACATACTCCCAGCGCGCGGTGCGCGCCGGCCGCGACTCAAGGCGCGTCATGCTGACGCCGTGGCGCGCCAGCGGTGTCAGCAGCGCGTGGATCGCTCCCGGCACATTGCGTGTCGACAGCACCAGGGAAGTCTTGTCGCGCCCCGACGGGCCGGCGGCGTGCGGCGCGATGACGACAAAGCGCGTCGTGTTCTGCGGTTCGTCCTCGATGTTTGAGGCGATCAGCTTCAACTTGTAGACGGCGGCGGCCGCCTTGCTGGCGATCGCCGCCGCGGTCGCATCCTTTGCCGCCATGCGCGCGGCCTCCGCATTGCTCACCACCGGCGTGCGTTTGGCCAAGGGGAAATGCTGATTCAACCATTCGTGACACTGCGCAAGGCTCTGGCTGTGCGAATAGATCTTCTTGACCGCAGCCGCCTTGCCGCTTTTGCTCATCATGCACTGGTGGACCGGCAGTAAAACCTCGCCGCATACTTTCAGCGGTGTCGCCAGCAGCAAATCGTGGGTGCGACCGATACTGCCCTCGGTGGTGTTCTCGACCGGCACGACGCCATAACCGCTTTGACCGGACTCGACCTGGCGAAACACTTCATCGATCGATGCGCAAGGCTGCAGGACCGCCTGGCCGCCGAACTGGCGCAGGACGGCTTCTTCGCTGAAGGTGCCCTGCGGCCCCAGATAGGCCACGCTGATGCCGTCCTCCAGCGCGCGGCAGGCCGACATGATTTCGGTATACAGGCGCGCAATCGCCGCGGCCGGCAGCGGCCCCTTGTTGGCCGCGGCAAGGCGGCGCAGCACCTGCGCTTCGCGCTCCGGGCGGTACTTCACGGCACCGCGCTTGGCGCCGCCGATTTCCTGCGCCAGACGCGCGCGTTCGTTCAGCAGTTCGAGGATGCGATCGTCGAATGCGTCGATGCGGTCACGGATGATTTTGAGCTTGTCAGTCACGTCGTCCCCGGCCGCCATTGTTGTGGAACATCAGGCGGCGCCCGTCGATGATAAAACAAACCGCGCACCCGCGGCTATCCGGCGCGTGAATACTCCGGCAGCCGCGTTGTTGCGGGCAGGCGCCCCCTGCTCAGGCGCGTTCGAGCGGCAGGTAACGCACCGTCAACACGCCCTTGATGGCGGCAATCTTCGCCACCACGGCGTCCGACACGGCGCTGTCGACATCGACCAGCGTATAGGCCATCTCGCCCTTCGATTTGTTCAACATGTTGTGGATGTTGAGGCCGGCGTCGGCCATCGCGGTTGAAATCTGGCCCAGCATGTTGGGTACGTTGGAATTCGCAATACCGATGCGGAACGGCGATTCACGCGGCATCGTCACATCGGGAAAATTCACCGCATTGAGGATGTTGCCGTGTTCCATGTATTCGCGCAGCTGGTCGGCGACCATGATGGCGCAATTGTCCTCGGCCTCGCGGGTTGATGCGCCCAGATGCGGCAACGCGACCACGCCGGCCTGTCCGGTCAGCTTTTGCGCCGGGAAATCGCAGACGTAGGCCTTGACCTTCTTCGCCTTGATGCCTTCGAGTACCGCATCGAGATCGACTATACCGTCGCGTGAAAAATTGAGCACGACCACACCGCTCTTGCAGAATTTCAGGCGCTCGGCGGAAATCAGGTTGCGCGTGGCGTCGATCAGCGGCACGTGCAGCGTGACGAACTCCGAGGCCTTCAGCACCTCCTCGACCGAATGCGCCTTCTTCACCTGCGACGGCAGACTCCACGCGGCGTCCACCGTGATGTGCGGATCGAAGCCGATTACATTCATGCCGAGTTTGATCGCGGCGTCCGCGACCAGGCTGCCGATCTTGCCAAGGCCGATCACGCCCAGCGTGTGCCTGGTGAGTTCGATGCCGGCGAAGTGCTTTTTGCCATCTTCGACCTGCTTGTGCAATGATTCGTCGTCGCCGCTCAGACCGTCGACAAACCGAACGCCCGGCACGATATTACGCGCCGCCATCAGCATGCCGGCGATGACCAACTCCTTCACGGCGTTGGCATTGGCCCCCGGCGCATTGAACACCGGCACGCCGCGCGCGCTCATCTGCTTGGTCGGAATGTTGTTGGTGCCGGCGCCGGCGCGCGCAATGGCCTTCACGCGCGGCGAAATTTCCATCGTATGCATATCCTGCGAACGCACCAGGATCGCATCCGGATCGGCAATTTTTGCACCGACCTCGTAGGTCGGCGCCGGCAGGCGTTCAAGCCCGACCTTGGCGATGTTGTTCAGCGTCAGTACGCGTATTGCATTGGCCATTTGATCAACCGTTCTTAGTCTGAAATTCGCGCATGAAGGCAACCAGCGCCTTGACGCCCTCGACGGGCATCGCGTTGTAAATCGAGGCCCGCATGCCGCCCACCGAGCGGTGCCCTTTTAATTCGAGCAATTTGTGCTGTTTGGCCTGCTTGAGGAACTCGTCATTGAGTTTTTCGTCGCGCAGGCGGAACGGCACGTTCATCAGAGAGCGGTCCGGCTTGTCCACAGGCGAATAATAAAACTCGGTCTGATCGAGATAGTCATAGAGCAACGCGGCCTTGGCGCGGTTACTCTCTTCCATCTTTTTCAGACCGCCGTTTTTCTTCAGCCACTGAAACACGAGGCCGGCAATGTATACGGCATAGGTCGCCGGTGTGTTGTACATCCAGCCGTTGTCGGCCTGCACCTTGTAGTCGAGGATGGACGGCGTCAGCGGCGACGCGCCGCCGAGCAGATCGTCGCGCACGATGACGATGGTGAGGCCGGCCGGGCCGATGTTTTTCTGCGCGCCGGCGTAGATCAGGCCGTAACGCGACACCTCAACCGTACGCGATAGTATATGCGAGGACATGTCGGCAACCAGCGGCACGTTGCCGGTCTCGGGCACCCAATTGAACTCGACGCCGCCGATGGTTTCGTTGGACGTGTAATGCACATAGGCCGCATCCGGATCGAGTTTCCACGCGCTCTGCGCCGGCGCATAGGTGAACTGCCGGTCTTCGGCGCTCGCCGCAACGTTGACGCCGCCGTAGCGCTTGGCTTCCTTGATCGCCTTCTTCGCCCACTCGCCGGTGTTGACGTAATCGGCGGATTTTTTTCCGCGCAAGAGATTCAACGGGATGGCGGCGAACTGCAGCGTCGCCCCGCCCTGCACAAACAACACCTTGTAGTTGGCGGGGACACCCATCAACTCGCGCAGGTCGGCCTCGGCCTGCTCGGCAATCGAGATGAACTCCTTGCCGCGATGGCTCATCTCCATTACCGACATGCCGCTGCCATGCCAGTCGAGCATTTCCGCAGCAGCCTGTTGCAAAACCGGTTCGGGCAATATCGCCGGCCCGGCGGCAAAATTAAATACGCGCGTCATGATTTTTAAATACCCAGGTTAAGAATTCATTGCCGGCGGATGATTGTTGAGAATATGCGCGGCCGCTCACTCGGCGGCCGGTGCTTCCTCGGGATCATCGGGTTCCAGTATCTTTTCCAGACCGGCGAGTTTTTCGCCGTCACCGAGATTGATCAAGCGCACGCCCTGTGTGGTGCGCCCCATATCGCGGATTTCGGCAATGCGCGTACGGATCAGCACGCCGCCGGTCGTGATCAGCATGATCTCGTCGTCGTCGCCGACGATCTGCGCCGCCACCAGCTTGCCGTTACGCTCCGAGTTTGCAATGGCAAGCATGCCCTGTGTGCCGCGACCGTGCTTGGTGTAGTCCCCGATCGGCGTGCGTTTGCCGTAACCGTTTTCGGTGGCCGTCAGCACCGAGACGTTTTCATTGTCTGCGGTGAGCAGCGAGATGACCTGGCCGCCTTCCGGCAGCCGCATGCCGCGGACACCGCCGGCGTTGCGCCCCATGCCGCGCACCTCGTCTTCGGCAAAGCGCAGCGCCTTGCCGGCGTCGGAGAACAGCATCACGTCCTGTTTGCCGTCGGTCAGCGCCACGCCGATCAGGTAATCGCCATCGTCCAGATTGACGGCAATAATGCCGCTCGGGCGCGGCCGCGAGAACGCCGACAGCGCCGTTTTCTTCACCGTGCCGCTGGCGGTCGCCATGAAGACGAAATGTTCGTCGTCGAATTCCTTCACCGGCAGGATGGCGGTGATTTTTTCGTGTTCGAGCAGCGGCACCAGATTGACTATCGGTTTGCCGCGGCTGTTGCGGCTGCCCTGCGGCACCGCATAAACCTTCAGCCAGTAAACGCGCCCGCGGTTCGAGAAACACAGGATGTGATCGTGCGTATTGGCGATGAACAATTTCTCGACAAAATCATCGTCCTTGGTCGTCGTCGCCTGCTTGCCGCGCCCGCCGCGCTTTTGCGCGCGATAGTCAGCCACCGGCTGGCATTTCATATAGCCGCCATGCGAGAGCGTCACCACCACATCTTCCGCGGCGATCAGGTCTTCCATCGACATGTCCTGCGTGTGCTGCACGATCTCGCTGCGCCGCTCGTCGCCGTATCGCGTCTTCACGTCATTCAACTCGGCGCTGATGATTTGCGTGACACGTTCCGGTTTGGCGAGGATGTCCAGCAGATCAAGGATGGTCTCCATGACCTCCTTGTATTCCGCGACAATCTTGTCCTGCTCGAGCCCGGTGAGGCGCTGCAACTGCATTTCGAGAATGCGTTGCGCCTGCGCTTCGGACAAACGGTAACCGCCCTGCGGCTGCCAGCCGAATTCGGCGGCCAGACCGAGCGGACGACTCGCCGACGGATCAACCCGGGCCAGCATGCCTTCGACCAGCGCGGAACGCCACAGGCGCGCCATCAACTGCTCTTTCGCCTCCGCCGGCGCCTTTGCCGCCTTGATCAGCGCAATGACCTCGTCGACGTTCGACAATGCGACTGCCAGACCTTCCAGGATGTGGCCGCGGTCGCGCGCCTTCTTCAGTTCGAACACGGTGCGCCGCGTCACCACTTCGCGGCGGTGGCGCAGGAAGGCGTCGAGCATCTGCTTCAGGTTCAACACGCGCGGCTGACCATCGACCAGCGCCACCATGTTGACGCCAAAGCTGTCCTGCATCTGCGTCATGGTGTAGAGATTGTTCAGCACGACCTCGGCATTTTCGCCGCGCTTCAGTTCGATCACCGCGCGCATGCCGGACTTATCCGACTCGTCGCGGATCTCGGCAATGCCTTCAAGGCGTTTCTCGCGCACCAGTTCGCCGACCTTGATCAGCAAATTGGCCTTATTGACCTGATAAGGCAGTTCATCGATGACGATGGCCTGACGATTGCCCTTTTCCATGTCTTCAATGTGCGCGCGCGCGCGCATGATGACGCGACCGCGCCCCGTGCGTAACGCCTCGCGCGGGCCGGCGGCGCCGTAAATGATGCCGCGCGTCGGAAAATCGGGCGCCGGCACAATGTTGACCAGTTCATCGATGTTGATGTCGGGATTCTTCAGCAGCGCATGGCAGGCATCGACCACTTCACAAAGATTGTGCGGCGGAATATTTGTCGCCATGCCGACCGCGATGCCCGAAGAACCGTTGATCAGAAGATTCGGGATCTTCGAGGGCATCACCAGCGGCTCATGCTCGGAACCGTCGTAGTTGGGCCCGAAATCGACGGTTTCCTTGTCGAGGTCCTCAAGCAGTTCATGCGCAATGCGCGCCATGCGGATTTCGGTGTAACGCATGGCCGCCGCGTTATCACCGTCGACCGAACCGAAGTTGCCCTGTCCGTCGACCAGCGGGTAGCGCAGTGAAAAATCCTGCGCCATGCGCACGATGGTGTCATAGACCGCGGTGTCGCCGTGCGGGTGGTATTTACCGATTACGTCGCCGACGATACGCGCCGATTTCTTGTAAGCGCGGTTCCAGTCGTTGGAAAGCTCATGCATCGCAAACAGCACGCGGCGGTGCACCGGCTTCAATCCGTCGCGGACATCAGGCAGCGCGCGTCCGACGATCACGCTCATGGCGTAATCGAGATACGAGCGCCGCATCTCCTCTTCGAGGCTTACCGGTATGGTTTCTTTGGCGAATGTATCCATGAACTCTTTGGCGAAATTGCGGCAGAAAGCGCCGTGAAAATGCTGCTTTGCAAAGCGTTCGATTTTAGCACGCGGATGCCTGGCCAGTCACCGCACCATTCGCATTTCCGCCATACCGGCACCGTCCGCGACAAGCCGCCTTTCGCTTTTGAATTGCCTGGCCCGTTATGTTATGATTTCAATGGATTTCAATGAATTTTTAAAGCTGATTTTGCAGGCCGCACAACACCGCCATACGACGCCGTTTGATGGCCTGCCGCAATACTGGAAACAGGGCGCGCCAATGCCGTTGGCAACCTGCGATCAGGAAGTGTGGGCATCCAGAAAAACAGCACCTGCCATTACGGGACAAGGAAAAAAACAATGATGACTCTCACCAAAAACACATGGATTGCCGCGGCCCTGTTCGCAGCCTCACTGCCGCTTGCCGCGCAGGCCCAATTTAAGAACGAGGGCTATCTGGTCGACCAGAACAGCAACATCGTCACCAGCTCTACCACCGGCCTGTGCTGGCGCACAGGCGCATGGACGCCCGCGCTGGCGGTGGCGCAATGCGATCCGGACCTGGTGAAAAAACCCGATGCCGCCGCCAAAACCACGCCGGCCGCGCCGAAAAGCACGCCTGTCACACCGAAAGAAACAGCAGCCGCACCGAAGCAGCCGGCACAACCGGTTCCGCAGAAAATCAATTTCTCGTCAGACGCCCTGTTCGATTTCGACAAGTCCGAATTGAAACCCAGAGGAAAATCGATGCTGGACGACCTCGTCACGGTGTTGAACGGCGCCAAATACGAAGTCATTCTGGCGATCGGCCACACCGACCGCATCGGCTCGGTGAAATATAACCAGGCCCTCTCGGCAAAGCGCGCCGATGCGGTCAAGCAGCACCTTGTCAGCAAGGGCATTGCCGCAAACCGCGTTTATGCTGAAGGCAAGGGCAAATCGCAACCGGTGACCAAACCCGGTGATTGCAAAATGACAAACCGCAAGGCGTTGATCGCGTGTCTGCAACCCGACCGCCGCGTCGACGTGGAAGTGAGCGGCACGAAGTAGGAAGCGCATGGCCTGCACGAATTTGGCGCAAGCCATGCACCGAGTAGTTGGCTTTAGCCGCCCGCAAATGTGTTAGGATTGGCGCATCGCTTGCCTAATCTAATGGCCTGTGATATTAATTGCCGGTCTAGATTCAGCAGCTTAGTATTTTTGTTGCAGTTTTGACACTACCCCGGTTTTCCGATTTTATTTTTGCAGATCAGGAGGAGCAAAAATCATGAATTCAGCTTTCCGTAACATCCTTGCAGGTCTGACCGCCGCCGCGGCGCTCAGCTCACTGCCCGCGCTTGCTCAGGTCAAAAACCAGGGTTATGTCACCGACACCAACGGCGACGTCGTCATGGCTACCGGCGCCGGCGTTTGCGTGCGCAATGGTTTCTGGACGCCGGCGCTAGCCGCTGCCGCAGCAGCCTGCAAACAATGCACGCCGGAGCTGTGCCCGGCACCGAAACCGGCTGCGGCTCCTGCTGCTGCCGCAAAACCGGAAGCCAAGCCGGAAGCAAAACCGGCCGACAAGCCGAAGCCCAAGGCTGGGCCGCAGAACGTCGAACTCAAGATCGAGTTGCAGGGCATGGCCTTCAACAAGACCGAGATGACGGCCGACAACAAGAAGGAACTCGACGAGTTTCTGGCGAAGGAAGTCAAGCCGCTGAACACGGTCGGCGCGGTGATCATCACCGGGCATACCGATCGCATCGGCAACGACAAGTCCAACAAGACGCTGTCGGAAAAACGCGCTCTTGGCGTTAAAGACTATGTCGTGAGCAAAGGCATCGACCAGAAACTGATTTTCTGGGAAGGCAAAGGCCCGAAACAGCCGATCCCGGTCACCAAGTTCTGTGACAACAAGATGAAGCGCGCCCAGCTGATCGAGTGCCTGGCACCGAACCGCCGCGTGACGGTCGAAGTCGTCGGCACCAAACTGCCGCCGGCCCCGAAACCGAAACCCAAGCCCTAAGAAACACCTACTGAAAAAAAGCCCTGCTTCGGCAGGGCTTTTTTTTGTATGCTTCAACCATGACAGCGCCCCAAAATTGCATTGATACGCTGATCGAGGCCCGCTGGGTCATCCCGGCAGAGCCGGCGAGATGCGTGCTGGACCGGCATGCCGTTGCCATCGCCGGCGACCGCATCGTCGAGGTACTGCCAATTGCGGACGCGCGGGAACGCTATCGCGCAGCAGAAGTCGTCGTTCTTGCCGATCACGCGTTAGTCCCCGGTTTGATCAATCTGCACTGCCATGCCGCCATGTCACTCATGCGCGGCATCGCCGACGACCTGCCCTTGATGGACTGGCTCAAAAATCACATCTGGCCAGCTGAGGCGCGGCACGTTTCAGAAGCCTTTGTCTACGATGGCACGCGGCTCGCCTGCGCGGAAATGTTGCGCGGCGGGACCACCTGCTTCAACGACATGTATTTCTTCCCGCGCGACACGGCGCGTGCCGCAATCACGGCGGGAATGCGTGCTGCGGTCGGCATGATCGTGATCGATTTTCCGTCGGCCTATGCCTCGGATGCGCAGGATTATCTGAGCAAAGGTCTCGCCTTTCGCGACGAAATGAAAAACGAGCCGTTGTTGCATTTTTGTTTTGCGCCGCACGCCCCCTACACAGTCAGCGACGAAAACCTGCGCAAGGTCGCCACCTATGCCGGCGAACTCGATCTTCCCGTGCAAATACACCTGCACGAAACAGCGCATGAAATCCAGCAAAGCCTGGAACAGCACAAGGTGCGGCCGCTGCAACGGCTCCATGACGCCGGCCTGCTCGGCCCGGGCTTGATCGCAGTCCACGCCGTCCACCTCACCAGTGATGAAATCGCGCTCCTCGCCCGCTACGGTTGTCACGTCGCGCATTGCCCGACCTCGAATCTAAAACTCGCCAGCGGCATCGCGCCAGTGCGCGCATTGCTGGACGCCGGTGTCAATGTGGGGATCGGCACCGACGGTGCCGCCAGCAACAACCGCCTCGACATGTTTGCAGAAATGCGCCTCGCCGCTTTGCTGGCCAAGGGTGTCACCGGCGACGCCACGGCCGTGCCAGCCTGGCAGGCGCTTGAGATGGCGACGATCAACCCTGCGCGGGCACTGGCCCTCGACGACCGCATCGGCTCGATCAGCGCCGGAAAATTCGCTGATCTCACCGCGGTAAATCTTGCTGACATCAACCTCGCCCCCTGCTACGACCCGCTGTCGCACCTGGTGTACGCCGCCGGTCGCGAGCACGTCAGCGACGTCTGGGTAAACGGCCGCCGCGTGCTTGAAGCCGGCACACTGGCCAATCTCGACACTGAAGAACTGCTGGCCCGCAGCCACTACTGGCGCGACCGGCTGCACCCCTCGCCATCATGACAAAAAACGTCGATCCGGTCGAAATCGCCAAATTCAGCGAACTCGCGCACCAATGGTGGAACGCGTCGGGCGATTTCAAACCGCTGCACGATATCAATCCGCTGCGGCTCGATTACATTGATGCGCGGGTCGGACTCAAGGGCAAGGCCGTGCTTGATGTCGGTTGCGGCGGCGGCATACTTGCCGAGAGTATGGCGGTGCGCGGCGCGACGGTGACCGGCATCGATCTGGCTGAAAAGCCTTTGCTGGTCGCGCGCCTGCATCTGGTCGAAACCGGCAATCACGTCGATTACCGCAATACTGCGGTCGAAGACCTCGCCTGTGAGATGCCGCAGCATTTCGACGCCGTTACCTGCATGGAACTGCTCGAGCACGTGCCCGATCCGGCGAGCACCATCCAGGCCTGCGCAACGCTGGCGAAACCCGGGGGCGATATTTTTTTCTCAACCATCAACCGCAATCTGAAAGCGTATCTGTTCGCCGTTGTCGGCGCAGAATACGTGCTGCGCATGCTGCCGCGCGGCACCCACGATTACGCCAAATTCATCAAACCGTCCGAGTTGTCTGCGCTGTGCCGCCGCGCCGGCCTCGAATTGCGCGACGTCACCGGCATGACCTACAACCCGCTGACGAAAATATACGCTTTGGGTCAAGACGCCAGCGTCAACTACATCCTGCACTGCGTGAAAGCCTGAGTGGCAAACATGATCAAAGCCGTTCTCTTCGACCTTGACGGCACCCTCGCCGACACCGCACCCGATCTTTGTTACGCCATCAACTGCATGCGCGCAGCGCGCGGTCTTGATGCGGTCCCTCTCGAAAAGACGCGACCCGTGACATCAATGGGCGCGCGCGGTCTGCTCGGGGCAGGCTTCGGCATGACGCCGGACCATGCGGATTACGAAGCCATGCGGGTCGAATTTCTCGACATCTACGAACGCAACGTCTGTCGTGAAACGCAGTTGTTTCCAGGGATGGCGGAACTGCTGACCGCACTGGAGAACAACTCCATTCTCTGGGGCGTGGTTACCAACAAGGCAGAACGCTTTACACACCCCCTGCTCGAAGGTCTTGCCCTGCACCAACGCGCCGCCTGCATCGTCGGCGGCGATACCACGCCCCATCTCAAACCGCATCCCGCATCCCTGCTGCTGGCAAGCGAACGCATTGCGCAACCGCCCTCCGCCTGTCTTTACGTT
>CALQCM020000030.1 GCA_943329075.2 Chitinophaga pinensis | reverse complement strand
CCCTGCAACTGGGCTAGGGTCAGCAACTGCTGGTCGTTCATATCGATCACCATGCCTCGCATCATGATCGATCGCAGATACCTCCCCAGACTCAAACCCCGTTGGAATCACGTTCCCCGTTCAGACTCATACCCCGCTGGATAATGCTCTTCCTTGACCGCACAAGGGATTGATGTAACATTGCCGTTCCGCAGAAATCAACCCGGGCCTCTCATAATTGCGGTTGCAATGGACGAGCGGGGTGCCGGGGTTGATGCATGGGTCGTGCCGCCAAATACGAAATTGGGACCTGTTCGCTGATGATTGCATTTGCTGAAAAATTGCGTGGCAGGATCACCGCGCGCATCATCGGTCCCGACGACAGCGATGAAGAAAAGCTGCACAAGACGCTGCTGATTTTCGCCTGCGGCCTGATGGGTTCGGCGTCAATGCTGTGGCTCGTCATCTACCAGGCGATGGGCATCAAGTATTCGGCCACCGTACCGCTGGTCTATATGGCGGTCTCTGCGACCACTCTCGGCATCTACATCTGGCGGCTCAATTTCGAGTTTTTCCGTTTCGCCCAGACCAGCCTTTACCTGTTCGTGCCGTTCATCATGCAGTGGTCGATCGGCAGTTATGTGACCTCGTCGGGCGTCATGCTGTGGGCGCTGCTGGCGCCGATCGGCGTCATGATCTTCCAGGGCCCGAAGGAGTCGATCCCGTGGTTCTTCGCCTATATCGTGATGACGGCGATCTCCGGCTTCTTTGATTATTACCTTGCCTACGGCGCCGACAAGCAGAGCGGCCTGCCGCTGCAGACCATTGCTGTCTTCTTCGTGCTCAATTTTGCAGCGATGTCGACCATCGTCTATCTGCTGGTGGTCTACTTCGTGCGCGAGAAGGACCGTCTCAAAGACGCGCTCGACGTCGAACACATCCTGCTGCAGGCCGAACAGCAGCGTTCCGAACGCCTGCTGCTCAACGTGCTTCCCGGCCATATCGCCGAGCGCCTCAAGCACGAGCAGGGCGTGATCGCCGACAGTCTGGCCGATTGCACGGTGATGTTCGCCGACCTGACCGATTTCACGCGGCTCGCCGAGGAAATGCCGCCGCGCGAAATGCTCGATATGCTGAACGAACTGTTTTCCTGGTTCGACAACCTCGCCGACCAGTACGGCCTCGAAAAGATCAAGACCATCGGCGACGCCTACATGGTGGCCGGCGGGTTGCACCACCACAGCACGCAATACACCGAGGCGATCGCGCAGATGGCGATCGACATTCGCGAGGGCATCGTCAAGCGCAAGGCGCGCGACGGACGGCCGCTCGGCATGCATATCGGCATCGGCACCGGCCCGGCCGCTGCCGGCGTCATCGGCGTGCGCAAATTTATTTACGATCTGTGGGGCAATACCGTCAACATCGCCAGCCGGCTGACGACGGAAGCGACCACCGGCGGTATTCTGGTCGATGTCACGACTTACCGCCGCCTGCGCGGACTCTATGAGTTCGAGGGCCCGGAGCCCCTGAAGGTCAAGGGCCAGCGCGAGATCACGGCTTATCGCCTGCTCGGGCTGATCAAACCCTAGTCCGCATTAAACAGGCTGCTCTGCGGGGGCGCCCAGCACCCGGTCCCACAATGCGGTTACCGCGGCAATTTCACTGCTGAGTTCGCCGGCCTCGACGCGTGCGTAACGGTCGCCCTGCAGGCGCAGCGCGTGCTGCATCGTGCGGAAGCGGCGGTAGGCGTCGTGCACCGCCTGCGCCGCACTTTTTTCAACGAGGCCGAGTTTGGCCGCCAGTTTCAGCAGCGCCAGATTGCCGATGTTGCCGGTCAGTGCGGCGTGCTGGTGGGCGTGGCCCAGCACCAGATACTGCACGATGAACTCGACGTCGATGAGGCCGCCGCGGTCGTGTTTAATGTCGAAGCGGCCGCTGTGGTTCGGGTGTGCGTCCAGCATTGTTTGCCGCATCGAAGCGATTTCTGCGCGCAGGGCGCCGAGTTCGCGTTTGCGGCGCAGAATTTCCGCGCGCAGCGTTTCGAAGGCGGTGCCCAGTTCGCCGTCGCCGGCGACGAAGCGCGCGCGCGTCAGCGCCTGGTGTTCCCATACCCAGGCGTGTTCGTTCTGGTAGGCCGCAAAACCCTCAAGCGGACTCACCAGCAGGCCGCTGGCGCCGTCGGGGCGCAGGCGCAGATCGGTTTCGTAGAGTACGCCGGCCGCAGTCACGCTCGACAGCGCGCTGTTCATGCGCTGGGCGAGGCGCGCGTAGTTGACCGCCGCTTCGGGGGCCGGGTCCTGGTGCAGGAAAATCAGATCCAGATCCGAGGCATAACCGAGTTCCTTGCCGCCGAGTTTGCCGTAGGCGACGATGATGAAGCGCGGCAATTCGCAATGGCGCCCGCGCAGATCGCTCCACGTCAGGCGCAGCGTCGCCGCAAGAATAAGGTCGGCCAGCGCGCTCAAATGATCGGCCAGGCGTTCGATCGTCAGTTCGCCGCCCAGATCGAGTGTCAGCAGGTGCAGCGTCTGCGCGTGTTTGAAGTGGCGCAGCGCATCCATCTGGCGTTCGCGGTCGCCGCCGGCTTCGTTCAACTGGCGCGCCAGTTGGGCTTCGAGTCGCGGCCAGTCCGGTTCTTCGCGCAAATTGCGCGAATCGAGCAGTTCGTCGAGCAGGATCGGATGGCGCGACAGATAGTCGGCCGCCCACGGGCTGGCGCCGGCCAGCGTGGCGCTGCGCGCGATGGTCTGCGGATATTGCAGCAGCAGTGCAAGGTAGGACTCGCGCCGGCTGATGCTTTCGACGAGATGCAACATGCGATCAAGCGTGGCGTCGGGATTGGGCAGTTGCGCCGACTGCTCGACGATCAGCGGCACCAGGCGCGCCATGCGCGCGTGGCTGGCTTCGGGCATCTGGCGCACGCGGCTGCTGTTGCGCAGCCCGTCGATGGCGGCGAGCGCGTGCGCCGGATCGGCGAAGCCGGCCGCGCGCAGTATTTCCGTCTGCGCCGCGCGCAGCGCTTCGTCCTCGCCGCCATGCCACAGTGTGGCCAGCGGATGCTCGTCGCCGCGCGAATCGGCGAAGATGCCATCGAAGTGGCGCGTCACCGCCGCGCGGTGGTGGTCAAGTTCGCGCAACATCGCCGCATAATCGGCGGCATTCATGGCGGCGGCGATCAGCGCCTGGTCTTCCGCGTTTGCCGGCAGCGCCTGCGTCTGTTTGTCGTCGAGATACTGCAGCCGGTGCTCAAGATTGCGCAGATAAACGTAGGCCGCCATCAATTCGGCCACCGCCGCCGCCGGCAGCAGGTTGCGCTCTGCAATCAGCGGCAGCACCTTCAACGTGTTCATCGTGCGCAGGGCGTTGTCCTGCCCGCCGCGCACCAGCTGAAACAACTGCGCGGTGAATTCGACCTCGCGGATGCCGCCGGGCCCGAGTTTGATGTTGTCCTGCATGTCGCGCCGCTCGACTTCGCGGCGCACCTGCTGGTGCAGATCGCGCAGCGATTCGAAGGCGCTGTAATCGAGGTGGCGCCGGAAGACGAAATGCCCGGCGAGTTCGGCGAGTTCGGTGGCGCGGTCGCCGCACAGCACGCGGCCCTTGATCCAGGCGTAGCGCTCCCACTCGCGCCCCTGCGTGATGAAGTAATTTTCGAGCATGGCGAAGCTGCAGGCGAGCGGCCCGTCGGCACCGAGCGGCCTTAAGCGCATATCGACGCGAAAAACGTAACCGTCACCGGTGATTTCATTGATGATGGTGATCAGGCGCCGCCCCAGCCGGGCGAAGAACTCATGGTTGCTGAGCGGTCGCGCGCCGCTGGTTTCGCCGTCCTCGGGGTAGGCGAAGACGAGGTCGATGTCGGACGAAACATTGAGCTCGTGACCGCCGAGTTTGCCCATGCCGATGACATGCATGTGCTGGACCGATCCGCTGTCGGCGCCGGTCGGCGCGCCGTAGTCTGCGGCAAGGCTTGTTTCGAGATGGGCGACGGCGCGCTCGACGGCGATTTCGGCCAGCGCGGAAATTGTCGTCACCACCTCTTCGAGATCGGCCAGCCCGCCGAGATCGCGCGCGATGAGCCGCAGCATGACGTGTTTGCGCAGCACGCGCAGGTCGCGCATCAGGGCGCTGTCGTCGGCGTGTCCGGCACCGAGGCGCGACAGCATGGCGGCACGGTCGAGCGGCACGGCGACGTCCGCGGCGGTCAGTAAATCCGGCTCGGCATTGAGCAGCCGCAGCGCATAACGGGAGAGCGATCGCGCGCGCGCGACCGGGCTGTCATCGGGGCTTGAGGCTGAGCCGTTATAAGCAGACATTTCAGGTTACAATCAGGAAATAAATCATTATGTTGCCACTACTTTCCGGATTCTAGCGCGCACCGTGCCGGGCATAAAAATTTTCAGGTGGCTGGGGGTCAGTTCGCTGTTCACTTACCGCGTGGTGAGCTGGGCGCTGCTTGTCCTGAGTTTCGTCTTTGCGCTGATCGTTTGCGCAGCGCGTTTCTGGTTTTTGCCGAATATCGAAAACTACCGCGAGCCGATCGCGCAGAACCTCAGTGCGGCGACCGGCCAGCGCGTCACCATCGGCAAACTTGAGGGGCGCTGGAGCGGCGTCAACCTGCAGCTTACGCTGAATGACTTCGCGTTGTTCGACAAGGCCGGGCAGGTGGCGTTAAGGCTTGAGCGTGTCAACAGCGTGCTGTCGTGGTGGTCGCTGGTGCACTGGGAGCCGCGTTTCGACCTCATCGGCATCGACGGGCCGGATCTTGAAATCCGTCGCGACAAGCGCGGCGTCATTTCGGTGGCGGGCATCGAAATGGGCAAAAGTGTCGACGGCGGCGGCCTTTCCGACTGGCTGCTGCGCCAGGATGAAATCACCATCCATGGCGCCACCATCAAATGGCACGATGAAATGCGGCAGGCGCCGGTGCTGGCGCTGACCAGTGTTGATTTTCGTCTGGAGAATTTCGGCTCGCACCACCGCTTCGGTTTGCGCGCGGTGCCGCCGGAGAAAATCGCCACACCGCTCGACATCCGCGGCGATCTCACCGGGCGCACGGTCGAGGCGCTGGCGCAATGGAACGGCCAGTTGTTCGTACAGCTCGATTACACCGATATCGCGGCCTGGCGCGAGTGGGTCGATTTCCCGGTTTATTTTCCGCACGGCGCAGGCGCGGTGCGCGTTTGGGCGGCGCTCGACAAGGGCGAGCCGTCGGAAATCACCGCCGACGTGCAGATCGCGCAGGTGAAGACACGCCTTGCTCCCGACGTGCGCGATCTGCAGCTCGACGAACTCAAGGGCCGTATCGGCTGGAAGCAGACCACCGACGGCTTCGAAGTCACCACTTCCAAACTCGGCATGTCGGCCAACACGCTGACCCTGCAGCCGATGGATATGCTGCTGCGTTACAAACGCGCCGCGAACGGCAGACTGGCGCACGGCGAACTGCAGGTCAACGCGGTCGATTTCGAACCGCTGGTGGCGTTTGCCGACAATCTGCCGTTCAACGCCGCCCTGCGCCGCGAACTCGACCACTACGCGCCGCGCGGCAGCCTCTATGATGTGGCCGTCAAATGGACTGGCGAGTGGCCGCAACCCGAGCTGTACAGCGTGAAATCGCGTTTCGTCAACCTGGGGCTCAACGCGGTCGGGCGCAAACCGGGCTTTCAGGGCGTCAGCGGACAGATCGACGGCAACGAGAAGGGCGGCACGCTTTATCTGAACACGCAAAACGCAGCAGTTCAACTGCCGCTGTTGTTCAGCGAGAAGCTGTCGTTTGAAGTGCTCAACGCGCAGGTCGGCTGGCAGCGCAACGGCGCGCAATACGAGATCAAACTCAATACGGTTGCGTTTTCGAATGCAGACGTTTCGGGCAGTCTGTCGGGCAGTTACCAGACGGCGGCGGAAGGACGCGGCAACGCCGACATCTCCGCCAACCTGACGCGCCTGGAGGCGCGCGGCGTGCTGCACTACCTGCCGCTGCAAATGCCGGGGCCGCGGCAATGGTTGCGCGCGGCGCTGCTCGGCGGCACGTCGAAGGACGTCAAGCTGCGCCTGCGCGGCAACCTCAACGACTTTCCGTTTCCCGAGGGGCGCGGCGGCCTGTTCGAGGTGACTACGCATTTGAACGGCGGCGTCCTTGAATTCGCCGATGACTGGCCGCGCATTGAGAACCTGGATGCCGACGTGACTTTTCGCGGCCGGCGCATGGACATCATCGCGCGCGAGGGCACCATTCTGGGCGCCAAAATCTCCCGTGTGCGCGCGGAAATCGCCGATGTCATGACATCGCCGCGCACGCTGACGGTGAGCGGCGATGTCGACGGGCCGACAATGGAATTTTTCAACTTCATCGAGAAGAGCCCGGTCGGCGGCATGATCGACCATTTCACGAGCGACATGCGCGCCGAGGGCGCCGGCAAGCTCGCGCTCAAGCTGACGATACCGTTGAGCAATCCGCGCGATACCCGGGTGGCCGGTGTTTACCAGTTTCTGAACAATTCGATCGAAAGCGCCGAGGCGTTTTTCCCGGCGGCAGATCAGATCAACGCGCGGCTTGAATTCACCGACACCGGCCTGCGTGTGTCCAACGGCACGCTGCACGTCCTCGGCGGGCCGGCCAGCATCAATGCGACGACGCTGCGCGACGGCACGCGTATCAACATTGCCGGGCGCATCAACATGGACAATTTCCGCCGCACCACCAATTCATTTTTCGCGCAGTCGCTCAGCGGCGCGACAGACTGGAAGGCGTCCGTCGTGCTGCGCAAGCAGTTCGCTGATCTGGTGCTGGAGTCGTCCTTGCAGGGCGTGGCCTCCAGCCTGCCGGCGCCGTTTGCAAAAGCCGCCGCCGAGACGCTGCCGTTCAGGTTTGAGCGCGTCGTCACCAATGCGACGCAGGATCGTCTTTTGTTTGCGGTCGGCAATATCGTTGCGGGTCAGTTGCAGCGACGGCGCGAAGCAACGCGCTCTGTTTTTGAGCGCGGTGTCGTCAGTTTTGGCAGCCCCGCCACCGACTCCGAGCGGCGCGGTGTGTGGGTCACCGGCGGACTCAAGCAATTCGATCTCGACCAGTGGCTCGCTCTCGTCAAAGGTGCGCCCGCCGGCGGCGCGCAGTTCGATATCGCCGGCCTCGATCTCAAATTCGGCTCGCTCAACGTGATGGGCCGCCGTTTCAACGAGCTGGCCATCAGTGGCACCGTGCAGAACGGCAACTGGCAGACCGCAGTGGTCGGGCGCGAACTGGTCGGCGAGATTGGCTGGCGCGCACAGGGCCGCGGCAAGGTCACCGCGCGCATGAAAAACCTGGTGATTCCGCCGTCCACCGCGCCGCGCCAGCCGGCGGCGGGTGACAAGGAGCCGCCGACCGAACTGCCGGCGCTCGATATCGTTGCCGAGCAATTTCAGCTCGGACCGACCAATCTCGGCAAACTCGAACTCAGTGCGGTGCCTGACGGCCGCGACTGGAAGATCGAGCGCCTGCGCGTGGTCAATCCGGACGCGACGATACAGGCCGAGGGTTCGTGGCAGGCCTGGCTCAGCCAGCCGCGCACCATGGTCAATGTCAAACTCGAAGTCGTCGACATCGGCAAATTTCTCGTCCGCATGGGTTATCCCGAGGGCATACGCCGCGGCAGCGCCAAACTCGAGGGGCCGCTGTCGTGGAACGGCAATCCAAGCGATATCGATTACCCGAGCCTGTCCGGAAACTTTGTGATTGAAGCCAACAAAGGCCAGTTCATAAAACTCGATCCCGGTGTCGGCAAACTCCTCGGCATCCTGAGCCTGCAATCGTTGCCGCGCCGCCTGTCGCTCGATTTTCGCGACATTTTCACCGAGGGCCTGGCCTTCGATGAAATCGTCGGCGCGGTGAAGGTCAGCCGCGGTATCGCCAACACCGAGAGCCTGCGCATCCAGGGGCCGGCGGTGCGCATTCTGATGAGCGGTGACGTCGATCTGAATGCCGAGACGCAGAAGCTGCGCGTCAAGGTGTTCCCCAGCGTGTCGGACAGCCTGTCGGTGGCCGGCGCGCTGGTGGCCGGGCCGATTGCCGGCATTGCCGCCTTTGTCGCGCAGAAATTGCTGAAAGACCCGATCAACCAGATGGCGGCCTATGAATACAGTGTGACCGGCACCTGGAGCGATCCGCAGATGGCGAAGCTCGATTCGTCGCAGTCGGCCGAACTCGACAAAAGCGACAAGGCGGGGAAGAAGTGATGCGGAAAATTAAACACTTCGGCGGCGCGGTTCTGCTGTGCCTCTGTGCCGCGCCGGTATTTGCCGCCGAGCAGCTGGTGATCGCGCCCGAGTTGTGGGACCGCCCGCGTGCGGCGCGCACGGTGCTCGAGCAGGCCGAGATACGCGAGGCGATACGTTTGCATATTGCGCAGCCGGGTTCGCGTATCGTCATTCATCACGGCTACGGGCCGAATCCGCTGCTGCAGGCCGAGGAATTGCGCGCCTGGCTGATGACGCTGGCCGTGGATGCTGCGCGCATCAGCCTGCTCAACGACGTCAAGCCCAACGAGGCACTGAAGATCGAAGTATTGAAATGACCACCCAACCAGCCTCTTCCGTCGGCCGCGCGCGGCCGCACAAGAACGTGACCGCCGTGTCCGCTGCGGCGGGGGCGCGCATCGCCGGCGTGCAGATGGCATCGGGACCGAACGTCAGCGCCAACCTGAACGAAGCCGGGCGTCTGATCGCGATGGCGGCCGCACAGGGCGCCAGACTGGTTGCGTTGCCGGAGTATTTCGCCATCATGGGCCTGCAGGAAACCGACAAGGTCAGGGTGCGCGAGGCGGAGGGCAAGGGGCCGATCCAGAAATTTTTGGCGGAGACCGCGCGCGAACACAAAATCTGGATCATCGGCGGTTCGGTGCCGCTGGCCTCGGACGATCCGAAAAAAG
The DNA here is from genome assembly GCA_943329075.2 of Chitinophaga pinensis. Lineage (GTDB taxonomy): Bacteria > Pseudomonadota > Gammaproteobacteria > Burkholderiales > SG8-41 > PALSA-1004. The sequence goes on along the minus strand of CALQCM020000030.1, from coordinate 42,253 downwards.
TGCGCAACAGCTGCCTCGTCTACGACGACAAGGGCAGACAGGTGGCGCGCTACGACAAGATGCATCTGTTCGGCTTCAACATGGGTGACGAGAATTATTCGGAAGAGCGCACCATACAGCCGGGCAACAGCGTGCAGACGGTGGACACGCCGTTCGGCCGCATCGGCCTGTCGATCTGTTACGACCTGCGTTTCCCCGAACTCTACCGCGCGATGAAGGATGTCGATATCATCGTCGTGCCGTCGGCGTTTACTGAAACCACCGGCAAGGCACACTGGGAAACACTGATCCGCGCGCGTGCCATTGAAAACCTCGCCTATGTGCTGGCGCCGGCGCAGGGCGGGTATCATCTGAACGGGCGCGAAACGCATGGCGACAGCATGATCGTCGACCCGTGGGGCGTGGTGCTCGACCGCCTGCCGCGCGGTTCGGGTGTGGTCAGCGCCGGCATCAATCCGCAATACCTGAAACGCTTGCGCGGCAACCTGCCGGCACTGCAGCACCGCATATTGCACCGTATCTGAAGGTTCTCCGGCGCTTGCGCAATTGCGCAAGCGCCCCGCTATCCAATGTTTAACGCAGGAAACGCATGAGCAAAGATACCGCAGTGAAAACGGCAGCCGCCGCCAACGCCTTCGATACCGCGCAGGCGACCCTGCTGGCGCCGCACGCCCTCGACCAGAACGCGCTCGACCAGGTGTTCGGTGAGATGCTCGCGCACAAGGTCGATTACGCCGACCTGTATTTTCAGTACAGCCGCAGCGAGGGCTGGAGTCTCGAGGAAGGCATTGTCAAATCGGGCAGTTTCAACATCGACCAGGGTGTCGGTGTGCGCGCCATCACCGGCGAGAAAACCGCATTTGCCTACTCTGACGATATCAGCCTCAACGCGCTGACCTCGGCGGCGCAGGCCACGCGTGCCATCGCGCGCCAGGGCGGCAACGCGGCCACGCAGATTGCGCGTCGCGGTGGCGGCCATAATCTGTACGTGCCGCGTGATCCGCTGGCGAGTCTTGATGACGCGGCCAAGGTGGCCTTGCTGGAAAAAATCGAACGCAAGGCGCGCGCGCTTGATCCGCGCGTGACGCAGGTGATGGCGAGCCTCGCCGGTGAATATGAAGTGATGATGGTGGCACGCAGCGACGGCGTGACCGCTGCCGACGTGCGGCCGCTGACACGCATGTCGCTGCAGGTCATCGTCGAGCAGGACGGCCGCCGCGAGCAGGGCGGTGCCGGCGGCGGCGGGCGTTTCGACTACGCTTACTTCACCGACGCCATGCTCGACGATTACGCGAAAAAAGCCGTCGAACAGGCTTTGACCAATCTCGACGCGCGTCCGGCACCGGCCGGGCCGATGACCGTGGTGCTGGGGCCGGGCTGGCCCGGCGTGCTGCTGCACGAGGCGATTGGCCACGGGCTTGAGGGGGACTTCAACCGCAAGGGCAGCTCGGCCTTCAGTGGCCGTATCGGTGAACGCGTCGCCGCGCCCGGCGTCACCGTGGTGGACGACGGCACGATCCAGTCGCGACGCGGCTCGCTCAACGTTGATGACGAAGGCAATCCGACGCAGTGCAATGTGTTGATCGAAGACGGCGTGCTGAAGAATTACATGCAGGACAGCCTCAACGCGCGCCTGATGGGCGTGCCGGTCACCGGCAACGGGCGGCGCGAATCGTTTGCGCACATCCCGATGCCGCGCATGACCAATACCTATATGTTGAACGGCGATCGCGATCCGCAGGAAATCATTGCTTCGGTGAAGAACGGTTTGTATGCGGTGAATTTCGGCGGTGGCCAGGTCGACATCACCAGCGGCAAGTTCGTCTTCTCGGCCTCCGAGGCCTACATGATCGAGGACGGCAAGGTGACTTATCCGGTGAAGGGCGCAACACTGATCGGCAACGGCCCTGATGTGCTGACGCGCGTGGCGATGATCGGCAACGACATGGCGCTCGATACCGGCGTGGGCACCTGCGGCAAGGAAGGGCAGAGCGTGCCGGTGGGCGTCGGTCAGCCGACGCTGCGCATCGATAATCTGACGGTCGGCGGCACCGCTTAACTGTTGCAGAGTCATGCGCAAGCTCGCCGATCTTGAACGCGACCGCGCGTCGCAGCCCGCGGACGATGATGAACAAAACGCGTTGCCGCCGCTGCCCGCCGGTGCGAAAAACTACATCACGCCGGCGGGACACGCGCGCCTGAAAAGCGAGTTGCAGGATCTGCTCGACCGCGAGCGTCCCGAAGTCGTCAGAACGGTCACGTGGGCGGCGTCGAACGGCGACCGCTCTGAAAACGCCGACTACCAGTACGGCAAGCGCCGCCTGCGCCAGATCGACAGCCGCATCCGCTTTCTGACCCAGCGCCTCGATATCGCCGAGGTGGTTGATCCGGCGCGCAGCGGCGTCGCCCAGGTGTTCTTCGGCGCCACCGTGACCTATTGCGACAGCAAGGGGGTTGAGCGCACCGTCAGCATCGTCGGCCAGGACGAGGTCGATCCGGCGCGCGGCCACATCAGCTGGATATCACCGGTGGCGCGCGCGCTCAACAAGGCGCGCGAAGGTGATGTCGTCACGCTGCGCACACCCGGGGGCGTCGAGGAGTTGGAAATCGTTGAGGTGCGCTACCGCGCGCTGGATGCGGGCGCGCCGGCGTGAAGCGCCGCGCCGGCCTGGGCGCAAAGCGAGTCGGTCAGCGGGTCCCGACGGCAGTTGCGTTATAATTTGCTGATTTTGCTGGCTTTGAGCGGCGTTTAAACGGACCTGACATGCAGAAAACAGACGATTTACGGATACTTGAAATCAAGGAACTGGTGACGCCGGCGGAAGTCCTGCGCGAGTTTCCCCTCTCCGACAAGGCCGCCGAAGTTACCTACAGCACGCGGCAGGCGATCCACCGCATATTGCATGGTGCCGACGACCGCCTGCTGGTGATCGCCGGGCCGTGTTCGATCCACGACGTCAAGGCGGTGCGCGAATACGCGGTGAAACTGAAGGCCGAACGCGACCGTCTGGCCGATGATCTGCTGATCGTCATGCGCGTGTATTTCGAAAAGCCGCGCACCACCGTCGGCTGGAAGGGTTTGATCAACGACCCGAAGCTCGATGGCAGCTTCAACATCAACGCCGGCATCCGCATTGCGCGCGAACTCCTGGTGGGCATCAATGAAATGGGCCTGCCGGCGGGCTGCGAATTTCTTGACATGATCACGCCGCAGTACATTGCCGACCTGGTGTCGTGGGGCGCCATCGGCGCACGCACCACCGAGTCGCAGATTCACCGCGAACTCGCCTCGGGCCTGTCCTGCCCGGTCGGTTTCAAGAACGGCACCGACGGCAACATCAAGATCGCGGTCGATGCGATCCGCGCCGCGCAGGCGCCGCACCATTTCCTGTCGGTCACCAAAGAGGGGCATTCGGCGATCGTTTCGACCTCGGGCAACGAGGACTGCCACATCATTCTGCGCGGCGGCAAGGCGCCGAATTACGATGCAGCCAACGTTGATGCGGCGGGCAAAGGGCTGGCCGAAGCCGGGTTGGCGCAGCGCCTGATGGTCGATTTCAGCCACTCCAATTCAAGCAAGAACGCGCAGAAACAGATGGACGTCGGCGCCGACATCTCGCGCCAGATGGCCGCCGGCGAAGAGCGCATTTTCGGCATCATGGTCGAAAGCCATCTGAAAGCCGGACGCCAGGATCTGTTGCCGGGCAAGCCGCTCGTCTATGGACAGAGCATCACCGACGGCTGCATCAACTGGGAGGACACGCACAAACTGCTCGAGAACCTGGCCGACGGCGTGCGCAAACGCCGCGTCAAACGCACTGAGGCCGACGAGTAACCAGCGCAGCGAAATACTTCGCCGCAGGACGGGAGAGTGGCAGATGGCAGACCAGGCATCGGATCGCAAGCGGCTCGCGTCACTGGAGGATCTTGGCGACGGCGCGGCCTACGCCGGTGCCATCTTCGGTCTTGTCGGCCGTTCGCAGTTCTTTGCCGAGTTCACGCGCGATGACATCGAGGTGCTGGCCTCGTATATGCATATCTACAAGGCCAGGCCGAAGGACACCATCCTGCAGGAAGGTGAGACCGGCGATTACATGCTGATGGTGATCGACGGTGAAGTCGATATCTACAAGACCAACCTGCTCGGCGGCCAGCAATATATGACGTCGGTGAAAGCCGGCACCACACTGGGCGAAATGTCGATGATTGACGGCGCGCCGCGTTTTGCCACTTGCATCGCCCTGCGCAACACGACCTTCGGCGTGCTGACGCGCGACAACATGGGTCGCATCATCCACGACAAACCGGGGCTGGGTTCGAAGATACTGATCAAGCTCGTCACGCTGCTCTCGCAGCGGCTGCGCCAGACCAGCGCGCAACTGCTGCAATACATCAAATAGGTCTGCGCCGGCTGCAATGGCCGCGGCCTAGTTCGATTCCTTGATTGTCCTGCCGCCCGCCGCCTGAATGGGGCGCGCGTTCATCGGGTAGATCCGCGAAAACAGGTTGAGCTGATCAGCCGACGCCTGCACCGGTTGTTGCATGACGATCCACAGCACGTCTTCGCTGCAGGGTGGCGTCGTCAGCGAACCCATGTAGGTAAAATATTTTTTGTTCTCGGGCAGGATCTGCGTCAGGTCGAGATTGGTTGCGGCGGGCACTTCCTCGCCTTTTTCCAGCGGCAGGTTGTTCAACACCGCCTGGATCGCCGGTTGCCGCGCGCCGCCCTCGACCAGCACGGCAACCACGCCGAGCCGGCCTTCGCTGTCCTTGTGCACGAGATGGACGACCATCTCAAACTGCCGGCCGTCGATGGCTTCTTCGGAGGGCCGGTGAAAGTGGAACTGCACCAGCCTGAAACGCCGCCCCATCACGCGCATCGCGTTCCAGCCGCCGACATTGGCCTGAATGGTGTGGCCGTTGTCGATGACTTTGAAATTGCTGGGCCGGTATTCGAAGCTGATCGGTTCGAGGTCGAGTTTCATGCCGTCGCGGATGTCGATTGGCGACTGGCGCTCGCCGCTGCCGCACTTGGCGAACTCCGGCGACAGCTTTGCCCATGCCCGCGGCCCGGTTTCGCCTTCGTACGACCAGTGCAGCGTATGCGGAGGTGCCGCCGGCTCGGCGGCTTTTTCCGCAACGGCTGTGGTCGCCAGTGCGACGCGCTGTGGCGCGGCGCTTTGGGGTTTGGCGCGTGGACGCGGCGCCACGACCGGTTCCGCGGGTGCGCGGACGACGGGTGCCGCGGCGGCGGTTTTGGGCGTGGCAACCGGCGCGATCGTTGCAGCCGGTTTGGCGGCGGCGGTTGCGGGGGCTGCCGGGGAGGATGGTATCGCTGGCGCGGCCTTTGCCGATGCGGCGGGTTTTTCCGCCGATTTATGCTCCTCGGCGCTGACAGTGGTCGTCAGGGCGAGCGCCAGGACCGGCAGAGCGGCCAGAATTCGTGCGATGTTGTTCATATTGGCGGGCCTCTGCAAACGATGCGGGTTAGCTCTATTTAACGGTTGAAAAGGGCTTTTCTTGAGCGGTAGCGGTTATGGCGGCATAAAAAAAACTGAAGCTGCAACCCCGCTTATGTTGATAGCATCGGCTGGTGAAAAAATCCTGTTTCCAACGTCGCTGCGGGCATTACCGCAAGTGAACCAGCCGATACCCGGTTTTCAGGCGTCCGACGGCGCCACTGAAGTCAAAACCACCACCTGCTACATGTGCGCCTGCCGCTGCGGCATACGCGTGACGGTGCGCGACGGCGAGGTGCGTTACATTGACGGCAATCCGGCGCACCCGCTCAACAAGGGTGTGATCTGCGCCAAAGGCGCCGCCGGCATCATGAAGCAGAATTCGCCGGCGCGGCTGACGCGGCCGCTCAAACGCAAGGCGGGCAGCGAGCGCGGCGCCGGTGAGTTCGAGCCGATCTCGTGGGACGAGGCGCTGGCTACGATTGAACAACGTCTGGCCAAACTGCGTTCGACCGATCCGAAAAAATTCGCGTTATTCACCGGCCGCGACCAGATGCAGGCGCTGACCGGTTTGTTCGCGCGCCAGTTTGGCACGCCGAACTACGCAGCGCACGGCGGCTTCTGTTCGGTCAACATGGCTGCCGGCATGATCTATACGATCGGCGGTTCGTTCTGGGAGTTCGGCGGGCCCGATCTCGATCGCGCCAAGCTGTTTGTGATGCTCGGCACCGCTGAGGACCATCACTCCAATCCGCTGAAGATCGCGATTTCGAAATTCAAGCGCGACGGCGGGCGTTTCATCTCGATCAACCCGGTGCGCACCGGTTATTCGGCGGTGGCCGACGAGTGGGTGCCGATCAAGCCGGGCACCGACGGCGCGCTGCTGATGGCACTGTGTCACGAGCTTGTGCGCGAAGGGCTTTACGATCGCGATTTTCTCGCGCGCTATACCAACGCCGGTTATCTGGTGAATCTCGATGCGGCGAGCAATGAATTCGGCCTGATGGTCTGCGACGCCGAGGATGTCGTCAAGAATCCCTTCCGCCGCCACAGCCAGCTTTGGTGGGACCGGCATTCGAAGCGCACGGTGGTCAATCACACCGAGGGGGCCGATCCCGCGTTGACCGGTGAATACCGGCTGGCCGACGGCACGCCAGTAAAGCCGGCGTTTGAGCTGCTGCGCGAACGCCTGCGCGATTCGACCCCCGAATGGGCGGCGGCGATCACCGGCATTCCCGCGGAAAAAATCCGCGGCCTCGCGCGCGAAATCGGTATCGCTGCGCGCGACCACAAGATCACGCTGCCGATCGCCTGGACCGACAGTTGGGGGCGTAAACACGACAGCGTGACCGGAAACCCGGTCGCCTTCCATGCGATGCGCGGCCTCGCCGCGCACTCAAACGGATTTCAGACCGTGCGCACGCTGTCGATCCTGATGTCGCTGCTCGGTACCATTGATCGCCCCGGCGGCTTCCGCCACAAGGCGCCGTTTCCGCGCAGCACGCCGCCGGTCTACGCGCGCAATCCGAACAAACCCGAGGCGGTGAAACCGGACATGCCGCTCGACGGCGCCGCACTTGGTTTTCCGGGGCGGCCGGACGATCTCTTCGTCAATGCCGACGGCTCGCCGGTGCGCATTGACAAGGCATTCTCGTGGGAATATCCGCTGGCGATCCACGGCATGATGCATAACGTGATTACGAACGCGTGGCGCGGCGACCCGTATCCGATCGACACGCTGATGCTGTTCATGGCAAACATGGCGTGGAACTCGTCGATGAACACGAGCGAAGCGCGGCGCATGCTGAACGACAAGAACGCCGATGGTGAATACAAGATCCCCTTCCTCATCGTCTGCGATGCGTTCGAATCCGAAACCACCGCATTTGCCGATCTCATCCTGCCCGACACCACCTATCTCGAACGCTACGACACGATGTCGATGCTTGACCGGCCGATTTCGGAATTCGACGGCCCCTGCGATTCGGTGCGGGTGCCGGTGGTCGAACCGAAGGGCGAGTGCCGGCCGTTCCAGGAAGTGATTGTTGAACTGGCTTCACGTTTAAAATTTCCGGCCTTCACCAAGCCCGATGGCACGCGAAAGTTCACCGGTTATAAAGACTTCATCGTCAACTTCGAAACCGAACCCGGTTCGGGCCAGGGTTTCCTCATCGGCTGGCGCGGTAAGGACGGCAGCAAGTCACTGGTCGGCGAGCCGAATCCGGACCAGTGGGAGATGTACGCGAAAAACAATTGCGTTTACCACCACAAGATGCCGGAAGAGCATCAGTGGATGCGCAACTGGAACCAGGGTTATCACGAGTGGGCGCAGAAAATGAAGCTGCGCAAATTCCCGGACCCGGTGGTGATCCAGATTTATTGCGAAGTCTTGCAGAAGTTTCGCCTCGCCGCCGAAGGTCGCGGCCCCGACACGCGGCGGCCGCCTGAAGCGCAGCGCGAACGCGTGCACAAATATTTCGATCCGCTGCCGTTTTATTACGCGCCGCTGGAAGCGCAGGCAACGGATCTCGAAACGTATCCGCTCAATGCGGTGACACAGCGGCCGATGGCGATGTACCACTCGTGGGACTCGCAAAATGCGTGGCTGCGGCAGATCCACTCGCACAATTATCTATACGTAAATCCGCGCACTGCCGGGGCGCAGGGCATCACCGACGGCGGCTGGATGTGGGTGGAGTCGATGCACGGCAAAGTGCGCTGCATGTGCCGTTACAGCGAGGCGGTCGAGCCGGGCACGGTATGGACCTGGAACGCGATCGGCAAGTCGAAGGGCGCGTGGGCGCTGAGCGCGGACGCCAATGAATCGCAGCGCGGTTTTCTGCTCAACCATCTGATCTCCGAAGAACTGCCGCTGCAGGACGGTGCGCGTTATTCGAACTCCGATCCGATTACCGGCCAGGCCGGCTGGTACGACGTGCGCGTCAACATCCGCGCCGCGCTGGCTGACGAAGCGGAGGTCGCAATGCCGCAGTTCACGGCGCCGGCGCGCACGGCGGGAGGCGCGTCATGACGCAACTGGCACTGGTGATCGACTTGAACGTGTGCGTTGGCTGCCATGCCTGCGCGACGAGTTGCAAGGAATGGAACAGCGGCGGCGGTGCCGGCCCGCTGACCGATCAGAACCCCTACGGCAAGGATCCCAGCGGCACCTTCTTCAACCGCGTGCAGACTTACGAGGTCGGTGAATTCCCGGCGACCGAGACCGTGCATTTTCCGAAGTCCTGTCTGCATTGCGAAGACCCGCCCTGCGTGCCGGTGTGCCCGACGGGCGCCAGTTACAAGCGCGCCGAAGACGGTATCGTGCTGGTCGATTACGACAAATGCATCGGCTGCAAATACTGCGCGTGGGCCTGTCCGTACGGCGCGCGCGAAATCGACGAGCAACAGCAGGTGATGAAGAAGTGTACGTTGTGCGTCGACCGCATCTACGACACGCAACTGCCGGAGTCAGAGAGGAAGCCGGCCTGCGTGATGGCTTGCCCGACCAATGCGAGGTTGTTTGGCGATGTGCACGATCCGGAATCGAATGTCTCGCTGGCGATACGTGAACGCGGCGGTTATGCGCTGATGCCGGAGTGGGAGACGAAGCCGGCCAATCAATATCTGCCGCGCAAACCCAATCCGGCGGTGGCTGCCGGCAGCAATCCGGCGCCGGTTGATCCGCGCAGTATCGATGGCGCGTATACGCCCGCGCCAAGCAGCGCGGCCAAGTCATGAATCCGGCCTGGTCCGTGATTTTTCTGACCACCCTGATCGGTGCCGGGCAGGGCCTGTTTATGGCGCTGTTCGGCGTGGATATCGCGGTGCGGCTTGGCGCGCTGGCGGTGGTGCCGGCGCAATACTTCGTCACAGGTTCCGCGGTTTCGTTTGCATTGTTGATCGGCGGGCTTGCCGCATCGTTTCTTCACCTTGGCCATCCGGAGCGCGCGTGGCGCGCGATGGCCATGTGGCGCACCTCATGGCTGTCGCGCGAAGTGATCGTGCTGCCGGCCTTCATGGCGGCGGTGGCCGCTTATGGTTACGCGCAGGCGACGAACCTCAGTTGTGCGGTGTGGATCGGTGCGGCGGGCGTGCTGTTGTGCCTGGCGCTGTTTCTGTGCACGGCGATGATTTATATCTGCCTCAAGTTCCTGCAGGAATGGCATACGCCGCTGACCTTCGTGAATTTTCTGCTGCTCGGCACCGCTTCGGGCGTGCTGCTGGCGGCAGTGCTGGCCACGGCAGTATCGTCTGCGCTGGCAGTGGCGCTTGCTGTAATCGCCGGTTTTGCCACCGCGCTGGCGGCACTGACGCGCGGCCTGTCGCTGCTGCGCAATGCGCAGTTGCGGCCGAAATCAACGCTGCAGAGTGCGGTCGGCATTGCGCACCCGAAAATCGCGCAGAAGGCACAGGGCGCGATGGGCGGCAGTTTTAATACGCGTGAGTTTTTCCACGGCCGCACGGTTGCCGTGGTGTGCGCGGTGAAATGGATTTTTCTGCTCGGCGTGTTTGCGGTGCCACTCGTCCTCATCGGCGTCACGTTGGCCAGCGGTGCCCTGCAATGGCTCGCCATTGCCTTCGGTGTGCAGTATGCGGGTCTGCTGGCCGAGCGCTGGTTTTTCTTTGCGCAGGCGCGGCACCCGCAAAATCTTTATTATCAAGCCATCTCCTGACCCATCCGGCTTGAAATCCATGAAGTGGTTGTTGTGCCTGGTGCTGGCGGCGCGCTGTATTGTTGCGTCGCAGTCCTGCATTGCCGATATCGTTGTCACCGACGACCGCGGCAGCGTACTGCGGCTGTCCGCGCCCGCGGTGCGCATCGTCGCGCTCGCACCGTCGATCACCGAACTGGTTTTTGCGGCGGGTGCCGGCGCGCAACTCGCCGCGGTGCCACGCTTCAGCGATTATCCGGCGGAGGCGGCGGCCTTGCCGCAGATCGGCGACGCCTCCAGCATTGATGCCGAGCGCGTGTTGAGCCTCCAACCGGACCTTGTTGTCGCCTGGAAAAGCGGCAATCGTGCTGCCGACATTGCGCGTCTTGAACGCCTCGGCCTCAAACTGGTTGTCATCGAACCGGCCCTGCTGGCGGACGTGCCGCGGGTGTTGCGTATGATCGGCGCACTGGCCGGCACCGCGGCGGCGGCTGAAACGGCGGCGCGCGCCTTTGACCACGGCGTGCAGGCGCTGGCATCGCAATCTGCCGGCAAGACGAAAGTGCGTGTCTTCTATGAAATCTGGCACCAGCCGCTGATGACAATCAACGGGCACCATATGATCAACGATGTGATCCGCCTGTGCGGGGGCGAGAACATTTTCGCCGGATTGCCGCTGCTGACGCCGGTGGTATCGCTTGAAGACGTGATCGCGCGCAAACCGCAGGTGGTGCTCGGCGGCGGCTCGGCGGTGTCGGCGGAAGAACTCTCGGCGTTGTGGCGCGCGCAATCGCGCCTAGAAGGCCTGCGCAATCTGCCGGCGCTGCACGTCGATCCCGATGCGATCCAGCGGCAGACGCCGCGCGTCCTGAACGGCGCGCGACAGGTTTGCGCGCATCTCGATAGCGTGCGCAGAAAGTCGTAACCCGGATCGAATACAGTGAAATCCGCGGACGGCTTTCCCGGAATACGCTGCGCTCCTTCCGGGCTACAGGGCTACAGGGCGACAGGGCGACAGGGCGACAGGGCGACAGGGCGACAGGGCGACAGGGCGACAGGGCTATTCGGCTTTGAGGCCGGCGGCCTTGATGACCTTGCCCCATTTCTCGATTTCGGATTTGATGAAAGCGCCGAATTGTTCCGGCGTGTTGCCGACCGGTTCGGCGCCGTCGGCGAGCAGGCGCTCGCGCACTTCCGGAATTTTCAGAATGGCCACGGTTTCTGCATTGAGCTTGAGCACCACTGCACGCGGCGTAGCCTTCGGTGCCAGCAGGCCGTACCAGGTATAGGACTCATAGCCGCGCACGCCCGACTCCTGCATCGTCGGCGTGTCGGGCAAGGCCGGCGAGCGGTGCGCACCGCTGACGCCGAGCGCGCGCACGCGGCCGGATTTGATCGCTGGCAGCGCGGTGTTGATGCTGATCGGCGTCAGCGGCACCTGACCGCTGATGACATCGACCAGCGCCGGCGATGAACCCTTGTAGGGAATGTGCGTAAGGTCGATACCGGCGAGAATTTTGAGCAATTCTCCGGCGAGGTGGCCGCCGGTGCCATTGCCGGCGGTACCGAAGGCAATCTGGCCGGGCTTGGCTTTCGCCAGCGCGATCAGTTCGGGTAGCGTCTTCGCTGCGAAATTGGCATTGGCCAGCAGCACGATCTGCTGCGAGGCGACGTGCGTCACCGGCGCGAAATCGCGCACCGGATCGTAGGGCAGGTTGCGCGCGAGGCTGACGTTGGTCGCCATCGACGAGATGGTGGCCATAATCAGCGTGTAGCCGTCGGGTGCTGCTTTCGCCGTCAGTTCGCCGGCGATGATGCCACCGGCACCCGAGCGGTTGTCCACCACCACCTGCTGGCCCCAGCGCTCGCCGAGCCGCGCGCCGATGGTGCGCGCCAGCATGTCGACGCTGCCGCCGGGTGTGCTGGGCACGATGATACGGATCGGTTTCGCCGGATAGTTCTGCGCAAAGGCGGAATTGAAAGCCGCAATGGCAAACACTGCTGCGATCGGATAAATGCGTTTCATGTTCTGGTTTCCGGTTGGCCGTCCATTTTATTGGACTGCACTGCAATTCCCAAGCGCGGATTGACTCGGCGGCGGCAGGACGCAAAAAATGCCCGCGTCGAATATGCAATAATCGCACTTTACCCTGCAGCAATCTGCCCGCGCACGCAACGCGTCGCGCGAGCGTTATCCGAGGAGAGTTTAATGGCAAGCAAAGGCCGCCAGTTCAAGGAATTGATGAATGCACCGGAGATTCTGATTCAGCCGGGCATCTATGATGGTTACACCGCGCGACTCGTCGCCGCGAACGGTTTCAAGGCGGCCTCGATCTCGGGTGCGGGCGTGTCGGAGAGCCGCATGGGCTGGCCGGACCGCGGCATCATGACCTTCGACGAAAATCTTAACAATGCGCGGCGTCTTGCCGATTGCTGCGACGACCTGCTGATGCGCGCCGACGCCGACACCGGTTACGGCAATGCGATGACCGTCCACTTCGTCGTGCGCGCTTTTGAAAAAGCCGGCATGGCTGCGCTGATGTTCGAAGACCAGGTGTGGCCGAAACGCTGCGGCCACATGGCGGGCAAATCGTGCATCCCCGCCGAGGAAATGGTGCAGAAGGTCAAGGCGGCGGTCGATGCGCGCCGCGATGATGATTTTGTGATTGTTTCGCGCACCGACGCGGCCGGGCCGCACGGTGTGGATGAGGCGATCCGCCGTTTGAATCTGTACGCGGAAGCCGGCGCCGATGTTTTATACGCCGATGCGCTGCTGTCGAAGGAAGACATCGCCAAGGTCGCCAAAAACGTGCCGAAAAAACTCATTGTCAACATGGGCCTCGGCATGCGCTCGCGCAAAACCACGCCGCTGATGTCACCCAAAGAGTTGCAGGATCTCGGCGTCGGCGGTGTCAGCTACCCGCGTATTCTTTCCACCGCTGCGCTGAAGGGCATGCAGAACGCGATGGCGGTGTTCAAGGAGGAGGTCGTCAAGCACAATCGCGTGATCGACCGCCCGGATCTGCTGGCCTCATTCGATGAACTGAACGATCTGATGGGCATGAAACAGCTCGACGAACTCGAGAAAGAATTTGTCGGCGGTTAAGGCCGGGAGCGCAGCATGGGCATGACCATTGCCGAAAAGATACTCGCCAAAAAGGGCGGCTTGAAAAAAGTTTCGCCCGGCGACCTCGTCACGGTCGCCGTTGATACCGTCATTCTGTTCGACAACAACTTCATGACCAATCGCTGGCGCGAGGTGCTGAAGATCAATGATCCGGACAGCATCATCGTCGTCTTCGACCACCGCGTGCCGGCGGCGACGCAGGCCTCGGCCACTGCGCACGGCATCGGCCGCGAATTCGTCAAACGCTTCGGCATCAAGCGCTTTCACGATGTCGGCTACTCGCAGGGCATCGCGCACCAGCTCGTTGCCGACCACGGTTATGGCCTGCCCGGCAGCGTTTTGCTGTGCAGCGATTCACACACCTGCAGCGGCGGCGTATTCAATTGCATCGCGCGCGGTGTCGGCCAGCCCGATATCGTCTATGCGGCGTGCAAAAACGAAACCTGGTTTCGCGTCGGCGAAACGGTGCGCTATGAACTGGTCGGCAAACTGCCGCGCGCGGTCACGGCGAAGGATGCCTTTCTGCAGATCGCCGGCGAACACGGTGACCACGCGACGATGAACGTCGAGTTCGGCGGCGCCGGCATGCAGAGCCTCAGCATCAACGCGCGCAAGACCTTGACGACAATGGCAGCCGAGCTGTCCGCGGAATTCGCCACCTTCGAACCCGACGACGTGATGCTTGAATGGGTGCGCGCGCGCAACGCAGCGCCGTTCGAGCCGGTGTTTGCGGATGCAGATGCGCATTACGCCGCGGTGCGCAAGGTCAACCTCGGTGCGTTGGAGCCGCTGGTGGCCTATCCGGACAGCGTGGTCAACAACTCGCGTCCGGTCGGCGACGCGGTCGGCACGAAGATAGACCAGGCCTTCATCGGTTCGTGCGCCAACGGCACGCTCGACGATCTTGAACTCGCCGCCTCGATACTCGACGGCCGGCGTGTTGCATCGCATGTGCGGTTGATCATCACGCCGGCTTCGCAGACGGTTTACCGCGAGGCGCTGAAGAGCGGCGTCATTTCAACATTGATTGAAGCCGGCGCAGTGGTCACGCCGGCGACCTGCGGCGCCTGCGGCGGCGGACACCTGGGCGTGCTCGGTCCGAATGAAACCTGCATTACGGCGACGACACGCAATTTCAAAGGTCGCATGGGTGACCCGAGCGCGAAAATCTACATGGGTTCACCGGCGACGGTGGCGGCTTCTGCAGTCACCGGCACGATTACCGATCCACGCGAGTTTTTAAACTGAAAAATGCAAGTGCAGCCACAGCGTTCACAGAGAACACAGAGACGACCGGATCAAAAAATGTTCTCTGTGCCCGCTGTGTCGGGATTTGAGGTCTTATGAAATTTCAATCGCGCGTCTGGAAATTCGGCGAGAACATCAACACCGATCTGATCCTGCCGATCCAGGCGTTTTATCTGACGCCGGCGGAGCAGGCGCCGTGGGTCTTCCGTGCCAACCGGCCGGGCTGGTCTGAACAGGTCAAGCCGGGAGACATCCTTGTGGCCGGGCGCAATTTCGGCATGGGCTCCAGCCGGCCGGCCGCCCGTTCTCTGAAGAATCTCGGCTTGAGTTGTCTCGTCGCCCACTCGATCAACGGGCTGTTCTTTCGCAATTGCGTGAACTTTGCATTTCCGGCAATTGAATGCGCGGATGTCTTCGATGCATTCGAGGAAGGCGATGTTGCGGAAGTGGACTTCGATGCGGCAACGGTCAAAAACATCACACGCGGTGCAGCGCTGGAGGCGGTTGCATTGCCACCCAAGTTGCTCGGCCTCCTGAAGGCCGGCGGCATCTATTCGTTGCTGGAGAAGGAAGGGATGATCGGCCCGAAGACGGCGGCCTCGGGCTGAAGGCTGCGCGGCGCTTCAGCGCCGCTGCTGAATCTGTAGTTAAACGTGCGACCCCTCGGGCCGCAACCGTTTATTTCTTTTCCGTTTGTGCCTTGGGTTTGCGGCCAGGTGCCGCAGGCGGTATATAGCCGGCGATCCGGCACAACACGGCTTCGATATGTTTGCCGTCGCGGAAGCGGATCGAGCGGCACACCATCACATCGCCCTTGGCCGACAGATCCGACACTGCGACACGCACGTTTTCAACCGTCATGCCGGTTGCTGCGGCGATTTCGGAATCGAGCCGTTCGCCGTGGTTCTTCAAGTAATCAAGGATTCGCTGCATCCGAAATGCTCCTGATCGTAGTTATTGGTGCGTCATATGCGGCATCGCAAACGGGATGTTATCCGCTCGTGCCGCAACTTTGTAACGTGGACCATAAATGGCCCGGAGGCCGGGCGGAACTGCTCGATCGCCCAGTCGAAATATCTGTTTTTAGCACACGGGGAGCGCCCCGTGATTTCCGGCAACCGGTAGCGGCCGCCCGCGAAACCTGCGCCTTGGACCGGCGGCTGCCTGCGCCATCGGGCGCAGTCTGGTTTCGACAAACCGCAAGCGACCGCGAACGGTCGCTTGCTCAGAACTCGCTTACACAGCCTTCAGATTGACGGCGGAAGTCTTGCCGTTATTGCCGCGCTCGAGGTCGAACGAAACATTCTGGTTCTCGTTCAGCGTCGAGAGACCGGCTTTTTCCACGGCCGAAATGTGGACGAAAACGTCCTTCGATCCGTCTTGCGGTGCGATGAAGCCGAAGCCCTTGGTTGCATTGAAAAACTTTACGGTGCCCGTAGTAGACATTGTGTTCCTAGTATGTGTATTGCAATAGGCCGTGCACGATATTGAGCGCGGCATCAAATGATCCATCGGGAAAAATCACGAAAACATCCGGAACGGATGCCAGGAGAACTTGCCAATAACCAATCGACCACGGGAGTTTCACCGCTATGGGCCGTTCTGACAAGCGGAATCTCCGTGACATTTGCGCTGGCGCAAACCGCTGAAAATTGCAGTTTCCGGCGGAGAAGAAGATTCAAGCTATTGATTTATATAAAACTTAAGCCATTGCGGCGACATCGTGTGCCGCCTCAATGTGAGCCGCGGTGTCGTGCGAAAACGCGCTTTTGGGTGGTTATTTGGTATCGACGCCCGAAATTTTCACGATTTCAGTGATTGATTTCCGCTGGTCGGCACGGAATTTTTCAAGCTCTGCGCGATCGCTGCCGACGATTTCGAGGCCGAGGCCTTTCAATTGTTCGCCGAACTGCGGATCTTTGACGATCTTGCTGATGGCGGCGCTGGTTTTGGCGAGCACGGCCTCCGGCACGCCGGTTGGCGCGACCACGCTGTACCAGGCCAGGGTTTGATAGCCGGGCACCGCTTCCGAGATCGACGGCACGTCGGGCAGGAGCTGGCTGCGCCGCGGCCCGGTCACGCCGAGCGCGCGCACGCGCCCGGACTGCACGGCGCCGAGCACTGCGGGCACTACGCCATACGTGAGATTCACTTCCTTGCCCATGGTTGCCGCCACCGCTTCGGCGACCCCTTTGTACGGGATATGCAGCATGTCGGTGCCGGTCAGCTTGGTGAACAACACACCCGACAGATGTTCGGACGCGCCGGTGCCGGCCGAGCCGTACTTGAGCGGTGTCTTCTTTGCATACTCGATCAGTTCCTTAATCGACTTCGCCGGGATTTCCGGATTGACGACGAGCACGAAGGAGGTGGTGCCGATCAGGCTCAGCGAGGCGAAATCTTTTTCAAGATTGAATTTGATATTCGGGAACACGGCGGTGGCGACCAGCAGTTGCGAGGTCAGCATCATCCAGGTGTAGCCATCGGCCGGCGCGTGCAATACCAAGTCGGCGCTTAGCACGCCAGCCACACCGGGCCGTGAATCAACGACCACGCGCTGGCCCCAGGCGCCGAACAGGCGTTCGGCAAGCGCGCGTGAAATGATGTCGGGGCCGGAGCCCGGCGCGCTGCCAATGACGAGGCGGATCGGTTTTTCCGGGAAGCTGGTCGGCGCAGCCTGTGCGGCATCAGCCGAAGCAGCGGCGAACGAAACCGCCAACAGGGCAGCGGCGGTCAGAAATTTGCGTGTACGCATTTTGATTTCCTCAGGTAAGCGCGCCGCATCATTTAGGCGACGACGCGGTTCAGGGGTTCATTTTAATCCAGCCGGCATGCAGCCGTCTGCCCTGTGCGCGCAAGAGCCCGGCGGCTGCGCCGGCGGAGGCCTGTGCTAGCATGACAGAAAATAATCCGCAGACATTGCGGGACTTCATCCGGGGATCGCATGGGATCGGTTACGCAGCAACCACGTACGCAATACGTTTACGATTTTTCCCGCCTTGACGCGGTGCCCGAGGGGCCGACCAGCGCGCGCGTCGCCGCCAAACGTCTGTTGTCGGGGCCGACGCTGGCCACCGGCAAGTCGTCGACCGTCGGCGCGGTGCTCACCGGCACGCATCTGATCGTCACACTCGGCCGCCAGGCGCGCGGCTCGGGCGCCAAGGCGCACACGCATCCGAACGAACAGATCAACTACATCGTGCAGGGCGTGATGACCGGCGAGATCGAGGGCGAGCAGGTGTTTGCGCCGGTCGATACGCTGCTGCACACGCCATCGCAGGCGGTGCACACCGGTATGGCCTGCCCCGACGAAGATCTTGTCTTCTTTGCAATGAAAGACACGCGCCACGGTATTGTCGGCCCGCCGGTGGACGGCAAGTACAACGGCCCGAATTTTCTGCCGGGCTTCGGCACGCGCAGTGATGAGCCCCTGCAAACCACCGCGCAATTGATGGCGGCCTGTCGCGGCGACACCGCTGGTGTGAAAACGCGCTATATCTACGACTTCGCGGATCTCGCCGAGAAGCCGGGCCGCACGCCGAACGCGCGTGTCACGCCCGGCATCGCGTCGGGCATCTGGTCGGGCGATCTCGTCACCGGCGAAACGCTGCACGTCGCGCGCATGCGCGCTGACCGCAATCAACGCGGCGCGGCGCATCGTCATCCGAACGAGCAGTTCGTGTTTGTCGCCGCAGGCGGGATCGTCGCGGAAATCGATGGCGTCGAGCATCGCGTCGGCCGGCACTGCGCGTTGCATGTGCCGCCCGATATGCTGCATCGCATCGGCACCGTCGATGAGGATGCGTTGATCGTTGTGTTGCAGGACACGCGGCACGCGTTTGCCGGTTAAATCGTACGCTTATTCGAGCTTGATGCCCGCTTCCCGAATGAGCTTGCCGTAACGCGCGTTGTCTTCGCGCACGAATGCGCCGAATTCCTCGGGTGTACGTTGCGTCGGGTCGGCGCCGATCTGCAACAACTGCCTCGATGTTTCGGGCGCGCTGATGGCGCGCGCAGCCGCATCGTTGAGCTTCAAGACGATGGCGCGCGGCATGCCTTTGGGCGCCATCAAACCGAACCAGCCGATAGACGAATAACCGGGCACGCCGGATTCACTGACCGTCGGCACGTTCGGCAATACACCCGATCGCTTACTGCTGCTGACGGCGAGTGCCTTCAGGCGCCCGCTCTGCACCAGCGACATGGTCGCCGGCATCGGGCCGAAGTTGAATCCGGCTTCGCCGGCCATCAGGGCGGTGATCGCCGGGGCGCCGCCTTTGTACGGCACGTGCACGATTTCGATGCCGGCCATTTTCGCGAACAGCAGCCCGGAAAAATGGCTCGCGGAACCGGCGCCGGCACTGGCGTAATTGATGCTGTTCGGTTTGGCTTTGGCGAGCGCGACGAGTTCTCTCACATTGTTCGGTCCGAACGACAGTCCCGACGTCAGCAGATTCGGCACGATGGCGAACAGCGCCACTGGTGTGAAATCGCGCACGGCGTCGTAGGGCACATTACCGTAGACATGCGGCAGGATCGAATGCGTGGCGAGCGACGCCGCGAGCAGCGTATAGCCGTCGGGCGTGGCTTTCGCCGTGATGTCGGCGCCGATCATGCCGCCGGCACCGCCGCGATTGTCGACCACCACCTGCACGTTAAGCACTTCACCGAGGCGCGCTGCCATGATGCGCGCGATGACGTCGTTGGCGCCGGCCGCCTGACTGGGCGAGATGAGTCTGACCGGGCGTTGCGGGTAGGCAGGTTCCGCTGCGTGCGCGGCCGCAGCGCAGGAAAATAGCGCGCTAAGCAGTAAACGCAACGCGCTCATTCCGGTTTGAGACCGGCGAGTTTGACCATCCTGCCCATCTGCACGAAATCATCGCTGATGATTTTGCGGAATTCTTCGACGCTTGAGTAGGCGGGTTCTTCGCCCTGCGCCAGATAAAGCTGGCGCAGATCGGCGGTGGCGAGTACATCGCGCATCACGCTGTTCATCTTGTTAACGATCGCTGGCGGCGTGCCGCGCGGTGCGAGCACGCCGTTCCAGCCGTAGTAGCGGAAACCGGCGACACCTGATTCGGCAATGGTCGGCAGATCGGGCGTCAGCGCCGAGCGTTTGTCGCCACCGGTGGCGAGGCAGCGCACGCGCCCCGACTTGACGTGGCTGCCATAGGCCCCGTACGGTCCCATCGTCCATTGCGATTCGCCTTGCACCAGCGCGAGTGCCGACGGGCCGCCGCCCTTGTAGGGGATGTGGTTGCCCTCGATGCCGGCCATCGTCGCGAACATCAAACCGCCGAGGTGACTGGTCGAGCCGATGCCGGCCGAGGCCATGTTGAGTTGCCCGGGTTTCGCCTTGGCGAGATCGATGAATTCGCGCAGCGTTTTCACCGGCAGCGCGGCGTTCACGCACAAGGCCGTTTCGGTTTTGACAAACACCGACACCGGTGCGAAGTCCTTGACCGGATCGAAACCGATCTTCGCATAGACATGCGGCGCGATCGTCATCACCGCCGCGGTGACCGTCGCCAATGTATAACCGTCGGCCACCGCGCGCGCCGCAGTCTCGACACCGAGTGTGCCGCCGGCGCCGGGCCGGTTGTCGATGACAATCTGCTGGCCGAGGCGTTCGGACATGCGCGTAAACACGATGCGGCCGTAAATGTCGCTGGCGCTGCCGGGCGCGTTGGCGACGATCATGCGCACCGGGCGCAGCGGATAATCCGCTGCAACTGCCGCCGCGCCTGCGGTCAGGCCGAGTGTGAAGGCCGCAGCCAACAACAATGCGTGCATCTTGTACTCCTCAGGAATCCGTGTTCAGTCTCGCATATCCCGCCGCCCCTGCAAAGTGCGCGGCTGTTGCATTGACACCGGCGGCAACGCGCTTGTATAGTCAATCGCGTTTTTCGTTCCGGCCGGCGCTGTATGATAGGCGCGCCGCCACCCCATCTTGCCAGTCATATTCAGAAAGCCACGGAGAATTCCATGTCCAGACTCACGCTCAAACAAGCCAACACCATCATCGAGCAGGCGCTCGTCAAAGCCAAAGAAATGAAAATCAAGCCGCTGACCGTTGTCGTGCTCGATGACGCCGGCAACATCGTCGCCGTGCAACGCGAAGACAACGCCAGCATGGCGCGTTTCGATATTGCGCTGGGCAAGGCCTGGGGTGCGGTGGCGATGAGTTGCTCGAGCCGCGCGCTCGGCAAGCGCGCCAAGGAAAACCCCAATTTCTTCCTCTCGCTGGCCGCCACCTCGAAAGGCCGTTTTTTGCCGCAGCCGGGCGCTGCACTGATCCGCGATGCCGAAGGCAATGTGCTCGGCGCGGCCGGCGCCAGCGGTGGCACCGGCGATGAAGACGAAGCTGTCTGCGCCTTCGGCATCGAAAAGGCCGGTCTCAAGGCCGATATCGCCGCGTAAAGTGTGCGAGTGCCGCTGCAAAGATTGCGGTGGTGCCAACAAAAAACGCCCTGCGGGGCGTTTTTTTATGTCTGTTGCAGCCGGGTCGGCCGCTCACAACGTCATACCGTGGAGCTAGACCACAGGTCGTGTATCGGGGGCCGGATTGATCGGTTAGCTTAGACCCGTTGTGTTACCCGAGCGACTGCAACAACCATGTCTGGCTGGAACTGGAACGAATTACTTCTCGCGGGACTGCTCGCAGTCTGCATATTGGGGCCGCTTTGCGTGGTGCTGCTGACGCAGAACCTGCTCGATTCCTATAACGATATCGGCGCCGAGCATTACGACTTCGACTGCATCATGGAAACGCTCGGCGAAACGCAACCGCCGCCAGAAAAAAACGAGCGCTGACCGTTGCATGCCACCGCGGCGGCGCGCAACGGTTGTTGCTGATGCTTACGCCGTGCGCTTCAGTCCCGGCATGTCGAAACCGATTTCCTTCAGTTCCGCCGCCAGCGATTTTCCCTGATCGGCGTTGAGTTCCACCAAGGGCGGACGTACCTTGCTCCAAGCCGGATCGTTGGCGTAGATCGCGATGGTCTGCTTCAGTGCAGAGATCATCACGTATTTCTTGCCGACGGTGTCGCGCACGAGGTTGAGACGCTGTTGCTGCGCATCGGCGTCGGCGTTCTTCCATTCGGTGTAGAGTTTGTGGATGGCCGCCGGATTGACGTTGGCGGTCGCCGAGATCGTGCCCACCCCGCCGTTCTTCATGTTGGCGAGCAGGAAGGATTCCGAGCCGACGAACACGTCGAAGCCCGATTTCGCAAAAGCATCGAGGAAGGTCTTGGTGTTGTTCCAGTCGCCCGAGCTGTCTTTCATGCCGGCGATGGCGGTCGGGTAGGCTTTGAGCAGGCGCTCGACGAGGCCCGGCGTGATGCCGACCACGGCGACGGGCGGGATGTGGTACAGATAAATGCGCAGCCGGTCATCGGCGACTCGCTGGATCACTTCGCTGTAATGGCGGTAGAGGCCTTCTTCGCTCACCCCCTTGTAATAGAACGGCGGCAGCATCAGCGCGCCGGCGCAACCGTGTTTCACCGCATGCGAAGTAATCTTGACGGTTTCGGTGATCGAGCAGCAGCCGGTGCCCGGCATCATGCGCGAAGTATCCACGCCGGCGGCGACCACCGCATCGAGCAGCCCCATGCGTTCTTCGGCAGCCAGCGAGTTGGCCTCGCTGTTGGTGCCGAACACCGCCAGCCCGCAGTTCTGCGACATCAGCCATTTGCAGTGCGCGACGAAGCGCCCGGTATCCGGCGAGTAGTCGGCTTTGAACGGGGTGACGACGGGCGACAACACGCCCTTGATGCGATTTGCGTTGCTCATGATTTTCTCCGGGAATCCTATTGCTGCGGATGATACAGGAATCAGGATCGAGGTATCCGGATTGAGGATTGAGAAAAGCCCTGGCGCTTGCTGCATGTTAAGCGCGTCCTGCATAATCGGTGCATTCCAAATCGTCATTCCCGCGAAAGCGGGAATCCAGCTTTTCGCGAGTCATGGTGCTTCCTCTGGACTCCCGCTTTCGCGGGAGTGACGGATCACTCAAAAAATTCCGGATCGGTATATTCGCAATGGCAAACCGCAAAAAACCCGAAGAACTGCGCAGCCACAAATGGTATGGCGCACAGGACCTGCGCGCCTTCGGCCACCGTTCACGCACGCTGCAGAGCGGTTTTACGCGCGAGGATTTCAGCGGCAAGCCGGTGATCGCCATCATCAACACCTGGAGCGACATCAACCAATGCCATGCGCATTTCCGCGTGCGCGCCGAGGAGATCAAGCGCGGCATCTGGCAGGCCGGCGGTTTTCCGCTCGAAATGCCGGCGATCACGCTGTCCGAACCGTTCATGAAACCATCGCCGCTGATGTACCGCAATCTCTTGGCGATGGAAACCGAGGAGCTGCTGCGTTCGTACCCGGTCGATGCCTGCGTGCTGATGGGCGGCTGCGACAAAACCACACCCGCATTGATCATGGGCGCGACGAGCGCCAACCTGCCGGCGATCTTCATGCCGGCCGGCCCGATGCTGCGCGGCAACTGGCACGGCGAGCCGCTCGGTTCCGGCACTGATACCTGGAAGTACTGGGCCGAATTTCGCGCCGGCAATCTCTCCAACAAGGAATTGCAGGAGGTCGAGGAGGGCATCGCGCGTTCGCCCGGCCATTGCATGGTGATGGGCACGGCGTCGACGATGACGTCGATCGCCGAGGTGCTGGGCCTGACGTTGCCCGGCGCGGCGTCGATTCCCGCCGCCGATTCGAATCATGCGCGCATGGCGAGTTACAGCGGCCGCCGCATCGTTGAAATGGCGTGGGAGGACTTGAAGCCCTCGGACATACTCACCGCGAAATCATTCGACAATGCCATCATCACCGCACAGGCGCTGTCGGGCTCGACCAACGCACTGATCCATCTGATCGCGATGGCCGGTCGCGCCGGCGTCAAACTCGAACTCGAACGCTTCGATGACATCGCGCGCAACACGCCGGTGCTCGCCAACATCCGGCCGGCCGGGCAGAAATACCTGATGGAGGATTTTTATTACGCCGGCGGCCTGCGTGCGCTGCTCAATGAAATCGGCGATCTGCTGAACCTCGACAGCCTGACGGTCAACGGCAAAACGCTCGGTGAAAACATCGAGGGCGCGAAGATCTATAACACCGATGTGATCCGCCCGCGCGCCAACGCGCTGGCGCAGGACGGCGGGCTGGCGGTGCTGCGCGGCAATCTCGCGCCGGACGGCGCGGTGATCAAGCCGCTGGCAGCCGAGGCGCACCTGTTGAAACACACGGGCCGCGCGGTGGTGTTCAAAAACTACAACGACATGGCGGCACGCATCGATGACGAGAAACTCGATATCGATGAGACCTGCGTGATCGTACTGCAGAACGGCGGGCCGCTCGGTGCCCCCGGCATGCCGGAGTGGGGGCAGCTGCCGATTCCGAAGAAACTGCTCGCCAAAGGCGTGCGCGACATGGTGCGCATCTCCGATTCGCGTATGAGCGGCACCTCGTACGGCTGCTGTGTGCTGCATGTCGCACCCGAATCCTTCATCGGCGGGCCGCTGGCCTTCGTGCACGACGGCGATCTGATTGAGCTTGATGTCGCCGCGCGCAAACTCGAATTGAAAGTGAGTGACGCTGAACTGGCCAAACGCCGCGCCGCGTGGAAGCAAGCGCCGCCGCATTACACGCGCGGCTTCGGCGCGTTGTATGAGCAACGCGTGACGCAGGCCAACCTCGGTTGCGATTTCGACTTTCTGCACCGCGACAACGCTGCGCCTACACCGGACCCGGAGATTCATTGAGCGGTCCGGTTTCTTTCGACGGGCCGCTGCTGGCAACGCTGCGTTACCGCGATTTTCGCAATCTCTGGCTCGGTTCTTTCGCCTCCTATGCGGGGCAGTGGATTCAGCAGGCCACCATCGGCTGGCTCGCCTATGACATGACGGGCTCGAAGAGCCTGCTTGGCTTGATCATGGGCATGCGCGCCATTCCGATGTTTTTGTGTGCGCCGCTCGCCGGTGTTGCCGCCGACCGTTACGACCGGCGCCGACTGCTGATGGGCAGTCAGGTGATTTCGGCGCTCACCGCATTGGTCTTCGGCATCGTGCTTGCCACCGGCAAAGCCGAGGTCTGGCATCTGTTTGTCTTTGTGCTGGTGTCGGGGGTGGCGGCGGTGCTTGACCGTCCGGCGCGCCTCACCATCATTTTTGATCTGGTGCCGCGCGGCGAGGTGATGCAGGCGGTGGCGATCAACATGATCGCGTTTTCGATCGCGCGCATTACGGGCCCGGCGATTGCCGGTTATCTGATCGGCTGGTTCGGTGCCGAGGGCAACCTGTTCGTACAGGCGGCGATGTATTTCGCCGCGGCGACGACGGTTTATTACATTACCTTGCCGCCGCGCGAGATCGTGCACAGCGGCCGCTCGGCGTTTGCAGAATTGGCCGAAGGCGTGCGCTTTGCGGTGACCGATCGCACCGCGCGCGTGCTGCTGCTGATCGGCATCACACCGTTTCTGTTGCTGGTGCCGATATTCGGCGGCCTGCTGCCCGTGTATACCAAAGACGTTTTTCATGCCGGCCCCGAAGTGCTGGGCATGCTGCTGACCAGCGTGGGGGTTGGCGGCGTCGGCGGCAGCTGGTTTGCGTCGAAGTGCATGCTGTCGCAGAAGCAGGGCGTCGTGCAGGCCTGCGCCGTGTATGCGATGTGTGCGGGTTTTTTGTTGCTGTCGGCAGCGCCGAGCGTGGCATGGGCCTGCGCCGCACTGATTGCCTCCGGCAGCGCCGAGATGGTGTTGTTTACCAGCAACCAGGCGACGCTGCAAATGTGCGTGCCGGAAAACATGCGCGGCCGCATCACCAGCCTGCAGCAACTCTACCCGGGGTTCGTGTCCGTCGGCATCATGATTGAAGGCATCGTCGCCGATTGGATCGGCATTCAATGGGTGACGGTGCTGATTGCGCTGACCACCGCGATTCTGACGACGGTACTGCTGGTTTTTGGCGGTCTGGCGAAAGTGCACGTGAACAAATAATGCAGCCGCAGGTGCGTCGTACAATGACAAATCGTTCGCTTCATCAATGAGGGGCGCCTTGGTTTTCAGAATTTCCACGCTGCTGGCATCACTCGCCACCCTGGCGGCAGCAGTCGTTTATTTTCTGCCGCCGCCGGCCGGCGCATCGCCGGTGGTCATGCACGCTGCAGCATTGATGCTGCTGACCGTGGGGCTGTGGGCCACCGGTGTGATCCCCGAGTACATCACTTCGCTGCTGTTTTTCCTGCTGGCGGTGGTGCTGGCCATTGCGTCTCCGCAAGTGGTGTTCTCGTCGTTTACCTCGGCGACGATGTGGTTGGTGCTGGGCGGACTCATTATTGCTGAAGCAGTCGGCTCCACCGGTCTCGGCCGCCGTTTCGCCGGCGTGTTGTTCGAACGCTTTGTCGGCAGTTACGCGGCGCTGATGGTGGCCGTGGCGCTGGTGGCAACGGCGTTGTCGTTTTTCATGCCGGCAACGGTCGCGCGCATGCTGTTGTTACTGCCGATCGTGGTGGCGCTGGCCGAACGCGTTGGTTTCGCACCCGGCAGCAACGGTTACAACGGCCTGTGCATGACGGCGATCATGCTGTTGTACCAAAGCGGTTCGGCGATTCTGCCCGCGAACGCGCCCAATCTCGTGCTCGCGGGCGCAGCCGAAACGCTATATTCGGTGCAACTGATTTATGCCGAATATTTTTGGGTCATGTTCCCGGTGCTCGGTTTTTTGAAAGGCGCGTTCGTTGTCGCGCTGATTTACAAAATGTGTCCGGCAACAGTGCAGCCCGAAATCTCGCCACCGGAATTCGCGCCGATGAGCGCGGCAGAGAAGCGCCTTGCGGTGATTCTCGTGCTCGCTTTGTTGTTGTGGATGACCGATGCGATTCACGGCGTGCGGGCCGGCTGGGTTGCGCTGGCTGCAGGTCTCGCCTGTTTAATGCCGAAGATCGGGGTTTTGCCGCCGACGGCGTTCAACGATGTCAAATTCGGCCCGTTTTTTTACACCGGTGCTTCGATCGGCCTCGGCGCGGTGGTCCACGAATCCGGACTTGGCGACGTGCTCGGAAAAATGCTGCTGGCTACGCTCAATCTGCAGCCGGGACACGATTTCACCAATTTTATGTCGCTCGGCTTGTTAAATGTGTTGACCGGCGTGTTGGTCACGAATCCGGCGATGCCGGCGGTGACCACTGCGCTCGCCGCGTCCTTTGCGGAAGCCGCTGGCTGGCCGCTCGCCGCCGCCATCATGACTATCGCCGTCGGCTACAACGTCATGCTGATGCCGTATCAGGTGCCGCCGGTGGTGGTTGGTATGTACGCCTGCCGCATGTCGCTGGCGACGGCAATGCGCATGGCGTTGCCGATCGCAGTCGCCGGAATTGTCGTATTCATGCCGCTCGAATTCTTGTGGTGGCGCGTGATCGGTTACTTCGGCGGATAGCGGCGGGTCCGACCGTCGGCCTGAGCAGGCCGGCAATCGCGATTGATTTCACGATTGCAGGTCAGCACACACACTTTATTTGGCCGTCGTTCGATCTGGATCAAGTCTTTGTGCAACCCCGGTCGGGAACCTTTGTCCAACTGCCAATAGGCAAGGGTGGACGCCATGGGTAACCGTTATCCAAAAGACATTGAAATCGGCATTCCAGTGCTCGACGAGCAGCACCAGCGGCTGACCGCGTCGATTGCGCGACTGGAAGGATTGGTCAATGGCAGCGGGCGGCCGGAGATCGGCGCGGCATTGCGTGATCTCGCGCAGGTGACCAAGGAGCATTTCGACACCGAGCAGCGCCTGATGGTCGCCTACGATTTCCCGGGACATCACGACGTCGCCGGCGGCGCGCATGCGCGTCTCTACGAGGATGTCGTAGAACTGCAGTCCGAAGTAGGGGCAGGCCGGCGCGTGCTGGACGCCAAGGCGCTCGCCTCGCTGCGCGACTGGCTGACTCGCCACATCTCCGAGGACAAGCAGCTTGCCGTCTATCTGAAATCGGCGGACGCGGTGGTTGGTGTAGCCAACCAGATCATCCTGCGCGCGCATGCCATCGGCGCCTCGGACATACACATCGATTCTTACGCGGCGAATGCGCCGACGCGCGTGCGTTTCCGCAAGGATGGCGCACTGTTCGACTTCGTGGAAATTCCGGCGGCAATGCGCGGCCCGCTGATCTCGCGTCTCAAAATTATGGCCAATCTCGACATCTCCGAGCGCCGCAAGCCGCAGGACGGGCGCATCGACTTCACGCATGCCAACCGCGAGCGTATCGAACTGCGCGTGGCGACCATTCCGACGGCGAGCGGACTTGAGAACGTGGTCATGCGCCTGCTTGCGACTTCGCGCCTGATCCCGCTGGGCGAACTCGGCCTGGCCGAAGGCATGGTCGCACAGTTGAAGGAACTCGCAGTCAAACCCTACGGCATGTTCCTGGTGTGCGGCCCGACCGGTTCGGGCAAGACCACCACGCTGCACTCCATCCTCAGTTACATCAATACAACGGAGCGCAAGATCTGGACCGCCGAGGATCCGATCGAAATCACGCAAATTGGCCTCTGCCAGGTGCAGGTCAATCCGAAAATCGGCTGGACCTTCGCCGGCGCCATGCGCAGCCTGTTGCGCGCGGACCCCGACGTCATCATGGTCGGCGAAATGCGCGACGTCGAGACTGCCAAGATTTCGATCGAGGCGTCGCTTACCGGCCATCTGGTGTTCTCGACGCTGCATACCAACAGCGCACCTGAGAGCGTGGTGCGCCTGCTTGACCTCGGCATGGATCGTTTCAATTTTTCCGACGCGTTGCTCGGTATTCTTGCGCAACGGCTGGCGAAACGGCTGTGTCACAAATGCAAACAGGCCTATGCGGCCGGGTCCGACGAAATCGACAGTCTGCTGAACGAATACTGTCTCGGGGTGCCGCTTGACCGCGAAGCAGTATTCGGCGCCTGGCGGACCGCCTACGCCACGTCGGGGCAGTTCACGCTGTACCGCGCCGCCGGTTGCGAGGAGTGCTACCACCTCGGTTACGCGGGACGCGTCGCCTTGCACGAACTGCTGATTGCGACGGCAACAGTGCGTCGTCTGGTGCAGACCGGCGCGATCGTCGAGGATTTGCGCAACGCCGGCATTCGCGAAGGCATGCGCACGCTCAAACAGAATGGCATTGAAAGGGTTCTGGCCGGGGAAACGGATATCCACCAGATCCGCGCGGTTTGCACCTGATACGCGGTCGCCGCCGCGTGCTTACCACTGGGTGCAGGCCGGCGGCGATTATGTGTTGATCGCGATCGCAACGGGCATCATCGCCCGGATCATTCTGAGTCGTTAAGCACAAATTCCGCACAACAAGGCTTGAACCTTGGCGCGCGAATGAGTACGCTCGGCGATTGACCAACCCATCGTGTGGCGACCATGACCAACGAACTGCGCATCATGACTTCCGGCGCTTTCACCGCCGCCCATCTGCAACTGATCCCTGAAGTCGAAAAACTGACCGGCAAAAAAGTCGTCACCGTGACGACCTCGGTCGGCACCGGCGAGACCTCGATCGCAAGCCGTTTGCAACGCGGCGAAGTCGCCGACGTGGTGATCGTCGCGCACGATCTGTTGCAGCAGTTCATCGCCGACCAACTGGTGTTTGACGCGGGCCACAAAAAGATCGCCAGTTCGATGATCGGCATTGCAGTGCGCGCGGGTGCGCCCAAACCCGAGATCGGTAATGCTGAGGCCTTCAAGCGCTTTCTGCTCGCCGCGAAGTCGGTGGCCTATTCGGCCAGCGTCAGCGGCCAGTATCTGACCAAGGACATTTATCCGCGCCTCGGCATCGCCGATGAAATGCTGCCCAAAAGCCATCTGATTACGGGCGGCGTGCGCACCGGTGCGGTGGTGGCGCGCGGTGACGCGGAGGTTTGCTGCCAGCAGATCAGCGAAATGCTGCCGGTCGAGGGCATCGCGCATATCACGCCGCTGCCGCCGGATTTGCAGAAGGTGTCGTTTTTTGCAGCGGGTGTCGGTGTCAACAGCGCGGACAAAGCCACAGCGCAGAAAATGATCGATTTTCTGGCGTCGGCAGCGGCCGCAGCGGCAATCAAAAAAAGCGGGTTGGCGCCGGCGTAGTTTCTATTGTCGATGTGCCCCGGAATACGCTGCGCGCCTTCCGGGCTACTGACCAGATTGATTGGATGCGGCCTGCCTGCTGCGGAATGTTGCGAACATGACTGCTGAACTCCGTGTAATGACCTCCGGCGCTTTTGCCGCGGCGCATCTGGCTCTGCTGCCGCAGGTTGAAGCGCTGACCGGCCGCAAAGTCCTCACGCTGACAACCTCGATCGGCACCGGCGAGACGTCGATTCCGAACCGCCTCAAACGCGGCGAGGTGGCCGACGTGGTGATCGTGGTGAGCGGCGTCATGCACCAGTTCATCGCCGACGGCCTGGTGCTGGAGGCGGGGAGCAAGACGCTCGCCCGTTCGACCATCGGCATCGCGGTGCGCGCCGGTGCGCGGACGCCCGATATCGGCTCGGTGGAGGCGTTCAAGCGCTTCATGCTGGAAGCAAAGTCGCTGGCGTATTCGGCCAGCGTCAGCGGCACCTATCTGGTCAACGAACTGTTTCCGCGTCTCGGAATCAGCGAGGCGATGATGCCGAAGAGCCGCTGGGTCGGCAACGGCGAACGCACCGCCGCGGTGGTGGCGCGCGGTGACGCGGAGGTTTGCTGTCAGCAGATCAGCGAAATGCTGCCGGTCGAGGGCATCGCGCACATCACGCCGCTGCCGGCGGCACTGCAGAAGGTATCACTGTATGTGGCGGGTGTCGGTGCCAATGGCGCGGACAAAGAGGCTGCGCGCAAGATGATCGAGTTACTTGCCTCGCCGGCGGCCGCGGCGGCAATTACACAGAGCGGGCTGGAGCCGGCGTGATGCGGGAGACATCACAACCCCGCAATTTGCTGCGCTCCTTCAGCGCGACCTGGGGTGGCTGACATGGACGAGACGAACGAACGGGATGCGTCGCAGGAGCCGTTTAACGGCAAGCTGATGGCGCTGTCGGTGATCGCGCGCCTGATCTGCGTGCTGCTCGGCACGATGGTGATTTTCCGCTTTTTCTTTGAGTGGACATTCATGCCGACCATGCTGGCCGGCGCCTGCGCGCTGGCGGCGGCGGTGATTCCGCCGTCGCGGCGCGACAGCAACGACCGGCGCTCGCTGGTGATCATGGTGCTGTCGGTTCTGGGGCTGCTGTTGCAGTGCGCCGATATCGTCGTTTATTACTACCAGAACGATTTCAACGGCAAACACTACTGGTGGTCGGGGGCGACGGCCTATTTCGCCGGTTTGGCGCTGATGGCGCTGTATGGCGCCATCACCTTTTTCATGTGCCGGCGCAAGGCCGGCCGGTTTTGACCTGATTTCGCGCGTTTATGCCCGCCCGGGCCTGAATTGCAAAGAGCGGTCGCGAACCGGCAACCCGCGCTAAAATGGCCCTGGCTGCATTTTGAGCGCTGGCCCCAGGGCCCTGTTCGGTGGAGGCGGTAGGCGGCGATGGCCACCGCTCTCCGAGCGCTGGCGACTTCCGTAATTTGACTGTACGTTTTCGAGGCGGTATCTGACATGAGCGAAAAAATCATTGAAAGCATCAAGGCCGGCAAGTACGACCACAAGGAACTGGCCAACCTCTACGCCAATGCCGAGCGTCTGGGCGAGAGAGAGGTGCTGTCGGTGGCCAAGTCGGCGCTGAAACAACTCAACACGCGCGCTTACGCCAAGCTGTTCGTCAAACCGGTGCGCGACAAGGTGCAGAAAATCATCGCGCAGATCGCCGCCGCCGAAGGCTGGGCGAACTGGGAGGACAACGCGGTCGCCAACGGCATCCGTGCCGCCGCGCCGATGACCAACGGTGTCGAACTCGCCGAATACAGTTTTTCCTATCGCGGGCCGTCGTGGAAAAGCACGTCGACGCTGTCGGTGTTTCAGCATGACGAAGAGAGCGCCGTGCAGTACAAGGTGAAGTCGCGCCACGGCGAGAGCAGCGTCGTCAACAGCAGCGAAGAGGCGGCCGAGCTGTTTCGCAACGCCATCAAGGCCTAGTTTTACCGCGGCATGCTTCCCAGGAACGATGACGGCGGCGCTGTGTTCGCACGTCAATCGATCCGGTTCTTCTCCTGGAGCATGCGCAATCCCCGTCGCATCG
This sequence comes from Chitinophaga pinensis, assembly GCA_943329075.2. Taxonomy (GTDB): domain Bacteria; phylum Pseudomonadota; class Gammaproteobacteria; order Burkholderiales; family SG8-41; genus PALSA-1004. The sequence continues at coordinate 10,579 of CALQCM020000030.1, read as the reverse complement.
TCGCAAGCTGTTTGGCGCTGATCGCCTGTGCAGGGCTGCCGGCCATGCAGGATGCGCACGCGCGTCTTGAAGGCGGCAACTCTGCGATGCAGAGCGGCGATTACGCCCGCGCCATGCGCGAACTGCGTCCGCTGGCGGAAGAGGGCGATGCGGAGGCGCAACTCGGTATCGGCATTCTGTATTTGCGCGGCTTTGGCGTTTCCGCCGATTACGCCGAAGCGGCGAAATGGCTGCGGCTGGCGGCCGACCGCGGCGTCGCGCTGGCGCAGCACAACCTTGGCGTCATGTACGAAAACGGGCAGGGCGTGGTGCGCGATTACATCACGGCGCTGCGCTGGTACCGGCGCGCCGCCGAACAGGGCGATCGCGAGTCGCAGCACAACCTGGGCTTGATGTATCAGGAGGGGCGCGGTGTCGTCAGTGACGATGACGAAGCGCTGAAGTGGTACCGTCTGAGCGTGGCGCAGGGGTTGCCCGAAGCCGAACGTGCGCTGGGCATGATGTATCTGCGCGGCCGCGGTGTCGCCGCGGATGCCGCACAGGCGCTGCAGTGGTTTCGCCAGGCCGCTGCGCAGGGACTGGCGCTTGCGCAGAACGATCTCGGCAATGCATATCGCGCCGGCAATGGCGTGGCGCAGGATTTCGCCGCCGCGCTGGGCTGGTACAAACAGGCGGCCGATCGCGGTGTCATCGAGGCACAGCAGACCCTCGGTTTCATGTCCGAGCGCGGGGAGGGCATGCTTGCCGATGGCGCTGAAGCGGCGCGATGGTATCGCCGGGCCGCCGAGTCGGGCAATGCACTGTCGCAACATTCGCTCGGCAACCTCTATCTGACCGGCAGTGGCGTTGAACAGGATTATGCCGCCGCCCGCGACTGGTTTCGCAAGGCGGCCGACCAGGGGCTGGCCTACGCGCAGAATTCGCTCGGCGCCATGTATGCGATGGGCGCCGGCGTGACGAAAGACGAAGCCGAAGCGGTGCGCTGGATCCGCAAGGCGGCCGCGCAGGACGATGCCGTCGCACTCTACAACCTGGGCCTTTGTTATGCGCTGGGACGCGGCGTTGAAAAAAATGACGCCGAGGCCTTGAAGTGGACGCGCCGTGCAGCCGCGCAGGGGCATCCACGCGCGCAGGAAATCATCCGCCAGTTCGAGAGGCGCTAGCTTTTTCGTCGCCGGTCGCGTTGCAGTGCAAGGTTGTGCGCCCGCGGTTGGCGCGCTAGTCTTGCACATTCAGCTCATTCACGGAATTGCCATGGACAGCGCAGCCGATCCGCATCGCATCAACGACGTCGCCACGCTCGAACGCATCTACGGTCATCCGGCCGGCGCCGCCGTCGAGAAAGAACTCGACTACCTGCATCCGCATTACAAACTGCTGATTTCGAAGTCGCCGTTTGTGGTGCTGGCGACTGGCGGGCCCGCAGGCCTCGACACCTCGCCGCGCGGGGATGCGCCGGGCTTCGTCGTGGTGGAAGACGACAGGACGCTGCTGCTGCCCGACCGCAAGGGCAACAACCGCATCGACAGTCTGCGTAACATCGTCGCCGATCCGCAGGTGGCGCTGATTTTTCTGATTCCCGGCGTGGGTGAAACGCTGCGCGTCAACGGCCGTGCTTCGATCACGACGTCGCCCGCAGTGCTTGAACGTTTTCGCATGGAAGGCGCGCTGCCGCGTTCGGTGATCGTGGTGAAAGTCGACGCCGTGTTCTTCCAGTGTTCGCGCGCGCTGTGGCGCTCGAAGCTGTGGGATGCGGCGACGCAGATCGAACGCAGCAGCCTGCCGAGTCTGGGCACGATGGTGCAGGACATCAGCCAGCAGAAGATCAAGGCCGAGGTCTACGACGACAATCTGTATCCGCGGCTCAAGTCCACGCTCTACTGAGCGTAATACACAGCCCTGCCACCGGGTTTTGTAGCGCAGGCGACCCGCCTGCAGCGTTGGCCGCAATGCTGTGCAGGCGGGGCGCCTGCGCTACAAATTCGTTCCCCTGCTACTTCGCAACGCACGCCTTGACGGCCGCGCCGTGCCGACGGATGCTTGCGCAAACCCGCGGCACAAGCGGGCAATCCGTTTCCAACCAGGGGGGAGTATGAAAAACCGCATCTGCTGGATCGCAATACTGCTGTGCGCGCTTTTTGCAGCGCTGCCCGTATTCGCACAGACGCGCGAAGTGCCGAAATTCGAAGTCGATCCGAACTGGCCGCAGCTGCCGGCGAAGTGGGTGTGGGGGCAGGTGTCGTCGGTGTCGATCGACGAACGCCAGCACGCATGGGTATTGCAGCGCCCGGGCACCATCCGCACCGATCAAAAAGGCAAAGCTGCGCCGCCGCTGATCGAATTCGATGAGGACGGCAAGTTTGTGCAGGGCTGGGGCGGGCCGGGTGAAGGTTATGACTGGCCGGAGATCGAACACGGCGTTTACGTCGATGCCAGGGGTTTCGTCTGGATCGGTGGCAACGGCAAAAACGACCATCAACTGTTGAAGTTCACGCGCGACGGCAAGTTTGTCATGCAGATCGGCAAGAAGGGCCAGAGCAAGGGCAACAAGGACACGCAAAACGTCAATCAGGCGGCCGACACGTTTTATTACGCCAAGACCAACGAGCTGATCGTCGCCGATGGCTACGGCAACAAACGCATCATCGTCTTCGATGCCGACACCGGCGCTTTCAAGCGCATGTGGGGTGCCTTCGGCAACGAACCGCTCGATGATGTGCCGCCGCCGCCCAAAGTGCCGGAGGCCTCACGCATCCCGGCCAGCATGGAAACGGGGCGCGGGCCCGAGCAGTTCGTGCGCCCGGTGCATGCGGCGCGTGTTTCCAGCGACGGGCTCATTTACGTCTCTGACCGCGGTGGCAAACGCGTGCAGGTGTTCACGCTCGACGGCAAATTCGTTTCGCAGAAGTTCATCGACCGCTGGTGCGAAGAGCCGCACTGCGGCAACGGGCAGACCGTGGCGAGCACGGCGTTCTCGCATGACCCGGCGCAACGCTTCCTCTACGTTGCCAGCCGTAGTCCGCAACGTGTGTGGGTGCTCGACCGCAAAACGATGGAGCCGCTCGATTCCTTCGGCCGCATGGGCATCGCCCCCGGCGAGTTCTACGTCATGCATCACATGAACGTCGATGCCAAAGGCAATCTTTACGTCACCGAGGTGCAGGACGGCAAACGCGTGCAGAAGTTTGTCTACAAGGGCATGGTGCAGGTGCCGGTGCAATGAGTGGTGCAGGCGACTCACCTTGCGTTGGATTTGAAATGAAGGCTTGGTGTTTCCCGCAGGCGAGTCGCCTGCGCCACAAGAGCAGCGCGCACCAAATTCATGCAATTTCAGCGAGGTAAGCGATGCGGTTTCACCAAGCGTATATAGTCGCCGCGCTCGTGGTGAGCAGTACTACTGTCGCTCAGGATTATCCGGTGCGCACCGTACGCATCGTCACGGCTGAAGCCGGCGGCAGCAACGACATCGCCACACGCATCATCGCGCAGCCGCTGGGGGCGGCGCTCGGCCAGCAGTTCATCGTCGAGAATATGGGGCAGGCCAGTGGTGTGATCGCCGCGCAGACGGTGGCGAGGGCAACGCCCGATGGCTACACGCTGATACTCTATGGTGCGAGTCTGTGGCTGCTGCCGTTTTTTCGCGACAACGTGCCGTTCGATCTCGCGCGCGATTTTGCACCGGTGATCTGGACCAACCGCGGGCCGAACCTGCTGGTGGTGTATCCGTCGGTACCGGTGAAATCGGTACGGGAATTGATTCTGCTCGCGCGCGCGCGACCTGGCGCACTCAATTACGGTTCGAGTTCACTCGGCGCGGCGAATCATCTGGCGGCTGAATTGTTCAAGTCGATGGCGCATGTCGATATCACGCATATTCCCTACAAAGGCACGGCGCCGGCATTGAACGACGTCATCGGCGGGCAGTTGCAGCTGATGTTTCCGAACGCGCCATCGGCGGGGCCGCATGTGAAGTCGGGCAAGCTGCGCGGGCTGGCGATCACCAGCGCACAGCAGTCGCCGCTGTATCCCGAATTGCCGACGGTAGCGGCGACAGGCCTGCCCGGTTTTGAGGCGGTGTCGATTTACGGCGTGTTTGCACCGGCGAAGACGCCGGCGCCGGTGATTGCAAAACTTAATGCCGAAATCGGCCGCGTGCTGTTACGTGGCGAGGTCCGCGAGCGCTTTGCCGGCATCGGCGTTGAAACGGTAGGCGGTACGCCCAACGAATTCGCGGCGGTGGTGCAGGTTGAAACGGTGAAGTGGGGCAAGGTCATCCGCGACGCCGGCATACGCGCGGAGTAGCGCGGAACAATTCTTTTCAGGGGGCTGTAAATGGCAGCGACGGCGGAACTCGAACGCAATAAAAAAATCGTGCGCAGCTTCAAAGAATGTCAGGGCACGCCGGACGAAGCGGCCGTAATGCGCGAGATCCTGTCGCCGGACTACCAGCGCTTGCGCGGCGGCATGGCCAATCTGGCCGCCAATGCACTCGGCCAGGATTTTCCGCAAACCGGGCACGGGCTGCGCGGCGCATTTCCTGATCGTGAGGATGTGATCGAGGAAATCATCGCCGAAGGCGACCGCGTCGGCATGATCTGGCGCCTCAAGGGCACGCACCGCGGCCATCTGTTTGGTATTGCGCCGACCGGCAAAAAAATCGACATCTGGGAAATCGGCGTGTTCCGCCTTGCGGACGGGAAAATCATCGAAGGCTGGTTCATGGCCGATGAGGTGGGTGTGTTGCGGCAGCTTGGCGTCAATCTGCCGCCGCGCAGCGACGGCACGCGCGGCATGCCGGCGCCGCCGCAGGGCGGCGAGTATGCGGAGGCACTGGTGCAGAAACTGCAGGCCGGGCCGCCAAGCGGCGAGCGCGACCACAAGATCGCCATCGCGCGCTCGAAGACCATGCCGCCGCCGCTCGCGGACCGCGCACACCACAAGCTGCGCCACTGGGGCATGCAGCATATGCGCGATTACGCCGAGGCCAACGGCGTTGAGAAATTCGACCCGACCTCGGCGTTTCCCGACCGCCTCGACCAGATCACCGGACTCATCGCCGAAGGCGACCGCGTGTGGATGCTGTTCAATCTGCGCGGCCACAACACAGCGAGTTTCTACGGGCTGGCGCCGACCGGACGCTTCGTCGAGATGGCCGAAGTCGGCATCATGCAATTCAATGACGGACGCTGGACCGACAGCTGGTATTACGCCGACGGGCTCGCCATGCTGTTGCACCTGGGAGCGACGCAGTTGATCGACGCGATGCCGAAAAACCGGGGAGGGGAATGATGCCGAAGCGCATGCGGGCGGGCACGTTGCTGTTGGCAATAATGGCGGTCAGCGGTGCCGTTGCGGCCGAACAATATCCGGAGCGGCCGATCCGCATGGTCGCGCCGTTCGCACCGGGCGGCGGCGCCGATGTCTACGGCCGTATTCTGGCGAAAAAGCTTTCCGAATTATTTTCGCAGCAGGTGGTGGTCGACAACCGCGCGGGCGCCAACGGCATCATCGGCACCGATATTGTGGCGAAGGCCGCGCCCAACGGCTACACGCTGCTGTTTGCGATCAGCGCGCATGTCACCAACGCGGCGATTCGCAAGGATCTGCCCTACGACATTGCGAAGGATTTTGCACCGGTGTCACTGTTCACCGAATTCCCGCTCTTTCTGTATGCGTCGCCGTCGCTGCCGGTGCAATCGGTGCCGGAACTGATTGCGCTGCTGCGCGCCAAACCCGGCGCTTTCAATTACGGCTCGACCGGTGTCGGTTCGGCCCAGCATTTCGCCGGCGAGATGCTCAACGCCTATGCGAAAACCAAAGTCGTGCACATCAGCTACAAGGGCATCCCGGCGGCGATGACCGACATCACCTCGGGTGCGATCGCCTATTCGTTTTTCGGCCCGACGCTGATGCCGATGGTAAAGACCGGCAAGCTGAAGGTGCTCGGCGTGACTTCGGCGAAGCGTTCGCCGGCGTTTCCCGATGTGTCCTCGATCCAGGAGGGCGGCGTGCCGAATTACCACTTTACGCAGTGGCACTGCCTGCTGGTGCCGCGTGACACGCCGAAAACCATCATCGCGCGTTTGCGTGAGGCGGTGGTGACGGCGACGCAGGACCGCGAGATTGTCGCAACGCTCAGCGCTGACGGCACCGAATTGCGCGGCAGCACGCCGGAACAACTGGGTCAGTTCATCGCGCGCGAAGCGGCGAAATTCAACGAGTTGGCGCGCGGCATGGGTGGTTTCAAGGTCGATTGATCCCGACGTGCGGGCCGGCGCCTAAAGTTTAGGCGGCAACGGTCGTAATGACTGCTGGATACGCGGAACTTTGTGCCGCGGCCGTCGCTGGCGAATGTTTCGCCGCGGCCCTGCAGTCGATACCGCTGTTGCGAGGCGCCACCATGATCAAACTCGATATCAACAAACTCGACGAATCCGAGCTCAAGCGCATCGTTGCAGCACGCTGTGCCGAGCATGGTGAGGTCAGCGACGTGATGATTTGCGACCCGACGCCGGTGGTTGATTACAAACTCGCCTTTGTGCATACCGCTGACCCGAAGTGTCTGGCGCGCCTGGTCAAGGCCTTTGAGGGCATCAAGTTGCAGGGCGCCGCGGTGATACGGCTCGATCCGCTGCGCTGGATGATGGGGCGCGACGGCGTGTTCGCGCGGCGCTGACGTGCCGGCGTCTTTACACCTGGCTCCGTAAGATCAGGCGGGTGTCAGGCCGCGCGCGCGCGGCCGGCGCGGCGCGGCTTCGTTTCGAAAAACAGAATTTTTGCGAGGGCCTGCTGATTGCCGGTTACATCGGCCAGCGTGTAGCGGTCGAGCGTTTCGTTAAAAGCGCGGACCGCAGCCAACAGCGCACCCTTTAACTGGCAGACCGGCGTAATCACGCATTTGTTGGTGTGGCGGTCAAAACATTCGATCGGAATGGTCTTCGCTTCGGTTGTCCGCACGACCTGGCCGAGGCGGATCTCGCTGGCCGGGCGGCTCAGGGCCAGACCGCCGTTCTTGCCGCGCTTGCTGGTCAATAATTCGGCCTTGCCGAGAAAATGCACCACCTTCATCAGATGGTTTTCGGAAATCCGGAAAGCGGTGGCGATCTCGCTGATGGTGACGTTTTTATCGGTGCGCACCGCGAGATACATCAGTACACGCAAACTGTAGTCGGTGAAGCTGGTGAGACGCATATCAGTATTTCCGCAGAATTGAATCTGACTGAATGAGCGGAATAAAGAATAGCAGATCAGAGCCGGGTTTTGTTCTGGATCCGCGCACCATTGCGGTGCCAATGCGGTTTCGCCATCGTTGCAATTGCGGCCTGAACTAGCCGGGGCGGCCGTCGGCGCGCACGCGCGTTAGTACCGGCCAGTAACGGCCGACGAACAGGGCAAAGGCGGCGACCCACAACAGGCCCGATGCGACAACGGTCTCGTGTTGCAGCGATGGCAGTGCCAGCGGCAACGCAACGCGCGCCAATGCGGCGAGATTGATGAGGACGTAACAGCCGATTTCCGCAGCGCCGGCAACCAGTGGGCGGCCGGTGTGCCCGCGCGCCGTGCGCGTCATCATGCCGAGCGTGAGTCCACCAAGGGTGCCGACGGTCAGCGCGTGCACTGCGATGCCGGGCGGGACCACGCCCGCCGCGCCCAACGCACGCAGGGCGAGATAGATCACAAGCCACGCATAGGCGGCGTGCAGTATCCAGACGATGGGATTGCACAAGGTGCGTAGCGGTTGCCACAGCGCGAGCCGCCACGCGTGCGCCATCGCGGCGATGGCGGCAATGGCGACGACGATCCATGGCGCGGGCCGTGCCAGATCGGCCAGCGCCAATGCAACGAGACTGGCCAGAGCGAGAATTTCGAGCCAGCGGCGGCGCGACGGTTGCGTGCCGGGTACGCCATTCGCGGTAAACATGGGCACCACGCGTCCGGCCATCAGCGCCATGATGAAGGCAATGACATTGAGCGCGAGTTGCAGCATGTCGCGCACCGGCAGCGCAAGATCGCCGCGCATGGCCAGATGAAAGGCGGTGTTGGCGCCACAGAGGATGGCGATGAGCAAAATGAAAAACAGATTGCGCAAGTTTTTGCTGCGCACCAGCGGCACGCCGATACCGATGGCGACGGCCAGCGCAAAAGCGAGGTCCGCGGCCAGCGACAGCAGCGGCCAGGGCGTCGCCAGAAAAATGCGCCCTGCCAGCCACAGTGCGACGATGGCGGCGAGGCGCCCGCCTGCGGGCGTCGGTAGTCCCGTCCAGTTGCGTACCGCCGTGAGCAAAAATCCTGCGATCACCGCCAGCGCATAACCGAAAATCATTTCATGCGCATGCCAGTAAGGGTTCGACAGATAGTGAACGCCCGCTATCCAGCCCGCCACCTGTGCGGTCCAGACCCCCATGGCGATCGCGGCGAACGTGGCGGCCGCCAGATACAGCGGGCGGAAGCCGAGGTTCCAGAGTGCAAATGGAGATACGGGCGCGTGTGGCAACGGTTCTTCAGACATGGATATGCGGTTTCTTTGGCGGGCTACGTCGGATTAAAAGATATAAACAAGATACATCTTATAGGGCCGGCATGGCCGTGCCTTGATCTGCCTCAAGCAACCGGCACCTTGCGTCTTGTTGCGGCGGATTTCGCCGGCGCGGAAGGCATGCCGCCAGTCTGCTAACCTTGGCGCCCGGTCAGATCTGAAAAACGTTCTTCAAGGAGCAATGCATGCAACAGCAAGACATCAAAATCCGTTCGCGCGACGGTGGCGGCGAGTTCGACTGCTACGTCGCCATTCCGGACAACGCGAGCAAGGCGCCGGGCATCGTCATCGCCTCGGCCGTGCAGGGCGTCGACAAGGACATGCGCGGTCTGGCTGATGCCTTCGCCGCGCACGGCGTGTTCGCCGCCGCGCCCGATCTGTTCTGGCGCACCATCCCCGGCCCCCTGCCGCACGGCGATCCACGTTGTTCGGAGCGTGCGCGCCCGCGTCTGCCGTGCATCAAGGCCGGCGAGGCCGACATGATGGATGCGCTGGCGCATCTGAAAACGCTGCCGGGCTGCAACGGCCGCGCGATGGCGGCAGGTTTTTGTTACGGCGGCCCCTACGCCATCCTCGGGCCGCAGCGCCTCGGTTTTGAAGCGGGATTTTCATGCCACGGTTCGCAGATGGGCGAATACATCGCCGATCTCGACGGCGTCGCCAAGCCGATGTGTTTTATCTGGGGTGATCAGGACCATCAGCTGCCGGCCGAGCTCGCGGAAAAATACCGTGGCGTGGCGGCGCGCATGAATAACGCTGAAGTGCACGTTTTTCCCGGCATCCAGCATGCCTACATGATCCGCGGCAACGCCAAGGCCTTCGACCAGAAAACCTATGATTTTTCGATGCAACGTGCGTTTGCGTTGCTCGACACGTTGCGCGGCTGAGTTTCCGGCAATACCCAAGCAAACGCGCGCCGCAACAGAATTGCGGCGCGCGTTTTTTTGCATTCACGGATCGGAGTACATGGCCTCCTGATCAATCCCCTTCGGCTGCCGGCCATGTCCCTCTCCGAAAGGATTGGCGAGAGTATGTCGCGCGATGGCGCGCCGGCATGAGACGAACAGAGCACAATTTTTGGCCCATCTTTCAGTTTTAAGGCTAAAAGCGCCCGTATCACCGTAGTGTCGTAGGGTGGGTAACAAGTTGCCCACCCTACCGGGCTCGAATGGCGCTTACTTTAGCGCTTATTCCTCACGTTTCGTCATTCCCGCGTAGGCGGGAATCCAGCGACTTACGGCGAGAAAACACTGGATCCCCGCCTACGCGGGGATGACGGTGCCTAAGTAAGTGCCATTCGGGTCAGACTCTCAAAAAGAGAGTCCTAACCGGGAAAAGACCCCCGCTTGCGATGAGAGGTCCAAAAGAGATATCATGATATCTTTTAAAAATTATGGAGAGTCCATATGGCTCAATTTATCGTTCGCCAATTGGAAGATGACGTAAAAGCACGTCTGAAACGTCGCGCCGATCGCCATGGGCGCAGCATGGAAGAGGAAGTCCGGCATATCCTGCGTGATGTGGTGAAGCAGGAGAATAAACGTGCGCCCAGCCTCGGCTCGCGCATCGCGGCACGCTTCAAAAAAGTGGGGCTTACAGCGGATCTGCCGGAATTGCACGGCCAACCTGTGCGGTCGGCGGAATTCGGGAAATGATCATTCTCGATACCAATGTGCTCTCGGCGTTGATGCGCCAAGTGTCTGAGGTGCCGGTAGTCGCATGGCTTGATCGCCAGCCGGCCGAATCGGTCTGGATTACCAGCATTACATTGTTCGAGGCGCGTCTCGGCCTGGCGCTGCTACCCAAGGGTCGCCGGCAGCAGGTGCTAGAGGCGGCGTTTGCCCAGTTGCTGGAAGAGGATCTGGAACATCGTGTGCTGGATTTTGACAGTGCAGCAGCAACCGAGGCAGCGTTATTGGCAGCCCAACGTCAAAAGGCCGGACGATCGGTGGACATGCGTGACACGCAGATCGCTGGCATTGCGTTGGCGCGGCGCGCCACGCTGGCCACCCGCAACATACGGCATTTTCAGGATCTGAACAT
>CALQCM020000029.1 GCA_943329075.2 Chitinophaga pinensis | reverse complement strand
ACGCTTACGCGTTGTCGAAGCGCACGGAAGTGGGTCTGGACTTCGCAACGATCCGCAACGATCGTTTCGCGAACCAGACGATCGGCACCGGTTCGAACGTCCCGAACTACGGCGAAACGCAGAACTTCACGGGTATGATGGTTCGACACGCGTTCTAAGAGTATTTTGGTTTTACCAGTATCAAGCATAAAAAAGACGGGCACCTTCGGGTGCCCGTTTTTTTTGCCCTTGATTCCGAATAGCCGTATTTTTTGCGGCGCCTGATCGGGTTGTGCCGGAGCCGGACGTATTGCATCGACGGGCGAGTGCGTATGCACGCTGCGAAGTACAAACCTTAGACAGACTGCCACCGCCGAAATAGAATGTCGGGGCGGCGAAACGCGATGTTTCGTCGATTGAGCGATTGTAGATCCGGACATGGCCGAACCCGAAAGCACCCGTCCCGGCCTCCAGGCCAACCTGCTGCAGGTGATGGATTTGCTGCGCAATCGGCGCCTTGCCGAGGCGCTCGCGCGCGGCGATGTTTCGTCACCGTCGCCGGCCGGCATTGCAGAGAGCGACGAATCGGAATTGCAGCGCAAGCTCGATGCGCTGCATCCGGCTGACGTCGCCTCTTTACTGGAGTCGCTGCCGCTAGACGATCGTTTGGTCGTCTGGGACCGGGTCAGGTTCGAGCGCGATGGAGAAATTCTCCTCGAGGTGTCGGACGCAGTGCGCGAATCGCTCATTGCGCACATGGAGAACACCGAGCTCGTCAAGGCGGCCGAGCAACTCGATACCGACGAAATTGCCGACCTTGCGCCGGACCTGCCGCGCGAAGTCATGCAGGATGTGTTCCGCTCCCTTTCCGCGGAAGAGCGCGATCAATTGCGCGCAGCAATGTCCTATCCGGAGGACGCCGTCGGTGCGCTGATGGACTTCGACATGCTGACCATACGCGATGACATCACGGTCGACGTCGTGCTTCGCTATTTGCGCCGTCTGGACGAAATGCCGGATCACACCGACCAGCTTTTTGTCGTCGATCGGGACATGCATTTGCGCGGCCTGTTGCCGACCAGTCGCCTGCTGGTGACCGATCTCGACGTGCCGGTCACGCAGATCATGGTGACTGATACGATCCGTTTTCAGGCGCATGAAAAAGCGCAGGATGCCGCACAGGCCTTCGAGCGCTACGACCTGGTGTCCGCACCGGTGGTCGATGCCGACGGGAAACTGATCGGCCGCGTGACGGTGAACGTGGTGGTTGACTTCATACGCGACGAAACCGAAAGCGAGATGTTGTCCGCCGGCGGTTTGCGTGAAGAAGAGGATTTGTTTGCCTCGGTGTGGAACAGCGTGAAAAACCGCTGGACCTGGCTGGCCGTCAATCTGGTCACCGCATTCATTGCCTCGCGCGTGATCGGCGCGTTCGAGAGTTCGATCACCAAACTGGCGGCACTTGCGGCGCTGATGCCGATTATTGCGGGGATCGGGGGTAACTCGGGCAATCAGACCATCACAATGATTGTGCGGGCGATGGCGCTCAATCAGATTTCGCTGGCCAATGCGCGAAAACTTTTCGCCAAGGAAATCAGCGTCAGCTTCATCAATGGTTTGTTGTGGGGGGCGGTGGTGGGTCTGTTTGCCTTCCTGATTTACCATAGCGTGCCGCTCGGTCTGGTCATGACCGCTGCGATGGTGCTGAACCTGTTGCTGGCCGCGGTGGTGGGCGTGACGGTGCCGCTGGTCATGCAAAAACTCGGGCGTGACCCGGCGATTGGTTCAAGCGTCATGATCACGGCGATTACCGATAGCGGTGGTTTTTTTATTTTCCTCGGCTTGGCCACCATCTTCCTGGTCTGACGCGCCGGGATGAAACGCGACGATGCCGGATGGGTGCGCGCAAGGAACTGTTGATATGTCCAACGTGAAATTACAGCAGGCGTTCAGCCGCTTCAATGCCGGCGATCCGGCCGGCGCCGATCGCTTATGCAGCGAAATTCTGGCGGCGCAACCGCAAGCCGCCGATGCGCTGCATCTGCAAGGCGTCGTACGCATGGTGGGAGGCAGGGCGGCCGAAGCGGTCGCCTTGTTGCAACGCGCCGCCGGTATCAAAGGCGATGACGCCGCCCTGTTCGAAAACCTTGGTTTGGCTAACCTGACGGCGGGGCGGCATGCGGACGCTGAACGGGCGTTGCGCACGGCGCTGCGCCTCGGCGCCAACCACGGCATGCTGCATATGCGTCTCGGGTTGGCGGTCGGCGCGCAGGGGCGGCTGGATGAAGCGGTGGCGATTCTGCATAAAGCGGTGGCCCTGCTGCCCGGCGATGCGAACGCGCAGCTGAATCTCGGCAACGCGCTTGCAGAATCCGGGCGTCTGGGGGAGGCGGTGCAGTGTTATGACAAGGTGCTGGCGCAGCATCCGGCGCATCTCGATACGCGATTCAACCTTGCTGCCGTCTACATGCGCATGGGCCGGTTGAACGATGCCGAGCGCTGCCTGCGTGAGGTGTTGGCGCAGGAACCTGCTTATGCAGATGCTTACACGAGCCTGGGCTTGATCCATGCGCAACGCGGCGACGTGGATGAGGCCATTGTTTACTACCGACGCGCGCTTGAACATGCGCCCGCACAGATCCAGGCGTTGAACAATCTTGGCAATGCATTCGCCGCACGCGGCGATCATGCGCAGGCCGACGAATACTACCAGCAGGCACTCGCAGCCGTGCCGGATGAACCGGATACCTGCGTCAATCTGGGCAACTTGCGCGCCACACAGGGCCGCCTGGCGGAGGCCCAGGCCTGTTACGAAAAAGCGCTCGGCAGCCCCGCGGAAATCGACGCCCTGACCAATCTCGGCAAATTAAGCCGCCGGCAGGGGCACTATCCGGAAGCGTTGAAGTTTTTACGCCGTGCACTCGGCGCCAACCGGAATGGCGCGGGTGTCATGGCCGAAATCGCCGGCACGTATCGCGACACGGGGGATCTCGACCAGGCTGTTGCGTGGTATCGCAAGGCGATCGCGGTTGCGCCCGATAACGCGGCGATTCTGCAGGAATTCGGTGACGCGCTCAAAACCTGCGCGCGCTTCGACGAGGCGGCGCAACTATACGGCCGCGCGCTTGAAATAAAGCCGGATGGTTACGCGGCGTTAGGCGGGCTCATCTACGTCAAGCAGCAGATGTCGGATTGGGATGGCATCGAGGCACTCTGGGCGCAGGCGCGGCGCAACGCCATCACAAAACCCGATTCCGGCATCACGCCGTTCAGCATTCTTGCGCAGCCGACCACGCCGGCGGAACAGCTTGCCTGCGCGCGCGCGTGGGCCCGCGCGGAAACCGCATTAGTCGCAGGTCAACGCGGGCAACTGGGATTTGAGTTCGAACAGCGCCAGGCGCGACCGGAAAAACTGCGTATCGGTTATCTGTCATGGGACCTGCATGAACACGCGACGTCCTATCTGGTCGCGGAATTGTTCGAATTGCACGATCGCCAACGTTTCGAAATATTCGCTTACTCCTACGGGCCGGATGATGGCAGCGCGATTCGGGCGCGCATGCGCGCGGCCGCCGACGGTTTCATTGATATCGCCGCACTGTCGCATGTTGCTGCTGCGCGCAGGATTTATGAGAATCACATCGACATATTGGTCGACCTCAAGGGCTATACGCAGGGGGCGCGGACGCAAATCATGGCGCTGCGGCCGGCGCCCGTGCAGGTCAACTGGCTGGGCTATCCGGGCACGATGGGCATGGAACAGATTGATGCCATTATTGCGGACCCCTTCGTCATACCGGCGGGGGCCGAGGCGGATTACAGTGAAAAAATCGTGCGCTTGCCTGATTGTTATCAAATAAACGATCGCCGGCGTGAAATCAGCGCAAATTCGATGACCCGTGCAGACTGTGGACTGCCGCCGGCGGGTTTTGTTTTTTGCTGCTTCAATCAATCGTACAAAATTCTGCCGGACGTTTTTGCGGCGTGGATGAGGGCGCTGTCGGCGGTTCCCGGGAGCGTGTTGTGGCTGCTCGAGACCAACCCATGGGCGGTAAAAAACCTCTGCCATGCGGCAGTCAGCGCGGGAGTCGCGGCGGAACGGTTGATATTTGCACCGCGTCGCCCGTTAAGCGAGCATTTGGCACGCTATCGCCTTGCCGACCTCGCCCTGGATACGTTTCCGTATACCTCGCACACCACCGCGAGTGATGCGCTATGGGCCGGTTGCCCGTTGGTCACCTGTGCAGGCAAAACATTTGCATCACGCGTCGCCGGCAGCATTTTGCGCGCAGCCGGATTGTCTGAATTGGTGACCGATTCAATCGACGAGTCGGAACGTCTTGCCATTGCGTTGGCAAATGCGCCCGCCGACCTCGCGGCACTGCGTGCCCGTCTGGCGGCGAACCGTGATACCTGCGCGTTGTTTGACTCGCCACGCTTTGTGCGCAATCTCGAAGACGCCCTTGACGGGCTGTGGGCCGGTCAACGCTTAATGGCCTAGTGGCCTGCAAATTTGCGCGGCGATTTTCGGGACGCCGCGAAGTTGGCAAGATCCGGGCGTCCGCGCGTGAAACGCAATCAACGGTTAGTCCAGCATCGCTACGACGCAATGGCGGCGAGTGCCTGCGGTCGGCATTCTTGACTTGCCGGGATCAATCTCGTGACCGGTTGGTGATGCGTGCGCACCGCTTTTCTGAATGAATCAGAAAAAACAAAAAATACAAAGACTTGAGAATTTTTCTGCGGGAGGATGCAGAAACTGCAGGGGAGAAGGGGGCTGACCCAGGGAATTTCTAAGGGAGAGTGGTGCTGCTAAGGCCGCGCTGGATGCAGCCAGATAAAACTATAAGAGCAATAACGGGAGCTGGGGAGCCCAGCTCCCGCTCAAGCAACTTACGTTACTTCTTCTTTTTCTTTGCGACTTTCTTAGCTTTTTTCTTCGCTGCCATGTTGATCTCCTTACGAGTTATGTAGTTGGCTTTCGTGCAAACAACATTTTTTTCTGCACTCCCAATCGTCGATCACCGTTGTTACTGTGACTCCTGTTTTGTTTCCAAACCAGGATTACAACGCTTGGTGCTCCAATTCTAAGCTACGTTCAAAAAACAATGCAACACTTTTGTAAAGGAATTTGATGAATGATCGAAATATTGTTGCATGTATACCGCTGGAATTTTTATTTTCCAATCGCACATCCGCGAAATTTTTATGCGCGAAGCAATTTTTCGGGAAAAAAATATTGGAAATCACAATCGAACGATGAAATTTCGACAGTTTCGCAAACTTAAGGCGCGATTTTTTCCGTTGCGATGAGTTGATCGAACGTTTCGCGCGATCTGACGATATGAAATTCGTTGCCTGTCACCATGACCTCCGCAGCGCGCGGCCGTGTGTTGTAGTTGGAACTCATCGACATGCCGTAAGCACCGGCCGACATGATGGCGAGGAGGTCGCCTTCGGCCAGATTGAGTGCACGATCGCGCCCGAGGAAATCACCGCTCTCGCACACCGGGCCGACGATTTCATAGCGGCGCGTTGCGCTCTGCCGTGGCGATACCGGGCGGATGTCGTGCCACGCGTCATAGAGGGCCGGACGCATCAGGTCGTTCATCGCGGCATCAACCACGGCGAAGTTGCGGTCCGCGCCGTGTTTCAGGTATTCGACCCGCGTCAGCAGCACACCCGTATTGCCGACCAGTGAACGGCCGGGTTCAAAGAGGATTTTCTGTGCGCGTTTGCCGAGGCAGGCACCGAGCGCGTTGATGTAGTCAGCGACCGGCGGCGGCGTTTCGTCCCGATAGCGGATACCAAGTCCGCCGCCGATATCGATATGGCTGATCTGGATGCCATCGACAGCCAGTTGATCGACCAGCCCCAAAAGTTTTTGCAGTGCAGCGACGAAGGGCGGGATTTCCGTCAACTGCGAGCCGATATGGCAATCGATGCCATGCACGCGCAGGTTGGGCATGCCGGCGGCGGCCTTATACAGCCGCAACGCATCTTCGAACGGCACGCCGAATTTGTTTTCTTTGAGGCCGGTCGCGATATAGGGATGGGTTTTCGCATCGACATCGGGATTGACCCGCAGGCTGACGGGCGCGATTTTGCCAACCTCGCCGGCCACCTTGTTGATGCGAGTCAGTTCGCTCTCGGATTCGACGTTAAAGCAGAGGATGCCGGCCGCCAGCGCCGCGCGCATCTCGCCGGCGGTCTTGCCGACACCGGAAAACACCACCTTCTTGGGATCGCCGCCGGCTTTGAGGACGCGCGCGAGTTCGCCGCCCGACACGATATCGAAGCCGCTGCCGAGCCGCGCAAAGACGTTCAGGATGGCGAGACTTGAATTGGCTTTGACGGCGTAGCAGACCAGATGGTCGCGTGTTGCCAGCGCATCGTCGTAGGCACGATAGGCCGCTTCCAGCGCCGCCCGCGAGTAGACATAGCAGGGCGTGCCGCAGTTTTCGGCAATCTGCTCCAGCGACACCTCTTCAACAAAGAGATGCTGGTCGCGCTGCGTGAAAAAAGTCACGGCGAGGTGCTGCCGGAGGTTTTCTTTTCATCGGTCTGCGCTGCCGGGGCCGACGCAGGCGGCTTGGCGTCCGGTTTCTGGCCTGGCAAGTAGAGCGGACCTTTGAGTCCGCAGGCCGATAACAGGCAGGTGATCGACAGAATAACGAAAAGATTTCGCATGAATGGCTTTAAGAGGCGTGTGCGCAGGAATATTAGCATAGCGATCTGCGGTTGCCGGTCAGGGCAGCAGGAAACGATGCGCGTCCGTGCGCAGCATTTTGCGCCGTTGTGCGTGATCGGGCAGGACGGCCTCGACATGGCGCCAGAACCGCGTTGAGTGGTTGGGTTCGTGCAAATGCGCCAGTTCGTGCACGACCACGTAGTCGATCAGCGCCGGCGGCATATGGATCAGGCGCCAGCTCAAGTGAACGCGGCCATGTGGATGACAGGTGCCCCAGCGGGTTTGGGCGTTGGACAGCCTGAGCAGCGGTATTTTGACCCTCAGCACCGGTGCAAAATGAACGACACGCTGCTCGAACCATTCTTTTGCATTGAGTTGCAGCCAGGCCAAAGCGGCACGCGCCATGGCGGCGGCGTCATCGGCGCGTGCGGGTAGCAGCAGGCTGTCGCCACGGCGCGTGGTGCGAAGGTGCGTCGGATCCGGCGCAAGCCTGAGCGGTTTGCCGAGAAATGATAGTTGCGCGCCCGCCGACCAGGCGAAGGGCGGTGGCCGGCGCGCCTTCCATTCCGTCATCTTGCGCACGACCCAGTCCGCATGTGTGCTCAGGACCGACACAATGCGCTGCTGCGAGGCGCGCAGCGGCGCGCCGACCCGCAACCCATGCTCGTCGATCGTCAGCGTGATGCTGCGCCGTCGTGCGCTGCGCCTGATGGTGTATTCAATCGGCTGTCCGCCGAGTTGCAAACGTTGCGGCGCCGCGTCGTCCGCCGGACGGTCGAACACGAGCCCCAGTTGTTGCTCAGGCGTGCCCGACATCGATCCGCTGCATTTCGGCTTCGACCCAAGACTCGACTTCACGCGTCAGCGCGTCTGCTTTGCGGCCGCTGGAGTCGAGCGGCGCGCCGATGCTGACTGTTATGGTGCCCGGGTGTTTGAGAAAGGCGTTGCGCCGCCAGCAGCGGCCCGCATTGTGGGCGACCGGCAGCACCGGCACGCCGGCATGGATCGCGATGGCGCTGCCGGATGATTGATACTTGCCGCGCGTGCCGGGCGCAACGCGTGTGCCCTCCGGATAAACGATGACGCAGAAACCGCGGGCGATACGGTCTTTGCCCTGCGACAGCATCTGGCGCGCGGCGCGCGGCCCGGCGCCACGGTTGATGGCGATCGGCGAACACATCGCCAGGCCCCAGCCAAAGAACGGGATCCACAGCAACTCGCGCTTGATGACATAGACCTGCGGCGGAAAAATCACCTGAAAGGCGAAGGTTTCCCAGGCCGACTGGTGTTTCGACAACACCACGCAGGGCCGGGCCGGGATATTTGCGGCGCCGATCACGCGGAAGCGGATGCCACAGATGTGTTCGAGCGCCAGCATCATCACGCGCGCCCACAACGAAATGATGCGATAGCGCGTGAGTGCGCTGAACGGGAAGGTCAGCAGCGCGACAATGGCGTAGGGCGGCGTGAGAACGAGCTGAAAGGCGGCAAACAGGCAGGAACGCAGGACGATGCCGGCGCTCATGAGACGATAGCTTTGACCGCGGCGGCGAGATCGGCGTGGATTTGCGTGTGCGCGGGCAGTCCGCCGGCCGCCTTGGTCTGCATGCCTTTGCCGGTCAGCACCAGGATCGGTTGCGCGTCGACGGCAGCAGCGGCCTGCAAGTCGCGCAATGAATCACCCACGCAGGGCACGTCGGTGAGATCGACGTTGAAGCGGTGGGCGATGTCCTCGAACATGCCGGGTTTGGGTTTGCGGCAGTTGCAACCGGCATCCTGACCATGCGGGCAGTAGAACACCGCTTCGACGCGGGCGCCGGCATGCGCCAGCGCCAGATGCATCTTGTCGTGGATGGCGCACAGCGTGGCGATATCGAGCAGGTTGCGGCCGACGCCGGACTGGTTGGTCGCCAGCACGACGTTGTAGCCGTCCTGATTCAAGCGCGCAATCGCCTCCAGGCTGCCGGGAATCGGCACCCATTCGTCCGGGCTCTTGATGAACTCGGCGCTGTCGTGATTGATCACGCCGTCGCGGTCGAGAATGACGAGTTTCATGCGGCAAGTTTCGAGAGGTCGGCAATCTGGTTCATCAGGCCGTGCAGTTCGCGCAGCAGGGCGATGCGATTGTCGCGCTGTTTCGGATCTTCTGCCATCACCATGACGTCGGTGAAGAAGGCGTCAACCGCGTCGCGTGTGCGGGCCAGCAACAGCAGGCTGCCGGCGTAGTCGCCGCTGGCAAAACGCGCCATTGCGTCGGGGCGTACCAGTTCAAGCGCTGCGGCCAACGCGCGCTCGGCAGGTTCGGCAAACAACGCTGGATCGACCGTCGCGACCGCGCCTTCCGCCTTTTTGAGGATGTTGCCGATGCGTTTGTTGGCGGCGGCCAGCGAAGCGGCTTCCGGCAACGCGCTGAAGGCGACGACGGCGTTCAACCGTGCCGCGACTTCCTGCAGCGGCGGCTGCAGCGCAATGACCGCGTCGACCGCGTTGCGCTCGTGTTTGGTCGCCAGCTGGTTGCGATAACGTTCGAATACAAATTCGATCAGCGGCGCCTTGACGTCCTTGCCGAGCACGCTGGGTTTGAATTGCGCCGTCGCGTGATCGAGCAGTGCCGCCAGTTGCAAATCGAATGCGCCGGTGCCGCTGCGCGCGCCCAGCCACTCGAACACGCTGATCACGCCGAGCGCCGCACGGCGCAGGCCGAAGGGATCCTTGTCGCCGGTCGGTTGCAGGCCGATACCCCAGATGCCAACCAGCGTTTCGATGCGGTCGGCCAGATAGAGGCTGGCAGCCACCGTGTCGGCGGCACCGTCGTCGCCGAAGCGGGTGCGGTATTGGCTGCCGATGGCGGCGGCGATCGCGGCGTTTTCGCCATCGGCCAGCGCGTAATAACGGCCCATCGTGCCCTGCAGTTCCGGAAATTCGCCCACCATATTGGTCAGCAGGTCGGCTTTGGCCAGCCAGGCGGCGCGTTCGGCCAGTGCCGCATCGGCGCCGATGGCGCGCGCGATCACGCCGGCGAGCAATTGCACGCGCGTGGTGCGTTCGAGCTGGCTGCCGAGTTTGTTGTGATAAACGATCCGCGCCAGTTCGGGCACGCGTTCCTCAAGCCGGACTTTTTTGTCGGTCTCGAAGAAAAACCGCGCATCGGCGAGCCGCGGCCGGATCACGCGCTGGTTGCCTTCGACGATGTTCTGCGGAGCGGTGAGCCGCATGTTCGAAACGATCAGGAAGCGGTTGGTCAGTTTGCCCGCCGTGTCGAACAGCGGGAAATACTTCTGGTTGGCGCGCATGGTCAGCACCAGGCATTCCTGCGGCACCGCCAGATATTCGGCTTCGAAAGTGCCGGCGTAGACCGTCGGCATCTCCACCAGCGCGGTGACTTCGTCGAGCAATGGCTCGTAATCAGCCGGCGCACCCAGCGTGGCGCCGGCTTCGCCGGCGTGTTTTTGCAGCTGGGCGTAGATGTCGGCACGACGCTGATCGAAGCCGGTAATGATTTTGCCGTGAGCCGCCAGCGCTTCTTCGTAAGCATCGGCAGTGGCGATTTCGATGTCGCGCGCGCCCTGAAAGCGGTGGCCCTGCGTGATACGGCCTGCTTGCAGTCCGAGAATTTCGACCGGCACGATTTCGTTACCGTGCAATGCGATGAGGCCGTGCGCCGGACGCACGAAACGCACGGTGGTGGCGCCGTCGGCGAGTTGATAGCTCATGACCTTCGGAATCGGCAGCTTTGTAATGGATTCTTCGATCGCCGCCTGCAATCCAGTCTGCAGCGACTGGCCGGGCACGACCTGCGTATGAAAGACAAACTCTTCCTTGCCTTCGATTTTGCGTTCGACGACAGCCTCGACGTTGACGTCGGCGGCATAACCTTCTTTTTCAAGGCGTTTGCGCAGCGCGGTGGTCGCCGTGCCGTCGGCGCCAAACGCCACTTTCGCTGGCATCAGCTTCTTGGTTTCGCTGCGATCGCTGCCACGTGCCAGCACGCCGGCGATTTTGACCGCCAGCCGTCGCGGCGTCGCATAGACCTCGCGTGCGGCATCGGCGGGGGCGAGTCCACGCGCGGTCAATCCGGTGGCAATGCCGTTGGCAAACGCCTCGGCCAGTTGTTTGAGCGCTTTCGGCGGCAGTTCTTCGGTCAGCAGTTCGACCAGCAGGTTCGCGCTCATGCCGTTGCCTTTTCCTGTGCCGCGGTCTTCAGCGCGGCGACATCGATGCCCAGCCGTTCGAGTTGGCCCGGCGCACACATCGGGAAATTCTGCCGCAGGCGCGAGTCGAAATAGGATTGCGAGACGCTGCGTGCCAGATTGCGGATGCGGCCGATATAGGCGGCGCGTTCGGTGACCGAAATGGCGCCGCGCGCATCGAGCAGATTGAAGCTGTGTGCCGCCTTCAACACCATTTCATAGGCCGGCAATGCGAGGGCGACCGCCATCAGGCGCTTGGCTTCGCTTTCGTAATGGCCGAAATGCTCGAACAGCATCGCCGCGTTTGAGTGTTCGAAGTTGTAAGTCGATTGTTCGACTTCGTTTTGGTGGAACACATCGCGATAAGTCACGCCCGGCGTCCACACCAGATCGAAGACGTTCTCGACGTTCTGCAGGTACATGGCCAGACGCTCGATGCCGTAGGTGATTTCACCGGTGATCGGTTTGCAGTCGATGCCGCCGACCTGCTGGAAGTAGGTGAACTGCGTGACTTCCATGCCGTTCAACCACACCTCCCAACCGAGGCCCCAGGCGCCCAGCGTCGGGTTTTCCCAGTTGTCTTCAACCAGCCGGACGTCGTGCGCGGCCGGATCGATGCCCAGTTCCTTCAGCGAACCGAGATAGAGGTCGATAATGTCGGCGGGCGACGGTTTGAGCACCACCTGATACTGGTAGTAATGCTGCATGCGGTTCGGGTTTTCGCCATAACGGCCGTCTTTCGGGCGGCGCGATGGTTGCACATAGGCCGCGCGCCACGGTTCGGGGCCGATGGCGCGCAGGAAGGTCGCGGTGTGCGAGGTGCCGGCACCGACTTCCATGTCGTAAGGTTGCAGCAGCGCGCAACCGCGGTCGCCCCAGTATTGTTGCAGGCGCAGAATGATTTGTTGGAATGTCAGCATGGGCAGGCGGTCGCCCGCGTCAATTGGTTGAATGAGGGCGGATTTTAGCTTTTCCCGGCGGCGCGGAACAGGGCGCGCGATTGCTGGGCTGCGCAAGACTTCACCGCCGGCGCTGAAGCCCGGGCGCACGCCGTGTCGCGAGCGACGCCGTTCCGGCTATTTGTCGCTGCGGCGGAGAAAACGGCCCAGCCAGACGCCGGCGACCAGCAGCAGCGCAACGATGATCGCCGGCCAGTCCGTCCAGCGCACATAGGGCGTGACGCCGGCGTAGCCGCGGACCACGCCACGCACCACGGTGGCGGTGAATTCCGGCGCCACACTTTGCACGCGGCCTTGCGGGTCGATGATCGCGGTCATGCCGGTATTGGTGGCGCGCAGCATGGGGCGCCCGGTCTCCAGGGCGCGCGCCTGCGAGATCTGCAGGTGCTGCTGTGGCGCGATCGAACGGCCGAACCACGCCACATTGCTGACATTGACGAGCAGGGTCGCCTGCGGCAGTTGGCGCGCGATCTCGGCGCCGAACGCATCTTCGTAGCAGATATTCACCGCGACTTGCTGCCCGGCCACCGCCAGCGGCTGCTGTGATTCGTCGCCGCGCGCGAAATCCGCCAGCGGGATTTGCGCAACATCGAGAAACCAGCCGAACAGAAATTTCATCGGCACAAATTCGCCGAACGGCACCAGATGCGATTTGCGGTAGAACTGGGCGGGCGCGCTGCCGATCGACAGCACGCTGTTGAAATAGGTTCTGGCATCGCTGCGTTCCGGCACGCCGATCAGGATGTCGCCGTTTGATTTGCTCATGTGCGCTGCCAGTCCTTCGAGATATTCGCGCGGCACGTTGTGCAGAAACAGCGGCAGCGCGGTTTCCGGCAGCACAGTCAGACGCGCGTCGCTTGCGACAACGAAGCCGCGATAGGCCGACAGCGTGGATTGCACGCGGTCGTCGCGCCATTTCAGGTCCTGCCCGATATTGCCCTGCACCAGTGCCACCGACAGTGGTTCGCCGATAGGCGCGGTCCACGCCACATTTTTCAGCGCAAGACCACCCGCCCATATTGCGACCAGCAGCAGCAACCACGGTTTGTCGAGCAGCGACAACAAAACAGGCAGCGGCCGCTGGTCCGCCGATGCGAGCGCAGGTTTTGCGCCGACGAGCAGCAGTGCGGCGCTGGCCAATGTCAGCAGGCTTGCGCCATACACGCCGACCACCGGGATGTAACCGGCGAGCGGACTGGCCGGCAGTTGCGAATAACCGATTGCCAGCCAGGGGAACCCGGTAAACAGCCAGCCACGCAACCATTCGGTCAGCATCCAGACGGCGGGCACGGCCAGCAGCGCGACGAGGTTCGACCGGCAGTCGAGCGCGCGGCAGACCCAGCCGGTCGCTGCGGGAAACAGCGCCAGGTAAGCACACAGCAGCAAGGTCAGTGCGATGGCCAGCCACGCCGGCATCGCGCCGAAGTCGTGCATGCTGACGTAGACCCAGCTGACGCCGCAGATGAAAAAGGCGAGGCCGAAAACAAAACCCGTCAGGGCGGCGGCGCGCGGATTGGCGGCCGTTTGCCAAAGTCCGATCAGGATGGCCAGTGTCAGCACCGGCAGCACATACCATTCGAATGGGGCGAATCCCGGCACCGTTGCGGCACCGGCCAGAGCAGCCAGGATCAGCGGGTGTTTGCGCAAAAGCGTGCCGCCTACCTGGCGCCGGCTTTCTTTTCCACCAGCAGCAAATGCAGCCTGCGGCTGTCGGCGCGCAGGACTTTGAAATTCAACTCGTCGATGACGACCTGTTCGCCGCGTTTGGGCAGGTGGCCGAGCCGGCTCAATACCAGCCCGCCGACCGTGTCGCTGTCTTCATGCGCGTAGCGGGTGCCGAAGGTCTCGTCGAAGCGCGCCAGTTCGGTGGCGGCTTTAACGCGCCAGGCGCCGCCGCGCTCGGCAATCATGTCGTCGGCGGTTTCGTCGAAATCGTATTCGTCATCGATGTCGCCGACGATCTGTTCGAGCACATCCTCGATCGTCACCAGTCCGGCGACGCCGCCGTATTCATCGACCACCATCGCCATGTGGTTGCGGTTGGCGCGAAAATCCTTGAGCAGCACGTTCAGGCGTTTGGATTCCGGGATGAATACCGCCGGGCGCAGCATGTCGCGCACGTTGAATTCTTCCTCTCCGGCGTAAAAACGCAGAAGGTCTTTGGCAAGCAGAATGCCGATTACGTGGTCGCGGTCGCCTTCGTATACGGGAAAGCGTGAGTGGTTGGTCTGGATCACCAGCGGGACGAATTTGTCCGGCGCCTCGGCGACATCGATCATGTCCATCTGCGCGCGCGGAATCATGATGTCGCGCGCCTGCATCTCGGACACCTGCAGCACGCCTTCGATCATCGACAGCGCATCGCTATCGAGCAACTGGCGCTCGTAGGCCGAGCGCAGCAGTTCGATCAGCTGTTCGCGGTCCTCGGGTTCGCGCAGCAGAAAGGCGCTGATGCGTTCAAGCCAGCCCGCTTTGGGTGTCGGCGCGTCTTCGCTCATGATTTTTTCGCCGTTTCGGTGCGGTAGGGATCGTCGTAGCCGAGTTTTTTCAGGATGCGCGCTTCCAGCCGTTCCATGCGTTCGGCGTCGCTGGTGCGGAGGTGGTCATAACCCTGCAGGTGCAGCACGCCATGCACCGTCAGATGTGCGTAATGTGCGGCGATGCTGATTTTCTGTGCGCGCGCCTCGCGCCTCACGACCGGCGCGCAGAGCGCGATGTCGCCGGCCAGCGGGCGCTGGTCCGCATAGACGAAGGTCAGCACATTGGTGGCGTAATCGCGGCGGCGGTAACTTTTGTTGAGTGCGCGCGCTTCGCGTGTATCGACGATCCGCAACGTGATGCGCGCTTTGCGCCTGAGCGCCGCCGTGGCCCAGCGCAGGAAGCGCGCGCGCGACGGAATCGCGGCGGCGCTGCTCGCGATTTGCACGGTCACACCCGCCTCAGGCGTCGGTGCGCGTTTGCGCTTTGGTGTGGCGCTCATAGGCGTTGACGATGCGTTGAACCAGCGGGTGGCGCACGACGTCGCTCGATTGAAAGCGGGTAAAGGCGATGCCGCGCACGCGTTTGAGTATGACCGCCGCCTCGGTGAGGCCGCTTTTATGGCCGCGCGGCAGATCGACCTGCGTGACGTCGCCGGTAATCACGGCGCGGCTGCCGAAGCCGAGGCGGGTGAGGAACATTTTCATCTGCTCGGGCGTGGTGTTCTGCGCCTCGTCGAGAATCACAAATGAATGATTGAGCGTGCGCCCGCGCATGAAGGCGAGCGGCGCCACCTCGATGACGTTGCGCTCGAACAGCTTGGTGACTTTTTCGAAGCCCATCAGATCGTAGAGCGCGTCGTAGAGCGGGCGCAGGTACGGATCGACTTTTTGCGCCATGTCGCCGGGCAGAAAACCAAGGCGTTCACCGGCTTCGACGGCCGGACGCACCAGCACCAGACGTTTGACGCTGTCGCGTTCCAGCGCATCGACCGCGCAGGCGACCGCCAGATACGTTTTGCCGGTGCCGGCGGGGCCGATGGCGAATGTGATGTCGTGTTTTTGAATTTGTTTGAGGTATTCGATCTGGCGCGGCGTGCGGCCGTGCAGATCGTGACGGCGCGTTTTCAGCGTGGAGGTGTTGCCGCCATCCGACGGCGGCGCGCCGCGCACGACTTCAATCAATCCAAGCTGCACATCTTCGACCGAGAGATCATCGCCGGCTTTGCTGTAAAAATTTCGCAGCGCCTGCGCGGCCTGGCGCGTACGTTCCGGTTCGCCGGCGAGCGTGAAGCTGCCGCCCCGCCGCACGATCACGACATCGAAGGCGGCCTCGATCTGGCGCAGGTTTTCGTCGAGCGCGCCGCACAGGTTGGCCAGGCGCCGGTTGTCGACGGGCTTGAACGAGACTTCTGCTGCAGGCGGGGGTTTCAAACGCGGGCCGTTGCGATTTCGCCGCGCAGCGTGTGCGCCGACACGGCGGTGATCGCCAGCTCGATGAAATGCCCGATCAGTGCAGTGTCGCCCGGAAAATTGACCACGCGGTTGTTGTCGGTGCGGCCGTACAGTTCGAGCGCGTTGCGCTGCGACACGCCCTCGACCAGCACGCGCTGCGTGGTGGCTATCATGGCGGTGCTGATGGCGTTTTCGTTGGCGTCGATCTGCTTCTGCAGGCGTTGCAGGCGCGCCAGTTTGATTTCATGCGGGGTGTCGTCGGCGAGTTCGGACGCCGGCGTGCCGGGGCGCGGGCTGTAGAGAAAACTGTAGCTCATATCAAAGCCGACGCGCGTGATCAGGTCCATCGTCGCTTCGAAATCGGCGGCTGTTTCGCCGGGGAAGCCGACAATGAAGTCGGAAGTGATGGTGATGTCCGGGCGCACCGCGCGCAGTCGGCGCACGATCGATTTGTATTCGAGCGCGGTGTAGCCGCGTTTCATCGCCGCCAGCACACGGTCGGCGCCCGATTGCACCGGCAGATGCACGTGGCTGACCAGTTGCGGCACGCGTTCGTAGACGTCGATCAGACGCTGCGAGAATTCGTTCGGATGCGAACTCGTGTAGCGGAGGCGTTTGATGCCGGGGATCGCCGCCGCGTATTCGATCAGCAATGCAAAATCGGCGGCACTGCCGTCGTCGCTGCTGCCGCGCCAGGCATTGACGTTCTGGCCCAGCAAGGTTACCTCGCGCACACCCTGCTCGGCGAGTTCGGCGATTTCAGCCAGCACGTCATCCAGCGGCCGCGACACTTCTTCGCCGCGCGTATACGGCACCACGCAAAAGCTGCAGTATTTGCTGCAGCCTTCCATGATCGAGACAAATGCGGTGCAGCCTTCGATGCGCGCCGGCGGCAGGTGGTCGAATTTTTCGACTTCGGGAAACGAGATGTCGACCTGCGGCGGCGCGCCATCGCGCCGCGCCTTAATCATCGCCGGCAGGCGGTGCAGGGTCTGCGGTCCGAAGACGAGATCGACGTAGGGCGCGCGCTTGATGATCGCCGCACCTTCCTGGCTGGCGACGCAACCACCGACACCGATGATGACGCCGGGACGCATTTTTTTCAGATGTTTGACGCGGCCGAGATCATGAAAAACCTTTTCCTGCGCCTTTTCACGCACCGAGCAGGTGTTGAAGAGGATGACGTCGGCGTCTTCGGGCGTGTCGGTGGTCACCATGCCGTGCGAGGCGTTGAGCACATCGGCCATCTTCGACGAGTCGTACTCGTTCATCTGGCAGCCAAAGGTCTTGATGAAAAGCTTGGTGGTCACGCCGGTTACTGTCTGCTGTCGACCTGCGCCTGCTCTTGCGCGGTGAGGATGTAGAGGCGGCCGATGTCGCCGCCCAGGTCGAGCGTGTAGGCCACGCGCACGCCGGCGGGCAGCGCGCCCTGCAGAATGCTGCGGTTGTTTTCGTCGATGATGATGCCGCCGGGCGCCAGTCGGACAAGCTTGTTGTCGAGTTGAATGAAGGGCAGCGGTTGCGGACCGCCGACGCGCGCGAATTTGGCGTTTTGCGGCAGCGTGCGCAATTGCGCATAAGCGCTGCCGGCAACACCCGCACAGGCGGTGGCCAGTATCAGCAAAAATCCGAGCCAGCGGCTATTCATAGGAATGAATGGAATTTCTTTTTAAATCAGTCCCATGCATTATAGCGAAGTCTGCGCAACAGCGCGTGGTTGATGGCACGGGTGGCAAAAGGGAGTGGTGGTGATGGGTGGAATTGAACCACCGACCTTGGCGTTATGAGTGCCACGCTCTAACCAACTGAGCTACATCACCTATTTCCAGCGCCGGGCGCGGCTTCGGTTCACCCGGAGGAGGCGCGGCAGTCTATGTTTTGGCCCCGAACTTGTCAAGATTCGGTTGTAATCCGCTCATCCCGGCGGTTTGACCGCCCGGCTGTACTTTTTGCCGGGTCACCCCGACCCGATTACACTCGCAGCCTCGATTTCCCATTCTATATGCACATGCTTTTTGACGTAATCATCGTTGGCGGCGGTCTGGTTGGCGGCAGCCTTGCGCTCAGCCTTGCCGGGGCCGGCCTCAAAATCGCATTGATCGAAACGCAGGCGCCACAGGCCACCGCGGGTGCAGACGGCTGGGACAGCCGCATTTATGCGCTGGGCCCCGGCAGCGTCGATTATTTGCAGCACTGCGGCGCTTGGCAGTACGTCGACAGTGCTCGCGCCATGCCGGTCGAAGACATGCGAATTTTCGGCGATGATGCACGCTCCGAACTCGACTTCAGCGCCTACGATGCCGGACTGCGCGAACTGGCGGTGATTGTCGAGAACCGTCAGGTGCAAGCGGCGTTGTGGCGCGCAGTGGCGGAATGCACGGACGTCGCAGTGCATGCGCCGGCCGTTTGTGCGGGTTTGAACATCGAGGCCGCTGCGGCAACGCTGACGCTGACGGACGGCCGCAGCCTGCGCGCGCGATTGGTGGTCGGTGCCGACGGCGGCAATTCATGGGTGCGCGGCGAGGCCGGCATCCAGGCGGATACGCGGCCGTACCGCCAGACTGCGGTGGTCGCCAATTTCGAAACTGCAATGCCGCACCACGGCGTCGCCCACCAGTGGTTTCGCCGCGATGGCATCCTCGCCCTGTTGCCCTTGCCGGGCAAACGCGTGTCGATGGTGTGGTCGACGCGTGAAGAACATGCCGGCGAACTGCTGCAGTTGCCGCCGGATGAACTGGCGGCGCAGGTTGCCGCCGCGAGCGGGCGGCAATTCGGAGAACTGCGTGTCATCACGCCGGCGGCGGCCTTTCCGCTGCGACTGCAAAGCGTGCGTGAAATGATCAGGCCGCGGCTGGCGTTCGTCGGCGACGCCGCGCACAACGTCCACCCGCTCGCCGGGCAGGGCGTGAATCTCGGCTTTCGCGACGCGCGCGAACTGGCCGCGGTGCTGCGCGGGCGTGGCGCGCAAACCGACTGCGGTGATTTTTATCTGCTGCGGCGTTACGAGCGGGCGCGGCGCGAAGACATTGCGGCGATGCAATTGACGACCGATGCGCTGCAGCGCTTGTTCAACAACGATTCGGCGCTGCTGGCCGGCGCCCGCAATCTGGGCCTGCGCCTGACCAACCGCGGCATGGCGCTGAAGAACCTATTAGTGCGGCACGCTGTCGGATAACTTTAACTACACAACCAACACCAAGGAAAACCATGCGTAAGCTAATACTGATTTTTACCGCAGCGTTTGTTGCAATGATCAGCCAGACGGCGCTGGCCAACGAGGCGACCGTGAAGGCGGCGTTGCTGAAGAAATATCCGCAAATCCAGATTCAAAGCGTGCTGAAAACGCCGCTGGCAGGCATGTATGAAGTCTATGCCGACGGGCAGCTGCATTACACGGATGAAAAGGCGACGTATCTGTTCGTCAACGCGATGATGATCGACACCGACAAGAAGACCAATCTGACCGAAGAGCGCATGAACAAGCTCACCGCGATCAGTTTCGACCAGTTGCCGCTTGATCTGGCCTTCCGCAAGGTCAAGGGCAAGGGCACGCGTAAACTGGCCTACTTCGGTGATCCGAACTGTGGGTACTGCAAAAAATTCGAGCAGGATCTGACGAAAATAGACGACGTCACCATCTACGTTTTCCTCTATCCGGTGTTGGGACAGGATTCCGTGGATAAGGCGAAGTCAGTCTGGTGTTCGAAAAACCGCGTCAAGGTGTGGGATGACCTGCTGGTCAACGGCATCGCGCCCGCCGGGCCGGGTAGCTGCGACACACCGATCGACAAGATCCTCGCCTTCGGCCGCTCCAAAAACATTTCCGGCACGCCGACGATGTTCTTTGTTGACGGTACACGCGTGCCCGGCGCCATTCCGCAGGAACAGATCGAGCAGAAACTGGCGTCGGCCAAAGCGCCGAAGTGACCTCGCGGCCGGTTTGCTGCCGGCCTGAGTTTCACGCGTTCCGCTCTTTCGTAAATGTCGGCGATGGCCTTGGCTGTGGCAGTGCTGCCGGATAACGGCGAGGCCGACGCGAGGCCGCGCCTGCTGCTGGCGTGCATCCTGTCGGCCATGCTGCACCTGCTTGTGCTGGGCGTGCCGGTCAACCCGACTGGCGGCATGCCACAGGCAGTTTCCACGATACAGGCGCGGCTTGAGCCGGCGCTGACCTCCGACGGTGACAGCGTGCCGGCGCAGGCAGAACCCGTGGCGCCGCTACCGGCGCCGCAGACGGCTAACGCAGAAAAGCCGGTG
The DNA here is from genome assembly GCA_943329075.2 of Chitinophaga pinensis. Classification (GTDB taxonomy): domain Bacteria; phylum Pseudomonadota; class Gammaproteobacteria; order Burkholderiales; family SG8-41; genus PALSA-1004. The sequence continues at coordinate 31,251 of CALQCM020000029.1, read as the reverse complement.
GCGGAATCATCGCCCAAAGCGGCGTCGAAACCGGCGGAACAGCCGGCGGCGAAAGCGCCATCATCGCCCGCTAGCGGGATTGAGCTGCCGCTGATCCGCGATCCGACGTATTACCCGGCGCGCCAGCTCGATGTCTATCCGCAACCGGTGGTGATGATCCAGCCGAAATGTCCGGACGCGGCGATCGCGCAAAAGATCAATGGACGTGTGCAGTTGCTGGTGCTGATCGACGAATTCGGCGTCGTCAACGAAGCCTCCGTCGTTGAAGCGCAGCCGGCGGGGACCTTCGACGATGCCGCCGTGCAGGCTTTCCGCATGGCGCGTTTTGTGCCGGCGCAGAAGCGGGGCAATCACGTCAAAAGCCGCGTCATGCTGCGCGTGAATTTTCTCTGCGGCGACACTGAAGCGCCGGTGCGCTGAGCGCCGCCTGATCGTTATTCGGTGCGCGCGCCGTTGCCATTGTTGTTGGTTGTGGCGGGCGGCGGATAATCGTTCGGCAACAGCACCCACAGGCGACCGCTCTGGCGCATGCGTCCGGCCTGCGCACCGGCCTCGTCGCCAAAACCCCAGAAAAAATCCGCGCGCACGGCGCCGCGAATGGCGCCGCCGGTGTCCTGTGCCATGACCAGGCGGTTGAGCGGCACGCGCGAATTCGGCATTGTCGTGTTAAGAAACAGCGGCGCCCCCAGCGGCACATAACGTGGATCGACGGCAACGCTGCGTTGTGCCGTCAGCGCCACGCCGAGCGCGCCGAGCGGACCGGGCAGGTCGGCCGGCATTTCGCGGAAGAACACATAACTCGCGTTGTAATTGAGCAGGTCCTGCAACTTGTCCGGATTCTGCAGCGCCCAGTTCTTGATGCCCTGCATCGAGGCGCGTTCCAGCGGCAGATCGCCGCGATCGACCAGCAGGCGGCCGATCGAACGGTAGGGGTGCCCGTTTTGATCGGCGTAACCGAGGCGCACCATCTCGCCGTTGTCGAGGCGCACGCGGCCCGAGCCCTGGATCTGCAGGAAGAACAGATCGATCGCGTCGGCGACCCAGACGATTTCCTTGCCAGTCACCGGTGCGGTGCCGCTCTCGATCTGCGCGCGGTTGTAGTAGGGCACGACGCGCCGGCCATCGACGCGGCCGCGCAGGCGCATGTTCTTCATGTCCGGATAGAGCTCCGACAGATCGATTACCAACAGGTCATCGGGCGTGCCGTAGACCGGATATCGATAGGTGTTCGTGCGTTTGCGGCTGCCGCGCAACAGCGGCTCGTAGTAACCGGTGATCATGCCGCTGTCGCCGCCGTCGGCGTTGATGACCTGCCACGGCGTGAAGCGCGTTTCAAAAAAGCGGCGGATGGTTTCTTTCGATGGTTCAGGCAGCGCGGCCGCCTGTTCACAGACGGATTGCCAGGCGGCTTGGGTTTTCAGGGCGCCGCAGCCGGTAAGAAACGCCGGCCAAGCCTGTAGCAGGTTGTCGTCGCGCCATCCCGTCATGGCCTCCCAACTGTCCTGACGGAGCGGGCTGGGTGGTGGTGCCGGCGGCTTGAGCGGTGGCACCGGCGGTTTCCCCGGCGCTACTTCGGGCGCAGGTTGCGGTTGTGCGGACGCCGGTGCGGGCACGGGGGCCGGCAGCGGCGGCGCGCCGATGCGCAGCGATTCGCAGGCGGCGAGCGCGAGCACGGCGCCGAGCGCGAGGAGGCGGCGTAGTATGATGAATGCAGCGTGTTGCACGATGCGCCGCAGTATATCCCAACACCCCGACGATTTATTCGAGAAACCTACCGACATGTTCTGGTTGTTGTTTGAGGCAGGCGTTGCGCTTGCGCTGCTGCTATTCATCGTCTGGTGGACGTGGCCGCGCGCGCCGCGCGACAAGGGCGACCGCCCCGGCCCCTGAGGCCGCGCGTGCAATCATTCCTTGAGGCGGGGGTGGGTGGCGTTTAAACTGCGGCACCATGTTCGGTGCATTCCTCAGGGCCTATCGCAGGCGCTACAACGATCCGAACCGCGGATTCCGCGGCGACTATTACAACCACGACCAGCTGGTGCGCTTTGCGCGTAAAAAAGCCGAACGGCTGAAAGCCGCCGGGCTGCTCGATTATCCGGCGATCGTGCATCTGGAAACGCTGGCCAATTGCAATGCGGCCTGCAACTTTTGTCCCTACCCCTCGCTCGAGCGCAAGGGCACGCGCATGTCCGACGAATTGATCGCCAAGGTCATTGACGATCTCTCAGACATTCCGAAGGACGTTTATTTCCAGCTCGCGCCCTACAAGGTCAGCGAGCCGTTTCTCGAAAGCCGGCTGTTCGACGTCATTGCGTTGGCCAATGAAAAGCTGCCCAACGCCAGCATCAGCATCATCACCAACGGTTCGCCACTGACGGAAAAGAAAATCCGCCAGTTGTCCGGCGTGAAAAATCTCGCCTACATCAACGTGTCGATGAATTTCGACAACCCGGAGGAATACGAGGCCGTGATGCAGCTACCGTTCGCGCGCACAGTCGAGCGCGTCGAGTTGCTGCATCGGCTGCACGCCGAGGGCGTGATCCGCTGCCCGGTGCGGTTGACGCGGGTGGCGAGCAACCGCAACGACGACCTCTCCTTCACGCATTGGGTGCGCACAAATTTTCCGCGCTTCAAGCCCGACGTCTCGCCGCGGCACGACTGGATCGGCACTGTCGATACGCCCGACGGCGCGCTGGCCATTCCCGATGCGCCCTGTCACCGCTGGTTCGACCTCTCGATCACCGCGACCGGTGTGGTGTCGATGTGCTGCATGGACGGCGCCGCGCAATACCCGAAGGGCGACGTCAACACGCAGCACGTCCTCGAAATCTACAACCAGCCGTGGCTGCGCGAGTTGCGCGAATCGCTGGTGAGCCGGCGCGGCACGCGCAGCCCGTGCAACACCTGCACCTACCTGAGTTATTGAATCCGCGCGCTGCGCGGGCGCCTTGCGCTAGTGCAGCACGCGCGGCATCGACAGCGTGAATTCCGCAATCTCGGCGTCGAATTGCGTGCCGTCGGCGGCGCGCATCTGATAGCTGCCGCGCATGGTGCCGACCGCGGTGGCGATCATCGAGCCGCTGGAATACTCGAATGATTCGCCGGGCTGCAGCAAAGGCTGCTCGCCGATGACGCCCAGCCCTTTGACTTCCTGCACACGGTTGTTGGCGTCGGTGATGATCCAGTGGCGGCTGATCAATTGTGCCGCAACGCTGCCGTTGTTGGTAATGCGGATGGTGTACGAGAAAACGTGGCGCCCGCTGTCCGGATCGGACTGGTCGGCGAGAAAGGCGGTGCGCACGTTTACTGCAATGTCGTTTTGTTTTTCGCTTGTCATTGAAATGGCCGGCTCCGGATCGGGTTTTGGGGGTGCATTGCACACCAATTCGTCCGGCGCCGCAACCGCCGCGGGGCACCGCCTGTGCGTTGCAGGCAGAGCGGGTAGAATGGCGGCGTTATCGTGAACTGCGCGGCCGGCGTGATAAGCGCGAGCGCAAAACAGCCATGCGACCCATGCAACGAATAGCCCCAAGCATACTTTCAGCCGATTTCGCGCGTCTGGGCGAAGAGGTCAAAAACGTCATCGCCGCCGGCGCCGACCTTATTCACTTCGACGTCATGGACAACCATTACGTGCCGAACCTCACCATCGGGCCGCTGGTCTGTGCGGCGATTCGCCCGCTGGTGAAGGTGCCGATCGACGTGCATCTGATGGTCAAGCCGGTCGACCGCATCGTTCCGGATTTCGCTAAGGCCGGCGCCAATATCATTTCGTTCCACCCCGAGGCCTCCGAGCACATTGACCGTACCATCAGCTTGATCCGGGAGAACGGCTGCAAGGCCGGGCTGGTGTTCAACCCGGCCACACCGCTGCACTATCTCGATCACGTGCTCGACAAACTCGATCTCATCCTGATCATGTCGGTGAACCCGGGTTTCGGCGGCCAGCAGTTCATTGCAGAGGCGCTGGCCAAGCTGCGCGCGGTGCGCCAGCGTATCGACCAATCGGGCCGCGACATCTGGCTGGAGGTCGACGGCGGGGTCAAGGTCGACAACATCGCCGAGATCGCACGCGCCGGCGCGGATACCTTTGTCGCCGGCTCCGCCATCTTCGGCGCCGGAGATTACAAGGCGACCATCGACAAAATGCGCGGCGAACTCGCCAAAGCGTAGTTCGCGCGTGTTGCACGCCGGCTTGCCACCGGCTCATCGCAATCATTGACAAGAAGATCATGCCGAAAATCGCATTTCCCCTGCGTGTCAAAGCCGTTGCCATCGATCTCGACGGCACCATGCTCGACACCGTTGAAGATCTCGCCATCGCTGTCAACATGATGCTTGACCGCATCGGTCGCGCGCCGCTTGACCAGGCGCTGGTGCGCAACTTCGTCGGCAAGGGCATCAATAATCTGGTCGAACGCTCGCTGGCAGGCGCGCTCGAAGGCAAGCCCGACGCGGCGCTTTATGCGAAGGCGCTGCCGATCTACATGGAGTGTTATGCCGAGGTCAACGGTCGGCATACCACCATGTATCCAAAGGTGCGCGAGGGTCTCGATGCCTTGAAAGCAGCCGGCTATGCGCTGGCCTGCGTCACCAACAAGTCCGAACGTTACACGCTGCCGCTGCTGGCGCAGACCGGACTTGACGGCTATTTTTCAGTCGTGGTCGGCGGCGACACACTGCCGAAAAAGAAGCCCGATCCGCTGCCGCTGACGCACGTCGCCGCGCAATTCGGCATTGCCACCGCGGAGCTGCTGATGATCGGCGATTCACTGAATGACGCCGAGGCGGCGCGCGCCGCCGGCTGCCCGATCTTCTGCGTCGGCTACGGTTACAACGAGGGTGTTGATGTGCGGTCGCTCGACGTTGATGCTATAGTTGAAACGATCCTTGACGCTTCCAAACTCATTACACGGTCATGATGCAACCGCAACTGAAAAAACCGCTCCCCGTCGCGCCGGCGCATAGGCGTCGCTGGCGTTCGTACTAGGCCAATCGCGGCGGTTTTTTCAACGGATCAACTGTGGAGTGCAAGCATGACCGAATCACAATTCAACGAGCTGGCGGCGGCGGGGCATAACCGCATTCCGCTGGTGCTCGAAACCTTCGCCGACCTCGACACGCCGCTGTCGGTTTATCTCAAGCTCGCCAACCAGCCCTACACCTATCTGCTTGAATCCGTCGTCGGTGGCGAGCGTTTCGGCCGCTATTCGTTCATCGGGCTCGCCGCGCAATCGCGGCTTGAAGTGCGCGGACTCGAATGCACCGAGTACGAAGACGGCAAACCGGCACGCACCACCAACTGCGACGACCCGTTGCAGTTCGTGCGTGAATATCAGGCGCGCTTCAAAGCCGCCAGCCAGCCCGGCCTGCCGCGTTTTTGTGGCGGACTGGTCGGTTACTTTGGCTACGACACCATCCGCTATATCGAAAAGAAGCTGGCGGCGACGAAAAAGCCCGACCCGCTCGGCGTGCCCGACATCATCCTGCTGGTGTCGGAGCAACTGGCCGTCGTCGACAATCTGTCGGGGAAAATTTACCTCGTCGTTTATGCCGATCCGCGCACCGCGGGTGCCTACGAGCGCGGTCGTGCGCGCCTGCGTGAGCTGCTCGAAGCGCTGCGCCGGCCCGTTGCCATCCCGGCGGCTGCGCCGGCGGCACCGCAAAAAGCAAAGTCCGAATTCGGCGAGGCTGCGTATCTGAAGGTGGTCGAACGCGCGAAACGCTATATTTTCGATGGCGACATCATGCAGGTTGTGTTGTCGCAGCGCATGAGCCAGCCGTTCCCGGCCTCGCCCCTGACGCTGTATCGGGCGCTGCGCGCGTTGAATCCTTCGCCCTACATGTTCTTCTACAACTTCGGCGATTTTCACGTCGTCGGCGCCTCGCCCGAAATTCTGGTGCGTCTCGAAAACGGCAAGGTGACGGTGCGGCCGATCGCCGGCACGCGCCCGCGCGGCAAGACACCTGAGGAAGATGCGGCATTGGCGAAAGAACTGCTCGCCGACCCGAAGGAGCGCGCCGAGCACGTCATGCTGATGGACCTCGGTCGCAACGATCTCGGCCGCGTCGCGCAGACCGGCACGGTAAAAGTCACCGACAACATGACGATCGAGCGTTACTCGCACGTCATGCATATCGTTTCCAACGTCGAGGGACTGTTAAAGCCGGGGCAGGACGCGATTGCCGTGATGAAGGCGACTTTTCCCGCCGGCACCGTCAGCGGCGCGGCGAAAGTGCGCGCGATGGAAATCATCGACGAGCTCGAACCGACCAAGCGCGGTGTATACGCCGGCGCGGTCGGTTATCTCGGCTTCAACGGTGACATGGATCTGGCGATTGCCATCCGCACCGCGGTGGTCAAGGACGGCCGGCTTTACGTGCAAGCCGGTGGCGGCATCGTTGCCGATTCGGTGCCGGCCAACGAATGGCAGGAAACGCAGAACAAGGCGCGCGCGGTGTTGCGTGCCGCCGAGATGGCGCTGGGCGGACTCGATAGCACAGTCGACTGACCTGATTTACTGCGGAGGTACCACCGGCAGCAGGACATAGGCGCCATGCACGCCGCCCGTGTGCAGTGTGCTGTTGCCACCGTAGAGTGCCGCCGGCCGCAGCAGCGGGTTGGTGTGCGTGTAGATGCCCACCCCCTTCAGCTTGCTGTTCTTGAAGAAGCCCAGTTCGGCAATTTCACCGCCATATTCATAATCCTTGCCACGCACCGTCAGCGCGACGCGGTAACCCGCCGGTACAATCACGCTGGTCGGCCATACTTCGATGTCGAGTTCGTAAATCTCACCTGGTGTAAGCAGCTCGACTTCGTCGTGCGTATGGTAAGGCCGCCATGCCGTCGACAGTTTTTTGTCGAGCTTGCGGTGTGAGGCGCGCAGCCAGCCGTGCGCTACCGGTGTATGCGGGTCGACCGCGCCCTTGAACACCACTTCGCTGCCGTCCGGGCGATAGACGCGCAGCACGACAAAGAGGTCGGCGTCGGCGGTGTCGGAGGAGACGAACAGCTTGACCGCGACCGGTCCGGTGATTTCGGTTTCTTTGTCCAGCGGCGAGGTTGAAAACGTGATGCCTTCACTGTCGAGCGCTTTGAATCCGGCGCTTGCACCTTGTGACGCCGGCGCCGTCAAGAGCGCGCTGCCCGCAACGTCGAGATAAAAGCGCGTCCACTGCGTGCGCGCAATCGGCCATTCGTTTTCGTTGCGGTCGATGAAGGTGTCGTCGACCGTGCGCACGCGCAGCATGACCGGCGGTTGTTGGTCCCAGCCGTTATCAAGGCCCTTAAGGAAATGATCGAAGAAGCGCTTTTGCAGGTTGATGCCGTAGTTCGTGTAGAACTCGGTCCAGTGCTCGCGGCCGTGGATTTCCAGCCATTTCTGTTGTGACGCCGCGCGCAGAAAACCTTCAACGTTGCCGCGCAAATGCAGCGACGAGCCACCCCAGTTGCCGGCGGACAGAAACGGCACCACAACCTTGTCCCACTGCGCCGAGCGTTCGCGATGGAATGAATCGTCGAGCGGATGCGAATTGATCGCGGCCGGAAAGTCCGAACGGTTTTTCGCCAGTGTTTCATCCGGCAATGTTTCAGGCCCGGCCACCGCTTCGCCGGTGTTGCGGTTCTTCAGCGCGCGTGTGCCGAGGCCATGCTGCACGGTCGTGATGGTCCGGCGGTACCAAACGTCCTTCATATCGCTGCCGATGCCGCCGTGGTAACAGAGGTCGCGGTAACAATCCGCGAAACCTTCCCACGGTATCATCGCGGCGAGATGTGGTGGCTGCAGGCCGGCGGCGTGCCACTGGTTGATCGCATAGTACGAAATGCCGAGCAGGCCGACCTTGCCGTTGCTCCATGCCTGTGTGCCCGCCCATTCGATGCAGGCGTGCATGTCGCGCGCTTCGCGGGGACTCCACGGCTCGATATAGCCCGGCGAGCGGCCCCAGCCGCGCGCATCGATGCGGATGCAGATGTAGCCCTCGGGCACCCAGCGTTCCGGGTCGGCGACCTCCCACGCCTGATATTTGTTCGAGGAATTCGCCGCCACTTCCGGGTGTGACTTCACCATGATGTTCCAGGCGTCCGGATAACCTTCGGCGAAGTTGAGGCCTTTCGCGTACGGGCCGTAGGCGAGGATCACCGGATATTGGCCGGCGGCCTGCGGACGGAAGATATCGGCGCGCACCGCCACGCCGTCGTCCAGGGTGATCGGCACATCCCAGTCGATTTGCATGGCGGGGCTGTCGGTCATCGGTTTATTTCTCGTCGCCCTGGCAAAACGTGCAAGCGTAGTCGTCGAGCGTGGCACGCGTCACTTTGACCGCGCCGTGCTGCCGGCGGTTGTATTCCTCCGGTTCGAGTTCGGTGCGGAACGAATCGTTGAGCCGGTTGATCATGTTGAACATGCCGCAGGCGTAGGAGATTTCGACGATTTCCGCATCGCTGAAAAGCCGGCGCACTTCGGCCCACACCGTGTCGTCGCGCTTGGCGGTGTTCAGCGTCATCGCCTCCGACCACCACATGGCGGCCTTTTCGCGCTCGTTGAACAGCGGGCTGTCGCGGTAATGCTCGTCCTGCAACGCGTCGAATTCAGCGTCGGTAAGTCCCAGTGCTTGACCAAGCACCCGGTTGTGTTCCGTTCAGTAGTTGCAGCCGTTGAGGGTCGACGTTTTCAGCACCGCAAGATTGCGCAGACGCACGTCGGAAATGGCGCCGGCATCGGGCTGGCGTACCGCGGCGACAAAACCCAGATACCACTTCGTCAGGTGCGGGCTGTGCGCGAGTATGCGCATCAGATTCGCGGTACGGCCGAGCAGTTTGTCGGAAGACTCAAAAATTTCTTTGGCGGCGCCGGTGGCTTCGGCGTCGGAAATGCCTCTCAGTCGTTGCGTCATGTTCGTCTCCTCGCGGTTGTCGGGGTCTATTGCCCCCTCTGAATATAACGCAGCCGACCGGCGGCGGCACGCGTTCCAGGTCAGCCGCCGGAGGTGCGCGATGACGCGCGCGGACGCGGTCTTTTGCACTAATTTTTAGTTTACGCAGATCCCTATGTTAATATTATTAATATATTTGCTATATAAAACATACATTGGGAGTGCCGTTGGGATCCGATGCAGCGTCCGGCGAGAAGCCGCATGGACACAGGTCCGAGGTCGAGACTTGGGAAGGCCGCAGCCTCGCGCAGGAGGCGTGGCGGGTTCAGTTGCCTGAAAATGTCCGGCGGGAGCTCGAAAGCGTAGCCGGGCACGTGCGCACCTCGGGCGTGTCGCCGAATTCACTGTTGGTCGACAGCTTTGATCTCCCCCGCTGCCGGGCGATGGTGGGCGGGATCCGCCACCTGCTCGAATGAAATTGCCCTGGCTTGCAAATGCCGCGCGTGACAAACCGCTGTTGACGGCTTGGTTCGCCTTTGCGCTCTATAGTGCGCTTGTTTCACTCCCCGTCCAGTTGTTGGTTCTGCCATTCATTGTTCCGGGTTACCACGCCGGACACGGGCTGCTGGCAGGCGGCGACACGGTGGGTTACCACGCAATCGCCTCGCTGTTAGCCGAAGGTATTGAGCGCACGGGATGGTCCGCGTGGTTGCTGGCACCCGATGGGCAACCCGCGGCGGGACTGGCGGCGCTCTTTTACGTCTTGCTTGCACCCGAACCGTGGTCAGTCATCCCCGTCAATGCGACACTGCAGGCAACGGGCGGCATCATCGTCCTCCAGCTCCTGCGCCAGCTTGGGGCCACCTACAAAATTGCCGCCGCGTCTGCGGCCCTGTGGGTATGTTTTCCATCCTCTCTGCAATGGGTGAGCCAGATTCAGAAGGACGGCTATTATTTTGCCGGCATGCTCGGGGTACTGCTCGGCTGGACGCTACTGTTACGCTGGACGCGGCGCGAATCGCACCCGGCAAAATTTATCCTTGCAATCGCGATTCTGGCGACTGGTGTGGTGCTGGTCGGGGCGGCCCGGGTATACGGTCTGCAAATCATCCAGACACTGGCAGTCGGCCTCGCGATCGTCGCCGTGCCGGCACTGGTCTTTTGCGCGTGGCACGGCAAAACCCTGCCGGCTCGCAGCGCCGTCGTGATGGCAGTGCTTGCCCTGACACCGGTGCTGGTTAATCCGAACCAGCTCGACAGTCGCACGAATGCCGAGCTGCCGCGCGGCGACAGGAATTTCACCTTTGACGGCCGAACTGAGTACGCCATTAAGCCCAACGATTTTGTGCGCAAACACTGGGTGCGCACCGACTTTCTACCGGCCGCCATCGACCGCACGTCCATGCGCATGATCGTCACGCGCATGGGATACGTCGGCGAACCCTACTCGTCTGCCGGCAGCATGATCGATCTGAATGTGCGCATTCTTAATGCAACCGAGTTCATTGCGTATCTTCCGCGCGCCCTGCAAATCGCATTTCTGGCGCCGTTCCCGTCCCATTGGATCGCGCCCGGCGTGACGCCGGGCAGCAACATCATGCGCAAGGTCGCAGGACTCGAAATGTTGCTGCTGTACCCCATGCTGCTCGCCGGGCTCCCTCTCGCCGCCTGGCGCTGGCGGCGCAATTACGAATTTTGGCTGATCACCGCGTTCTGCGGGTCCATTCTTATCGCCTATACTTACGCAACGCCCAATTTGGGTTCACTTTATCGACTGCGCTACGGCTTCCTGATGACATTCGCCGCCATCGGCTTCGCTGCCCTTTGCCTGTCCATCTGCGAATTCCGCGCGCGCCGGAGCAACTTGACGCATCTATTTATCGTTCCGCGAATTTGACTCTAAATTTCCCGGCAGGCTGGCAAGCCCGCTGTGCGCCGGCTGATGGCCAAGGGCTTACGCTTTGGGGTATTTCAGGCGAGAATTGAGGTCTGAGTTTTGCTGCCGAAACCGCAATATTTTGCCCCTGTCAGATGAAAAGCAGCCCCAAAAAATGGGGGTATTAGTGGGGGGATCAATCGGGATACGCGCAAAATACACTGTTATATAACAGTATGTTAGGCTTTCTATGCTGCTGATGATCGACAATTACGACTCGTTTACCTACAACCTCGTGCAGTACTTCGGCGAACTCCGGCAGGAGGTCGTCGTGCATCGCAACGACGAAATCACGCTCGATGAAATCGCCGCGCTGAAACCCGCGCAGATCGTCATCTCGCCCGGCCCGTGCACGCCGCATGAAGCCGCCGTCTCGGTGCCCTTGATCGGCCGTTTCGCCGGCAAGATTCCGATCCTCGGCGTCTGCCTCGGTCACCAGTCGATCGGCCAGGCTTTCGGCGGCAACATCATTCATGCCAAACAGGTCATGCACGGCAAGACCTCGGCAATCCATCACAAGTCGGCGGGGGTGTTCCGCAATCTGCCCAACCCGCTGCAGGCAACGCGCTATCACTCGCTGGTGATCGAGCGCGAAACAATCCCGGACTGCCTGGAAATAACGGCGTGGACCGACGATGGAGAGATCATGGGTGTGCGCCACAAGACCCTGGCGGTCGAGGGCGTGCAGTTTCATCCGGAATCGATATTGACCGAACGCGGGCACGCGTTGCTCGAGAATTTTTTGCGGGGAGAAAAAGCATGACACCACAGGAAGCACTCGGGCGCGTCATCGAACATCGCGAGATTTTTCATGAGGAAATGCTGTCGCTGATGCGCCAGATCATGCGCGGCGAGGTCTCGCCCGTGTTGATCGCCGCCATCATCACCGGCCTGCGCGTGAAAAAAGAAACCGTCGGCGAGATTGCCGCGGCGGCGCAGGTGATGCGCGAATTCGCCACCAAGGTGCCGGTCAGGGCGACTGAAGAACTGGTCGACACCTGCGGCACCGGTGGGGATGCCGCGCACAGTTTCAATATCTCCACCGCAGCGGCGTTTGTTGCCGCCGCCGCCGGCGCCCGCGTCGCCAAACACGGCGGCCGTTCGGTGTCGAGCAAATCGGGCAGCGCCGACGTGCTGGAGGTGCTGGGTGCCAACATCAACCTGACGCCGGAACAGGTCGCGCAGTCCATCGAGCAAACCGGTGTTGGCTTTATGTTTGCGCCCAATCATCACAGCGCCATGAAGTACGCAGCACCCGTGCGCAAGGAACTCGGCGTGCGCACCATTTTCAACATCCTCGGCCCGCTGACCAATCCGGCCGGCGCGAAAAACCAGGTGATGGGCGTGTTTCATCCGGACCTTGTCGGCATCCAGGCGCACGTATTGCACCGCCTCGGCAGCCGACACGTCATGGTGGTGCACGGTCTCGAAGGCCTCGACGAGATTTCCGTTGCCGGGCCGACCATGATTGGTGAAGTGAAAAACGGCGAGGTGAGGGAATACCGCATTTCGCCGGCCGATTTCGGCATGCCGCTACACGACAACGCCGAAATCCGCGTCGACGGCCCGGAAAAATCAAAGTCCATGCTGCTCGACGCCATCGCCGGCAAGGCCGGCGCCGCACGCGACATCGTCGCGCTCAATGCGGGCGCCAGCATTTACACCGCGGGGCTTGCATCCAGCCATGCTGACGGCGTGAAAAAGGCACTGGCGACGATGGCAAGCGGCGCTGCGCGCAGCAAGCTCGACGCGTTTGTGGCGTTTACCAAAAGCGTCGCGGGAGCCCCGGCTTAAGTCCTGCGACCGGCTTCCTGTGACGTGCTCTGGACGAATGGCCACTTGCTGATCCCGCTCGTGGTGAGCTGGTCGAACCACGTTTGATTGCGGCTTATCCGGACATGCGCTGCTTGTTCTTGAGGCCGCCGGCGCAGTAGTCCCGCCACATCTGTTCAAACGCATCGCCGACCCTGGTGGCGTAGCGGCGGCCGTCAAAGATCGGCGGGTTGTCACGCATCAGCGCGTCGATGCGCGTGCGCAGCGACGCCCGTTGTGGCCGGTCGGTGGCGAGGCGCAGCGCAAGCGCGATGTAGGCGTCCACGCTGTCTGCAACGAGTTCGCCGAGGCCCATGTCGCGCAGTATCCCCGGGCCGACCAGCGAGCGGAATGAGACGCCATCCAGCGCAACCGTCGGCAGGCCGACCAGCAGCGGATCGAGCAGGGACGTCGCGCCGCTGAACGGAAACGAATCGAGATAGAGGTCGGCGAGCGCAAGGCGCTGCAGGATGTCGCCGCGGCCGCTCGCCGTTTTAAATACCAGCAGCCGCTGCGGATCGATGCCGTGCCGGCGCAATCCGGCGGCCAGGCGCAGCAGGAAAGGGGTGATCGGGTATTCAAGCGCCCACTGCGGGCCGAACGGGTAAAGCACGAGGCGCGAATCCGGAACGGCGGCCAGTATGCGCAGCCAGACGTCTTCAAGTTCGGGCAGTATCTTGTAGAAATTGGCGCCGCTCGCGAATACGACGGCGTCGCGCGGGATGCCGAAGTCCTCGCGACGCAGTGCGCCTGCGGCTGCCGCCGGCGCAGAATCGCCGAAATCGTAGCAGTGCGCGGCGCCGTCGACCATGTAGAGCTTTTCGGTGTAATGGGACTGCGCGTCGGCCGGCTCCGACAGCCGCCCCGATAGGTAGCAATCGATGTTGCGCATGCCGGTCGTAACGCAGGAACACACGCCGGCCACCTGCACCCGGGCCAGCCGGTGCAGCGCGAGCGCGGTCAGATCACGCGCGGTCGGTGTGAGGTTGTTGCTGAAGTAGACCAGATCGAGATCCGCCTCGCGCAACACGTTGACCTGTGCCTGCAGGGTCGGCGGCAAACGCACGAATCCATCGGCGTGTTGTATGCAAAACCGTTCCATTGCGTTGTTTTTTTGTCCGAGCGCGAACAGCACGACTTCGAACCGCCGGCGGTCAAGGTGGCGGTAAACGGGCAGGGTTGCGAAGGCCTCGGCATTGGCCGAAAAATTGACCGCCAGCACGCCGATTTTGAGGCGTGTGCGCGCCGGCCGCGGCGGAGACGTCCAGTCGAGTTCGTGATCGTCCGCTGCGAGCGCCATTTCCAGCAGTTCGGCGCGCGCGCGGAAAACATCGCGCACATTCGCCAGGTTGAAATAGACGGGTTGAAAATACGACGTATCGCTGAATTTGCGCGCAAGCCGGTAGCCGCTCTCGCCATAGGGGTCTGCAGCGACCTCGTCCCTCAGGTACGCGGCCCAGCGCGACATGAAATCGCAGTAGGCGTCGGCTTCGCCCGCGTAACGGAACATCGGCGGCGTTGCCATCATGTGATCGAAGTAGTCGTTGACGAGCCACGCCGGTACCGCGGAGAGCGCAATCACGCGCGGGAATTCATGCGGCGCGAGATACAGCATTGCCGCAAGCAGGACGTTCACGCCGGGTTCGGCGGATGCCGTGAGCCTGGCGCGCAGCGCGCGGCTGAATTCAATGTCCTGCGGCAGTAAAGCGTAGCGCTGCGCGCTGTTGCGGTATATCAACCGGTGAATGTGTCCGATCCTGCCCGCATAGTGCCGTTGCATGTCGGCTGCGGGCATGCGCAGCCACGCCTCGGCGGTTTCGCGGCGCAGCGCGGACAGCGACCGCAGAACGGGCGCCTGCGTGTCGGCAACGGTGCCGTCCGTCGCCGGAACTTCCAGCAATTGCGGATGGGCGCGCGGCACCGTCGTCATCGTGCGTCTGCGCTTGTAGGGTCAAGCTTGATTTCGGTAAGCCGGCCGGCGCCATGGTCCTGCCACATTTGTTCGAACGCGCGGCTGACCTGCGCGGCGTAGCGGCGGCCGTCGAAAATCACCGGGTTGTCGTGCATCAATGCGCGGATCCGCGCGCGCAGCGCGTTGCGGCGGCTCCGGTTGGCCGCGAGGCGAATGGCGCAGCTGATGTAGGCATCGACATCGTGTGCCACCAGTTCGTCAAGGCCGAGGCTGCGCAGAATGCCCGCAGCCTGCATGGATCGATGTGAGCTGCCGTCGAGGACGACCGTCGGCAGTCCGGCGAGCAGCGGGTCCAGCAGGGATGTCGCGCCGCTGAACGGAAACGAATCGAGATAGAGGTCGGCGAGCCCAAGACGCGGCAGGATCTCGTTGTGATTGGACGCGGGGGCCAGCATCAGGAGCCGGCGCGGATCGATGTCGTGCCGGCGCAGGCCTGCCGCGAGCCGCGCCGAGAACGCGGCCACAGGATAACCGTGCCAATTCGGGTTGAATGGATAAAGCAGCAGGCGCGAATCGGGCACCGATGCCAGGATGCGCAGCCAGACCGCCTCGAGTTCTGGCAGGATCTTGTGGAAATTGGCGCCGCTGGCAAACACAATCGCATCGCGCGGTATGCCGAAATCCTCGCGGCGCAGTGTGGGTGTCGCTGCTACCGGAGCCTTCTCGCCGAAATCAAAACAGTGCGCCGGGCCGTCCATCAGGTAAAGCTTTTCGGTGTAGTGAGACTGGCCGTCGGCAGGTTCGGACAGGGTTCCGGACAGAAAGCAGTCGACATTTCGCATGCCGGTGGTGACGCAGCAACAGATGCCCGCCGTTTGTACGCGCGCCAGCCGGTGCAGCACCAGCGCCGTGGCATCGGTGCCGGTGGCGGTTACGTTGGTGCCGATGAAGAGCAGATCGAGGTCGGCTTCGCGCAACGTGCGTACCTGCGCCTGCAGATCGGCGGGCAGGCAAACATAACGGTTCGCCTGGCTGGCGCAAAATTCTTCCATCCGGTTGCCGTTATGGTGCAGCGCAAACAGCGTTACTTCGAACCGGCTGCGATCGAGATGCCGGAACACCGGCAGCGTCGCAAACGTTTCGGTGTGCGGCGAGAAATTGAGGGCGAGTATGCCAAGCCGGATGGGGCCGCCGGGTTCGCGCGGCGCGATTTTCCAGTCCAGTTCGTAATGGATGGCCTCCAGCGACGCTTCCAGGATTTGTGCGCGCGCCTGAAAAATATCGCGGACGTTGGCCGAGTTGAAGTAGACAGGATGAAATTGCGCCGATTCGCCGAACCTTTGCGCGAGCCGGGAACCGTCTTCACCGCGGGGGGCGGCCGCAACAAACTCGCGCAAGTGGGCGACCCAGCGCGCCATGAAATCGCGATAAGCGTCGGCTTCGCCGGCGTTTTGAAATAGCGCAGGGGCCGCCAACATCAGATCGATGTAGCTGGCCCTAAACCAGGCGGGCACCGCCGGCACTTCAACGATATGCGGGAATTCCTGCGGCGCCAGGTAGAGCAACGCGGCAAGCAGCATGCCGGCGCCGGGCTTGGCGTTCTCCGCCAGCCGGGCACGCAGCGCGCGACTAAACTCAACATCCTCGGTTGACGACGGATATTGCTGGAGCCCGCTGCGGCAAACCATTTGATGGATTTGTCCGAGCGGGCCGGCGTAGTATTGCGCCACTTCCCCATCCTGCATTTTCATCCACGCGTCGGCGATCTCCCGGCGCAGCGCAGTCAGCGACTTTATTACCGGGACTTCCGCGTCTGCGGCGACACCGTCAAGCGCCGGCACTTCTAATATCGGGGGCAGATCGCGCGTCATGTTCACGAATTAGCGTGGCGCATCGATGGATGTTGCCAGCGTGTCGAGCAACACGCTGTCACCATCGCGGTAAAACAGCACGTTGCCGAATGCGTCCGCGGCCGTCGGCAGACGCCCGTCCTCGAGATGCGCGGCAACCAGGCGATGCGTCCAGTTGTTGCGCCGGAAATTGCCGTCGTCGCGATATTCGAAAATCACCGCGCAGTAGCCAAGCGCACGCATGCGCGCGAGGGCGTCGGCAAGGGCCCGCTGATCCTGTCCGGCAAAATAGAAGCTGAACTCCACAAACACCAGCGCCGGCGCGAGTGTCGAAAAGTCGTGGCTTGCCAGCACCTCGAAATCATTGCCTTCGGTATCGATCTTGAGGAAATCGACCGCGGTAACGCCGACCGAGGCGAGAAATCCACCGAGGCGCACGGCGCGCACGCTGAGTTCGGCGCGAGCGCTGCCGAACGGGCTGCACGACAGTCCCGACAGGCCTGGGATTGCATTCTGATGAAAGGCGACCGTCTCCTGATCGGCGCCGGTGACTGCATGCGGGAACAGGCGCGCGCGCGCGCCGTATGTCGCCAGTAGCCCCTGCAACTGATATTGGCATGCGGGATCCGGCTCGAATAGGTCCGCCGTCCAGCCATCTTTCAAAAAAACATTCGCGATGGTGCCATAGCACGCGCCGACATCGACAACATGACGAGGCGTTTGCACAGGCTGCCCGCGAAAATAGTCTCGAATGATGGTCTCTGCGACCACCTGATCGGTCATGGTTACGATGCGTCCGCCATGTTGGATGGCGGCGTCTGTGCGGCGCTGCAGATCAAGCCGGCGATTTTCGAAATCGTGCATCGTGCGCCGAGTATAGCGGAGTCGGTCGGCGCGATGGCAGGCGCAAACGCGCGCGGAATTCGATCGCGGATTTGCAGGGCCGACCGTCGTTTGCCTTATAATATTTCGCCATCATCGAATTCAATTTCCATGCCTGCCGACATATTGCAACGAATCCTCGCGCGCAAAGCCAACGAACTGGCGGTACTGTTGCGGGCCGAATCCTTGCAGGGCATCGAGCAGCGCGCACGGGCGGCGGCGCCGGCGCGCGATTTCGCCGCCGCCATGCGCACGCGCATCAGTGCCGGCCGGCCCGCGGTGATTGCCGAAATCAAAAAGGCCAGCCCGAGCAAGGGCCTGCTGCGCGAAAATTTCGATCCGGCGGCGATTGCCGCCAGCTACGAAAAAAACGGCGCGGCCTGCCTCTCCGTTCTGACCGACCGGGATTTTTTCATGGGCTGCGCCGAGGACCTGCAGCAGGCGCGTGCCGCCTGCGCATTGCCGGTGTTGCGCAAGGATTTCATGGTCGACCCGTACCAGATTTACCAGTCGCGCGCGCTGGGTGCGGATTGCATTCTGCTCATCGTCGCTGCGCTTGACGATGCGCGCATGGCCGAGCTCGAGGGCATTGCGCATGAACTCGGCATGGCAGTGCTGGTTGAGGTGCACGACGGCGCCGAACTCGAGCGCGCGCTCAAGCTGAGGACCCCGTTGCTCGGTATCAATAACCGCAATCTGCGGACTTTTGAAACCACGCTGGCAACCACACTCGGTTTGCTTGACCGCATTCCCGCCGGGCGCCTGGTGATTACCGAAAGCGGAATTTTGAACGCGCAGGACGTGGCGAAAATGCGCGCGCAAAAGGTCAACGGTTTTCTGGTCGGCGAGGCTTTCATGCGGGCCGCCGATCCGGGCGCCGAACTCAAGCGCCTGTTCGCGACGGAGTGACCGTCGCGAGGGCGCGAACGGACCGCACAGGCAAGGATTCCACGCCCCGATGTTTTTCGCGTTCCTGAAAAACCTCATGCAACCGTTTCGCAGCGCGCGCGGTGGCGCGGCGCCAGGGCAGGGCGCGGGGTCCTTGCGCCTGCCTATTGGCGGCCGCCAGCCGTATCCGGACTGGAAAATATTCGATGTGGAGGCAGGGCCGCAGGTCGATTTCGTCGGGCATTACGCCGACCTGCGCCAGTTTGCGGATGAATCGGTGACGGAAATTTACGCCTGACACGGGTTCGAGTACCTCGGCTTCAAGCATGAACTGCCGGCGGCACTCGACGAATTCAACCGCGTGCTGGTTGCGGGCGGCAGCTGACGCCCGCGGATTTCCATTACGCCGGTTACGATGCGGAAGCGCTGACGTCGCGCCGGCAATAGGCCGGGTTCGTCGACATCGAGCGCGTCGCCGGGTTCGATTTGTTCGATGACCCAAGCAATTTCCCCTGCAAGGGCCGGCCGCTCAGCCTG
Organism: Chitinophaga pinensis; assembly: GCA_943329075.2. Classification (GTDB taxonomy): domain Bacteria; phylum Pseudomonadota; class Gammaproteobacteria; order Burkholderiales; family SG8-41; genus PALSA-1004. The sequence goes on along the minus strand of CALQCM020000029.1, from coordinate 12,560 downwards.
AACCAGCGCGCGCGCAAAAAGCCCGCAGCCTGAGATCGCACAGTGATTGCACCATGCATGGTTGTAAAATGGGATCCCGACCGTTAACGCGACGAAACGCGGAATTGCGCCATGGATATTGATCGTTTGATTGTTGCTTTCGACAACGGACTGCGCACTCTGATGGTGCCGGCGCGCAGCGCGCGCCCGCACCCCGATGCCACCATCGACGATGGCGACCTCGACGCCGCGCAGCGCACCCTGTCGGCGGCGCTGATGCGCGTCAATCACACCGGTGAAATCTGCGCGCAGGCTTTGTATCAGGGGCAGGCGCTGACGGCGCGCAACCCGTCCGCGCGCGCCGCTCTTGAGCAGGCCGCTGCGGAAGAAACCGACCATCTGGCGTGGACCGAACAGCGCATCGCCGAACTGGGCAGCCGCGTCAGCGTATTGAATCCGCTGTTTTACGCCGGCTCGTTTGCGCTGGGCGCGATTGCCGGCATTGCCGGGGACAAATGGAACCTGGGTTTTCTTGCCGAGACCGAACGCCAGGTTGAAAGCCATCTCGACAGTCATCTCGGTCGCCTGCCTGATGCCGACGCGAAAAGCCGCGCCATCGTCGATCAAATGAAGGCGGACGAGGCGCGCCACGCGCGCACGGCGGTCGAACACGGCGGCGCCGAACTGCCGCAGCCGCTCAAGCAGGCGATGAAACTCGGCTCAAAGTTGATGACCGAAACGACGTTTCGTTTCTGACCGCGGCAATCAGGCTTCGCGGATCTCGAAGTCGTGGGTGATGGCGGCGGTTTTGCCGAGCATGATCGAGGCCGAACAATATTTCTCCGCGGTCAGGTGTACCGCGCGTTCGACCTGCTGCGGTTTTAACTGGCGGCCGGTGACGATGTAGTGAAAATGGATTTTCGTGAAGACTTTGGGATCCTCGTCAGCGCGTTCCGAATCGATTTCGACGACGCAGTCGGTGATGTCGGCGCGCGATTTTTTGAGGATGTGGACGACGTCGTAGGCGGTGCAGCCGCCGGTGCCGATGAGAACGGTTTCCATTGGGCGCATGCCCAGATTGCGTCCGCCGCCTTCCGGAGCGCCGTCCATGACCACCGCGTGGCCACTGCCCGACTCACCCATGAAACAGACGTTTTCCACCCATTTAATGCGCGCTTTCATACGCTTAATCCCGCTGAAAAAAACGGATTATGCCCGACGGGACGGGATTCCGCCGCCTGTGCCGCCGGCCCGGTTCGTTGCCGCTGCACGCCGGGTTTGACAGGCCTGCGAATTTCGTCATAAAATCCGCGGCTTTCCGTCGTTTTCAACTGTCAGAGATAGCGGGTTCGGATTATGAAGACCTTTACAGCAAAAGCCCAAGAAGTTACGCACGACTGGATTGTCGTGGACGCGCAGGACAAGGTGCTCGGGCGGCTGGCTGCTGCGCTCGCCCATCGTCTGCGTGGCAAGCACAAGCCTGAATTCACGCCGCACGTTGATACGGGCGATTTCATCGTCGTTCTCAACGTCGACAAACTGCGCGTTACCGGCAACAAAGCCAACGCCAAGTTGTACCATCGCCACAGCACGTATCCGGGCGGTCTGTATACGACCAATTTCCGCAAACTGCATGATCGTCATCCGGGCCGCGTGCTCGAAATCGCGGTCAAGGGCATGCTGCCGAAAGGCCCGCTGGGCTACGCGATGCTGAAAAAGCTGAAGGTCTACGTCGGCACCAGCCATCCGCACAGCGCGCAGCAACCGAAAACTCTTGAAATAAGGGCCTGATTCCATGGCTATCAAATATCCGCAGTACAACTACGGCACCGGCCGTCGCAAAAGTGCGATCGCCCGCGTGTTTCTGAAATCCGGCACGGGCGACATCGTCGTCAACGACAAGCCGGTCGATACCTTTTTCTCGCGGGAAACCGGCCGCATGGTTGTGCGTCAGCCGCTGGTGCTGACCGATCGTCTCAATTCGTTCGACATCATGGTGAACGTGAAGGGCGGCGGTGAATCCGGCCAGGCCGGCGCGGTGCGCCACGGTATTACGCGCGCCCTGATCGAATTCGACGCCGCGTTGAAGCCCATCCTCAAAAAAGCGGGCTTGGTCACGCGCGACGCGCGCGAAGTCGAGCGCAAAAAAGTCGGCTTGCACAAAGCACGCCGTCGCAAACAGTTCTCGAAACGTTAAGCTGCCGGTTCCGGCCAAAAAAAGCCGCCTGCGGGCGGCTTTTTTGTCACTTACAATATCGCAGTGCCTGCATGCGCGGCACCGCATAACGGATGACGACAATGGCAGGCAAACTCAAAATCGGAGTGGTGGGCGGCACCGGCTATACCGGTGTGGAACTGTTGCGCTTGCTGGCACAGCATCCCAACGCGGAAATTGCGCTGATTACCTCGCGCGGCGAGGCCGGCACGCCGGTGTCGGCGATGTTTCCCAGTTTGCGCGGGCGTGTCGATCTTGAATTCAGCGTGCCGTCCGAGGCGGCGCTGAAAAAATGCGACCTCGTATTCTTTGCCACGCCCAACGGGGTGGCCATGCAACAGGCGCGCGCTTTGTACGATGCGGGCATCAAGATCATCGATATCGCCGCCGACTTCCGCATCAAGGATATCCCGACCTGGGAAAAATGGTACGGCGTCAAACACGCCTGCCCTGAACTGGTCGCAGAAGCGGTCTACGGCCTGCCTGAAGTCAATCGCGAACAGATCCGCGGCGCGCGCATTGTCGCCAACCCCGGTTGTTATCCGACCGCGGTGCAACTCGGTTTTCTGCCGCTCGTCCGTAACAAGCTGGTCGACCTGCGGCAATTGATCGCCGACGCCAAGTCCGGTGTCAGCGGTGCCGGCCGCAAAGCCGAAGTGCACACGCTGTTTGCCGAAGCGTCCGACAATTTCAAGGCCTACGGTGTGATGGGGCACCGCCATCATCCGGAAATTGCGCAGGGGCTCGCCGCGATGGCCGGCGCCGGTGTCGGCCTGATCTTCACGCCGCACCTGACGCCGATGATCCGCGGCATTCACGCCACGCTCTACGCGACCTTGTCGGGCGAGGTTGATTTGCAGGCGTTGTATGAAAAGACCTATGCCGGCGAGCCGTTTGTCGATGTCATGCCCGCCGGCAGCCATCCGGACACGCGCTCGGTGCGCGGCAGTAATCTGTGCCGGATCGCCGTGCACCGTCCGCATGGCGGCAGCACCGCGGTGGTGTTGTCGGTAATCGATAATCTGACCAAGGGTGCCGCCGGGCAGGCCGTGCAGAACATGAATCTGATGTGCGGCTTTGCAGAAACGACCGGCCTGGAGCAGGTCCCATTAATGCCCTGATCAAACGGCTGCAGCGCATGTTCGGCATCTCTGCGCCGCGCGTGACGGTGCACACGGCGATCCCGTGGTATTGGCGCTGGCTTGCTTTTATCGCGCTGGTGGCCGTGGTCATGATGTTTTCGCGCACGGCTTATGATTTCGGCAGGAAATTCGCCGGCTATGATCAAAGCGAGGCTGATCATGAACTGCTGCGCCTGACCACCGCCAACGCGAAATACGAGCAGGATGTCGCTCAATTGAGCGGCAACCTTGCGCAGCTCGAGCGGCAGATGCAGATCGAACGTGCAACCTATGAAGATCTGATCAAACAGATGCGTTCATTGACCGAAGAGAACGCCAGGCTCAAGGAAGACCTCGCATTTTTTCAGACCCTGATGCCATCAGGGGGAAAGGAAGGCGGGGTGGCGGTCAACCGCTTCATGGTGCAGAATGACGCACTCCCCGGCGAGTTCCGTTACCGCTTGCTGCTGACCCAGACCGGGCAGCGCAGCAAAGACTTCCAGGGGCGCCTGCAGTTTGTGGTGAATTTGCAGCAGGACGGCAAAAAGACGGTGATGACGCTGCCGGCGGACGACGACAAGGACGCCAGAGGCTTCAAACTGAATTTCCGGTTTTACCAGCGTGTTGAAGGCACGTTTCGTGTAACGCCGGGCACGGTGGTCAAGGGCATGCAGGTGAGGGTGCTCGAGGGAGACGGCAAGGAACCACGGTTGACCCAGCAGGCCAACCTGTCTTGAGGGGGCAAGCATGTTTGGAAGCAGCAAGAGCAACAAACCGCAGAGCCGCATCGATTGTTTGATTGGCGCCGGCACCACGATTAACGGCGACATCAACTTCAGCGGCGGGTTGCGCGTGGACGGACATGTCCGCGGCAACGTGAATTCCGCCGAAGACAAGCCGGGCACGCTGGTGCTGTCGGACCAGGCGCGTATCGAGGGTGAAATCCGCGTCGCGCATGCCGTGATCAACGGCACCGTTGTCGGCCCTGTGCATGCCGTCGAATATGTTGAACTGCAGGGCAAAGCCAATGTCACAGGAGATGTCCATTACCGCACGCTGGAAATCCAGCTCGGCGCGGTGGTGCAGGGGCGTCTGGTGTATCAATCCGAAGGTAAGTCCGACAAGGTCGTGCCGATCAAGCCCGCCGTCGCCGAATAATTTTTTTGCAGGAGCAGATCATGAACGCAATGACAGAAATGCCGCTACCGCTGGTTTTTACCGATAACGCCGCCAACAAGGTCAAACAGCTGATCGAAGAAGAGGGCAACGAAGAGCTCAAGCTGCGGGTGTTCGTCACCGGTGGCGGTTGCTCGGGTTTTCAATACGGATTTACGTTTGAAGAAGCGGTCAACGACGACGATACGCCGATGCAAAAGAACGGCGTGACGCTGCTGATTGATCCGATGAGCCTGCAATACCTGACCGGCGCTGAAATCGACTATCAGGAAAATGCCGAAGGCGCGCAGTTCGTGATCAAGAACCCCAACGCAACCTCGACCTGCGGCTGCGGTTCGTCGTTCTCGGCCTGAGCCAAAAGCTGTTCCGGGAAAAGGCGCCGCTGGCGCCTTTTTTCATGCGCGGTGAATGGCGCCGAGTATGCGTGGCCCGCGTGCGCCGGTCACCGCCGGCAGATTGCCGCACTGCACCGTCATCGTGCGTTGCGCCAGCCACGCGAACGCCGTCGCTTCGACGAATTCCGCGTTGATGCCGAGCGTATCGGTGGCGGAAACGATTGCCGGCGCGAGCCGCGCTTCCAGCCGTCGGCACAGCGCCGTATTGCGCGCGCCGCCGCCGCACAGATAGATTTCGCGCGCGCCACTGCAATGGCGCAGAATCGCATCACTGATGGTGCCGGCGGTGAGTTCAAGCAGCGTGGCCTCGACATCCTGCGGCTGTTCGGCGCCGCTGAGATGGCGCTCCAGCCAAGCGATATTGAACAAATCGCGACCGCTGCTCTTCGGTGGCGGGCGCGAAAAAAAACCATCCTCGCGCAGCTGCGCGAGCAGCGGTGCGATGACGCAACCGCCGGCGGCCCACGCACCGTCGCGATCGAAGGGCTCATTGCGATGACGCTGCGTCCATGCGTCCATCAGTATATTGCCCGGCCCGCAGTCGAAACCGGTAGTGCTTTCCGCCGGCGGCAGATTGCTCAGATTGGCGATGCCGCCGATGTTGACGATGACGCGGTGCGGGTCGCGCGCGGCGAACACCGCCTGATGAAAGGCCGGCACCAGCGGCGCGCCTTCGCCACCGGCGGCGATATCGCGGCTGCGAAAATCGCAGACGATATCAATGTTCGTCAGTTCGGCGAGCAGCGCACCGTTGACGAGCTGGATACTGTAGCCGTCCGCGGGCCGGTGGCGAACGGTCTGGCCGTGGCAACCGATGGCGCACACTTTGGCGTCGGGTTTTTGTGCAAGCAATGCTGCGACCGTGGCCGCATAAATTCGGGCCAGCGCGTTGGCGGCCCGCGCGGCGCGCGCCAGTTCGTCGTCACCAGCGGTATTCAGCGCCAGCAGCTCATCACGCAAATCCGCTGCGAACGCCTGATGGGCGTGCGCCAGGTGGCGCGGTGTGCCGTGAGACAGGTCGACCAGCACGCCGTCAACGCCGTCGAGGCTGGTGCCCGACATCAAGCCGATAAAAATTTCAGGCATGGCCGCTTAGTCGAGGCGCGCGAGATTGGTGGTACGCAACAGCTGGAGCTGCGTCGAGTACGGTTTTGCCGCCTCGGCAAAACGTGTGTGCTGGTCGGCGGTGATCGGCGGCGCCGCCGGCCTTGCCACGCGCAGCGGGTTCTGCTGTACGTCGTTGACGCGGAATTCGTAATGCAGATGCGGTCCGGTCGCCATGCCGGTGGCGCCAACATAACCGATCACTTCGCCTTGCATCACGCGTTTGCCTTTCTGCAGCCCGCGCGCGAATCCAGACAGATGACCGTACCAGGTGGTGTATTGCGCCTGATGTCGCAACACCACGAGATTGCCGTAACCGCCCTGGCGCGTGGCGATATCGACGATGCCTTCGGCGGTGGCCTTGACGCGCGTGCCGGTGGGCGCCGCATAGTCGATGCCCTTGTGGGCGTGCCACGCTTGCAAAATCGGATGGAAGCGCGCATTCGTGTAGCCCGAGGTGATACGCGAGAACTCGAGCGGCGTGCGCAGAAACTGTTTGCGCAGACTTCTGCCCTGCAGCGAGTAATAACCACCCTGCCGCGGCGCATAGTCGAACCATACCGCCTGATAGGTTTTGCCCTGGTTGTAGAACTCGGCGGCCAGCACACGGCCGCTGCGCACCGGTTCACCGCGGTTGTAGAGCATTTCATAGACCACGCTGAAGCGGTCGCCCTTGCGCAGATCGCGATGGAAATCGACATCGGAGGAAAAGATGTCGGCAATCTGCGTGGCGATCGCGTCGGACAATCCCGCGGCGTCGGTGGCGGCGTACAAAGACATTTGAATGTCGGCGCTTTTCATCAGCACGCGTCGTTCCAGTTGTGCGTAGTCTTCGCGGATCTTGCAGACGTCGCCGCTGCAATCGACCGTCAGCAGTGTTTCGCCATTCAGATAGCGCAGATTGACCAGTTTCCCATCAGCTGAAGTCATCACGCGCACTGTCTTGCCGGGCACCAGTTGGCGCAGCGATGCGGCGTGGTTGCCGCTGCGCAGGATTTGTTCGGCATCGGCATCGCGTATCTGCAGGCGCGACAACAAGGCGGCCACCGTGTCGCCGCGTTCGATGCGCTCCTCGCGCGTAAATGTCGAGGCATCCTCGATGGCTTTGACCGGCGTCAGCGCCAGGTCTTCAATCACGACGTTGACCGGCAGGCGTTCCATCAGGGTCTCGGGCGCGATGCCGAAGGCGGCGACCACGCCAAAACCGGGCAGCAGAATAAAAGCCGCTGCAACACGATGACGCAGCCCGAAGCCACGCAGGTAGGAGGCGATTTTTTGCGCTAAAATCATGCTTTTAGCGCTGTAATTTGAGGGCGCGACGATATCACGCCGCAAGCTTAGCAGAATGATGCAGGGGCGCAAATCCGCAGTCCTGCCTACAGTCAACCAACTGCGCAACGGGGCAATGCCTTGAGCCACATGAACGATCAGCTCGAAATCATCAAACGCGGCTGCGACGAACTGCTGGTCGAGTCCGAGCTTGTTGAAAAACTCAAAACGGGCCGTCCGCTGCGCGTCAAAGCGGGTTTCGATCCGACCGCGCCGGACCTGCACGTCGGCCACACCGTGCTGATTAACAAACTGCGGCAGCTGCAGGACCTCGGCCACCACATATTGTTTCTGATTGGCGACTTCACCGGCATGATCGGCGATCCGACCGGCAAGAACACGACACGCCCGCCGCTGTCGCGCGAAGACGTCGAGCGCAATGCCGAGACTTACAAGACGCAGGTCTTCAAGATCCTCGATCCGGCGAAAACCGAGGTTGTTTACAACTCGACGTGGATGAACAAACTGTCGTCGGCCGACATGATCAAGCTGGCCGCCACGCACACCGTGGCGCGCATGCTCGAGCGCGACGATTTCGGCAAGCGCTACCGCGCCAACCAGCCGATCGCGATCCACGAGTTCCTCTATCCGCTGGTGCAGGGTTACGACTCGGTCGCGCTGAAGGCCGATCTTGAACTCGGCGGCACCGACCAGAAATTCAACCTGCTGATGGGCCGCGAACTGCAGAAGCAGAACGGCCAGCCGCCGCAGTGCGTTCTGATGATGCCGCTGCTCGAGGGCCTCGACGGCGTCAACAAGATGTCGAAATCGCTCGGCAACTACATCGGCATCACCGAGAGCGCAAACGAAATTTTCGGCAAGCTGATGTCGGTGTCGGATACGCTGATGTGGCGCTACATCGAACTGCTGTCGTTCGCACCGCTGGCCACCGTCCGGCAGTGGAAATTGGAAGCCGAAGGCGGACGTAATCCGCGCGACATCAAGGTCGGTTTCGCGCAGGAAATTGTCGCGCGCTTTCACGGTCAGCCGGCGGCGACGGCGGCGCTGGCGGATTTCGAAGCACGCTTCAAGCAGGGCGAGATTCCCGCCGACATCGCAACGGTCGAGGTGAATGGCGGAGCCGACGGCATTGCCATTGCATCCGCGCTCAAGGAGGCGGGACTCACCGCAAGCACCTCGGAAGCAATGCGCATGATCGCGCAGGGCGGCGTCAAACTCGACGGCGAGAAAGTCAGCGACAAGGCGCTTAAGCTGGCCAGGGGGGCGAGCGTGGTGGCGCAGGTCGGCAAGCGCAAGTTCGCACGCATCAGCGTTTTGTGACGGCATTCCCGGCGGTATTTGTTTCGCACGGTGCGCCGCCGCTGGCGCTGGAAGAGGTTGCGGCCAACCATTTTCTGCGCGATTTCGGTGGCACCCTCGGCCGCCCGCGCTATGCGCGGTTGAACAACCGGAAACGATGCATGATTTCTCCGGCTTTCCGCGTGCGCACCAGCGACACCTATGGTTCGTTGCTGATGGATAACTACGTGTTTGATTGAGCCCTGTGTCACAGGGTGGTCAGGAATTGTTCCGCGCACTGACTAACCGCACACAGCCACAGCGATACTGACGAAAGGATGCGAAATGACGACGAGCACTGAGACCGCAACACTGGGCGGCGGCTGCTTCTGGTGTCTTGAAGCGGTCTACGACGCTTTGCAGGGCGTGACCGCCGTCGAGTCCGGTTATTCAAACGGCAAGATCGTCAATCCGACCTACCGTCAGGTCTGCGCTGGCGACACCGGCCACGCCGAAGTCGTGCGCGTGACTTTCGCTCCGGCGCTGATTTCGTTTCGCGAAATTCTCGAGGTTTTTTTTGTCATTCACGATCCGACCACGCTGAACTGCCAGGGCAACGATGCGGGCACGCAATACCGTTCGGGTATCTATTTTCACTCCGCCGAACAAAAGGCGGTGGCTGAACAGTTGATCGCCGAACTCACCGCGGAAAAAGTGTTCCGCGATCCCATCGTCACGGAAGTGGTGGCGGCGCAGACGTTTTACATCGCCGAGGATTACCACCAGGAATACTTTGCGCACAACAGCGAGCAGCCGTACTGCCAGTATGTGGTCGCGCCCAAACTTGCCAAGTTTCGCCAGAAATTCGCTGCCAGGTTGAAAAGTTAAACAGGCGTTTGCCATTGATATCCGCCGTAACATAAACTTTGTTACAGTGATTTTTCTTTTATTTTCATGATATTGCGCGCCGTCACCGAGTTGTAACAATCGACGCCTACTATCCGCCTGTTCCCATTTTTAATCAGGCATGGAGTAATCGATGAAAACCCTTTGGCTGCAGAAATTTATTAAGTGCTCGGCGGTTGGTTTTGGTCTGGCCGTCGCCGCGGCAGCTGGCGCCGCCGATATTACCGGTGCCGGCGCTACCTTCCCGTATCCGCTTTATTCGAAGTGGGCCGAAGCCTACAAGGCCAAAACCGGTGTCGGCATGAACTATCAGTCGATCGGTTCAGGCGGCGGCATCAAGCAGATCACCGCCAAGACGGTCGATTTCGGTGCGAGCGATGCTCCTCTGACGATTGAGAATCTCGAAAAAGAGGGGCTCGTCCAGTTTCCGATGGTGATGGGCGGCGTGGTCCCGGTCTACAAACTGGAGGGCATCAAGCCCGGTGAAATTCGCCTGACTGGTCCGCTGCTTGCCGACATTTACCTCGGCAAGATTACCAAGTGGAACGCGCCTGCGATCGCCGCGCTCAACAAGGGCGTCAAGTTGCCCGATCAGGACATCACGGTGGTTGCACGTTCGGACGGTTCGGGCACGACCTTCATCTTTACCAATTACCTGTCCAAGGTCAGCGCCGAATGGAAAGAAAAGGCCGGCAACAACACGTCAGTGAAATGGCCGGCAGGCGTTTCCGGCAAGGGCAATGAAGGTGTTGCAGCCTATGTGCAGCGTTTGTCGGGCTCAATCGGTTATGTTGAGTATGCCTACGCGCTGCAGAACAAAATGTCATATGCGCTGTTGCAGAACAAGGACGGCAATTTCGTCGCGCCCGACGACAAAACTTTCCGTGCCGCTGCCGCCAACGCGGACTGGGGCAAGGCGCCTGGTTTTAACCTGATGCTGACCGAACAGTCAGGCAAGGACAGCTGGCCGCTCACCGGCGCAACCTTCATCCTGATGCACAAGAAGCAGGACAAGCCCGAGAGTGGCTCTATCGCGCTCAAGTTCTTCAACTGGGCGTACGAAAGCGGCGACAAGCTCGCGCTCGATCTCGACTACGTGCCGATGCCCGACGTCGTCGTCAAGCTGGTCCAAGCCGAGTGGAAGAAAATTCAGGACGGTTCGGGCAAGGCGATTGCATACTGAGTGATTGCCGCGTCGAACACCAGCAACAGCTGGTCCGGTCAAAGCGAGGGGTCTAGCGCCCCTCGCGTTTTATAGGGACTCCCATGTCAGGCCCCGATGTCGCCATGAGCGCACCGCCGTTCGATGCCGCTTCCGCAGCGCCAAATAATCCACCATCCCCGGCGACCGGAAGGGCTGCCTGGATGGATGCGTTTTTCAAGAACCTGACGCGTTTTTTCGCGTTTTTCGTGTTCTCGATACTCGCCGCGATTCTGATATCGCTGCTCTATCACAGTCAGCTGACGCTGGCGAAATTCGGTTTCGGTTTCCTGTTCGTCGATGAATGGGACCCGGTCAAAGAGGAATTTGGCGCACTGGTGCCGATCTACGGCACGTTGGTCAGCTCCGCGATTGCAATGATTATTGCCGTTCCGGTCAGTTTTGGCATTGCATTGTTCCTGACCGAACTTTCGCCGAACTGGCTGAAGCGGCCCCTCGGCACCGCGATTGAAATGCTGGCGGCGATTCCCAGCATTATTTACGGCATGTGGGGCCTGTTTGTGTTCGCGCCACTATTTGCTGAGCATGTGCAGCCTTTGCTGATCCAGGTATTCGGCCCCTTGCCCATATTTGGCCCGCTGTTCAAAGGACCGGCGATGGGCATTGGTATGCTCACCGCCGGCATCATTCTCGCCGTGATGGTGATCCCGTTCATCACGGCGGTCATGCGCGATGTGTTTGAACTGGTGCCGGCGATGTTCAAGGAGTCCGCCTACGGACTCGGCGCGACGACCTGGGAAGTGGTGTGGCACATCGTACTGCCCTATACCAAGAGCGGCGTCGTCGGCGGCATCATGCTGGGCCTGGGCCGTGCGCTTGGCGAAACCATGGCGGTGACCTTTGTCATCGGCAATTCACACCGGCTAAGCGCCTCGTTGCTGGCCCCTGGCAACAGTATTGCCTCGTCGCTTGCCAACGAATTTACCGAGGCGGTCGGTGAGCTGCATTCTTCCGCGCTGATCGAACTGGGCCTGATCCTGTTCCTGATTACCACTATCGTGCTTGCCTTGTCCAAGTTGCTGCTGATGAGGCTTACCCTTAACGAAGGCAAGCAGTCCTAGGAGAAAATGATGGCGAGCGCGATCTCCCCAGACAACCCGATTTACCGCCGTCGCCGTGTGGTCAACGCGGTGCTGCTGTTTATATCCGGCCTGGCGCTGGCATTCGGGTTGTTCTGGCTGACCTGGATATTGATTACGCTGTTCCATGAAGGCTTTAACGCCCTCGCGCCGTCGTTATTCACGCAGAACACGCCGCCGCCGGGCAGCGACGGCGGATTGCTCAATGCCATCGCTGGCAGCCTGATGATGGCGACCGTGGCGACACTGATCGGCACGCCGGTCGGCATGCTGGCAGGCACCTATCTTGCCGAATACGGCCGCCGCGGCTGGCTCGCGCCGGCGACGCGTTTCATCAACGACATCCTGTTGTCGGCGCCGTCGATCGTGATTGGTCTCTTCATCTATTCAATCTACGTCGCGCATGTCAAACATTTTACCGGCTGGGCCGGTGCGCTGGCCCTGTCGCTGATCGTGATTCCGGTGGTGGTGCGCACCACCGACGACATGCTGAAGCTGGTGCCCGACAGCCTGCGCGAGGCGGCGATCGCCTTGGGTGCGCCATCGTGGAAGATGATCGTATTTATTTCCTACCGCGCAGCGAAGGCCGGCATCATTACCGGTGTCCTGCTGGCGGTGGCGCGCATCAGCGGCGAGACCGCGCCGCTGCTGTTCACCGCGTTGAACAATCAGTTCTTCTCGCTCAACATGAATGCGCCGATGGCCAATCTGCCGGTGGTCATCTTCCAGTTCGCGATGAGCCCTTACTCCGACTGGCAGCGGCTGGCCTGGGGCGGTGCCATCTTGATCACCCTT
>CALQCM020000028.1 GCA_943329075.2 Chitinophaga pinensis | reverse complement strand
TATGCCCGTCGGAGGGCGGCAACACGAAGTTCGCCGACATGGTCGCTGCATATGCAGCGCTGCCGGAAGATACAAAGAAAAAAATAGCCGGACTGCGCACGGTGCGGGACCGCAGTTACCGCTACAGTGAATTTTATCCGCAACGTCCGTCGCTGACCAAAGCACAGACGGATTGGTGCATTTGTCGAGGTATGATTGGCCGAATCCGAGGACGTGACAAATCTCGTGGCGCTTCTTGCGTCGAGCGAGGCGGGGTTTATTACAGGCTTAGGCGTATAACGTCAACGGTGGAACACTCTTTCATTGGGAAACGCAGATAGTTCTACGGATATACGTATAGCGAATAAATCTGTGCGCTAACAGCCAAAGAAAAGCTATAAAATTATTATGGTGGCAGGCAACGAAAGCATGAGCGAATCGAAGCGTTTCGCAAAATTCGTCTCGGATACGCGCTGGGAAGATATACCCTTGCATATTCGACACGAGGCAAAGCGGTCACTTCTAAACTTTTTTGCATGCAGCCTTGGGGGTAGTCGAGACGCTGCAGTAGAGGCCTTGGCCACCACACTCAGCCCGTTCGCCGGTCCGAGAGTTGCCACTGTGATCGGGCGACAGGAAAAGATCGATCCCTTGAGCGCCGCATTCTTGAATGCCGTGAGCGCTAACGTCTTTGATTTCGACGATACGCACACGCCCACGATAATTCATCCGAGCGCACCTGTGGCGCCTGCACTTTTTGCTTTTGGCGAAACGTCCAAGGTTACAGGTGCTCAGTTACTGCTTGCTTTTGTCCTTGGGGTGGAGGCTGAATGCCGTATCGGAAATGCTGTCTCTCCCGGGCATTACAAGCGCGGCTGGCACATCACATCCACGTGTGGTGTATTTGGCGCGGCGATTGCCACCGCAAAGGCAATGGGGCTGTCAGCAGAGCATATAAAAGGGGCTCTTGGCAATGCGTCAGCTCAAGCGGGCGGGCTGCTCGAGACGTTAGGGACTATGGCAAAAAGCATCAGCGTAGGGAATGCTGCGCGCAATGGGTATTTTGCAGCATTGTGCGCGCAGCAGGGGGTAAGCGGCCCGGAGCGCCCGCTTGAGGGGCCTTATGGATTCTTGAATGTTACAAGCACGAACGCTAATAGCGCATGCATTGTCAACGGGCTTGGCGAACAGTGGGAACTGAGTTCAAACACCTACAAACCCTATCCATGTGGCGTCGTGTTGAATCCTGTAATAGAAGCTTGTCTCGTCCTCGTTCGTGATGAGCATATGTCGCTGTCCGATATCGAGCGCGTCGTCGTAACTGGTCATCCACTACTACGCGAAAGAACGGATCGCATAGAGCCGCGTTCGGGGCGCGAGGCGCAGGTTAGCGCGCAGCACAGTGTTGCCGTCGTGCTCACCCATCGAAAAGCAGGATTAGCTGAATTCAGCGACGCCTGCGCGGCCGCGCCATCCTTGCGGCCACTCCGAGAGAAGGTATTCGTTGTCGAAGACGATAATTACCCCGTCGAATCTGCAATGGTTACAATCTACTTGCGTGGAGGTAATAAGCTGTCGCTGACGACTGAGCAAGCGAGGGGCAGTTCGAGTAATCCGCTTTCCGACGTTGATCTCGAAAAAAAGTTTTCTGATCTTGTCGACTACAGCAACTCGCCGTGCGATAAGGCACGTCTAATCGAAGCTATCTGGTCTCTCGATACAGTTGATGATGCAGGAAAGGTAATCGCACTCGCTGCCGGCCGGCATAGACAGCTTTCGCCTTGCGCGCGAAGTGTTTTCTGAGTTGGAAAGATCGAAAACGTCGTGAGTGGTATGCGTTTTTGTTATTCGTGAGTGACGTGGATACTTATGTTTTTGGAATGTGCGTCCTGAAACGCAGACTTCGGTAATTGTTATGCCGCAGTCTACTTTTGACGCTTGCTACTACTAAAAGATTGCAAGCAACGACACACCTTTAAAGGGGGCGTTAAGTTGGGGGATCTAGAATTTCTTAAAAAATGGATCGGTCAGCGCGAGTCGGCTGTAGATTATGTGACGATTCCGGCGGTCCAACGTTTAGCGGCAACGCTTGACCGAGACGATTCCATGCCCTCACTTGGTGATCCGTTGCCTTACGGCTGGCATTTAATCTTTTTTCCACGTGTGGTGCGTCATTCTCAGCTCGGTGCAGATGGCCATCCGGAGCGCGGCGACTTCCTTCCGCCGGTTCCTTTGCCGCGTCGTATGTTTGCAGGAAGACGATTGACTTACCACGACAATCTGGTTGTTGGGGACGAAGTGAAGCGCGATTCCGCAATTAAGGACATCAGCATCAAACAAGGACGTTCTGGGCAAATGGTTTTTGTGACGCTCAAGATGGATATCTCGAGTCCACGTGGACTGGCGATCAGTGAGGAAACGGATGTCGTCTACCGTGGCGAACCTGATGCCAGTACGCCCCCGCAACTTCCGCAGCCGGCACCTGGCAAGGTGGCATGGAGTAAAACCATCACCCCAGATCCCGTCATGCTGTTCCGATATGTCGCTCTTGGTTTCGTTGGTCATCGTATTCATTACGACTATCCATATGTTACGCAGAAAGAGGGTTATCAAGAGCGTGTGGTTCCTGCCGGTTTGCACACGATGCACATGTTCGAGTTGGCACGCGCTCATCTGCCTGCAGGATTGAGGTACAAATCTATTGGATGGCGTGCTGTGCGAGCTCTATTTGCCGGTCGGCCATTCACGGTTTGCGGAGAACCCGCTGCGAACGGAAAGTCCGTCAAGCTCTGGGTGATGAACGATCAAAACGCGCTTGCTCTTTCTGCGACCGCTGAGTTTCTGTGAATTTCAAATAGCACTAAAAAAATAGCCTTATAAGGATTTTGACTATGGCAGGAGGACCGTTGGAAGGCGTGCGCGTTGTCGATCTGACTTCAGTTGTCGTTGGTCCGCTGGCGTCGCAAACAATGGCCGACTATGGGGCTGAGGTGATCAAAGTGGAAGCTCCGTCAGGCGATATTTCTCGCAATCTTGCGGGGCGCGGAGTAACGCCTAATATGTCAGCAAAGTTTATTCATCTCAACCGCAACAAACGCTCTATCGCGCTAAATCTGAAGGCCCCAGAGGGGCGGGAGGCCGTACTCCGGCTAGCGGAACGAGCCGATGTGTTTTTGTATAACGTTCGTCCCTCTGCGATGGAACGGTTAAAGCTGTCTTACGATGAGGTACGCGCAGTTAATCCCAAGATTATTTATTGCGGACTAGTGGGCTTTGGCCGCGGCGGTCGTTATCGCGAAAAGGCCGCATACGACATGATCATTCAGGGTGGTTCGGGTGTGGCGGCGCTACTTCATCGGGCGTTGGGCGAGCCACGGTATGTGCCCATCATCGTGGCTGACAGAACGGTTGGTGGAATCGGAGTGGAGATGATTTTGATGGCACTCGTTCAAAGGTACCGCACCGGTCAGGGCGCGTCGATTGAAGTCCCAATGTTCGAAAATATGGTCAAGTTTGTCCTCGAGGAGCATATGTATTTAAAGACATTTGTCCCGCCTCTAGGCACGACAGGCGATCCTCGGTTATTCGATGAAGGGTCACGTCCAATACGGACAAAAGACGGTTGGGTAAGCATATCAGCGAACACGGACGCGCAGGCGTTCGCGCTTTTCGATGCGATCAGCAGGCCCGAACTGAAGACCGATCCTCGTTTTTGCAGTGTTTCGGCACGCTTTGCAAATGTTACCGAATATTTTTCGGTCCGTTCCGACGAGTTCAAAGCGAAGTCGACCGACGAATGGCTTGAGATTTTCGACCGTGCCGGCGTGCCGGCAATGCCATATCACACTTTGGATTCCGTAATGAAGGATCCTCATTTAGAGGATGTCGGTTTTTTTCAAACGATAGACCATCCAACCGAAGGCAAAGTTATCAATATGGCGTTGCCTAACAAATTTTCCTCAGGCGCGCGTGAGGACTTCCGGCCGGCGCCAAAAATTGGTCAACATAGTGTTGAAATCCTGCGTGAGATTGGTTACGGTGAATCCGAAATCGAAAAACTAATTGCGTCAGGCGTCGCAATCGACGGCCATCTGGAAAAAAAGCGAAAGTCTGAAAGTGACAACTGAAAAGACAGAAATGCGATTGGTGCTGATAGCCGCTGGTGCGATGCTGATGTCTTTCGCCGCGGGGGCCAGCGAACAGATCCCAACGAGGGTCTTCCCCACTAAACCCATTCGGCTGATTGTGGCAACAACTCCGGGTGGCAGTCCCGACATTCTCGCGAGGATTGTCTGTCAGAAACTGAGTGAGGCATTCAATCAGCAGATTATTGTCGACAATCGTGCGGGCGCCGGCGGAACGATCGGTAGCGAAATTGCAGCGCGGGCTGCACCTGACGGCTACACAATCTTGATGGCAAATATTGGTACGTTCGGAGTCAATCCCAGTCTTTATCCCAATCTTCCCTATGACCCCATTAAGGATTTTCAGGCAGTCTCGCAGATTGCGAATGTCCCTGGCATGATGGTTGTTAATCCATCGGTGCCGGTTACGACGGTTAAGCAATTGATCGCCCTGGCCAAGGCCAAACCAGGAAGGCTCAACTACGGTTCGGCCGGCAGTGGATCCGCTGCTAATTTGCTGGTTGAATATTTTAAACTGCTGACCAGTACCGATATTCAGCACGTCCCGTACCGAGGTACCGGACCGGCTCTTATTGACTTGCTCGCCGGGCAGGTGTCCATGACGATTACGGGAGTTCCACCGCTAACGCCATATGTTAAGGCGGGCAGGCTGCGCGCCCTGGGCGTTTCCACGAAACACAGACTGACTCAATTTCCCGACGTGCCGACAATCGAGGAAGCCGGTGTCCCCGGTTACGAGGTCATGCAGTGGTACGGGATAGTCGCTCCTGCGGCAACCCCGAAGGAGATTGTCGAGCGTTTTCAAACGGAAATCGTCAAGTTGCTGAAACTCCCAGAGGTCAGGGAACGTTTTTTGATTGAAGGGGCTGAGGCAATAAGTAGCACGCCCGCGCAATTTCAAACCTTTATCAAATCCGAGATTGCGCGTTGGAGACCGGTAGTGATAGCTTCCGGCGCTCATCCCGAATAGTCTTCTACGCTCAACTCAACCGGAGCTGTAACCAGGAGCGATATCAATGAACCAAACATACCCTAATGCCGGTAAACGCGTCCTACCCGTGTGGCGCTCATTATTGATTTTTCCGGTAACCAGTGAAAAATTTGTGAGCACCGCGCACAAACGTGGCGCAGATGCGCTTATTCTGGATCTCGAAGACAGCATAGCGCCAAGCCGGAAAGATGAGGCACGCGCATGCGTCGCAACGGCAGCTGAAATAGTCGGACGTAGTGGTGCCGACGTTCTGGTCCGTATCAATAGCCCTTGGCGCTTGGCAATTCGTGACCTGGAAGCTGTGGTGTCTCCCCGGATATACGGATTGGTGCTTCCTAAGGTGACCAATGCGCACCATATTCATGTTCTTTCCGAGGTCGTGGCAGAGCTTGAACGCGAGCGTGGCATGGAACCAGGAACTACCAAATTTATCGCGCTGGTGGAAACGGCTCAAGCTTATTCTCGTATGGAGGAAATCGCTAATGCTGACCCGCGTCTCATCGCGATGGGCGTTGGAGCGGAGGACTTTTCGGCATCGTGTGGCATGGAGCCGGATGCTGATGGATTATTTGTGCCGAAAATGCAAATGCTCATTCTCGCGCGTGCGGCCGGAATTCTGCCGTTGGGAAATATTTATAGCATTGCGGACTACAGCGATCTTGAAGGGTTGCGCAATGCGGCGATGCGTGCACGCCGACTAGGCTTCATGGCGGTAATTTGTATTCATCCCGCGCAGTTGGCTGTTATCAATGAGGCTTACAGTCCGACCTCGCAAGAGGTTGAATATGCGAGGCGCGTGACGGCAGCGGCCGCCAGTGCTGAAGCTGCAGGTGTCGGCGCATATGAAGTCGACGGCAAAATGATTGATCCGCCAGTTGTCGAACGCGCGCGCACCATCTTGACGCGTCATGATGCAATTCAGTCTGTGAATCGACGCATTGGAACTTAGATTGTTTACTACTGGATTGGGTATTACAGGATTCAATAACCGCCGAATGAAATGAACGGTACATGTTAAACATAACCAATAGTGAACGGGGTTTCAGCGTTAATGATCCCGCTAAATGAGACCTTTCCAATCCCCGCGCCCATTGAGCGCGTGTGGCCGCTTCTCTGTGACCCAGCGATGGTGGCTTCATGCATTCCGGGCGCTGCGTTAAGTGCCGCCAGCGGGGATGACTGCTATCGAGGAAATATCACCTTTAAATTTGGTCCCACGGTTGCAATCTTTCGTGGGGAAGCGATCCTGTCGTATGACAATGACGCGCGTTGTTGCACCATCGACGCTATTGGGACAGATCAACGCGGAGCATCACACGCAAAGGCGAAATTTCTTCTGACGACGAGCGGAACTACGACGACGCAAGTGACTATGGATGGCAGCATAGACGTTAATGGTCCGCTCGAGATGTTTGCCAAAGCGGGAGGGGTCCACGTTGCGCGTGCGCTCATGGCCGAGTTCGCAGGAAACATAGCCCGTATTGTTGGCGAACGGCACCAGGCGATCACAGATAGCACGTCTTCTCGTTCCGGCGATACCGGCGAATCAATCAAAATTCCAAAAGCCACGCAGGAGATTGCAAAACCTCAAAGCATAGCCGGTGGCCAATTGCTCTGGCAGTCGTTTTTGGGATGGTTGCGCAGTTTATTTAGCAGATAACGCTACAAGGAGCACGTGGTAATGAATGACAAGAAGGGCTACGAAGTGCTAGCTCACGCTTTTAAATTGGAAGGTGTTGATACCGTTTTTGCTTTGCTGGGTGATGCCAATATGTACTGGGGCTACGCCCTTGCGAAGCAACAGGGGGTTCGCGTTATTCATGCGAGACATGAACATGGCGCTTGTGCAATGGCCGAGGGGTACGCGCGAAAAACTGGCAACGTGGGCGTAGCTACGGTGACCTCGGGCCCGGGTTTCACACAGATCGCAACCGCTTTAGCAATCGCCGCGCGAGGGTACGTGCCAATGGTCGTTTTTGCGGGCGACAGTTCGACAAATGCCACCTTTGCGGCGCAGGCTTTTGACCTCGGGCCTTTGGCAGCAGCCACCGGCGCGTACTACGTTCCAGTCAAAAGCATTGATCGTATGCTGGACAATGTGCGCGAAGCGTTTTACGTCGCTCAATACGAGCAGCGTCCGGTGGTGCTCGGTGTGCCTATGAATTTTCAGAGTCAAGCTTTTCCTTGGGGTTTTGATTACACACCATCGACTAATCTCGTGCCGCGTTCCCAGCGCTTGATGCCAGATCCCGCGATAGTCGATGAAGTTGTATCCATGATTATCGATGCGGAACGCCCGATCATCTTGGCTGGCCGGGGGGCATTGCGTTCAGGTGCCACCGCAGCGCTCGAGGCAATCGCGGAGCAAAGTGGTGCATTGCTGGCTACTTCCCTATTCGCTAAAGGACTGTTCGATCACAGCCCCTACGGAATTGGCATTGCTGGGTCATTTGCTTCGCCGCTAGCACGAGAAGAGTTCGCGGCGTGCGATCTCCTGATTGGTGTCGGTGCCGGGTTGGGTTTCTACACGACCGAGGCGGGCTATCTTTGTCCAAATGCGCGTACAGTACAAATTGATATTAATCCGAAGGGATTATGGCAAGGTTTGCGCACCGCTGACTTGCATCTCAAGTCAGATGCCATGACCGCGAGCGAGGCCATCGCAAATGAACTTAGAAAACGCCGCGTCTCAAAGCAGGGTGCAAGGACTGCCGAACTTGCTGCAAAGATCGCTATCGAAAATCCTGATCCAAAGCAGTTTCTGCCTGAAGCGGGGGTAATCGACCCACGCAAGGCAATTCTTGAGCTGGACCAGATAATCCCCAAAGATTGGGATATTGTCGTGGGTGGCGCACATTTCTTTAGCATTGTGTTGACTCATATGCGAGGACGCGCAGCCGAGCGATACCATGTAATTAACGATTTCGCTGCGATCGGATCTGCAATGTCTGCGGCAATTGGTATCGCAACAACCCGTACGGACGGCAAGGTGATTTTATTCGAAGGCGATGGCAGTCTGTTGATGCATATCCAGGAGTTGGAGACAGCAAAAAGACACGGACTCCGCCTGTTGATCTGTGCAATGAACGACGGCGGGTATGGCGCAGAGTTACATAAGTTTCGCGCCGCGAAAATGGATCCAAGCGAGGTTATCTTCGGGCGTCCTGATTTGGCAGCCATCGCCCGTGGCTTTGGACTTCGCGGATCAACGGTAAGCACAAGCGGCAAGGACAAATTTACGGAGCTCCTTCGCGGCTATGAGGCTGCAGATACGACCGAGCTTTGGGATCTTCAGATTTCCGACAAGATTCCCTCGGCATCATATCGGCGAGTTTGGTTCGGCGAAGTCTAGATGAGCCCTTGGTAATACTGGGAAAAAAACAGAAATGGAAAAAGTCTTAGCGAACGCGGCGCGGAATGGCTGCTGGGATTGCGTCATCATTTTGACGCATCCAGTTTGCACAATCCGGCAATACTGGATTGGGCCCGGCGAGTGGAATTTACTGCCGACAAAAATGCGCCGGGCCGCAGCCAATTCAAAGACTGGGTCATTGTCGAGACCACGGATGGTCGTTGTCTCGAGCGCATCGAGAACAATAACTGGGGTAGTCGCGAGAAACCGATGACACCGTTCGATATCGAAGCGAAATTCCACAATAACGCCGGCGTTGCCTTTGGTCCCCGAACGGACCGGAAATATCATAGATGCGGTACGTGAGATTGAAAACGGGAAATCTCTCATGGAGATCGTAACGCTTTGCATCAAATAAAATTCAAGCGGAATTCCGAAACCTGTACAGGGGCGGTCACGTCTGGTGAATAGGTGTTCGGCGCATGAACGTGGTGTGTTGGCAGATAGATAGATTCGATAAGGGCCGAACGTATGCAGGACTTGGAACAACTGAAACAGTGGATAGGTCGCAGTGAATCGGCGGTTGACTATGTAACGGTGCCCGCAATACATCGGTTGGCAGCAACCCTTGATCGCGACGATCCTATACCGAAAGTCGGCGATCCGCTGCCATATGGTTGGCACCTGATCTTGTTTCCGCGGGTAGTGCGTCATTCCCAGCTTGGTGCCGACGGCCATCCAGAGCGTGGCGATTTCCTGCCACCGGTACCGTTGCCGCGTCGCCTGTTTGCCGGAAGACGCGTACGTTTTTACGACATGCTGAGAATCGGCGATGAAGTGCAGCGTGTATCTACGATTAAGGATGTCAGCATTAAGCAGGGCCGGGCTGGAAAACTGGTGCTGGTTTCGCTAACCACTGAAATTTCCAGTTTTCGCGGGCTGGCCATTAAAGAAGAGCACGACATCATCTATCGCCCGGAGCCGGACCCTGCGGCGCCGCCGGCTCCGCCACAGCCTGCTCCGGGTAACCCGGTATGGAGTCGAATCGTTACGCCAGATCCCGTGATGCTGTTCCGATTCTCGGCGTTGTGCTTCAACGGTCACCGCATACACTACGATCAGCCATATGTCACCGGTACGGAAGGTTATCCCGGCGTTGTTATACCGGGGAGCTTGCACACTCTATTGGCTATCGAGACCGCGCGTGCAAATACTTCCAAGTCGCTCCGATATCATTCTATCGAATGGCGCAACGTGCGGCCATTATTCGTCGATCGAAAGATTTCGTTGTGCGGCGAACCGGCTTCAGATGGCAAATCGTCAAAACTATGGGTGCTGGACGATCAAAACGCGCTTGCGCTATCCGTCAAAACGGAATTGCTGTGAGTTCATGATTCTGTAGCAAGTCCGTTTTGCGGGGGAAATTGATATGGCTGGTGGACCGTTGGATGGAGTCCGAATTATTGATCTTACTTCGGTAGTGGTTGGGCCGCTGGCGACTCAGATCATGGCGGACTATGGTGCCGACGTGATCAAAGTGGAGGCGCTCAGCGGGGACATTATGCGCGGGCTCGCCGGACGCAGTGTGACGGCGGGCATGTCCGCAAAATTCCTGCATCTGAATCACAACAAACGCAGCATCGCACTTGATTTGAAACACCCTAATGGTCACGCCGCACTACTGAAGCTTATTGCTGGAGCGGACGTAGTTGTCTGGAACATGCGGCCCGCTGCGATAGCGCGCCTCAAGCTGCGCTATGAGGATATGCGAAAAATCAACCCAAAGATCATCAGCTGTGGCATGTACGGGTTTGGGCAAAACGGTCGTTATCGGAACAAAGCTGCTTACGATTCGATCATCCAGGGCTCTGCAGGATTCGCAGCTTTGAATCATCGCGCTACTGGCACCCCACGTTATGTTCCGATGGTAATCGCCGATCGTTCTGTAGGTTTGATCGCAGTGCAAATGATTGCGATGTGCTTGTTCCAGCGTGAGAGAACGGGGCAGGGGCAATCCATAGAACTGCCGATGTTCGAAAATACCGCCAAGGCTGTTCTGGAAGAGCACATGTACCTGAGAACGTTTGAGCCGCCTTTGGGCCCGACGGGCGATCCACGATTGATAGATCCGGGAGCTCGGCCGATTGCGACTAAAGATGGCTGGATTTGCATCACGGCCAACACTAATCAACAGGCATTTGTCATCTTCGATGCAATTGGCAGACCGGAACTCAAGAGCGACTCCCGCCTGTGCTCGCTGGAAGCGCGCTTCGCCAATACGGCCGAATACTACGCAATACGGGCCGAAGGTATGAAGCTAAAGACAACCACGGAGTGGATGGAGATTTTTGACAAGGCCGATGTGCCAGCCATGCCCTACAAAACACTGGAAGAGCTAATTGATGACCCGCATTTGAAGGAGGTCGGACTGTTGCGGTTAACTGATCACCCGACGGAGGGCAAAGTGTGGAGCATCGGTACACCGAACAAACTCTCGGGCGGTGATCGCAGGGACTTCCTGCCAGCGCCAAAGGTCGGTCAGCAAAGCGTCGAAATATTGGGCGAGGCTGGGTATTCGGATGCGGAGATCGAACAGCTCGTTGTGATGGGCGTAACCATAGACGGTAGCGTCAAGGAGCCCGCAGTCGACAATCTATAGCGCTTCAATCGAGAGCGGAACGTATCAGAATTTTATTGGAATCATGCGCATGAGCCGAATTGTTTTAATTTTTGTCATCAGTGTTGGGTTTTTACTGCCGGCATATGGCCAGGAATTTCCTGTTAAGCCGATAAGAATCATTGTGCCGTTTTCAGCCGGCGCCTCCGTCGATATTCTCGCGAGAGCAGTCGCCCAGAGATTCACTGAAGCTTGGGGACAAACGACCATTGTCGAGAATCGCGCTGCCGGCGCAGGGGGCACGATAGGCAGCGCGTATGTCGCGAAGGCGCCCGCAGACGGTTACACATTGTTGATGGCGAATAACAGCACCCACAATGTCGCCCCCCATCTTTACAAGAGTGTTCCGTATGATGCGATACGCGATTTCGCGCCCGTGTCACTGGCGGCATGGGTGCCGCTCGTACTCGCTGTACATCCTTCGCTCCCCGTGAGAGATGTCAAAGGACTTATAGCATTGGCGCGCAGTCGGCCTGACCAGCTCTCATTTTCATCTTCGGGGACAGGTACCTCGCTTCATCTGGCTGGCGAATTGTTCAAGACGATGGCTGGAATAGATATCATCCACGTTCCATATAAGGGGGCGTCAAATGCAATGATCGATCTTGTTGGGGGGCAGGTGCAACTTTCGTTTAACGCGATCGCGACGGCATTGCCTTTTGCCACACAAAACCGGATTCGTCTATTGGGAGTCACCACGCTGAAGCGATCTGCGCTTCTGCCCGAACTTCCAACTATTTCTGAGGCCGCACTCCTCGGCTACGAAATGCCTAATTGGGTCGGGTTGATGGCGCCGACTCAGACACCACAAGAGATCATTAACAAACTCAATGCCGAGGTATCCCGGTGGGCTTCGCAAAACGAAACGCGCCAAAAAATGAAAACGCTCGGTTTTGAAGTGGAGGCAGGCTCTCCGGCGGCTTTTGCAGAGATTGTGTCCAGGGGATACGTATTGATCGGTAACACGGTAAAGGCCGCTGGGATTAAGAGGGAATGACCGCGGCGGATTGATGGGAATTGTGAAAGGTAAACGATGAAGAAGAATGGCCTTAAAGCGAAGCTTGCCGCCGGTAAACCAGTTTACGGCGCAATGGTTCAGTTTCCCGATGCCGACCTTGTAGAAATGCTTGGTTACGCTGGATTTGACTGGATACTTATAGATGCAGAACACGGTTCCATTAATGAGAACGATTGTCTCCAAATGGTCCGGGCCTGCGAACTGACGGATACCACTTCCATTGTGCGTCCCCCGAACAGTCAGCCCGACACCATACTGCGATTTTTGGACCGTGGCGCGCAAGGAGTCCAAGTGCCTCATGTGAGTACAGTGGAAAGCGCGCGAGCTGTGGTGAATGCCGTGAGATATCCACCATTCGGCAAGCGAGGTCTTATGGGTGCCACTAGGGCTGCGAGTTACGGTTTCCGAGAGTCAATACCCGACTTCGTAAAGTTCTCGAATGAGGAGATTCTACTATGTGTAATGATCGAGGAGCAGGAGGCGATCCGCAATCTTCCGGAAATACTAAAAGTAGAAGGCATCGATGTATTTTTCATAGGAGCTGGCGACTTAGCCGCAGAGATGGGTTATCCGGGCGATAAGAATGCGCCCTTGGTCCAGAAGGCGGTGGCGCAGGCAATGCAATACATAATCGGCGCTGGAAAAGTCGGAGGGTTAAGCTGCGACGAAAAGCAGATCAAGGAGTTTGTGGGCGCGGGGATGCAGTACTTTCACACCACAATGACGCCGCTTGTGAAATTTGCCGCCAATCACTTCTGGAATCTCGTGGGCGAGAGGCGTATGTAGTGTGTGAAGTTCGCTCATGGCTTGCGATAGCTTATAAAACAAACTAGCGATAATTACGCATTATCGTTAGTTTGAGCGATTTACGGCGTCAATTGTCAATAACTGCGTCTTATCTGCACTGGAGGCAAGTCAGTCCAGCCGGGCTGCAAATGGCCGCTATTGCGGAATACCCCAGCGGCAGGTTTGGGTCGTAAGCGGTCGGGGCAGAACCCAAAGGGCAGCATCGCCCCGCGTAGCGCCACCCTCAAATTGTGGTATGCCAAGCGCGATGCGGTCCGCGCCGGCTAGGACGCCGGAAGTCCTCGGGCACGCTCTGGTGGGTGATTTCGCGCAGTGACCATTTTTGCGCCAGCGGCGGGTCGAGTTCGAAGGAGCGCAGGTTGGTCGAGAAAAAAAGTTCGCCCCCGCCGGCCAGCAATTCGCCGCACTGGCTGACCAGTCCCACATGGTCACGCTGCACATCGAGAACCTCAACCATCTTCTTTGAATTTGAGAATGACGGCGGGTCGAGCACGATCACGTCGTAACGTTCGCGGCTGGCCACGGCCTGCACCAGCCAGGCCAGGACGTCGGCACGCGCCAGCGTGTGGCGGCGGGTATCGATGCCGTTGAGCGCGAGGTTGCGCGCCGTCCATGCCTGGTAGGTGTTGGACAGATCAACGGTGGTCGAGTGGCTCGCGCCCGCCAGCGCCGCATGCACGGTGAAACTGCCGGTATACGCAAAGAGGTTGAGGAAACGGGTTCCAGCCTCCCGCTTGGCACGTTCCGCGATGGTTTCAGCCACCAGGGCGCGCATGGGCCGGTGATCCAGGAAGAGGCCGGTATCCAGATAAGTGTCGAAGTTGGCCTCGAAGCGGTGCCCCGCTTCCAGTATCACAAATGACTCTGCTGCTGCGTGATCGAGCTTTTCGTATTGCAAGGTGCCGCGTTGCCGCTCACGGCGCTTGAGGTGCAACTGCGCCGCGGGGAGCGCGCAGACCCCGCAGATCGCTTCACAGACGGTGTTCAGCCACGCGGTGTAATCCGCGTCGGTCATTTTCCAGCCGGTGTCGATCTCCTGCACGTGCAGGTGCGTCTCCGCGCGCGGAGAAACGGTCTCATACCAGTCGATGGCAAAGGGAAACTGCGGAATGTCGCGGTCGTAGATGCGAAAGCACGTGATGCCGCGCCGCCGCGCCCACTTCTTCCAGTGGGCGAGGTTCTTGCGCAGGCGGTTGGCGAAAGCGTCGGTCATTGGTGAAAGGCACGGACTTGCGGGCCTGAGAAATCAAAGTAAAAAATCGAAGGGGTCAGCATCGAATGGCGCTTACTTTAGCGCTTATTCCTCACGTTTCGTCATTCCCGCGTAGGCGGGAATCCAGCGACTTACAGCGAGAAAACACTGGATCCCCGCCTACGCGGGGATGACGGCGCTTTAAGTAAGTGCCATTCGGGGCAGCATCAGACTAATGTTCGCACCCTCACAGCAACCGAATGTTTTATTCCGACGGTTCGCTCACTGAGAGCGGGCACTCTCCTCACAAAAACAATTTTTACGGAATCAGTCTGGCCCGAGCCTGTTTGCGGGGACGCGCTCTAGCGTGCCGCAGGTTGCTGTTCGAGCTTCAGCTGGGTGGCGCGCGCGCAGTTTTCCGTTACCGTGAAATATCGCTGAATCCAGTCAGCGCCGATCTCGTAGGGGTGCGGGCCGTTGCCGCGCCCGGCGAGCATGCGGTTTTTGTTGTACGCATTGTCGAACTCGGAATGATTCGAGATCAGCACCGTCGCGCCGCTTTCCTTCGCCTTGGTGGCGACGTGGCGCTGCGAATTGATGTAGGTCTGCATGTTCTTGATGCCCCATTCCGGCTGGGTGTACTCATAGACGAGTGCGGTGCCGCCGGAGTAGACAAGGTTTACCGGGCGGCCACGATCGAGCACCTGGAAGGTGAAAGAGAGCGTGCCGTCGGTGTGCCCGGGCGTAAACCAGATGTTCACGGTCGAGTCACCCAGCGTGAGCTTCATGCCGTCGATCGCCACGATGTCGCGTTTCGGCGCCATGCTTGTGAAGCGCTTCGGTACCTTTTCGACCAGATCCCAGTCGGGGCCGGACATGACGACGCGCGGGCCGTAGCGTTTCTGCATCATCTCGGCGCCGCCGATATGGTCCTGGTGCGCATGCGAAACAATGAGGTACTTGATGTCCTTCGGATCGAGCCCGACCTTCTTCATGCCGCCGATGATGAGTTCTTCCGAGTTGTACGGATAGATCGTATCGAACAAAATGATGCCGTCGCGGGTCGTCAGCGCCCACGCGGAGTGGATCTTGCCGCCGACGAAGTAGAGGTTGTCGAAGACCTTCGCGGGCTCCGCATACCACGAGGCGCGCGGCGGCGCCTTGGACGAGTCCGACACATAGGGCGCCGGAATGTCGCGGAAGTCTTCGCTGCGGCTGGGCGGCAGAAAGCAGGTGCGCGCGAGTGCGCCCAGAAACTCGAATTCGGCCGCTTCCTTGGCCGCCTGCTGCACGGTTTCGATCGCGGTCGGCTTTGGTTTGGGCATCGGTGCCACCTGCTGCGCAAGGGCGCCGCCTGCAACGCTGACGAGTGCAAAAATGAATCCGGCCAACGAAATAAAACGATGTGCCATGCGCAATACCATGTGTGCCCCCTGATGAATTGGCTGCGGCACGATTAGGTTGGCCGCTTCGGAAGAAGCATAGCTTCGAGACGCAGAATTGGGAAGCTGCAGATGAACCCTTAGGGAAGCGCCGATTAAATCCCCTGTTCAGTGCATCCTTAGATGAAGATCCGGTACAGGGCGTTAGCAGATCATTGATCTGCGTTGTTCCGTTCGAATTCAGCCAAGCAGCGTGCCGACGTGCTGCGCAATCGCCAGCGATGACGTCAGTCCCGGCGATTCAATCCCGAACAGGTTGACGAGATTCGGCACGCCGTGATCGTGCGGCCCGTGGATGACGAAGTCGACGGCTTCCTGGCCTTTGCCGGTGATGCGCGGACGCATGCCGGTGTAGCCGGGCTGCAGCGTGCCGTCCTTGAGTCCGGGAAAGTAGCGACGGATGGCTTCGTAGAACAGCGGTTCGCGTGCTTCGTCGAATTTGTAGTCGAGCGAATCGCGCCATGAGAAATCGGGGCCGAATTTGCAGCGGCCGCCGAGATCGATGGTGACGTGCACGCCGAGCCAGTCCTGGCGCGCTACCGGATAGACGAGGCGGTTGAACGGCGCCTTGCCGGTCAGCGTGTAGTAGTGGCCGATGGCGTAATAGCTTTGCGGAATGGTGTCGGCCGGAATCCCGGTGATCGAACGTGCCACCGCCGGCGCGCTGTTGCCGGCGGCATTGACCACGGTGCGACAGGCCAGTTGCATTGGTTCGGCGCCGCCGACCTCGAGCACGATGCCGTCATCGCTGATGCGGCCGCCGGTCACCGGGCTGTTCAGCACCAGCGTGGCGCCGGCGTTTTCGGCGTCGCCGAGATAGGCCAGCATCAGGCCGTGACTGTCGATGATGCCGGTCGAGGG
Organism: Chitinophaga pinensis; assembly: GCA_943329075.2. Taxonomy (GTDB): domain Bacteria; phylum Pseudomonadota; class Gammaproteobacteria; order Burkholderiales; family SG8-41; genus PALSA-1004. Next base: position 37,044 of record CALQCM020000028.1, on the reverse strand, counting down.
CGAGAGAAAGCCGGCCACCGCGATGACTTCGGGTTCGAGCTGGTTGACTTCTTCGCGGCTCAACAGGCGCAGGTCGTCAACGCCGTTGAGTTCGGCCTGCTTCTTGTATTTGTGCAGGCCGTTGAGCTGCTGCTCGTCGCAGGCGACGATCACCTTGCCGATGCGTTTGTGGTTGACGCCGCGTTCAGCGCAATACTGGTAGAGCAGCTTGCGGCCGGCAACGCAGAAGCGTGCTTTCAGCGAGCCGGTCGGATAATAGATGCCGGCATGCATGACTTCGGAATTGCGCGCGCTGGTATGCGTGCCAAACGCGTTTTCCGCTTCGAGGATGATGACTTCGCGGCCGGCCAGCGCGAGTTCGCGGGCGATGGCCAGGCCTACAACGCCGGCACCAATGACGGCGCAATCAATTTTTTCCATGCTTCTGAAGTCGGGTTATACGGTTGAAAAAAGGCAGACGCCGGTTGCGGTAAGCCTTGCGCTGGCGCAACCAATGGATGGCAGCCGTAATAGTATCATCGCGACACAGAATTTTCTTTCGCAGGCCGCCTGATGACCGTATCGTGGGACCCCGCATTCGCCGCGCAGGCGCCGTTTTTCGCGCCACTGCGCGAGCCTGTGCGGCATTTGTCCGCGGCGGCGTGGCCGGATTGCACTGTGCTCAACGCGCTGGCCGCCGCGGGCGCATTGCGCAATGCCGGCGGGCGCGACATCCGCTTTGTGCCGCAGGCCGAACGCCAGGCAAGCTTCGGAGAAAAGTACGAACCGCGGATTTTTCTGCGCGGCGAAGTGCAGATGCGCGCCAACAACTGGCACGATCTGTTCAATGCACTGGTGTGGCTGGCGTTTCCGCGCGCCAAGGCGGCGCTGAACCGGCGGCACTACGACGCCTTGCTCGCGCAGCAGGCGGCGGGCCGGCCCAACCGCGGGTCACAGCAGGACGCCTTGACCCTGTTCGACGAGGGCGGCATCGTGGTGGCGTGTGCTGAGCCGGAACTTGCAGCGTTGTTGCGCGGACATGAATGGAAGGCGCTGTTCTGGCAGCAGCGTGACCGCCTGGCCGGCGGCATGGAGTTTTTTATCTTCGGCCACGCGCTCTACGAAAAAGCGCTGCAGCCGTATGCCGGCGTCACCGGGCGCGGTGTGATTTTCGACTGCGATGCCGATTTTTTCCGCCGGCCGCTGGCGGAACAACTCGCCGCCATCGATGACTGGCTGGCCGGCGCGTTGAACGCGGACGGGCGTTTTACGGCGACGCGAGAACTTAACGCAGTGCCGATTCTGGGGGTGCCGGGCTGGTGTGCCGAGAACGCGCGCGAAACCTATTACGACGACAGCAACTATTTCAGGCCGCTGTTGGCACGGCGGCCCCACCTCTGACGGTGGTGCGGTTGCGCCCCGATTTTTTGCTGGTGTAGAGCGCCTGGTCGGCGTGGTTCATGACGACGGCGAATTCTTCGCCGTGTTCGGGGTAATGCGAGATGCCAAGGCTGACCGTGGTGGTGACCTGCTTGCCCTGGGTGTCGAGCGGCGTGTTGGCTATCGTTTTGCGGATACGCTCGGCCACCTCGTAGGCGCCCTCGGCCGTGGTCTGCGGCAGCAGGGCGATGAATTCGTCGCCGCCGAAGCGCGCGAACACGTCGGTGTCACGCAGCGACTGCTGCACGCAGTGTACCGTCAGCTTGAGCAGGCGGTTGCCGGCCTCGTGGCCGTAGGTGTCGTTGACCGCCTTAAGATTGTCCGAATCGATCATAACGATGGCGTAGGGCTGGCGATAACGTTGCGATTGTCGGTGCGTGCGCTGCGCGATGGCGGTGAAGGCGCGCACGTTGTAGACGCCGGTGAGTTCGTCGGTCTCGGAAATGATCTTGATGCGCGAGAGCGCATTGCGGATATCGGCCGACAGCATGGTGGTGATGTAGGCCACCAGCAGCATCGGCGCCAGTTGCGACATGAAGTCGCCGGCGTTTGTCAGCCAGAACAAGGAATCGTTGGTCGATGAATAGCCGAGAAACACGTAGCAGGCGACGACCAGCGCCATTTCCAGCATCGTGATGAGTTTGCCCAGCGTCAGTGCGCTGGTGACGATGGTCAGCAGGTAGAGATTGACCAGCGGGCTTTCGAGACGTCCGGTGTGAAACAGAATCCAGGTGATGAAGCCGAGCATCGCCCAGGTTTCCAGGGCGATTTTCCAGCGCGACTCGTTGCGGTAGATGTTGAAGTAGCGGAAACCGATGACAAACGCTGCATAGAGCATGATGCCGAGATAAATCGGGCCGGCTTTGTCCTCGTCACGCCCCTGCACGATCTGGTAGAGCAACACCAGAATGACGAGCAGCCACTCGATTTCGGCGATAGTGCGGGCGAAGCCCTTGAGTTCATCAGCCTCGAAGCCGGGTGCTTCGATCTGGCCTTTGCCTAGAAACGGGTCGTTCAACGGTGCCCTCCGGCGCGCGGTGCGTGATCCATGGTGCGCATAGTAACGCAACTGTGAGTCGTGGAGGAAGCGCACGCCGCGGCTGCGGCACTCGCGCCTGTTATCATGTGGAAAACACACGTGCCCGGCGGTTGCGGCGTTGCCGCACACGGCATGCATTCATTCAGACGGAGGAGAGAACGTGAATCCCAAGGACCAGTCATTGAGCGAGATCGTCCACGACACCCCGGTAGCGGGCAAACCAGGCACTGAATTCTGGGGCAGCGATGCCGTCGCGGCGATGCTGCGCGAACTCGATATTCCGTATATCGCACTGGTGCCGGGGTCGAGCTACCGCGGCCTGCATGACAGTCTGGTGAACTATCTGGGCAACCGCGCGCCGCAGATGATCATGACCATCCACGAAGAAACCGCGGTTGCGATCGCGCACGGTTATTACAAAATCACCGACCGCATGATGGCCTCGGCACTGCATGCCAACATCGGCTTGTTGCGCGCGCCGATGGCGATATACAACGCCTGGTGTGATCGCGCGCCGATGCTGATCCTCGGTGCCACCGGCCCGTGGGACGCCACGCAGCGGCGGCCATGGATCGACTGGATCCACACCAGTTCCGATCAGGGGGGGCTCATTCGCAACTTCACCAAATGGGACAACCAGCCCGGCTCGCCGGCGGCGGCGCAGGAAGCGCTGCTGCGCGCGACGCAGATTGCGAATACCGCGCCACGCGGCCCCGTGTATATCAACCTCGAAGTGAAAATGCAGGAACAGAAGCTCGGCGCCATGCCGCCGCTGCCGGATGTCGCGCGTTTTCCGGTGCCGCCGATGGTGCGGCCGGCGCCCGATCTGGTGGCGCAGGCAGCGCAGCTGCTGTCGTCGGCGAAGAACCCGGTAATCCTCGCCGGTCGTGCGTCGCGCAGCATGGCGGGCTGGAACGAACGCATTGCACTGGCGGAAAAACTCGACGCGCCGGTATTGTCGAGCATCAAACTCGCGGCGGCGTTTCCGACCACGCACCGGCTGCATCCGATTCCACCGTTCCAGGCGTTGCCGAAGAGCGCGGGCGCGTTGCTCAAAGCGGCCGACGTGATTCTGTCGCTCGACTGGCTCGATCTCGCCGGCACGTTGAAGCAGGCGTACGGCGACGCGGCGATTGCTGCCAAGGTCATCCATGTCTCATGCGACGCGCACAGCCATCGCGGCTGGAGTGCGGATTATCAGGGCCTGCCGCCGGCTGACGTATACATGCTGTGCGAAACCGATGCGGCGGTGCCGTTGTTACTCGAGGCTTGCACCAAGCGCAAAGCAAGCGTTGCCTTGCCGGCGACGCCGGCGCTGCCGCCGGTGCCCGATGCGGTGGCGTTACGCACCGTGGCGGTGGCGCTGGAAGAAGCCACGCGCGGCGTTGCGGTCAGCTACACGCGTCTGCCGCTTGGCTGGAACGGCGGTTACACACAGTTCACCGATCCGCTTTCCTATATTGGCCACGACGGCGGTGCCGGCGTCGGTTCGGGCCCGGGCATGACGATCGGTGTCGGTCTCGCGTTAAAGGGCAGCGGACGCGTGCCGATTTCGGTGATGGGCGACGGTGATTTTCTGATGGGCAACACGGCGCTGTGGACGGCGACGCACTACAAGATTCCCTGTCTGTTTATCGTCTGCAACAACCGTTCGTTCTTCAATGACGAGCGGCATCAGGGCCGCATGGCAATCAACCGCGGGCGCCCGGAAGAAAACCGCTGGATCGGTCTGCGCATCGGCGAACCCGACGTGGATATCGCTGCCATGGCACGCGCGCAGGGCGCGCTCGGTATCGGCCCGGTGGAAAAAGTCGCCGATCTGCTGCCGGCATTCAGGCAGGGCATCGCGGCGGTGCAGGCCGGGGAGGTCTGCGTGATTGATGCGCGCGTAATACCCGGTTACGACGACAGAGGTTAGGGCGCGCGGAGTCGATGGTGAACAGCGCAGCGGCGCGATTTCTTTTGTGGCGCAGGCGACTCGCCTGCGTGGGTGCTGAAATACCGGCACGGTGCTTCGCGCAGGCGGGTCGCCTGCGCCACATTATGTGTCAGTCGGTTGGGTGCCGGGTTTTCGCGTTGGCTTTCATATTTCTGTCGGGTCTGTCGCCGGCGCAGGAATGGAAGCCGCAGCGCAACGTCGACATCGTCGTCAATTCCGGCGCGGGCGGCACCGCCGATCGTCAGGCGCGCGTCGCGCAGAAATTTCTGCAGACGCTGCCCGGCATGCCGAGTATCAGCGTCACCAACCGCGCCGGTGGCGCCGGGCTCGTTGCGCTTAATTTCATGGTGCAGCATCCGGCCGATCCGCATTACCTGAGCATTTTGTCGACCGGCATTCTGACCAACCAGATCACCGGCCTGAGCACCGTGCGCTATCAGGACGTCACGCCGCTCAACATCCTGATGCGCGAATACATCGCGGTGTGGACGCGTGTCGAATCACCGATTGCGTCAGGGCGCGACCTGATCGCGCGCCTCAAACGCGATCCGGGTTCGGTGGCGTTTGCTTTTGCTACGGCGCGCGGCAACCAGAACCATGTGGTGATCGGCATGTTTGCGCGTGCCGCCGGTGTTGATCCGAAACTGTTGAAGACCGTAATTTATCCGTCGGGCGGGCAGGGCATGACCGCCGCACTCGGCGGCCACGTCGACGTGTGGGTCGGTACCGCCGGCGGTGCGCTGCCGTACATGGCGGCGGGCAGCATACGCATGCTCGGCATCACTGCGCCACAGCGACAGCCGGGCAAATTCGCCGCCGTGCCGGTGTTTCGCGAACAGGGGGTCGACGCGACGTATTTCGCGTGGCGCGGATTTCTTGCGCCGAAAGGCCTGACGCCGGCGCAAATCGCCTACTGGGACCAGACTTTCGCGCGCGTCGCGCAAAGTGACGAGTGGAAGAAAGAACTCGACGAAAACGCGTGGGCCGAGGGCTATCTCGGCAGCGCCGAGACACGCCGGCATCTTGACAGCGAATTCGAGCTGTTAAGCCGCATCCTTGTCGAACTCGGCGTCGTCACGCGCTGACCCAACGCGGCCCGCGCGTCAGCGCTACTGGTTGAGTTGCGGATCCTTGAGGCTGCCACCGACCGTCAGCGTGCCGCGTGCAACGGTCACCGACTGCGAACCGAGCACCAGATCGATGCGCCCGGAAAGTTCGGAGCCGGCGGTGACGTCGACCGTGCCGCTGCCGTTCATCGGCCCCGACACCAGTTTGAGATTGCGGAATGCGAGCCTGCCGCCGGCGGCCTGCGCCTCGCCGCTGATTTCATTGAACGGCGTGCGGCCGCCGCGCTGCGGGGTTTTGCTGCGCGACTGCACCGCCCGCACCAGATCGATGTTATTGAGCGTGCCTTTGCTCGCGCTGAACGTTGAACTGGCCGTCGGCGTGGTGAACAGCTCGTCGAGGGTGGCGCCCTGGCTGGAAAATTTCGTCGTCACATCGAGCGTGCCGGTCGACTGAAATTCGCGCGTGAAGCCCGGCAGCAGCAGTGCAAGGTCGGCGCCCTTGAGCGTGAGTTCGCCCTGCGCGCGGAATTGTTTTTCATCCCAGGCGAGATTGAAGCCGCCGCCCAGCGAGCCGTTGGCGACACGCGCGTCCAGACCCGAAATCACCGCCTGATGCATGTCGACCACCGCGGAGCCCTGCAGGAAGGCGAATTCCATTCCGACCCCGATGGTGGGCGTGATGCCCTTGCCGTTGAAGTTCACGCGCAGGGAGCCGTTCTCCTTGATCGGCAGCAGATCAAGCGTGATTTTCGCGTGCTGGATCTGCGCTTTCTGAAAGGCGCCCGCCGGCGTCATGGTGACGGTGGCGTCGAATGACGGCAGTTCGATATTGCCCAGCGTCATCTTCACGCCGCTTATTTTGAGCAGGCTGACATTGAGTTGAGTTTCGGCGGTGCGCGCTTTGGCAAATTCGGCAAAGCGCGGCAGCACGCTTGGATCGATCTTCACGTTGGTCAGTTGTGCCTCTTCGAATTCCTTCTTGTCCTCGAACAGCGCATGCAACGGCACCGGCACCACCGCGGTTTCGATGGTAATTTGCTGCGTGCGGCCGATCGCGATGCGATCGATGCGGATTTGCGGCGAGGGCAGGAGCATGAAGCGGAAACTCGCTACGCTGACCGGTTCCTGAAAGCGGTCTGACAACAGGGCCTCGGCGCTGGTGCGCAGTCCGGACAGCGGCAGTATCTGCAGCAGCGCGATGCCGCCGCCGATTGCGAGCAAAAGGCCGACGAACACAAGGCGCCCCCATGGCGTGCGTTTGCGTGCCGCCGTCACGGTGATGCCCCTGGCCGCGGCCTGTTCCTGTTCCAGCGCGCGTTGCGCCGCGCTGGTTTCGGCGCGTTGCTGCGCTTCCTGACGGGCGCGCAGGTCGGCGTCAAATTCCGCCTGTTCGCGCGACTTCAATTCGGCCTCGACCTTGGCGGCGACTTCGGTCTCCGCGCGCTGCCGCGCCTGGTGTTCCTGCATGACGCGCGCGACGGCTTCCTGCTTGGCGCGGTCCTCCGCGGCGGCGCGGGCCCGCTTTTCGAGAATCGCCTTCTGCTCGGCGTGCACGCGGCCCATCATTTCGGCCTGCGCCTTGGCCACCGCCTGTTCGTGCGCGAGACGCGAGGTGTCGAGCATGCGCTGCGCTTCAGCGCGCGCCCGTTCGGCCTCGCCGGTCTGTTTGTCGGCCGCGTCCCTGATCAGTTTTTCCGCGGTGGCGCTGGCGCTCAGGGCAGCCTTCGCCATGCGCTCGGCTTCTTCGCGCGCCTTGCGCTCCGATTCGAGCTTGCCTTCGATTTCGATCTGCGCCTTGTGTTCAGCCTCTTCGCGTGCTTTGCGTTCGACGTCGACTTTGGCCTCGGCTGCTTCACGCGCCTTGCGTTCGGTTTCGACCCGCGCCTCGATTTCTTCGCGTGCGGAGGCTTCCGCCTGCGCGCGCGCCTCGGCGGCCTCGCGCGCCTTGCGCTCCGTTTCGGTGAGCGCCTTGGCTTCTTCATGCACGGAACGGACTTTGGCTTCTGCGTTTTCGCGCGCCGCCGTCTCGGTTTCGGCGCGGGCCTCGGCGTCTTCGCGGGCCTTGCGTTCGATTTCGCTTTGCGCCTTCGCTGCCTCCTGCTGCGAGCGCGCCTGTTCTTCGTAGGATTTGCGTTCCGCGGCGGCCTTCGCTTCGGCCTCCTCGTGCGCAACGCGCAGTTTTTCTTCGTAGGATTTGAGTTCGGCGGCGGCGCGCGCCTCGGCTTCTTCGCGCTTGCGGCGCTCGGCGGCGATCATCACCTCGGCGTCTTCGCGCGCCTTGCGTTCGGCTTCTTCGCGCGCGCCGGCCTCCTCGCGCGTCTTGCGGATGTTTTCTTCAAGCGCCCTGAGTTCGGCGCGGGCCTTGGTTTCGGCTTCTTCGCGGGCGATCTGCAATTCGGTTTCGCGCTGGAGTTTTTCCGCCTCTTCCTGTGTGCGGCGTGCCGTTTCTTCATTGGCGCGCACTTCGGCGGCGGCCCGCGCTTCGGCTTCGAGTTTTGCCTTCGCCTGCGCTTCGGCGAGCGCACGTTCGGCCTGCTCGGCCTTGGCCAGCGCTTCGGCGCGCGAGGCCTCGGCGGCCCGTGCAATGGCGTCGAGTTCGCTGCGCGCCTGGTCACCGGCCTGATCGCGCACGCGCGCCTCGGCTTCGCTGCGCGCGGCGGCCTCCGTCCGGGCGCGTGCCTCGGCTTCGGCCTTCGCTTTGGCGGCCTCCTCGGCCATCGCCTTGGCTTCGGCAATTGCCTGTTCGGCGGCGCGCGCGCGCCTCGGCCTCGGCGCGCAGTATCGCTTCGCGTTCGGCTTTGACGCGGGCTTCTTCCTCAGCGCGTGTGCGCGCTTCGGCTTCGGCCTTGGCGCGCGCTTCGGCATCTTTCAGTGCCTGTTCCATGGCATGCATCTTGGCTTCGATGGCGATGCGCGCACGCGCCTCGGCCGCGGCGCGTGCGCGGGCCTCTGCCTCTGCCTTCGCGCGGGCTTCTGCTTCGGCGCGTGCACTGGCCTCGGCTTTGGATTTTGCTGCGGCATCGATACGGGCATGTGCTTCAGCAGTGGCGCGGGTCTGCGCCTCGGCGTCGGCTTTTGCTTTGGCCTGCATGGCGGCGCGCATGCGCGCCTCGGCCTCGGCTTTGGCCTTGGCTTCGGTGGCGACTTTCGCTTCCTGGTGTGCCTTGGCACCGGCCTGCGCTGCGGCACGGGCGGCTTCTTCCGCCTTTAATTTGGCCGCCGCCGCCTCACGTGCCTTGCCTTCGGCCGCGGCGTGCTCACGGGCCTGTGTTTCCTGGCGCGCTTTCGCTTCTGCGGCGGCGCGCGCGGAGGTCTCTGCCTGTGCCTTGGCGGCGGTTTCCGACTTGGCGCGCTCTTCGGCTTCCTGATTGAGTTTGGCGACCTTGGCCGGAGAGGTGAAATCGAGATCGAAGTCGAGGTCATCGCCGCTGCTGCTGCCCGCGGCAGGTTGTTCGGCAAACAGCTTGATGTAGCCATCGGCGAACAGTTTTTCGACGGCCGTGCGCAGCGCGTCGTCGGCCATACCCGCCTTCGCCCCCAGTTCAGACGCCGGTGTTTTGCCGTCGACGGCGAGGAACAAAAGACCGAGTTCCCGTGACAATCGTATGGTCTTGTTTTTGACCTCAAGGATGCCCTTGGCGGTCTTGGCGTATATCGAGTTGGGTTGCATAGTCGTATGCCCGGTGGATTGTGCTGTTTTTCGCGACGCAGCCATCCCTTTTCAATTCGGGGAGTTGCAGCTGATGTCGGAGAAAAGATGTTACTACGGCATTGCGATGCACCACGTCCGGCGCATCTGAATTTTCAAAAATGGCCCAGGATTTCCGATTGCCGCTGCATCGCGATTATAGTTTAATACTGCGTGCAAACGGGGGGGCTCGATTTGTCAGCGAACATGGCAGCATTGATCAACCGGCGCAGTGATTACGACGTCACGAATTCGGTCCGCACCACGGATGTCGCTGCGGTTGCGCAGGAAGTGCGCAACCTTTATGTCGATTTGTACCGCAAATCCGGTGCCGACAGCCTCGAGCAGCCGTTTCGCGACTTTGAGGCGCTCTACAGCGGCGAATATCCCGGTTATCGCGCCTGCGATACCGGATATCACGATGTCCAGCATGTCATGGATGTCACGCTGGCAATGGCGCGTCTGCTCGACGGTTACCAGCGTGTCGGCCGCGAACCGCTCAACGAACGCCTGTTCCGCCTTGGTGTCGTACTGGCGCTGTACCACGATTGCGGTTACATCCGTCGCAGCAACGATACGCGCCACCGCAACGGCGCCGAATACACGCTGACCCACGTCACCCGTAGCGCGCGTTTTCTGCGCTCGTATCTGCCGGTCATCGGCATGGCCGATCTGGCCGCCGTCGGCGCCGAGCTCGTGCATTTCACCGGCTACGAAACGCCGGTTGAACGCATCCGTGTCGAGCAGCCGGTGCATCGTGTGCTTGGCAATCTGCTCGGTTCGGCCGACATCATCGCGCAGATGGCGGACCGCTGTTATCTGGAGAAATGCTACGACCGCCTGTTTCCGGAATTTCTGCTCGGCGGCATTGCGCGGCGCAAGACCAGCGAAGGCGAGCAGGTCATCTTCGAATCGGCCGCCGATCTGATTGCGAAGACGCCGGGTTTCTACAAGGGCGCGGCAAAGCGGCTCGATGTTGCTCTGGAGGGCGCCTATCGTTATGCCGAAAATCATTTCGGCGGGCGCAACCATTACATGGAAGCCGTGGAAAAAAACATTAACTACGCGCGGGTGATGAATTCCGACGGAAAAAATTCAATTCTGCGCCGGCGTCCGCCCAACGATGCCGCCGGCACCAGGCAGCTCGTGCTCGTCTAGCCCCGGCCGCAACGGCGGCCGTTGCGGGCCGCCGCCGTTACGACTCCCGCTATTCCAGCGTCAGCAGTATCTTGCCGATGTGGGTGCTTGATTCCATCAGCGCATGCGCCTTGGCGGCGTCGGCCAGCGGAAACACCGCATTGACGATCGGTTTGATTGTTCCCGCCGAGATCAGCGGCCACACCTTTTCTTCGAGCTGGCGCGCGATTTCATTTTTGTAGGCGGGCGGGCGCGTGCGCAGCGTCGAGCCGGTGTAGCTCAAACGCTTTAGCATTACCGGCATCATGTTGATTTCGACTTTGGAGCCGGCGGCAAAAGCGAGCTGGATGATGCGGCCGTCGTGATTGGCGGCCTTGAAGTTCTTTTCGATGTTGGGGCCGCCGACGATATCGAGGATCACGTTGGCGCCGCCGCCTTCGCGCACGAGTTCGACGAAATCCTCATCGCGATAATCGATCACACGGTCGGCACCGAGGCCGCGCGCGAAATCGCAGCGCGCCGCCGGGCTGTCGGTGGCAAATACTTTTACGCCGAATGCCTTGGCCAGTTGGATGGCCGTGGCGCCAATGCCGCCGGCGCCGCCGTGCACCAGAAAATTTTCGCCGCTTTTCAGGCCGGCGCCCATGAACACGTTGCTCCACACCGTAAAGAAAGTTTCGGGCAGACTGCCGGCGTCGCGCAAGCTGATGCCGGCCGGAATGGGCAGGCAGTGTTGTGCATCGGCCGTGCAATATTGCGCGTAGCCGCCGCCGTTGGTGAGCGCGGTGACCTTGTCGCCGATTTTCCAGCGTTTGACCGCCGCACCGGCGGCGACGATTTCGCCGGAGACTTCGAGGCCGAGCAGGTCGGAGGCGCCGGGCGGCGCCGGATAGAGACCCTTGCGTTGCATCATGTCGGGGCCGTTCACGCCGGCGGCGGCGACCTTGATCAGGACTTCATCGGCTTTCGGCACGGGCACCGCGCGGGTCGCCGTGCGTAAGACATCGGGTTTGCCCGGGGCGCTGATTTCAACGACCTGCATTTCTTGCGGTAATGCGGCACTCATTGCGGCTCCTGTTACGGTTTTATTGTTTGGGGAGGCCCGCACGCACTTCGGCCGAGCGGTCCCAGAAATTCGGCATCATCGGGATCGAATAGCCGGAGACGAAGGGTTTGGCGGCACCGGTTGCCGGGTCGAAGACATGGCGCGCCACGGCGCCGATGTTGGCGCCGTAGATGTGGATGCTGATCGACGGTTGGTCAGCGAGCGCGTTCGCTACCTCGTGCACGTCGCCGACAGTCGGTGAAACGTTGTCGACCATGCCAGGCTGCAACGTGCACAGTTCGCCGGTGCGCATCGGCTGGTTCGGCGCATCGATGAAAAAGCGGCGGCAGTTTTCAGCGCCACGCAGCATGCCGATCATGCCCCACACGCAGTGGTCATGCACCGGGGTTTTCTGCCCCGGACCCCAGACGAAGCTGACCACCGAAAAGCGCTCGAAGGGGTCGCAATAGAGCAGATACTGCTGGTAATGCTGCGGATGCGGCTGCGTGCATTCGTCGGGCAACCAGTCGTCGTGCGCCACCAGCGCACCGAGCAGTTCGCCGCCGCGTTCGAAGACGGCGGCCTCGTCGGCTGATTTGTCGGCGACCAGATCGGTAAAGCCGGTGATGAATTGGCGGAAACGGGCGAGATTTTTCATGCGAACTTTTCACGCGAACTAAGCGCGATGGCGGTGGACTAACGGAGTGGCGATATACTAGCACGTGAGCGATTAACCTGACCAAGCTGCGCCCCGGGCAGCAATCCTTCAAGGAGCATCAAGATGCGAGTGAAACTGATCGGCGCCGCCGTGTGCGCAATCGCAGCAACCGCGGCATTTGCCGCCGATACCTACCCGTCGAAAACAGTGCGTCTGGTGGTGCCGTTTTCGCCCGGCGGCGGCAACGATATCTCGGCGCGTTTCGTCGCGCAGCGGTTGATCGAGGGCTTTAATCAATCTGCGGTCGTCGACAACCGGCCGGGGGCAGGCAGCACGCTTGGTACCGACATCGTCGCGAAGAGCGCGCCCGACGGCTACACGCTACTCGTTACGCACAATGCCATCGCCATCAACCAGACGCTGTATTCGAAGCTGCCGTACGACACGGTGCGCGATTTGACGCAGGTGGCGATCATCGGTACGACGACCAATACGCTGGTGGTGAACCCGACCGTGTCGGCGCGCAGCACCAGGGAACTGATCGCGCTGCTCAAATCCAAACCTGGCGCGCTTAACTACGCGAGCACCGGCGCCGGCGGCACATCGCATCTGGCGATGGAATACTTCCGCATCGAAACCGGCACCAGCATGGCGCACATCCCATACAAGGGCACGGCGCCGGGATTGACCGATGTGGTGGCGGGGCAGGTGCAGTTGATGATCTCGGCGCTGCCGGGCACCGTACCGTTTATCAATTCCAAGCGCGTGATCGCGCTGGCTACCACCGGCAAAAAACGCTCGGCCTTCCTGCCCGATCTGCCGACACTCGCCGAGTCCGGTGTGCCCGGCTACGAGTTCGATACTTTCTACGGCCTGCACGCGCCGTCGAAAGTGCCGAAAGAAATCATTAACAAGCTGAATGCGGAAATTACCAAGGCGCTGTCGCGGCCGGAAGTCAAAGACCAGTTGTTCAGGCAGGGTCTCGAAGCGGAAACTTCATCGCCGGAAGACTTCGCCAAATTCGTGCGCGCGGAAGTCGTCAAGATGGGCAAGATCATCAAGGAGTCGGGGGCGAAGCCGGAGTAGGTGACGTCATTGGTGGCGCCAACAAGGGGGATAACATGAACTTGAAAAAAGTCGTTGTTTCGCTGTCATTTGTCGCTGTGTTTGCGGCGGGCTACCTGGCAGGAGGCCATGGTGGCGTTGATGGTGCGGGCGTTGCCTATGCGCAAAGCCCGGGCCGGGTGTTCGAATTGAGGACTTATACCGCGCACGAGGGAAAAATCAGCAACGTGGTCGGACGGTTTCGCGATCACACCATGCGCATCTTTGCAAAAAACGGCATCACCAGCGTCGGTTATTTCACGCCGGAAGACGCGCCGATGTCCGGTAACACACTCGTCTACATACTTGCGCATCCGAGTCGCGAAGCGGCGAAAAAAAACTGGGACGCATTTCGCAACGATCCCGAGTGGCAGAAGGTAAAGGCTGAAACTGAAGCCAACGGGCCGATCGTTGAAAAGATTGTGTCGGTGTATCTCGATGCGACCAATTTCTCGCCGTTGAAATAGCGCGAAGTTACTTGATCGCGGCCTCGGCCTCGAATGCACCATCCGCATCAATGGCGCGCAATGCGGCTGTTTCGCTCGCGGTCGGCGGTGGAGTTGGCCCGGCGCCAGCCGTATCAAATTGGAAGCCGGTACGGGCGACGACTTCTTCAAGGCTTGCGTCCGGATGCCATGACTCAAGCCGGAAGCGCCCGGTGGTTCTTTGAAAAACCGCAAGCGGTGTGACCAGCGCGGCGAGGTTGCCGGAGGCGGTGACGAAGTCGAGTTTATCCACCAGCGCGCGCGGGCTGTGTTCGGTGCGCCAGGTCGCCACACGTTGCGCGGTGGGCAGCATCACTGCTGCGCCGCCGCCGCCGGGCAGGCGTACCTTCGGCTTTTCCCACGGCCCGATTGAAGACACATTGGTGCGGCCCTCGCCGTCGATCTGCGCGCAGCCGAGATAGACGAGACCGATGCCGCCGCGCGCGCAGAGATCGTAGAAATCCTGATTGGAAAATATCGCCGCCGAACCGGTGACGATGCCGGGATCGCTGCTTGAATGCGGAATGGTAGTCGGCTGCGGTTCGACGCCGCCGGCGACGTTGATCCAGGTGAAATGAAAATCGTAGGCGCGTTTGGCCAGCACGCAGGCCAGCATCGGCAGTGTCGAGTTAACACCGCTGAAGGTCACCTCGTTCGCGCGGATCTGGCGCGCGAGATTGATGACGATGTAGGAGAAAGGCGACCAGGTGTGCATGGGCCGTTAACCTCCTCCCCCCGTGTGGGGGAGGATAGCGGTGGGGGGGCGGCGAATAACTTCCCCCCATCCCTGCCTTCCCCCACAAGGGGGGAAGGAGTGACGGCGCTGCGATGTGCAACGCATCATTGTTTGGCCTCCGGCGCTGCTGCCAGATGCGCTTCGAGCGCACCCGGACTATTGTCCAGATAACGTTCGACCGCCGGATAATCGATGTCATAATACGGATGCATCGAGCCCGGCCACGCACCGTTCGGCACGACGGCCACTGCTTCGACCATGAAGCCCGGCACCAGCGTCAGTTCCGGTTGCTCGCGCAGATGGTCCGTCGAAACCAGTTTCTCGGCGGTGACCAGCACGCGTTTTGCCGCGCGCGTCAGCGGGTGGTCCCAGAACGGCGTGCCGTAGAGGCGCGCGTTGCCGAATTCATCGACTTCGTTGACGTGGATCACCGCGATGTCGGGGCGGATGGCCGGTATCGCATAGACTTCTTTGCCCGAGTACGGATCGGTGACGGTCTTCCAGTTGTTGACGCGCGCGAGATCGCTGCCGAACACGCCGGCGACCGGCTGGAAGGGGATTCCGTAAGAGGCTGCACGCAGCCCCGCGACCAGGGTCATTCAGGCGTGTTCTTCGAGCGTCGCGTCACCGCGTTCGACCGCCCTGCGAAACCACTGCGCCAGTCCGAAGTTGCCTTCCATAGCGACGATGCCGGCGCGGATCTTGGTGACGACGCCGGCACGGCACAACAGGTCGACGTCGTAACCCGGCGAGGGTTTGATGAATTCGAGATGGCGTTTTTTTTGCCGCGCAAGTTCGCGGATCAGCGCGAAGGGGCCGCGGTGCAGAAAACTGCCGCCGACCGCCAGTGACGCACCGTCCGCAACCAGTGCGGCGAGTGCGGTGAGGCTGACGAGTTTTGTAGGCGGGAGATTTGTCATGCGAGCGGCGTTTTGAATGCAGTGTTCATCATAACATTGCCCCCGAGAATGCGATAATACGGGCTCGTCACTGTGGAGTTTCCTGATGTCGTTATTGCATGTTCGGCGCGCTTGCGCGCTGATGCTGGCTGCGTTGCCGTTGTTGCTGCCGCCGGCGGATGCCGGCGCGGCACAACCATTCCCGAACAAACCCATCCGCATGATCGTCGCCGTGCCGCCCGGCGGTCCGGCCGATACCTTGTCGCGAATCATCAGCCCGCAACTCACCGAAGCGATGGGACAGGCCATCGTGATCGACAACCGGGCCGGTGCCAACGGCAACATTGCGTATGAAATGACCGCGCGGGCGGTGCCCGACGGCTATACGATCACAGCCGTCGCGGCGGGTGTTGCGATCAACCCGAGCCTGTATCGCGAGGTCAAGTACGATCCGATCCGGGATCTGGCGCCGATTACGCAGGGCATCTCGGTGCCGAATATTCTTGTCGTCCATCCGGCGGTCCCGGCGAAATCGGTCAGCGAACTGCTGGCTTACGCCAGGGCGCGTCCGGGCCAGCTGGTTTTCGCCTCGGCGGGTAACGGTACCTCGGGGCATCTCGCGCTCGAGCAATTCCGACTCGTCGCCAAGGCGGATTTCATCCACGTGCCTTACAAAGGCGGCGGACCGGCACTGACCGAAGTGCTCGGTGGGCAGGCGCAGGCCTTGTTCAGCATTGCCTTGACGGCGATACCGCAGGTCAAAGGCGGGCGTGTCCGGGCGCTGGCCATTACCAGTGTCAAACGTTCCGCTCTCGCCCCTGAATTGCCGACCGTCGCCGAATCGGGGTTCCCGGGTTTCGAAGCCATCGGTTGGTTCGGCTGGGTGGCGCCGGCCAAAATGCCGAACGAGATCGTCGTGCGCTTCAACCGCGAAATTGTGCGCATCCTCAATCTGCCCGAAATGCAGGAGCGTCTGCGCCAGCTCGGCGCCGACCCGGTCGGCAACAGTCCTGCGGAGTTCGCTGCCTTCATCAAGAGCGAGCATGACAAGTGGGCGAAAGTCATCAAGCAGGCCAATATACGCGCCGAATAAGGGCGCGCGCATCGATATTTTCAGAGGAAACTGATCATGGCGAAAGCAAAAGGTATCAAGGAAGTCGGTTACGTAGACGTGCAGAACCACGGCCACGCCGCGGGCGTGAATCCGGTGCACTGGCACGATTGCGCCGGCGGCGGGCAGGTGGTGGTGCAGAACCGCATTGCGTATGTGGGCAACATGCGCAATCCGCAGGGCACGCTGATCATCGACGTCAAGGACCCGAAGAACCCGAAGCAAATCGCCGAACTGACCATGCCGCCGGGCACGCACTCGCACAAGGTGCGGGTGCACGGCGACATCATGGTGACCAACCGCGAGGTCATGGGCGCGCATGCGCTGAACGGTGAAGTGCCGCCCGCTGGTTACAACGGCGGACTCAGCATTTACGACATCTCCAAACCGGAGAAGCCCCGGCTCATCACGAATTGGGAAACGACCGACGGCCCCGGTGCGCAATATGCGCGCGGCGTGCACCGCTTCGACTTCGACGGCCGTTACGCCTATATCTCGCCGACGATGGATGGTTACATCGGCAACATCATGATGATTCTCGATTTGAAGGATCCGGCCAAACCCGAGGAAGTCGGCCGCTGGTGGATGCCGGGCCAGTGGGTCGCCGGCGGTGAGACGCCGACGTGGAAGGGTGATGCGCACAAATGTCATCATCCGCTGCGCTTTGGCAACCGCTTGTATACGAGTTACTGGCAGGGCGGTCTGGTCATTCTCGATATCGAGGACATGAGCAAGCCGAAATTCGTCTCCGGTCTCGACTGGAGTCCGCCGTTCCCGTGGCCGACGCATACTGCGCTGCGCATTCCGTTCAAGATCAACAACCGCGATTTCATGGTGGTGTCAGACGAAGACGTGTTCCGCCAGCCTGATTACCCGCCATACCCCGCTGCATTTTTGTGGATGGTCGATATTACCGATGAAAAACATCCGCAACCGATCTCAACCTTCCAGGTTGAAGACATGCCGGACACGCCGCAACCGCGCATGACCGGTTGCCACCAACCCTGCGAAATCGTCACCGGCACGGAAATTCCGGTGGCGTGGTTTGCCTACGGCCTGCGCATCATCGACATTTCGAAACCGCATGCGCTGAAGGAAGTCGCCTACTACCTGCCCGACGTGCCGCCGGGTTCGGACCGCGTGCAAAGCAACGACGTCACGGTCGACGACCGTGGTTTAATTTACCTGCTCGACCGCGTGCGCGGCCTGCATATTCTGGAGAGAACCTGATGGCTTCCGGCATTTTCGACGATGCACTGATCAAGCACCTGTGGAGCAGTGAAGAATGTCGCGCGATTTTCAGCGACGAAAACCGCGTGCGCAAATGGTACGAGTTCGAGGCGGCGCTGGCGATTGAGCAGGCCGCGCTCGGCATTATTCCGCAGGAAGCCGCCGATGAAATCGTGACCAAAGTCAACGTCGCGAAAATTGATGTCGAGGCGATCGGCGCCGAAATCCGCCGCATCAAACATCCGCTGGTGCCGGCGCTGAAGGCGCTGCAGGCGCAGTGCAAGGGCGATCTCGGCGAATACATCCACTTCGGCCCGACCACGCAGGACGTGCTCGACACCGGCACCGTGCTGCAGATGCGCGATGTGCATGCGATTTATCTGCGCGACCTCAAGGCCATCGGCAAAGACCTGCACCGCTTGTCGAAGCAGCACCGCGCCACACCGATGGTCGGCCGCACGCACGGCGTGCAGGCGCTGCCGATCACCTTCGGCCACAAAAGCGCGATCTGGCTGTCGGAGTTGGGGCGGCATTACGAGCGCCTGCGCGAGCTGGAAAAACGTGTGTTCGTCGGCGGCATGGTCGGTGCGGTCGGCACCATGGCTTCGTACGGGCCGCAGGCGCGCGAACTTGAAAAGCGTCTGATGAAGCGGCTCGGACTCGGTGTCGCCGACATCAACTGGCAGCCGGCGCGCGACCGTTTCGCCGAATACGTCTGCGTGCTGGGTATGTTGGGGCAGACGCTGAACAAAATCGCCAATGAAATCTACGTGCTCGAACACACGGAAATCGGCGAACTCTACGAGCCTTTCAGCAAAGGCAAGCTCGGTTCCTCGACTATGCCGCACAAGCGCAATCCCAGCAGTTGCGAAGCGGTGATGGGGGCGACCCGTGCGCTCAAATACAACGTCACGCTGATGCTCGAATCAATGGTCATCGAACACGAACGTGACGGTGCGGCGTGGCGCGCCGAGTGGCGCGCGCTGCCGGAGTCTTGCCTGATTGTCGGTGGTGTGCTGGCGTCGATGAAATACGTCATCGGCGGGCTTGAGGTGGATGCGGCGAAGATGCGCAGCAATCTGGATTTGCTTGGCGGCTTCCTGCTGTCCGAACGCGTGATGTTCGAGTTGTCGGAAAAAATCGGCAAACAGACCGCGCACGAGCTGGTCTACGAGATTTCCATGCGCGGCATTGAGAACAACATTCCGTTCGAAAAAGCGTTGATGGACGACGCGAAGGTGCGCGGTGCGATGACCGACCAGGAACTGAAGGCGGCGCTCGATCCGACCACCTATGTCGGGCTGGCGCCGGAAATCGTTGACGATGTGCTGGCGGCAGCGGAGCTTTGGTTGAAGTAACACACCAATCTGGCGACCGGGAACGCCGGCGTACAAATGTAGCCGTCGCCCTTCGATCTGACGACGGATGCCCGGTGTCCAGGCATAACGGGCGTCCGCTTGCTGGCGCGGCGACCGGCGTGCCCCCCCCGCGTGTCTCGACCCCAAGCTGACTGTCGATCTGTCCGTTACCGGACATTCACGCCCCTCAGCTGGAACCATAATACTGGTCGGCCCGCCTTAGACCGATGCTCCAATCGCAAAGAACACTGTGGTGCCAACACTGACAGCACTCTCAATCCATCACTTGCCGCCATGGTGCTCAATAATTTTCCCGGCAGTTGCCAATCCGATTGCCGTGCCCTCAAATTCGTCGCGATGATGCCGGCGCTGAAATGGCGCACACGTGGTGGCAAGGCGGAATATGAATGCTGCTGCAATCCGGATCGGATTGCAGTGGGCTTTTGAATCTTAGGTTGGATTAAAGTAACGTAAAACTGTAAAATGGTGAAAATGCGTTATATATCAATAGTGGCAATATTTTGATGCAGAACCGCATGCGATTCAGAATTGCCGTTAGCCCGGGCTGGAGATTTGTTTTGGGCCTAACGTTCGAAGGAAAACACGCTTTCACAAACCTCGCCAATAGTAACGGCATCGGTACAACATTCGGTTACAAAAAATGGTCAGATCAGAATTGATATTGCGTGTTGCGGCGCGCCACAAACATCTGGTGCAAAAAGACGCTGAAATAGCAGTTGATTTAATCATCGACGCGATCGCCAAGGCATTATCAAACGGGCGTCGTGTTGAACTGCGCGAGTTCGCCAGTTTCCAGTTGCGCCTGCGTAAGGCGCGTAAAGCACGCAACCCCAAAACGGGCGCGGCGGTCATGAAGCCGGAGAAATATAGCGTTTATTTCAGAGCGACGGGAGATCTGAAAAGACGCGTCAATGCAGGCCTGCAAAAGTCGAGCGAATCAAAGTAAAACAACCGAACTTGCTGCCGAAGGATTGGTATCCCTACAGCCGGCAGCAGCCCATCCCGTTGGGTTTGTCGCAGGCGGGCAATGCAGCGTTCTCAGTCCCTACAGATCGGCATTTCTTCGTTCGTGTAGCCTCTCAAGAAGAGGGCGGCGACCGATTAAGGTTGTTCAAGTCCCTCACATTCGCCTTTTCCGGATGAGCTTTTCGATTGACGGCAACAATCGATTCGCCACGATACCGTAACCCTGTGGCATTAGATGCTCCCGATCGGCCTGCATGTCGCCGGGCGCTAGGTGACTGAGTTCGTTGATCTTTAGAACGTCAAAAGACTCAACGATTTTCTGCTTGGTTCCGGATCCGGTAAAGATGACGCCGATGTTCCGATTGAGCAACGCTTGCGCATTAGTGCGGATATTATCTTCGGTATTTCCACCTTTCCGTCTGTATATGTCAGCAATCTGGCACTGTTAGCTTCAGGCGTGTGCCGGTTGGCGACCAATCCCGTTAAACTGAAACGTAACCGCGGGCTTCCGCTGGTGGCCGTTGAGCGATCTGCCATGGCGGCTCGAAAGCCGTGCAAAAGCGGATATTGCGAGTCAGATTGAGTTGCGACAATTACCGTTTAAAATGCAGGGTCCGTGCTGTGCCCCCTGTGGCCAATGCTTTTGGAGCTGAATTTGAACATCACGATTCTCGACGACTACTTCGATTCGGTGCGCACGCTGAACTGTTTCAGCAAGGTTGCCGGCCACAACGTAAAGATCTGGAACGATCACACCAAGGACACCGATGTGCTGGCCGAGCGGCTGCAGGATACCGAGGCGCTGGTGCTGATCCGCGAGCGCACGCCGATCCGCACAGCATTGCTCGAACGTCTGCCGAAACTGAAATTGATCAGTCAGCGCAGCGTCTATCCGCATATCGACGTTGATACCTGCACAAAACGCGGCGTGATCGTCTCGTCGAACCAGCACGCAGGCACACCGTCGTATGGGACCGCCGAGCTGACCTGGGGCATTCTGCTGGCCGCGATGCGGCAGATTCCGCAGCAGATGAATTCGCTGCAGGCCGGCAAATGGCAGATTGCGCTCGGCCGCGGTTTGCGTGGACGCACGCTGGGCGTCTACAGTTACGGACGCATCGGCAGTGTCATCGCCGGTTACGGCAGGGCTTTCGGCATGAAGGTGCATGTGTGGGGCCGCGAGGCCTCGTGCGAACGCGCGCGCGCCGACGGTTACAGCGTGTCGCGCAGCCGTGACGCCTTCTTCGAAGAGTGCGATGTTATCTCGCTGCACATGCGTCTGGTTGATGTCACGCGCGGCATCATCAAGGCCGCCGATCTGGCGCGCATGAAACCGACCTCGCTGATCGTCAACACCAGCCGCGCGGGACTGATCGAGCCGGGCGCGCTGGTCAATGCGCTGCGCGCCGGGCGACCCGGCATGGCGGCGGTCGATGTCTACGAGGAAGAGCCGTTGCTCGATACCGCGCATCCGCTGCTCAATATGCCCAATGTGGTGTGCACGCCGCATATCGGCTATGTCGGCTATGATGAGTTCGAAACGCAGTTCAACGACATCTTCGATCAGATCACGGCCTATGCGGCGGGCAAGCCGATCAATGTCGTGAATCCGGACGTGCTGAAAAACGGCAGCAAATAACCGGCGGTTAGAAGGTTGTTGAAAAACGCGAATGTCGTTTCAAATTCGTCATTCCCGCGAAAGCGGGAATCCAGAAGATATTGATTAGATTGCACGTTAAATTTCTGGACCCCCGCTTTCGCGGGGGCGACGTTCCTGTTTCAACAAGCTTTTAGATGGAGGCGCAGCCATGAAGTGTTTCGTGCAGTGGATGGCTTGTGTGTCGGGATGTCTGTTCAGTGCGGCGCTGGCAGCGCAGAACGTTGCCGCTTCCTATCCGTCGAAGCCGGTGCGCTTCGTGGTGCCGTTCACACCGGGCGCTTCGAATGACATCGTGGCGCGCCTGGTTGCGGCGAAACTGGGCGAGGCCTGGAGCCAGCAGTTCATCATCGATAACCGGGGTGGTGCCGGCGGTCTGGTTGGAGCGGATACCGTTGCCAAGGCGGTGCCCGACGGCTACACGCTGTTGCTGTCGAATCCGGGGCCCAGTGTGAATTCGCCCCTGCTGTCGAAGAGTGCGCCCTACACGGTCGATGATTTTGTGCCGGTGGTATTTTTCGGTTATGCGCCGCTGATGATTTTCACCAATCCGGCCCTGCCGGTCAGAAATCCGAAGGAACTGCTGGAGTATCTGAAGGCGAATGCCGGCAAGGTGAACTGGGGTTCGTCGGGCACCGGCAGCAGCCTGCATATCGGGCTGGCGCTGTTTCAGGCGGCCACCGGCGTTAATGTCACGCACATTCCCTATAAAGGGTCGGCGCCGGCGCTGATTGATCTGGTGGGCGGGCAGATCCAGTTCATGCATACGACCACGGTGTCGGCCGAGGCGCAGATCCGCGGTGGCCGCGTGCGCGTGATTGGCGTGGCGGCAGCGAAACGGGTGCCCTTGCTGCCGGATGTGCCGACGCTGGCTGAATCGGGCATCAAGGACGCCGAGGCCATCGTCTGGTTCGGTATGGCGGCACCGGCGAAAACGCCGCGTGCCATCATCGACAAATTGAACCGCGAATCGAACCGCCTGCTCGGTCTGCCCGATGTGAAGAAACGTTTCGATGAACTCGGGCTTGAGGTCCAGGGCGGCACACCGGAAGATTTTCAGAAATTCATCCGCAACGAAGTCGAACGCCTGAAACGCCTGATCAAAATCGGCGCACTGACGCCGGAATAAAAACCAACGAGGAGTTTATATGACTGCTGCTTTAAAAATGACGGCAATCCTGGTTGCTCTGTCCTGCACCGCGTTTGCCGGCGGCGTCTGCGCGCAGACTTACCCGGCCAAACCGATCCGTCTGATCGTCGCCTTTCCCGCCGGCGGCTCCACCGACATCATTGCGCGGCTCGTCGGCCAGAAGCTGGGTGAGCGGCTCGGGCAGCAGGTGGTGATCGACAATCGAGGCGGCGCCGGCGGCACGCTGGGCACTGAAATCGCGGCACGGGCGAATCCCGACGGCTATACGTTGACGATGGGCACCACCAGCA
Organism: Chitinophaga pinensis; assembly: GCA_943329075.2. Taxonomy (GTDB): domain Bacteria; phylum Pseudomonadota; class Gammaproteobacteria; order Burkholderiales; family SG8-41; genus PALSA-1004. The sequence goes on along the minus strand of CALQCM020000028.1, from coordinate 14,045 downwards.
CGCACGTGATCGCCGCGGGGGCCTATGCCAATCTGAAATACGATCCGCTCAAGGACTTCGAGCCGATTACGCTGGTGGCGACGACACCCTATCTGCTGGTGCTCAACCCGGCGGTCAAGGCGAACACACTGGCAGAATTCATCGCGCTGGCCAAAGCGCAGCCGGGCAAGCTCAACTATGCCTCGGCGGGCACGGGCACGACGACGCAACTGGCAATGGAAATGTTGAAAAGCGCGGCAGGCATCGACGTCGTGCACATTCCGTTCAACGGCAACGGCCCGGCGAACACGGCGACGATCGGCGGCCAGGTGCAGGTGCTCTTCGGCAGCATGCCGGCGGTGCTGGCGCAAGCCAAGGCGGGACGTCTGCGTGCGATCGCGGTGGGCACGCCAAAACGCTCGCCGTCGTTGCCCGAGGTTCCGTCCGTAGCCGAGGCCGGTTACGCCGGTTTCGACGCCTCCCTGTGGCTGGGGTTTTTCGCGCCCAAGGGCACGCCGGCGGCGATTTTGAAGCGGCTTGAAACGGAACTGGTCGCGGTTGCTCGTGCACCCGAGATGAAAGAGCAGTTCGAGCGCAACGGTGCCGAGGCGCTGACGATGTCACCGGCTGATATGCGCAAGCTGCTCAGGGTCGAGATCGACAAATACGCAAAGATCATCAAGGCAGCGGGCATCAAGCTCGAATAGCACGGCCGGCACCGCGAGGGGGCATGGCGGCCTGCGGCCGCCCGCCCGCGGTGCGTTCCCGAGCGCACCGCTTCGCTTTCGACGCGATATAGCGCGCGGTTATTTCGATCGAAACAATCGCTCCTTCTTCCGACGGTCCGTCCGTGGCACACTCGGCGCCGGTAAAAGCCGCACTTCCCGTCATGACTTCCATGGCGGCATGGCACGGCCTTTGCACTGCAGTTGCCAATAGGTTGCAGCGCACCCGATGAAGCCAATGGAGTCCAAATGAACAAACGAGTATTGCCGCGCTATCCGGCCTTTGCGCTGGCACTGGCGGTGGTTGCGCCGCTGACGGCGGCTTTGGCGCAGCCGGGCAGTCCGTCCTTTCCGGCCAAGCCGATCAAAATCATCGTGCCGTTCGCGCCCAGCGGACCGAACGACATCATTGCCCGTGTGGTCGGCCAAAAACTCAGCGAGGCATGGGGACATGCGGTAGTCATCGAGAATCGCGGTGGCGCTGGCGGCACTATCGGTGTCGAGTTGGCGGCGAAATCGCCCGCGGACGGTTACACGCTGGTGATGGGCGGCTCAAGCAGTCTTGCAGTGGCGCCCGGGCTTTACACGAAGCTTGCCTACGACGCGCGCGAAATGACCGCTATTTCAAATGTGGCCTTCGTGCCCTATGCAGTGGCCGTCAATCCGCATGTGCCAGCCAAAACGATCCGCGAGCTGATTGCGGCGTCGAAAGCGCATAAAGGCGGACTGAGTTTTGGTTCTTCGGGTTCCGGTTCGATGTCGCATCTGGCGGCCGAGTTGCTGCGCGCTGAAGGCGGCGCCAATCTGGTCCATGTGCCTTACAAGGGTACGGCGCCGGCAGTCACCGATACGATGGCCGGCCAGATTGATATGATGATTGCCGACTATGCGTCGCTGGCCCCATTCGAAAAAATCGGCAAGCTGCGACTGCTGGCGGTTGCAGGCAGTCGCAGGGCGGCGATTGCGCCGAAACTGCCGACGGTTGCGGAATCGGGCGTCAAGGGCTATGCGGTCGATGCATGGTTTGGCATTATCGCGCCTGCCGGCCTGGCAAAGGACACGGTGGCCAAACTCAACGCCGCCATTGTCAGCGGATTGAAGGCGGCCGATGTCAGGCAACGATTCGGCGAACTCGGCTACGAAACGATCGGCGATACGCCCGAACAGTTTGCGGCCACGATCAGGAACGACATCGAGAAATTCGGCCGCGTCATCCGCGCAGCGGGCATCAGGGCCGACTGAACGCGGCAGCTTGCCGCGCCTGACGTTACGCGATTGCGCTCAGTCGATGCCGGTCACGACAGTGTAAACGGCGCAGTTCGCTTCGCCTCGAAAATCATGACGCCGCCGATGGCTGGCGGCGGCACGACATAGAGGCGACCGTCGCCGAGCATGCCGTGCGGCAGTCCGCTGGCGACGATGCAATCGCGCGTCTTCTGCATATCCGCACTGACCAGCACGCTGCCGAAGATCCACGGCAGCACCGGCGGGTCGAGACGGAAAACGCGCTGCACGGCGGCGGCTGAAACCAGCAGGACGCGGCCGCGCGCGGTATCGATGATGCGATCGTCGCCGCTGGCCGTTGCCGCAATACCGGTGAATCGCGCATAGCGTTGTGCCGCCTCGTCGGGATGGTCGACGCAGGCGATCACCGCGCTCAGACCAACAGTGCGGTTGCGGTGGCGCGTCCAGCGTGATTGCCACAGCAGTTCCGGCGTGTGCTGCTGGCAGAACTGGATGCGGCCCTCGGTCATGGTGCCCGGCGGCACACGCACGACGCTAAAGCGCGCCGTGCCTTCGCCATCCACGGTGCCGATCACGCGTTGCAGATCGACCGGTGTCAGCGGTGCGAATTGTTGTTGGCTCAGGCGCGCGTGATCGGCGGTGGCGTCGCTTGTGCCGAAAGCGATCAGGTGCAGGCCGGTGTAACGCGTGATCGCCGCGCGCAGCTGATTGCCAATGGTGGTGTCGGCGGTCGGCGTCAGGCATTCGATGTAACCGCGCTCGAGCATGATGCAGCGGTTGCCGGCGCCGGCGGGTGTCAGTTCACCCGACTCGTTGCGCTGCATTTGTGCGGAGAACGGCGTCAGCGTGAAACCGAGCGCTTCGAATGCCGCCGTGGCCGCGTCAATGTCTGGCACGAAATGGGCGATATGATCGAGATTGATTTTGCCGGCGCGCGGCGGCTGGGCGGCGGCGATGCGGGCGGCGGTTTTGGTAATGGTCATGGCAGGTCTATGGCCTAATAGCCGCGTTTCGGATCGATGCGGTTCTGCATCTGCCGGTGTGCCAGCAAACGTTCCAGATTGGCGAACCAACGTTCCAGCGTCAATGCGGCGTAATCGGAATCATCGCAGGAGATATGCGGCGTGACGATGAGATTCGGCACGTCCCAGTAAGGTGAAGCGGCCGGCAGCGGTTCGTGTTGCATAACATCGAGTACGGCGCCCGATAACGAGCCATCGCGTAGCCGCACGCACATCGCCGCATGATCGATCAGCGCCGCGCGGGAAATATTGACGATACCGCACTGCGGCTTGAGTAAGCCGATGCGACGGGCGTCCAGCAGGCCGTTCGTTTCATCGGTGTTGGGCGCGGCGAGTATGACGAAATCAGCCAGCGGCAGCACGCGGTCGAGTTGCGACAGGCGCACCACGCGATCGGCTAGCGGCGAGGGCTTGCCGCTTTTGCGCACGCCGATGACATTGAGTCCGAGGTCGCGCGCGGCGCGCGCGGCGCCGCCACCGACATCCCCTATGCCGATGACCAGCGCCGTGCGGCCGGCAAGGGCCGGCGTGAAGATTTGCTGCCATTTATGCGCGCGCTGGTTGGAAAGCATCTGCGGCAGCCGTGTGTGCAGCAGCGTCACCGCCATGCGCACGTATTCACGCGCCTTGGCGCCATGCACGCCGACATTATTGGTGAAGATGGTTTTCGCTGGCAACCAGTCCAGCGGCAGCAATGAATCGATGCCGGCCATCGTGCAATGCAGCCAGCGCAGGCGCGGCGCGCCGCTTTTCAGACGCGCGCGGTTTGGCGGCACGCCAAGCATGAAATCAACCTTCTGCAATTCGGCGTCGGAAATGTCGCCATCGTAGCCGACGCTGACTTCAAGCTGTTTTGCCAGCGCGCGGTGTTTGCGCGCCGCCAGCGCAAATCGTTCGAGCGTGTATTCCTTTTCGTGTGGCTTTTTGCGCGAGTTTTCGAGATGCAGGCGCAGCTTGCCGCCGCGTGCGGGGGAGGATTTCGGCATTACTTGATTTGCTTGGAGCGGAGGTAAGGCTCGGCCAGAAACGCGCTGTCCGGCACATCCTGCTTGGCGGTACCGGCGGCTTTGAAGATCTGGTTCATGCGTTTGAGTGTGGCGATGTCCTGCGGTTCGAAGCTGGCGAAGTAGGCGTGGTCCCACTGGTTGGCATAGGCCAGCGAGTCGGTGGCGTCCATGTTGGCCGCTTTGCGCAGAATCTCGGCAACCTGCGGCTTGTTCTTGCTGCCCCATTCGACGGCTTTGCGCGTGGCGGCAATGAACTTCGCGACCGCTTCCGGGTTCTTCGTCACGTAATCGTTATGCACGATGGTGACGGCCAGCGTCGGCGGCGAGTTCGACTTGGTCATCTTTTTCCACTCGTCGACAACGTTGCCGAGCGAACGCAGTTTGACTTCGTTCATCTGCGCAATGGTGACCGAGCGGATGGCGGCGGCATCGGCATCCTTCTGCGTCACGAACTGGGCGAGGCGGCTTTCATTGCCTGGGGCGACTGTGTAATCGGTTGCCTTTAGCCCGAAATTGTTTTCGAGTACCGCACTGACGATGGCGTGCATGGCGCTGGGTGGCGCGGTCATGCCGATTTTTTTGCCTTTGAGTTCGTTGATCGTCTTGATCGGCGAGTCCGCGAGCACGATGAACTGCGATTCAGCAATTTGCGTAGACAGCACGATTTTCACCGGGATACCGTCGGCGATGATGGCCATCGAGGTGGCTGATGGTGCGCCGAAAGCGAGGTCGATTGCCTGCGTCGGTATCGCGCGCGTCGGGCCGTTGACCTCGGCGAACTTGACCCATTCGATATCGAGCCCTTCTTTTTCGGCGAATTTCATCTGTTCCATGACGGCACCGAAGCCGAGGGAAAAGCCGCTGGTCCAGTAGCCGACTTTTATTTTTTGGGCGGATGCGGCGGTAGAGAGGGCGATCAGCAGGATCGCTAGTAGCCGTGGCAATGCTGATTTCACAGATGGTCTCCCGGGATTCTTCTCAATCAAGGCCGTCATTATACGGCGCTTCAATGGTGGCGCGGCCGAAGCGGGAGGTTGTGGCGCAGGAGGGTCGGTTGCGGGCGGATTGACACGCGCGAGCGGTGCTTCCCGCAGGCGGGTCGCCTGCGCCACAAATGCAAAGGCGTTGACTAAATCAGCGCGCGCAGGTGCTGGATCGCTTGGATGGCCGTGGCGTCGGTCGGATCGCGCGGGCGCGCGCAGTCGATTGGCGCGATTTCGCGGATGCGGCCGGGGCGCGGGGCCAACACCACGACTTCATCGGCGAGGATCACGGCCTCTTCGACATCATGGGTGACGAAAACGATGGTCATGTGCTTGAGTTCATGGATGCGCAGCAGTTCGCCATGCATCTGCGCGCGCGTTTGTGCATCGAGTTTGGAGAAGGGCTCGTCCATCAGCAGTGTGGCCGGTTCGGTGACGAGGCTGCGCGCCAGTGCCACGCGCGAACGCATGCCGCCGGAGAGTTGATGCGGGAAGGCGTCCTCGAAGCCGTCGAGACCGACCAGCTTCAGTGCGTCGCGCGCGCGCGTGTGCCGTTCGGCACGCGGCATGTCGCCGGCCTCGAGGCTGAATTCGACATTCGCCAGTGTGGTGCGCCACGGTAGCAGGCGGTCTTCCTGAAACATGTAGCTGATGCTGCGCCAGGCTTTGAAGCGGGCTGAGCCGATGCCGCCAAAGCTCACTTCACCGCGATCCGGTCTGACCAGGCCGGCGATGATGTTGAGCAGGGTCGACTTGCCGCAACCCGAGGCGCCCAGCAGTGCGACGATCGAATGCGAACGCACCGACAGACTGATGTTGTCGAGAACCGCCAGCGTTTCGCCGCCCTGTCCGGGAAAGGACTTGCTGATGCCGGCGAGCGCAATGGCGCCGGCGTCGGGCAGGTTTGGAGCAGCGATGGCTGCACCGTTATTCGACATGGTGCGCTTTGAAAAATGACGCGTCACTCCCGCGCAAGCGGGAGTCCAGATTAATGACTATGCACGAACTGGATTCCCGCTTGCGCGGGAATGACGGTTTGTATATCACCGCGAGTAACATTTGATGTCGTTAGAATTTTGCGGGTGGCTTGGCAGCGAAGGCGGAATCGCGCAGGCACAGGCGGCCGCGCGGATCCTGCCAGAGTTTTTCGCTTGAGTACAGTTGTCCGAGCGCGCGCGCGACGGTCTGGAAGTCGTGATCGCCGAGTTTGGCGGCCACATCCTGATAGTAGAGCGGCGTTTTTTCGATCAGCGCGACGATCTTTGCAGCCACAGCAGTGACGACGTTTTCGTCGTTACCGCTGGCTAAGGGCGCCGGATCGGCTTTGCCGCCAACATAATCCGCAATTTTCGCGCGATCGGCATAGGCGTAGGCGATGCGCTCGAAGCGTTCCTTCGGTATGCCTTCACCGATGGTGGCGTCGATGCCGACTTTGGCGCCGGTGGGCACCACGCCCGGCGGCATCACGGCCAGACTCGGGTCCAGCGGCTTGGCGCGCGCGCCTGGAATCACGAACACATCGCGGTCACCCTGTACGCGCGTGGCAATCGCCCATTCGACGTCCATCGCGTTCCAAACGTCGATGTCGTCATCGACGACAACCACGTGTTTGAGATCCATCACCGACAAGGCGGCGAGCAGGGCGTTCTTGCCTTCGCCTGATTGTTTCTTGATTGAGATCACGGCGTGCCAGAAGGCGCAGCCGCCGAGCGTGACGTTGATGTCTTTCACCTGCACACCGGCGGTTTTCAGCGCGCGGCGTATCGCGTTGTAGCGCGTCGGTGCGGCCAGCCAGGTGTTTTCCCACGGCATATGCAGCGCGTAATAGACGGCGTCGCGGCGCATGGTCACGGCGTTGATGCGCACCTGCGGGTTCCAGTGCAGCCCACCCATCAGGCGCGTGAATTCGCCGAAGCGGCCCTCGGGGTATGTCCAGCCCGTCGGCAGAATTTCGCCTTCGAGTACGATTTCGGCGTCGGCGATGCACGGCAGGTCGATGGTCTCGCAGGACACCAGATCGACCGGTGCGCCGCGGATGCCGCCGGCAATGCCCATTTCATCGACGCCCAGCGGCGCGCGGAAACCCGAACCCATGATCTCAAAAGGATGCGTGCCAATCGAAATCGAAATCGGGCAGGGGCGGCCGGCTTCGAAGGCGCGTTGCGCAAAAAGCCGCATATTGTTCGGCGTGACGATGTCGATGCCGGTCAGGTTCTTTTCCTTGACCATGAAACGATACATGCCGGAGTTGAGGCCGAACTCCGGGTCTTTGGCGATGACGACGCCGGCGGTGATCATCGGGCCGCCGTCATAGATTGACGACATCGGTACCGGCAGTTTGAAGAGATCGACTTCGTCACCGCGCTGGATGACCTGCTTGTGCGGCGCGGTTTCAACGTGGCGCGGCGGCAGCGGCTTGTTGATGCCGCGTTCGAGCAGTGCCTCGATGTCGCTCCAGTTCTGCACGCCCATGCCCATGGCGGCGCGTTTCTGCGTGCGGATGATGCCGGAGACCACCGGGATGTCGTAGCCGATGACGTTGTGAAACCACAACGCATGTTCGGATTGATCAACCAGCGTGGCGATGTGACGGATGTCGACGGGTTGCCGGATGTCGATCAGTTCCTTCTCATTGCGCAGGTGTTCGAGGAACTGGCGGAAATTCTCGCTCATGGGATTAGCCTTTTTTCTTCGCGGTTTTGGCCGGGTTCATGCCTTCCCAGCGCGCGATGTTGTCGTGTTGCACGTCGAAGAGGTCGAGGATGCGACCGACCGTGTGATTGACCATGCCGTTGATGTCCTTGACCTTGCTGTAGAAGGCCGGCACAGGGGGGAAGATAATGCCGCCCATTTCCGTCACCGCCACCATGTTACGCAGGTGGGCCAGATTAAGCGGCGCTTCGCGTGTGATCAGCACCAGGCGGCGGCGTTCTTTGAGGATGACGTCGGCGGCGCGCACCACCAGATTGTCGGAGTAGGCGTGGGCCACGCCGGAAAGTGTTTTCATCGAGCACGGCGCGATCACCATGCCCTGCGTGATGAACGAACCGCTGGCGATGGTGGCGCCGATGTCGCGCGGATTGTGTACGACGTCGGCGAACTTTTCGACGTCGGCGCGCTTTAGTCCGAGTTCCTGAAACGCGTTGAGCACGCCGGCCTCGGAGAGAACGAGGTGCGACTCCCAGCCGCCGATGGCGCGCAACTGTTTGAGAATGCCGATGCCATAAACGGCACCGGTGGCGCCGGTGATGGCAACGATCAGGCGTTTTTTCATGGCAAGTTCTCCATTTGTTTCCCTCACCCCGGCCCTCTCCCGGAAGGAGAGGGGGAGTATGGACCGGATTCGCACTGGCGAATCCGGAAATTGTCTATGGCGTCTCGGCTTCTTTTTTCCAGCGGAACAGATGGTTTTCAAGCGGTTTCAAGACGCCCGATTCCAGTGCCACCATCATTGCAACCATGGTCAGGGTCCAGGCAAATACCTGGTCAGTCTGTATGAGATCGGCGGCCTGGCGCAGACGGTAGCCGATGCCACTCGAAGCGCCAATGGTTTCGGCAACGAGGCTTACCCGCCAGCCGAAGCCGAAGGCCAGCCGCGCACCCGAGAAAAAATAAGGCATCACGGTCGGCAGATAAATCTTCGTCATCACCTTCCAGCCCGGCATGCGCAGTGTATGTGCGAGTTCGATGAAGTCCGCATTGACCGCACGCGTGCCTTGCCATACGTTGGTGATGATCAGTGGCATTGCCGTCATGAACACCACGAAAATGATCGATGCTTCGGAAATGCTGAACCAGATGATGCCGAAGATCGCCCAGATCGCCGATGAAACCGTGTTGAGCACCGGCAGTACCGGTTCGAAGAACTCGCCTAGCGGGCGGATGGCGCCGAGCATGATGCCCAGTGGCACGCTCACCACGGCGGCGAGGCCGAAGCCGATGCAGACCCGTTTGAGTGTCACGGTCAGATTGCGCCAGAGATCGCCGTTGTCGATGATCAGTGACAGCGCATCCCAGACGCGCAAAGGCCCCGGCAGCACGTAGTGCGGATAACGCAACGACAGCAGCCACCAAATGCCAACCAGCGCGACAAGCAGCGCGCTGCGTTTGGCAATCAAATCGATCCGCACACCCGGGGCGTGCGTTGCGGTGGTTTGGGGTTGGCGCATGCTGCGTCGAGTTCCGGTTGCGAAGGCTAGGCTTTCGGCGGCGCTGTGAAATAGGTGCCGCGCCCGCTGGCGACTAGAGCGCCGTCTTTATCGTAGATATAGGCTTCGGCGGTCGAATACTGGCTGCCGCTTCTGACCACGCGTGCCTTGGCGGTCAGGTCGCCGGGCATCGCAGCCTTATGATAATCGACACGGATGTCGATGGTCGGCACCGGACGCCCGAGCTGCGCGGCTATGGCGTAATCGGCGGCGACATCGACGATGGCGGCGAGTATGCCGCCGTGCGTGTATTTGCGGTCCGGATTGACTACCCATTCTTCGCGCCAGCCGGCCCTGACTTCAATGCCCTCGGCGTCGGCCTTTAGTACGGTGAAATTCAGCCACTGGTTGAACGGACCGCGCGTGATCAGTTTTTGCAGGGTTTCGATGGAAGCGATTTCAGCCATGATGTGCCTTCTGTGTGGTGTTTGCGGAATGGTTTTGTGCGGCGATTATTCGCAGTGCCGCTTGATCGATTTTGTTGGTGCCCGCGAGCGGCATGCGTTCGAGGAAGAACACGCGGCGCGGATGCTGATAGGCAGGGCCGTGTTCGAGCGCGTAGTCCTTGAGTGCTTGTTCCGTGACCTGTTGTCCGGAACGCAGTACAACAAATGCATACGGCACCTGGCCCTTGAGATCGTGTGTAAACGGCAACGCGACCGCCTGATGGACGGCCGGGTGTTTTTCCAGCAGCGAAACAATTTCGATCGGGAAAATGTTCTCGCCGCCGCAGACGAACATGTCGTCAGTGCGGCCGACGAACCAGTAGAACCCTTCGGCGTCGCGCCGGCAGATGTCGCCGCTGTGATACCAGCCGTCGCGGATGCGTTTGGCAGTTTCGTCCGGCATGTTGTGGTAACCGAGCAGGATGCCGGGGTTCTTCAGAATCAATTCACCTTCATCGGGCGTGGGGCCGCCGATGAGCTTTGCTTCGGTGCCGCGATAGGGCGCGCCGATTGATCCGGAAGGGCGTGTTTTGCCGTCGGGATGCGGGCCCAGCGGCACCGGGCCGCCTTCGGTCACGCCGTAGACGACCAGCGCTTCTGCGTTGGGGAAATCGTGTTTAAGGTCGCGCAGAATTTGCAGCGACGCCGGGGCGGAACCCATCATCACCGTATGCACCGACGACACGTCGGTTTTGGCGAGCAGGTCTTTGCGCGCCAGCACCATCGACGTCATGGTCGGCACGCCGGAAATCACGGTGCAGCGATAACGGCCGATCGCTTCGATGTAGCGTTCGACGTTGAACTGCGGCAGCAGCGGCAGCATCGCGCCTGCAGTGAGCCCCTGTTTGATCGCGTTCAATGCGTTCTTGTGGTACAGCGGCGCGGCGACGAGGATGACATCGTTGGCAGTGGTGCCGCGCGACCAGGCGAGCACGAGCCGGCTCCAGTTCTGGCCGTAGTGGGTCAGCAGCACGCCTTTCGGGCGGCCGGTCGAGCCCGAGGTGTACGGCTGGATGGCGACCGTATCGGGCGCCGGCTCGATCGCGGTGAAGTCGCCGTGATCGATGAAGGCGTCGAAGCCTGTCGAGGCGCCGTATTCAACCACTTTGATATCTGGCGGGCACAAGCGGCGCAGCGCCGGTTCGGCGAAGACCAGTTTCGCACCGGCATCGTTGACGATGTAGTCGACGGCGTCAACCGGCAGCTTGATGTTGATCGGCACCGGCACCACGCCGGCGCGCATGCTGCCGAGTACCGTGGCGACGAACTCGATGCGGTTCAAGGAAAGAACCGCAATACGGTCGCCCGCGCCGAGGCCGGCACGCGCAAGTCCGCGCGCGATGGCATTGCACATGGCGTCGAGTTCGCGAAAGCTGACTTCGCGCGGTTTCGTCGCATCGTGCAGATCAACAATCGCGGTGCGGTCCGAACGCGCATGCGCGGCGAACAGTAGGCCGAGATTGCCGGCATGGCCGCGTGCCGCGGGTTCGGCGATGCCGCCCGCGACCGGCGTCTTGTGTGCGTTCAGGGGCAAATCACCACCTTGCCGAAGACCTCGCGGTTTTCGATCAGTTTCAGACCCTGGCCGGCTTTTTCCAGCGGCAGCACTTCGTCGATGACGGGTTTGATTTTGCCTTCCTGGATCAGATCCATCAGGGCCTTGAGGTTTTCGTCGTAGAAGCTGTTGGAGCCGACGATCTGGATTTCAAAGCTCCAGATGTAGCGCAGGTCTTCCTTCGGATCGAAACCGGCGGTGGCGCCGCAGACGAGAATCTTGCCGCCGCGCTTGACGCACTTCAGTGACGGCAGCCAGGTGTCGCCGCCCGTGAAGTTGATGACGACATCGACGCCGCCTTCGTAGTTGCGGCGCTGCGGTTTGCCGAATTTTTCGATCGCCCATTTCGAGAAGTCCGTGTCTTTGTAATTGACGACGTGATCGGCACCGAGGTCTTTCAGACGCTGGATCTTGTCGGCGCTGCTGGCGCAGGCGATGACTTCGGCGCCCAGCATCTTGGCCAGCAACACGCAGCCGGTGCCGACACCGCCACTGGCGCCAAGCACCAATACTTTGTCGCCGGCCTTGATCGTGTTGTGCGTGATCATCATGCGGTGCGCGGTGCCGTAGGCGACCGGCAGCGAGGCGGCCTGTTCATAGGTCACGTTGTCGGGCATGCGGATCAACTGGCCGGCGGAGACCAGGCATTTTTCAGCGAGTCCGCCGTGCATCATTTCACCCATCAGGCCGACCTTGGGGTTGAGCGGGTTGACCAGCACGCGGTCGCCTTTTTTCCAGCCGCTCACACCGGCGCCGACTTCAAGGATTTCACCGGCGATGTCGAGGCCGATGATCATCGGCATCGGCACCTTGATGCCGGGCATGCCGCGCACGGTAAAGACGTCGTGGTAGTTGAACGAGGTGGCGCCGACGCGGATGACGACGTGGCCTTCCTTGACGACGGGATCGGGAAAATCGGTGACGTATTCGAGATCGTCGATCGTGCCGTGCTGTTTCAATACGACTGCCTTCATGGTGTTCTCCGTTGAATGATTTATGGTGTCTTTTGGTGTCTATATGCGGTTCAGTCGCCGCCGAGGGCGAGGTTCATGATGCTGCGGCTGGACATCACCGCGGACAACACCATACTGCGCGCGGCTTCGATCAGTTCACGCGCAAGGCGTTCCGCGCTGTCGCCGTTGCCGCGCACCAGTGCCTTGAGCAGGGCGCGTTGTTCGAGTTGCATCTCGTTCGAGCGGTTGCGCAGGCCGAGGCCGAGATGCAGCAGGCGCGTCATCTGGTCGTGCAATTGCGTAATCATCGATGAGAGGCGCGCATTGCCGGTGGTTTCGGCGATGGCAACGTGGAAAGCTTTGTTGGCGTCGAGAAAGCTGGTGATGCTGCGCGCATCGTGCATCTGGTAACCGTTGCCGGTGGCGGCCTCGAGTGCGCGGGCGCGGTGCGTGTCGATTTTTCCGGCGGCCATGCGTGCCGCCAGCGGTTCGAGCATCAGGCGCAGTTCGAAAATGTCCTGAATGTCCTTCAGCGTGACCGGGCTGATGCGGTAGCCGCGGCGCGGGATCGCGCGCACCAGGCCGTCATGGGCGAGGCGGATCAGCGCCATGCGCACGGGCGCTTTGCCGAGCCGGTATTGCAGGCAGAGTTGCGGCTCCGAGACTTCGGTGCCGGGGGCCAGCACGCAGGTGATCACATCGTGCTTGATGCGTTCGTAGGCGCGGTCGGTGAGCAGCGGGATTGGTGCGTCAGCGCTGCGGGGGTGGCTTTGTGGAGGCGGGATGGCCACGGCGATCGTCCAGTAGGGCTTGCGATACTATGAGCAGCCCCGTGACATGTCAACGCCAAGGTGCGAACTGCCACTTGCGACGTCTTATCCGCGGGTGCTGCTGAATGAAGTGTGGTTCGGCGCTGTGCGCCGGGTGGCGAACGGCGATTGCAACGGCCGGGTGTTACTTGAGGAAGATGACCGCGGGGAATGTGCCTGCAGCCAGCGCAAGCACCAGCCACTCGAGGTTATTGCGCCGGAGCCAGCCGGTGAAATGCAGAATCAGAATGACGATCGCTACTGCGTAAAAAGCGTAAAAACCCATAATTACCTCCGTCTGATCGGGCGCCGCACCGCTCAGCTTATTCGTTGGTCGGATCAGCATTAATCATACATCAGAGCCGCCCAAATAAAAAGTTGGGACGGCGGTGTTTCCGCCTGATTCACAGCACTTTTTTCGGTGCCTTGACCGGGGGCGGGCGCGGTTCGTGCCGAATAGCGTTTATGATTACCTTTTAAGCCCCGATTGAACAGGCACGACATGCTGGTTCTGGCACACCGTGGATATCACGCAGGGCTTCCTGAGAATACGCTGGCGGCGTTTGAGGCCGCGCAGCGCCTCGGCGTCGATGGCATCGAAACCGACGTGCGTCTGAGTGTGGACGGCAAGCCCGTCATCATGCACGACCGCGTCACACCTGCCGGGCGCGCCGTGTCGGCGATCACGCACCGCGAAATCGAAGACGATTGCGGTCATGCGGTGCCGCTGCTCGCAGAGATTTTCGATGCGGCCCCGGCGCTGCTGTGGAACATCGAGATCAAGCGGCCGGAGGCATGGCCGGTTGCCGCGCCGATACTCAAACAGTTTCAGAAAACGCGACGGATCCTGGTCAGTTCGTTCCGGCATGACGTGGTTTATCAATGCGCGGCGGAATTGGAGGTGGACTGCGCTCTGTTGATCGCCAGCCGGCCGCTGGACGTCGGCGCGATCATGGCGGGGTGCGCGGCGCAGCCGCGCATCCAAAGCATCGTCTGGGACTACAACATCATCGACGAAATAATCCTGCAGGCCGTGACGGCGCGCGGCTGGAATAACTATGTCTATGGTGCGCATACGCCGGACGAGCACGCGTATTGCGGGACGCTGCACCT